>JAYQLP010000005.1:0-4389 GCA_038143215.1 Candidatus Arcticimaribacter sp. | reverse complement strand
GTTGTGATGGGTTAATATGGAGGAGGTTTAATTTAGATCGTAATGCATGAAAATGAGTCAATTCAACTTCATAGGCTGCTTGCGATTCTAAAAATTCTTTTTCAGAAATTAAAGAGGCTTTGAATAAAGCGGTTTGTCTTTTGAAAAAGGCTTCCTTAGTTCGTATTTGAGACTTACTAAGCAAAAATTGTTCTTGTAATTCAATAATGGCAGGTCCAGAAACACGAAACAATACGTCTCCTTTTTTCACTTTTGTTCCAGGTAAAAGCGTTATAGACGTTAAAGTTCCAGGTAAAAACACACTGATGTTTTCTTGGTTTTCAGGAGGGACCGCTAAAGTTCCCATGGCGTGCTTTCTTTTTTCAATGGGATGAAGCGCAATCGTCCCTATTTCTATTCCTCCTGCCTTCATTTGATCTTCGTCGATTTGGAATACTGTAGCTTCTGGCTCAGCAAGCACTTCATTTTGTTCAGAGGCTTCCGCTGAGCTCGTGTTGGCACAAGCATAAAGCAGAAAAACAATTCCTGAAACAAAAGAAAATTTCAGCAGCAAGGAATTAAAATATGTTTTCATAATTATTCCGATAAGTAATTTAAATTGATAACTGTGGTATTGTAGGTGTTGAGTGTTTTTAAATAATCTACCCGTAGTGCCGTAGCGGTTTCTATGTACTGGGCATAGGCTTCAATTCCGATTTCACCATTGGAGAGGGATTGTTTAGCGGTAGCGATCAATTCTTCTTCTTGTTCACGCCCTGTGCTAATGTAATGATCCAGAGCTACTTCCAAGGTGCGAAGTTCAGACAATAAGGATTGTTGCATGGAACGCAACGCAATAAGGTAATCTTCCCCTTCTAATTGAGAAATCTCCACTTCCAGCTTTGCGGCTTTGATTTTGGATTGAATGGCTCCCGTCCAAAGGGGGACAGTAAGTCCTAATTGAACCCCATCAAAGCGAGGAGAATCAGGTTGTAGGTCGCTTCCCTGAAAATAGCCAAGCGTAATTTCTGGCAAAAGATTTTGTTTTTCTAGAAGAAGTTGTTGTGCGCTGAGTTGCTGAAGGGTCTGTCGGGATCGATTTCAGGAAGGGTATCCAAGACTACCGGTTTCCATGGGAGGCGAATTAATTCAAGATTGATTTGATCGATCAAACGATCGCTTTGCATCCATCGCGCTAGGGATTGTTGGGATTTAAAAACAGCTTCATTTGCTTCCAATAACAACCGAGACACCGCATTCGAGCGGGCTTCCATACGCAATTTTTCCAGAGCACTGATGGTACCCAATTCATAGCGCTTTTGGGTCGTACCTGCCGCTATTGTAAACAAACTGTCCAGTTGACGGTACTGGTTGACTAAATGGCGGTTGGTCACCAACGTATAATAGGCTGTTAACACCCCCTTCGTTACTTGATTGGCTTTAAGGTCTGCCTGATAGGAGCTAAGTGCGGTCTGTTGCTTTAAAAGTTTTTTAGTGCTGCTGTATACCGTTGGAAAGTCGAAGGTCTGTTCCACTCCAAAAACACGGAGCGGAAATCCACTCGGATCAATATTGTTTTCATCAAAATTGTAATACAGCTTCATTTTATCCAGTTCAAATGCAGTGCCTTCTAGGTTTTTTTGCTGTTCAATGCGCTGCTGGGCGGCATTGAGTCCACGGTTGTTTTGTAAGGCAATCGATACGGCCTCTTCTGCACTGAAGGTTTGCTTTGCGCCAGGGATAGGGCAGGTAGTAAAAAAATAGTGATGAGCAATAGTAAGGTAGTCGGGATCCTTTTTGATTTTATGCTGCTTTTGCGCTCTTCAAAAAGGGCGTACAATACGGGCAATACGATTAAAGTAAGGGTTGTAGCGCTGATCAACCCTCCAATGACCACCGTTGCTAAGGGACGCTGAACCTCTGCACCCGCGGAGGACGAAAGTGCCATAGGGAAAAACCTAGGGCCGCGGCCGATGCCGTCAGTAAAACAGGACGTAAACGACTTTTTGTACCTTGAAGGATAAGGTCGTGTAAGGTGTACGTTCCTTCCTTTTTTAAACTTTTAAATTCTTCTATAAGAACAATCCATTGAGTACTACAATTCCAAAAAGGGCAATAAAGCCTACTCCTGCGGAGATGCTAAAGGGAATGTCTCGAACCCATAAAGCCAAAACCCCACCTATGGAAGCCAGGGGGATCGCACTAAATATTAAGGAGGCTTCTCGTACGGAATTGAATGCAAAATACAGCATTATAAAAATCAGAAAAAGTGCGATGGGCACCGCAATTTTAAGCCGTGCAGTGGCAGCTCTTAAATTTTCAAATTGCCCTCCATAGGCGATTGTATATCCTGTAGGGAGCTCAATTGAACTGTTGATGCGTTTTTGAACGTCCTCAACCACAGATTCCAAATCTCGGTTTCTGACGTTTACACTTACTACGATTCGTCTTTTTGTGTTATCGCGTGAAATTTTGGCTGGACCTTTAGAATATTTAATCGTTGCGAACTCACTTAATGGCATTAAGCCTCCTGAGGGGAGGGAAGAGTCGTTGTTTTTAGGTCTTCCAATTGGTTTCGGTATTCGGGATCAAAGCGCAAAACGAGATCAAATTGTTTTTCCCTTAAAAATAGTTCCTGCTGTAATCCCCGCAAAGCCTGCGGTTATCAATTGATTCAATTCAGTTATATTCAATCCGTATTTGGCAATTTTATTGCGGTTGTATTGAACGGTCATTTGAGGAAGTCCTGCCGTCTTTTCAACAATAATGTCTGCAGCACCTCTACATCTTGAATGGCTTTTTCTACTTCGAGGCTTTTTGTAAAGTACGTCTAAATCTTCTCCAAATATTTTTATGGCAAGGTCTGCGCGCACCCCAGTGATCAATTCGTTAAAACGCATTTCTATGGGTTGTGTAAATTCAAAATCAATGCCGGGCAACACAGAAAGGGCTTCCTTAATTTGGTCGCTAGCGCATCTTTGGTGTCAGCAGTTTGCCAGGTTGCTTTTGGATGCAGTGTGATGATCACATCGCTTTCTTCCATCGACATGGGATCTGTAGGAACTTCAGCGGCTCCAATTCGAGTGACCACCTGTTTTACTTCTGGAAAAGTCAGAATGATTTTTTCCATTTGTGTCGTCAATTCAATGGTTTTACTCAGGTTGTTCCTGTTTTTAAAACCGGTTGAATTACAAAATCTCCTTCGTCTAAGGTGGGAATAAATTCTCCCCCATCGAATAAAATAAAAATGCTGTGGGTACCAACAGTCCTGCTGCAATACCTAACAGGGTTTCTTTTTTTGCAAGGCCCATGTAAGTACAGGGGTATAACTTCGGTAAAGTGTGCTTAATAGCTTGTTGGATATAGAATTGGAGTCTTTGCTGGGTTTAAAAAAGTGATGCAACTACAGGAATATAGGTAAAGCATAGGAACATGGCTCCTAAAAGTGCGAAACAAAACACTTGCGCCATGGGTCGAAACATTTTTCCCTCCACACTGGACAAGGAAAAAATAGGAATAAAGACCAAAATGATGATCAACTGACCAAAAACAGCGGAATTCATCATTTTTGTTGCTCCGCTCAAGGCAATTTCATCTTTCATTTTTCGACGATCAACCGCCGATTGGGTAATGAGAATGGCTTGTTTTCCCGCAAGTGAAAAGGCAATAAATTCTACGATAATTACAGCTCCGTCTATAATAATTCCAAAATCAATAGCCCCGAGACTCATTAAGTTCGCATCAATCTCGAACAGGTACATCATGGAGATAGAAAACAAGAGACTCAACGGGATGACAGAAGCCACAATCAGTCCGGATCTAAGGTTTCCTAAAAGGAGAATAACGATCAACACCACAATTAAACAGCCTAGAACCAAATTTTCGACTATCGTATCTGTAGTTTTTGCGATCAGACTGCTTTGTTCAAGGAAGGGGTTAATTTGTACCCCTTCAGGTAAATTCTTTTGTATGGACGCTACTCGAGCTTTGACTGCTTCAATGACTTTATTCGAATCGGCATCTTAGAGCATCATGATCTGTCCCAGTACTTTTTCCCCCTCTCCGTTTCCGGTAATGGCACCAAAGCGGTTTGCAGAACCAAAGTGTACTGTAGCGAGGTCTTTGATAAGTACAGGGCGCCCCCCTCGTGTGGTAACGGCTATTGTTTCGATGTCTTCAAAGGTGCTGGCCAATCCTTCACCACGAATAAAATAACTTTCGTTTGTCTTTTCAATGTAGGCACCTCCTGCGATGTTGTTGTTGTCTTGTAAGGCTTGATATACCTCGGCTAAACCAATATTTAGCGACCTCAGGACTCTTCAGGATTGGGTGATTAAAAGACAACTCTCAGGTATTCCCGGCGTGGTTGAAGTCAACACTTGGGGAGGAGAATTGAAAACCTACGAGGTC
>JAYQLP010000004.1:2500-514382 GCA_038143215.1 Candidatus Arcticimaribacter sp. | reverse complement strand
CTCGTCCAAACAAGCAATAGAAGAGCTTTCTACACGTTTAGTTTTTACTTTATTTTCGAGTTAAGGCTGACTAAAAACGGCCCACCATTAACCTTATTACCTTTATTGAAAAGTTTAGTCGGTATTCCTAAACTTCGATGTTGACTTCTCTGGTGCCTCTGGTTTAACCGCCGTCAACAAGGGCTGTTAAGAGACATCCGGCTTCTCAACCTAGTTGAGACTGGGCAATGACTTACTATAATTCAGTCGCTTATGCAGCTAGAGCGTAGTTATTTTCGCCAATTAAGGTTTGAATCCAAGATTTACGAGCTGTGACTCAATGCTCGACGTGCTTACTGTTCGATTGGTCTCGCTGTCAAAACCAGTCGACCCCAGTAGATGTCAAAGAACTGTTTTCAATTGAAACAGCTTATAAAATTACAAAGAAATATAAGACTAAAATGAATTTACCGTCTTTCTTATGGCCACCAAACGGGAAAGCAAGCCTTCGAGCTGATCGAGTGGCAACATATTGGCACCATCGCTTTTAGCAACAGAAGGGTTGGGGTGGGTTTCTATAAACAAGCCATCGACCTGATTCACTACCCCGGCACGGGCAATGGTTTCAATCAATTGTGGTCTTCCTCCCGTTACGCCACTGCTTTGGTTGGGCTGTTGCAAAGAATGGGTCACATCGAGTACGGTAGGAGCCGTTTCCCGCATGGCAGGGAGGCCTCTAAAATCGACAATAAGATCGGTGTAGCCAAACTGAGTACCTCGGTCGGTAATCCACGCTTGTTCATTTCCGCTATCTTTTACTTTTTGCACCGCAAATTGCATGCTTTCGGGACTCATGAATTGTCCTTTCTTAAGGTTAACCACCTTTCCAGTTTTGGCAGCAGCTACTACCAAATCGGTTTGCCTCACTAAAAAGGCGGGAATTTGGAGAACATCCACATAGTTAGCTGCTAGAGCTGCATCACTAGCTTCGTGAATATCGGTTAGGGTAGGGATATTATAAGTGTCTCCCACTTTTTTTAAGATGTTCAAGGCCTTTTCGTTTCCAATCCCTGTAAAGCTATCAATACGACTGCGATTGGCTTTTTAAAGCTTCCTTTAAAGATGTAAGGGATCTCTAGCTTTTGTGCAATGCGATTGATTTTTTCTGCAATTTCGAATGCCATTTCTCCTCCTTCTATCGCACAAGGACCAGCGATTAAGAAGAAATTATTGGGGTTGGTTGTATTGATATTTGGTAAAGCTGAAAAGTCCATGAATATTTTTTTACAAAACTACTTCTTTTCTAGGAAAAAGCCTTCCATAATAAAAAGAGACAATTGGGTTATAAGTCAATAATATACCGTTATCTTTGCGGCTGTAAAAAATCACGCATGAGTACTATTAAAAACATTGCCATTATCGCCCACGTTGACCACGGTAAAACTACTTTGGTAGATAAAATAATGCACCATTGTGAGTTGTTTCGTACCAACGAAAACAAAGGGGATTTGATCTTGGATAACAATGACTTAGAACGCGAACGCGGGATTACTATTTTGTCTAAAAATATCTCGGTGACCTACAAGGACACTAAAATTAATATCATCGATACCCCTGGCCACGCCGATTTTGGGGGAGAAGTAGAGCGGGTATTGAATATGGCCGATGGGGTTTTACTATTGGTAGATGCTTTTGAAGGGCCTATGCCACAAACTCGATTTGTGCTTCAAAAAGCCATCGATTTAAAATTGAAGCCCATCGTTGTTGTCAATAAAGTAGATAAAGAAAATTGCACCCCAGACGAGGTACACGAATCGGTTTTCGATTTGATGTTTGAATTGGGAGCAGAGGAGTGGCAGCTCGATTTTCCTACCGTATACGGTTCTGCCAAAAATAACTGGATGAGTCGAGACTGGAAAGAGCAAACCGACAATGTAGAGCCATTGCTCGACATGGTACTGGAGCATGTTCCAAGCCCGAAAATAGAAGAAGGCACCCCGCAGATGCTCATCACCTCTTTGGATTTTTCTTCCTACACGGGGCGAATTGCAATTGGGCGTTTGCAACGCGGAAAACTTACACCGGGAATGCCTGTGGCTTTAGTTAACCGAGAAGGAGAAACCACAAAACAGCGCATTAAAGAACTGAACCTCTTCGACGGTTTAGGACGTAAAAAAGTAGAGGAAGTCAACGCAGGAGATATTTGCGCAGTAATTGGCATTGAGCAATTTGAAATTGGCGATACCATCGCCGATGCCGAAAACCCAGAGGCACTGCCCACCATTGCCATAGACGAACCCACCATGAGCATGTTGTTTACCATTAACGACTCGCCTTTTTTTGGAAAAGATGGAAAGTTCGTTACCTCTAGACACATAAAAGACCGCTTAGAAAAAGAGCTGGAGCGCAACTTAGCCATGCGCTTACAAGAAACCAATTCTGCCGATAAATTTATAGTTTTCGGACGTGGGGTATTACACCTTTCCGTTTTGATAGAAACCATGCGCCGTGAAGGGTATGAACTTCAAATTGGACAACCCCAGGTAATTATTAAAGAAATCGAGGATGTAAAACACGAGCCCATCGAAGAATTGACCATCGATTTGCCTGAAAACGTTTCGGGGAAAGCCATTGAAATGGTAACCCTGCGAAAAGGAGAAATGCTTAGCATGACCCCAAAAGGCGACCGTATGGTCTGTGAATTTATTGTTCCCTCACGTGGAATTATCGGTTTGCGAAACCAATTGCTGACCGCCACCGCTGGAGAAGCCATTATGAATCACCGTTTTAAAGAATTTGCTCCCTACAAAGGTGAAATTCCGGGGCGTATCAACGGATCGCTAATTTCGATGGAAAAAGGAAATGCCATTCCCTATTCGTTGGACAAATTGCAAGAACGTGGAAAGTTCTTTGTTTCTCCCAATGAAGAAGTATATACCGGACAAGTAATAGGCGAAAACTCCCGTGGCGACGACATGGTGGTGAATGTAACCAAAACCAAAAAGCTTTCTAACGTTCGAGCTTCTGGATCTGACGATAAAGTAAAATTGGCACCCCCAATTAAGTTTTCTCTGGAAGAAGCCCTCGAATACATTCAAGGTGACGAATATGTAGAGGTTACTCCCAATCATTTACGCCTTAGAAAAGTGTTTTTAGATGAAAACGAGCGCAAACGCCAAGCCTCTAAAGTAGGATAGGGAACTGCTCCCTACTTTTTGTTGGATTGCATACGTTGCTTTTCTTCTTCAAAGTTTAAACCGAAGTTGTAGAGGTACTCTTCAATAGGAGGCATATACACCTCTCTCCTGCGTTCATTTATGTTTTCTGCATTCCATACGCGATACAATTCAATGCTTTCACTGTGTGTGATTTGAGAACCATATACCTGTGGGAGGTCGTAATACATCAGTAATCGATCTTGGTAAAGTGCAAAGTCAGAGGGGTGTAAATAGTCATTTTCTGCTGTTTTTTTTAAGTCAAAATAATACCTAGACATCCTTACGGGACCCGCGTGTTGTAGGACTAAAAATAATCCAAGTCGAATGTCCTGTTCTCGATTTGTGTTTAAATCATAAAATCGTCGATTGAACTTAGGCCACCCACATTGGTCAATCAAAGAGGCCAGTATTGAAAAATTTCGTTCATCGATTTCTACCATATTTCCTTCTCCTCCATAATTTCTTATCGCTTGGTCAGCATCATGAATTTGCAAAAGAAGAGAATCCCTTTCGAAACAATCAATTGGCACTTGTTGGTATAGAGGTCGAAAAGGTCCTTTTTCAATCAATAAACGTTATAAGGTATTAATGGGGTTTGGGTCGATCTCTTTTTTACACGAAGCAAAAAAGATAAAAAGTAAAAAAACAATGGGAATTCGAACGTAGTAATAATGCATATAGGTTTAAGTTATGATTTTGGAGTTTACTTTTTCTTTTAATTTCCTTTATAGAATTTCGCTTCCCCCTTCTTAACAGATAAATTTCCCGTATTGCGCTTTTTTTGATAGCCTTGTTTGTTGAATTGAACGTTATACCTCGCTTTATAGATGGTGTCTTGAAAGAGGGAGTCTCCAAAAAATTCCTCATGAATTATTCCTGTGATGGTCTCATCTTGATTAGGGTAATTTGAAGGAATTTTTTAAATCACTCTTTTTAGCAATTCTTTTTTTTGATCGATTAAAACCAGTTCAACTTCGTTTAATTGTTCAATATTATTATCTAAGTAGATGACTTCTTTTTTATTTGGCTTTAAATCGATTGTTTGTGATATGTATCCAATTGCACTCACTTTTACTTTTATCGATTCAAAGGGTTCAATAATTTGAAAAGCCCCCTTTTCATTAGAAACAAACCCCTTTCTTTTAGCATAGCTGAAATGAACAAAAGGAATGGGTTGATGAGTTGTTATATCCAAAACCACCCCTTGAAATTGTTTATCTGCTGTTCTTGAGAACAAAGAAATTGAAAGAAAGTTAGTACGATAAGAAAAACTGTGAATTTCATCTTTGCTAACTTTTTACTTTTTCCTTCTCACCCAAGGCAGTACCCAATCAAAAAGAATAAAATAAAACAAGAAGAGGTAAAACAAAGGTCGCTTATAGGGAAAATCGAGGTCGGAAAAACTTAATGAAGCCAGTGCTAGCAAAAGAATGCTAAAGATGAGGTTGCGTTTTTTCATGATAATCAATTTGGGGAAAGATTAGGGTTGTTAAAAAAGAGTTTACTCACGAAGAAGTAAAATCAATTTTTAATGTACAAAAAATAAATCACCCTTCTTTTTTCTGCACCACTTCATAAATGGCACTTTGGTCGCAGCGGAGTATTTTTCCAGGGAATTTCACAATCATGTTGTAGTCGTGTGTCGCCATTAAAATGGTCATCCCTTGTTGGTGCAATTCTTGAAAAACCTCCATGATTTCTAGGCTGGTTTGCGGATCGAGGTTTCCAGTCGGCTCATCGGCAATAATGAATTCTGGAGTGTTTAGCAGTGCACGTGCAATGGCGGCGCGTTGTTGTTCTCCGCCCGAAATTTCAAAAGGATATTTTTCTTCCACACCTTCGAGTTTTACTTGTGCCAACACCTCTTGAATACGGGTTTTTATTTTGGCTTCCCCTTTCCATCCTGTGGCTTTTAACACAAACGCCAAATTGTTGAAAATGCTGCGATCGGGTAGGAGCTTAAAATCTTGAAAAACCACCCCTAGTTTACGTCGTAAAAGTGGAATTTCTTTTTGTTTTATTTTGGTTAAATCCATTCCCACGATATGGCCTTCTCCCACCTGCAGGGGCAAGTCGGCATAAAGCGTTTTAATCAAGCTGCTTTTTCCGCTTCCCGTTTTTCCAATCAAAAACACAAACTCCCCCGCTTCGATGTCAATATTAACTCCGCTGAGGATGGATTGCTTTTTTTGAAAAATGGTGGCTTCTTTGAGGCTTAAAATCGTGGTACTCATAATGTGCGAACGGCTTTACATCTGCGGTTAAAGGTAAGGTTTATCGAATGAGTTCTTTCAAAAAGAACTTCAAAATTGTTGATAATTTTATACTTAAAAGTAAAAAAACACGTTCAAATAGTAACAAACAAGCCTTAATTTTAAGCCATGGATTTGAAAAGGATTCCCTTTTTTATCGCCCTTCTTCTTTTAAGCCTTAGCCATCCACTAAAGGCACAGCAAGGGTGGGAGAGTGGTTTTCAAATGATGGGCGATTTCTATTTCGCCACCAACGCCTACGGAACAGCTTCGCAATACTACCATCAGCAGGAGTATTTTCCCAATTTAACCCCTTTCCATACTGAGGCGCGTTTTTACACGCTTTCTTCTGCTTTGCGACTCAATACTGCGGGAGCCGAAAAATGTTGACCGCCTTTATGCTGGACAACCCCACCAACTACCTTTCGGAAACGGCTTTTTTCGATGCAGCCAATTTTTATTTCAATCAAGGGCGCTATTCCTACGCCTTAAAGTGGTACAGCAAACTCTCTGAAAACGAGATTGCCAAAGCACAACGCCCGCGCTTTAATTTTAACAAAGGGTACACCTATTTTTCTACCAAGCGCTATAAAAACGCAAAACCGCTTTTTGAAAAGGTTAAAGAAAACGAAGCCTTTCAGTCCGATGCCAATTACTATTTGGGTTATATCGCGTATCAGCTGGAAGATTTTCAAGAAGCCAACCGTAATTTTGAAAAATTAACAAGACGCGAAGACGACAACACCGTGGGTTATTTTCAAGCCGATATGAATTTTAAACTGGGGCGTTTTGAAGAGGCCATTGCTCTGGCTCGTAAAAGCCTTAAGGGTGCGGATAAGAAAGAAACTTCCGAACTGTCTAAAATCATCGGAGAAAGTTATTTTAATTTAAAAGATTACCGTTCGGCCATGCCCTATCTACTGGCTTACGAAGGCAAAAAAGGGAAATGGAACAACACCGACTTTTATCAGTTGGGTTATTCTCATTATCGGATGAAAGAATACGAACGGGCTATTGAGCAGTTCAGTAAAATTATCAGTACCACCGACGCGGTAGCACAAAACGCTTACTATCACCTAGCGGATAGCTATCTAAAAACCGATCAAAAAACAGCTGCTTTAAATGCCTTTAAACGCGCTTCGGAAATGGAATTTAACACCACCATTCAAGAAGACGCTTTACTCAATTATGCGCGCCTCAGCTACGAAATTGGAAATTCGTACGAGCGTCCTTCGGTCGTCATTCAGCGTTTTATTTCCGCCTATCCCAAACACGAGGCAATAAAGGAACTCGAAACGCTTTTGTTGGATTCCTATGTCAGTTCAAAAAACTACGCAGCCGCACTAGTGCTTTTGGAAAAGTTACCCGGGAAAATTTATGATGCAGCCCGACAAAAAGTTTATTATATGAAAGCCATTGCACTTTATAAAAGAGGGCAGTTTCAAGAGGCGTTTCAAGACTTTGAGCAAGTCATAAAATTGGATAAGAATCCCACCCTAGCCCTTTCAGCTCGGTATTGGAAATCACAAAGTTTGTATGAACTAAAACAATACGACAGCGCCATTACAGAATTTCAAGCCTTAAAAACGCATCCGAGAATCAACTCATTGAACGAAAAGGACTGGATCGATTACAACTTAGGTTACAACTTCTTTAAAACCAAAAACTACCCTTTAGCCATTGCTGCTTTTGAACGATTTTTAAACACCAATCCCGATTTGGCTTATGAGCGCGATACACGCTTGCGCATTGGCGATTGTCACTTTGTCTTAAAGGCTTATTGGCCAGCAATGGATCAGTACGAGAAAGTAAGTCAGTTGCAGCCTCAAAAAGCAGAATACGCCCAATATCAGCAGGCCATTAGTTATGGTTTTGTAGGACGGAATACACAGAAAATGGATTTGCTTCAAGCCATTATTGAACAATTTCCTTCTTCTTCTCTAATCGACGATGTCCTATTTGAATTGGCTCAGTCCTATGCCAAAGAAGAAAAAACAGTAGAAGCGATTTCGATTTACGATCAAATCATAAAAGAGCAACCTAAAAGTCCCTATCGTTCGCGTGCCTTCCTCAACAAAGGACTTTTGCTTTACAACAACGAGCAAATCGATGAAGCGCTTGTTATTTTAAAAGGACTTATCAAGCGCTATCCCAATGCCGCGGTTACTCCACAGGCTCTTCAAACGGTAAAGGAGATGGCTATAGAGCAAAACGAAGTAGGGGAGCTTACCGCCTGGTTAAAGGAGTTAAACTTAACCAATTTACCTGATTTAAAATTAGAAAGAGCCTCCTTTGAAGCCATCGATCGCCTTTTAGCCGATGGAAAGAAAAACGCTCTACGGAAAGCTTTGGAAAACTACCTTGAGGCATATCCGAATGGAAAAAACATCCTTAAAGCGTCGTTTTTGTTGGCTGAGTTGCATTTTGAAAAAAGCGATTTTGCCGATGCCATTCTCCACTATCAAAAAATACTCGATAACCCTTTTAATACCTACACCGAGCAAGCTTTGGTACGCACCACACAGTCCTTGCTCGAATTGGGTGAAAAAGAACAAGCAAATTTAGTTTTCCTTCGTTTGGAAGAAGAAGCACAGTTTGAAGAAAACAAGCGCTATGCTTTAGCCAACATTATGAAATATGCTTTTCAAGAAAAGAAAGACTACGAAAAAACGATGGAGTATGCCGAGAAAATCTTGGCGCAGCCAGAGAGCGAAGAAAGCATAACCTGGGAAGCTTATTACAATTTAGCAGAATCGGCCGAAGTCTTGAAAAACCAGCCAAAAGCTGCAAAGGCTTTTAAAGCGTTGGAAAATGCACCCCAAGGGGAATGGGCGGTTGAAGCCTTGTACTTCGATGCACTTACCCAGCACAATAATAAAGCGTTTGCAGCATCGAACAAAGTGATTGAAAAAATAGCGCAAAACTATGGTGGCTACCCCGATTTTGCAGGGAAAAGCTTGCTGTTGATGTCGAAAAACTTTTACCAATTGGACGATGCCTTCCAGGCGACCTTCATTTTGGAATCCATTCTTGAAAACTTTACTCAGTTTCCTGTTCTAATTGAGGAAGCGAAAAAAGATTTAGCAAACATCAAGGCGGTAGAAGCAAAAAATAATTCCTCAGTCAATGTAGAAACAACGTCCAATGAATAAACACATTTCCATTTCGGTTATTTTGCTGCTTGTTTCGTTTTTTATGAAGTCACAAGAAAAAGAAAAAGACAGCATTGATGTGCAAGAGGTGACCGTTATCAAATCCTATTCTCCTAGTCTACAAGATGTGTTTAAAATTCTTCAATCCCCCGAAGATATTCTTTCGGAAGAGAATAAAAAGCAGGAGGTGGAATACCGTATTTTTTCCGTTCCAGTGGCATCGACTTTTATCCCATCCAAGGGGAGTGCTCGAAAACTGATTCCCAAAAAAATAAAACCTCAATTCAATTCAAATGCTTCTTTAGGTTTTGGAAACTTCAACCAACTCTTAGCAGAATACAGTACCTATCTTGCACTCGACCGCAGACAGCGAATTGATTGGATGTTCCGTTACAATGGGTTTTTAAAAAATCTACCTGAAGAAGATCTTCCGACCAAGCAAGGCCATTTTTTGCTCAATGTTTCTCACCAGTATGCCACGAATAAGCACAATAGTTTTTCTCAGGTTAATTTTCGCCAACATCAACAGCAGTTTTATGGGCTTCGAACCCCAATAAACGATGCGTTCATTCGTGAAAATTTTCTGCCCCAGCAAAAACTCAATTACATTAGCATTACCAGCAAATGGCAGTGGTACGATCCTTGGGTGAAACAACTGGCGTTGCATTCTTTTTTAACGACAGATTCTTTTTCTAGTTCTGAAGTGGAAGTTCGTTTCGATTCCAAAATTCAACAAGCTTTTGGAGGAATGGCGGTGAGTTTATTACCTCAATTCACCTATTTAAAAACCGCTTTCAAAGAAGACTTCTACACCCGTTTGGAAACCGATTATGACCTTGGAAAAGCTGATTTGGCTTTATTTGCGAGTAAGATTCGTGGAAAATTCAAATTCAAAGTGGGTGCTAAAGGGACCTATGGAGTAGGTGATGCTTTTAGCGAGCAACCTCTTTACGTTTTCCCAAAAGTTTCTTTTACCTATTTACCCATAAAGGGGAATTTTGCTCCCTTTTTAGAAGCCGATGGTGATGTGGTCTTGAACAGTTACCGCAGTTTTACACACGAAAATCCCTATATGGCTCCGGGAATACGCTTAGAGCCCACCATTATTCCCTATCGTTTCCGTTTAGGAACGCGATCTAAATTTGTTTCGGGTTGGGAGTTTTCCTGGAATGCCCTTTATGCTGAGGTCAATCAGCATCCTTTAATGCAAAATTTAGGCGCTGACATCGACCGTTCCAATGTAGTTGCTTATCGCTATGGAAATGCGTTTGAGTCCATTTATACCGATCTGACAAAATCGGGGGTAGAAGCACAGCTCTCTGCCGCCTTTAAAAACGGTGGGCGTTTGCGTTTCAAAGCTGCTTACACGGATTATACTCTTAAAAATCAAAGCGATCAACCTTTTGCTTATCCCAATGCGCTTAATCTCCCCGAACTCTCCTTGCTCTTTGACGGAACATTAAAATGGGGAGAAAAGATTAGTTTTCAATGGCATATAAAACATTTGGGAGCACGACAAAATGGGTACCGCGATACTTTTTTGGGACAAGAGCTCGAAAATGCACCGGTGCTGTTTGAGGACCTAGCCGCCTTTACTCAAGTCGATCTTCACCTGAATTTTCAACTCAATGAGCGTTGGGGTTTCTATTTAAAAGGGAACAACCTTACCAATGAACCCTTTTACCAATGGAGCAATTATGCCGTTTATGGGACGCAAATTCTCGTAGGAATGCGATATAATTTTGATCTTGCTTTTTAATCCTAAGGTTTATCTTATTTTTGTCGCAGAAATTAAAATTATGCGATCCTATATTTATTTGCTGTTTGGTCTGGTTAGCTTGACGTCTTGTCAACTTTACGATGCCGATTTGGTGATACACAATGCCACTGTTTTTACTGTGAATGAAAATTTTGAAGTTGCCTCAGCCTTTGCGGTTAAAAATGGAAAATTCATTGCGGTGGGAGACGAAGAAATTGTAAAGCAATACAAAGCAAAAGCTACTTTGGATTTTAATGGCCTTCCCGTATTTCCTGGGTTCATTGATGCTCATTGTCATTTTTATCAATTGGGATTAGGGCAGAATCAAGTGGAGCTTAGAGGGGCAAAAATCATAGAAGAAGTTGTTGATCGTTTACGAGCTCACGATCAGAAAAACAATCCGAAAGTGCTCGTTGGTCGAGGATGGGATCAAAACCTTTGGGAAGATAAAAGCTTTCCGACCAAAACATTTTTAGACAATGCTTTTCCAGATAAAATGGTGGTCCTTGAGCGTGTAGATGGTCATGCCACATGGGTGAATTCGGTGGTATTAAACAAGGCCGGAATCACAGCAAGTACTCAAATTGACGGTGGAGAAGTGATTTTGAAAAAAGGGCAACCCACGGGAGTGTTGATCGATAATGCATCATCGTTGGCCTACAAGGTTTTACCACAGCTGAGCAGAAAAGAACAAATTGAGGCTTTAAAGCAAGCAGAAAAAATTGCCCTGTCTTATGGTTTAACTACCGTTGACGATGCTGGACTAAACCGTTCTCAACTGGAACTTATCGACAGTCTTCACAATACCGGAGATTTAAAAATGCGTGTTTATGGAATGATTTCAAACACCAAAGCGAATTTGGATCATTACCTTGAAAAAGGAATCAGTCAAACTGAACGCCTCACCATTCGTTCTGTGAAGGTCTATGCCGATGGTGCTTTGGGCAGCAGAGGGGCAGCGTTAAAAAAGCCCTACCACGATGACCCTACCAACCGAGGTTTGTTTATTACCCCAGCTGAGGAAATCAGCGCATTGGCGCAATTGTTAAGCGTGAAGGGTTTTCAAATGAATACACATGCGATTGGCGATGCAGCAAACCAAGCGGTCCTAGATGCTTATTCCAAAGCATTAGAAGAGGTGAAAGATCCGCGCTGGCGTATCGAGCATGCCCAGGTTGTGGATGAGGGTGATTTGCAAAAATTTGGTCCTAAAGTAATTCCTTCTGTTCAACCTACCCATGCCACAAGCGATATGGAGTGGGCCGATGAGCGTCTTGGGAGCAAAAGAATAAAAACGGCCTACCGTTTCAAAGAAATGCTAGATTGGTCGGGTTCAGTCGCTTTGGGAACCGATTTTCCTGTGGAAAAAGTAAATCCTTTACTTACGTTTTATGCCGCAATTGTCAGAAAAGACACCCTTGGTGCCCCCGCTGGTGGTTTTCAAGTAGAAAATGCGCTTTCGCGCTCTGAGGCTTTAAAGGGGATGACGGTTTGGGCTGCTCATGCCAATTTTGAAGAACAGCAAAAAGGCTCCATCGAAGCTGGAAAAGTAGCCGATTTTGTTTTGATGACAAGCAATATCATGCTGGTCAAAGAATCGGATATTTTGGACAGCGAAGTGATGGCTACCTTTTTGAATGGCGAAATGGTGTATCAGCGAAAAAGACCTTAGCTTAATATTTTTCACTTTCCCTCTCTTTTTTCTATTCAAACGCATATTTTTAATTAAAATAAGCAATAATAGTTTAAAATATTAATCAATTTAAATTGATTAGATATATTTTATTCAATTTTCGCTAGTTTTGGTAGAAATTTATAACCATGTGTGGAATAGTATGCGCTTTTGAATTAAAGCAACCCAGTGAGGAATTACGTCCTCAAATCCTTGAAATGTCCAAAAGAATTCGTCATCGCGGACCCGATTGGAGTGGTATTTTTTCAAATGAAAAAGCATTAATGGGGCACGAGCGTTTGGCCATTGTAGACCCAACCTCGGGAAACCAACCCATTTATAGTCCTTGTGGGCGCTACGTCTTAGCGGCCAATGGCGAAATCTATAACCATCAAGAAATACGCAAATCCCTTGCTGATAAATACGATTTCCAAACTCAGTCGGATTGTGAAGTTATTTTGGCGCTCTATAATGAAAAGGGGACCGATTTTGTCGATGACCTCAATGGTATTTTTGGTTTTGCGATTTACGACATACAGGAAGACCGTTATTTTGTGGCCAGAGACCACATGGGAATTATTCCGCTTTATATGGGGTGGGATCAACATGGAACTTTTTATGTGGCTTCTGAATTAAAAGCCTTAGAAGGTGTGTGTGCAAAAATTGAACTTTTCCCTCCAGGTCATTTTCTTTCTTCCGAGGAGGGGGAGGCCCAGTGTTGGTATGAACGTGACTGGATGGAATATGACAATGTAAAAGACAACGAAACCAGTATTGAGGCCATTCACGATGCTTTGTCTGCGGCTGTACGTCGCCAATTGATGAGTGACGTGCCTTATGGAGTGCTCCTTTCAGGTGGTTTGGATTCTTCAGTTACCTCTGCTTTAGCGAAACTCTATGCGGCAAAACGTGTAGAATCGGACGATACGCAAGCCGCATGGTGGCCCCAATTGCATTCTTTTGCTGTGGGCTTAGAAGGGTCTCCAGATTTAGCAGCTGCACAAAAGGTGGCCGATCATATTGACACCGTACATCATGAAATAAAATTCACCATTCAAGAAGGCCTAGACGCTATTCGCGATGTGATATATCATTTAGAAACCTATGACATTACGACTATTCGTGCTTCTACGCCCATGTTTTTAATGTCTAGAGCCATTAAGGCATTAGGAATAAAAATGGTGCTCTCTGGAGAAGGTGCCGACGAACTTTTTGGCGGTTATCTCTATTTTCATAAAGCGCCTACGGCAAAAGATTTCCACGAAGAAACCGTGCGAAAACTGGATAAGCTTCATCAGTATGATTGTTTGCGCGCCAACAAATCGTTAGCTGCTTGGGGAATTGAAGGTCGGGTTCCATTCTTAGACAAAGAATTTATGGATGTTGCTATGCGCATTAATCCAAAAGACAAGATGATCAATGGGGAGCGTATGGAAAAATGGGTGGTTCGAAAAGCATTCGAAAAATATTTACCTAAAAGTGTAGCCTGGCGCCAAAAGGAGCAATTTTCCGATGGGGTAGGCTATAGCTGGATCGATACACTAAAAGAAATTGTTGAAGAAGCGGTCTCCGATGAGCAAATGGAGAACGCTCAATACCGTTTCCCAGCTCAAACCCCGCAAAACAAAGAAGAGTTTTACTACCGTTCTATTTTTGAAGAGCATTTCCCAAGTGAAACAGCTGCATTAAGCGTGCCTTCAGTACCTTCTGTAGCATGCAGTACTCCCATTGCATTGGAGTGGGATGAGGCCTTTAAAAACATGAACGATCCTAGTGGAAGAGCCGTAGCCAAAGTGCACGACGACGCTTATTAGATTGCCTTTAAAATCGGCTTTGAGGGTACCTCCCCAAAAGCCGTTTTTATCCACACAAAATGTTAATAACTTCACGCGATAACCCAGCTGTAAACACGACAGTTGGGTGTCGTTTTTTTATCTTTGGAAGACGTCCTTTTTTGACGTTTGAAAACCATGTAAATTATGAGTGAAACACCACAAAGTCCACAGTATTCTGCGGACAGTATTCAGGCCCTTGAAGGGATGGAGCATGTACGTATGCGTCCTTCGATGTATATTGGTGATGTAGGCGTTCGAGGACTCCACCATTTGGTCTATGAAGTAGTAGATAATTCGATTGATGAAGCCCTTGCGGGACATTGTGATCTGATCAAGGTGATCATCAATGAAGATAATTCGATAACCACCCATGACAACGGTCGGGGGATCCCTGTCGGAATCCACAAAAAAGAAGGCGTTTCTGCCCTTGAAGTGGTCATGACAAAAATCGGTGCAGGAGGAAAGTTTGATAAAGATTCCTATAAAGTTTCAGGAGGATTGCACGGGGTAGGAGTTTCCTGTGTGAATGCATTGTCTGAATCGTTAACTGCAACCGTATACCGTGAAGGGAAAACTTGGGAACAAGAATACGAACGAGGAAAGCCCAAATATGCCGTTCGTGAAGGGGGAAGTACAGATAAGCGTGGTACCTCGGTTACGTTTAAACCCGATCCACAGATTTTCCAACAAACCCTAGAATACAACTACGAAACCCTTGCCAATCGTATGCGCGAATTGGCTTATTTGAATAAAGGAATTACCATTGAATTACAAGATCGCCGCGAGAAAGACGACAAAGGAGAATTTCTTGGCGAGGTCTTCCATTCCAAAGAAGGACTAAAAGAATTCATCACTTTTTTAGATGAAACACGAGAAGCTATCATTCAAGAAGTGATTTCTATTGAAGGCGAAAAGAATGGTATCCCTGTTGAGGTTGCTATGATTTACAACACTTCTTTTTCAGAAAATTTACATTCCTATGTGAACAACATCAACACGCATGAGGGGGGTACACACCTCTCTGGTTTTCGACGTGGACTTACATCTACCTTGAAAAAATATGCAGATGGATCGGGTTTATTGGATAAATTAAAATTTGAAATCAGTGGTGATGACTTTAGAGAAGGCCTCACCGCCATTGTTTCTGTAAAAGTGGCTGAGCCACAGTTCGAAGGACAAACCAAGACAAAACTTGGGAATCGCGAAGTAACTTCAGCGGTATCTCAGGCCGTGTCTGAAATGTTGGAAAATTATTTGGAAGAAAATCCAAATGATGCCAAAACGATTGTCCAAAAAGTAATTCTTGCAGCACAAGCGCGCCATGCAGCGCGTAAAGCTCGCGAAATGGTGCAACGCAAAACCGTGATGAGCGGAGGAGGACTTCCAGGAAAGCTCTCCGATTGTTCTGAACAAGATCCTGCTCAGTGCGAGGTGTTTCTTGTAGAGGGAGACTCTGCAGGGGGGACCGCAAAGCAAGGTCGCGATCGAAATTTCCAAGCGATTTTACCGCTGAGAGGGAAAATTTTGAACGTAGAAAAGGCCATGCAGCACAAGGTTTTTGAAAACGAAGAAATAAGAAACATCTACACGGCGTTGGGTGTAACCATAGGAACCGAAGAGGACAGCAAAGCATTGAACTTAGAAAAACTTCGTTACCACAAAGTGGTTATTATGTGTGATGCCGATGTGGATGGAAGCCATATCTCTACTTTAATTTTGACCTTCTTTTTCCGCTATATGCGCGAGTTAGTAGAGTCTGGCTATGTCTATATCGCTACACCACCGCTTTATCTTGTGAAAAAAGGCGCAAAGAAAACCTATGCATGGAACGACGATCAGCGAGAAGCGTTGTTGTTAGAATATGGTCAAGGAGCGAGTGTACAACGCTACAAAGGTTTAGGAGAAATGAACGCTGAACAATTATGGGACACCACCATGAACCCTGAGTTTAGAACATTGCGACAGGTAACCATAGAAAGCGGAAGTGAAGCAGACCGTATATTCTCCATGTTAATGGGCGATGAAGTACCTCCTAGAAGGGATTTTATTGAGCGAAATGCGGTTTATGCCAACATTGATGCTTAATTTTGCCAAAATCAAATAATTAAATATAAAAGAAATGAAAGTAACTGTTGTAGGCGCTGGAAACGTAGGTGCCTCTTGCGCTGAATACATCGCTATAAAAAGAATTGCGAGTGAAGTTGTTCTGTTGGATATCAAAGAAGGTTTTGCCGAAGGGAAAGCCCTCGATTTAACCCAAACCGCTACTACCCTTGGTTTTAATACACGTATAACAGGAGTAACTAACGATTATAGTGCTACAGCGGGTAGTGATGTCGTTGTAATAACATCAGGTATTCCAAGAAAACCGGGAATGACCCGTGAAGAACTCATAGGAATCAACGCTGGAATTGTAAAGCAAGTTGCAGAAAGCATTTTGACCCATTCTCCAGAGGCAATCATTGTAGTGGTTTCTAACCCAATGGACACAATGACTTACCTCGCGTTAAAAGCAACGGGATTGCCTAAGAATAGAATTATCGGTATGGGAGGTGCACTCGACAGCTCTCGTTTCAAAACCTATTTATCGTTGGCCCTTGACAAACCTGCAAATGATATCCAAGGAATGGTCATTGGCGGTCATGGCGATACCACCATGATTCCTTTAACTCGTTTAGCGAGCTATAACGGTACCCCTGTTTCTCAGCATTTAAGCGAGGAAAAGCTTGAAGAGGTTGCCGCAGCTACTATGGTTGGTGGAGCAACACTAACCAAACTGTTGGGAACATCGGCTTGGTATGCTCCTGGGGCATCAGTAGCCTACTTGGTAGATAGTATTGTCAACGATCAGAAAAGAATGATTCCCTGCTCCGTTATGTTAGAAGGGGAGTATGGACAAAATGATATTTGTATCGGCGTTCCCTGTGTTATCGGGAAAAGTGGAGTTGAAGCAATTGTAGATTTAAAGCTGAATGATGCTGAGCAAGAAAAATTCAAACAAAGTGCTGAAGCCGTTCGAACAATGAACAACGCCCTTAGCGACAATTTATAAAAAACAATTTTTACCAAGTCGCCATTCTGGCGGCTTGGTTCTCTTAAATCCTCATATAAAGTTGCTTAATCATGGTGTAAACTTTATATTTGCGAGCCTTTAAAACGCTTAAATTTACTTTCATGCAGAATAATGGACTCATAAAACTCTTTGGTTTCCTCTTTGGAATCGTGAGTATATACCAACTCTCTTTCACTTTTATTGCCAGTAACGAAGAGGCCAAGGCCCAAGCTTACGCTGCACAGGTCATTTCGGTTGATGAAGATGATTTTATATCAAAACGCGAACTTGTAGAAACTCAGTATTTGGACTCGATTGGTAGCAAATCGCTTTACGGATTTACTTCCTACAACGACGCCAAAGGGAAAGAACTCAACAAGGGACTAGATCTTAAAGGAGGAATCAATGTGATTCTTCAAATTTCTGTTCGCGATATCTTAAAAGGATTAGCGGATTATTCTAAAAATCCTGTTTTCAATCAAGCCTTAGATGAAGCGGATAATTTGCAAAAGCAAACCGATGAACCCTATGTAGAGTCCTTCTTTGCTGCTTTTGACAATGTAAAAGGAACGACAAAACTTGCCGATCCAGATATTTTTGCCAACCGTACGTTAAGCGATCTTATCAATTTCGAAATGAGTGATGACCAAGTGCGTCCTATCATTCGTAGAAAAATTGACGAATCCATTATTTCAGCTTTTGAAGTATTGCGAAAGCGTATTGATAAATTTGGTGTAACACAACCCAACATTCAACGTTTAGGGACTTCTGGACGTATTTTGGTAGAATTGCCTGGGGCGAAAGATGTAGAACGTGTGAAAAACCTTTTGCAATCTACTGCGCAACTCGAGTTCTGGGAAACGTTTAAAAACGAACAATTTTTTGCTTTCCTCAGCGATGCAGATAAATTGATCAAAGAAATGGAAGCTGCTAAAGCAGATAGCGCTTCAAAACAAGAAGAAGCTTCTTCTGCTATTGATGATCTTTTAGCGGATGTAGAAGCACAAGATTCCATTACCCCTGCCGCTGGAAATCCACTACTCGAACTTGTACGTGGATACGGTTTCCAAGGCGGACCAGTATTGGCACAATTTGCTAAAAAGGACATGGATAAAGTAATGGCTTACCTCGATTTACCAGAGGTGCGGCGTTTATTACCTAATGAATTACGCTATGTGAATTTTGCTTGGGGAAAACCCAATCCTAATTCAGATGTAATCGATTTATTCCTCGTAAAATCGAATCGCGATGGCGTTGCCCAGTTAAGTGGGGGAGTGATTGTTGACGCGGTACAAACCTACAGTCAAATCGGGCAACCTGCAGTTTCCATGCAAATGGATGCCAAAGGAGCACGTGTTTGGGAAAACATGACTGGAAAAGCGTTTAAAGATGGAAGTAGCATTGCGATTGTGCTCGACGATGTGGTGTATTCAGCCCCCGGAGTAAACAACGGAGCTATTTCAGGAGGGCGTTCAGAAATTACAGGGTCCTTTACTCTTAATGAAGCCATTGACCTTGCCAATGTACTTCGTGCGGGTAAACTTCCAGCTTCAGCAGAAATTATTCAGTCTGAAATTGTAGGTCCTTCCCTAGGAAGAGAAGCCATTCAGAGTGGAATTTATTCTTTCTTGATTGCCTTACTCATTGTCCTTGGATGGATGATTTTTTACTATGGTTCCTCGGGGATATACGCTGATATCGCTTTAGCGTTAAACATCCTTCTTATATTTGGAATTCTTGCAGGCTTAGGTGCTGTACTTACTCTCCCTGGTATTGCAGGAATTGTGCTTACCATTGGTATTTCTGTGGATGCGAACGTGCTTATTTTTGAACGAGTGCGCGAAGAATTGAGAAAAGGGAAAGGACCACAAAAAGCTGTAGCCGATGGTTTCAACAATGCCCTTTCTTCTATCCTTGATGCCAACATTACCACAGGATTGACCGCATTGATTTTATTTGTCTTTGGAACAGGTCCTATCAAAGGGTTTGCAACAACACTTTTAATCGGTATTGGAACTTCTTTGTTTACTGCGATTTTCATCACTCGTTTATTTGTAGATGGTCGTTTATTCAACGGGAAAAAAGTTGGATTTTCAACCAAAGCCACAGCCAATTTATTAACCAATCTAACCGTTGCTTTTTTAGCAAAACGTAAAACGGCTTACATAGTATCTTCTGTACTAATTGTGGTTAGTTTAGCCTCATTGACTTTCAATGGCCTTAACCAAGGAGTTGACTTTGTTGGAGGAAGATCTTACACCGTTCGTTTTGATCAAATTATGAATCCTTCAGAAGTTGAAACCAATTTGGTGGATGCCTTTGGAAGTGCGGAAGTAAAAACTTTTGGGGAAGACAACCAATTGAAAATTACAACCAAATATAAAATTGATGAAGAGGGTACAGAAATAGACCAAGAGATCTATAACAAACTATACGCTTCCCTTCAAGCCTATTTGCCAGATGGATTAAGTTTTGATGACTTCGTCAATGGCGCAGACGATAAAGAAGTAGGAATTATGTCTTCCATCAAAGTTGGTCCTACCATCGCCGATGATATCAAAAAGAATTCTTACCTCGCTGTAATCGGTTCTCTTATTGTTGTTTTCTTATACATCTTACTCCGATTTAGAAAGTGGCAATTCTCTTTGGGTGCTGTTGCAGCTGTATTTCATGATGTTTTAATTGTGTTGGGGATTTTCTCCCTTACTTACAGCATTATGCCATTTAATATGGAAATCAACCAAGCCTTTATTGCTGCGATTCTTACCGTAATTGGGTATTCCTTAAATGATACCGTTGTTGTGTTTGACCGTATTCGTGAATTTACAAACGATCATCCCAAGTGGGCATTAAGCGACACAGTGGACTCGGCTTTAAATTCAACACTTAGCAGAACGCTCAATACTTCCTTAACTACTTTACTCGTGCTTTTAGCCATCTTTATTTTTGGAGGTGAATCGATACGAGGCTTTATGTTTGCCTTAATTGTAGGAGTGGTGGTAGGAACCTATTCTTCTGTATTTATTGCAACTCCTGTGATGTATGACACACAGAACAAAAGCAATGACTCAACTGAATAAAAACAACCGAGTTTTATAATAAAAAACCCTGAACAGCTGTTCAGGGTTTTTTTATTTTTTGAATTTCTCGAGGTAGCAAGAAATGTGTTTCAGATGATGTTCTCCATGCCAGGAATACAAGGCAGCAACTTCCTCTAAAGTATAAGGTTCTTTTCGCTCGGGATGTTGGTATGTTTTTTTCCAATCTGTAGAGGAGAGTGACTCAAAAAACAAGCTCCATTTTTGGTGTATGCCTTCTAAGATTAAAACACTGGGCGCGATAGGCCCTCCTTGTGCATCGGAGCAAGTCACCCAAAGATTTTCATTGTAATCCATAATGGTAGGCGTTGCATTTAAAAACGCAAATTTAGAACGTAAATAGGCGTGTGTATGCGAGTCCGCCATATGATGAATAAGTTGCCTGATGCTCCAACCGCCAGGTCGGTAACTCTGGTCTAAATCATTTTCTTCCAAGCGGGAAACAATAGCGTGGAGTTCTTCTGGAAGACTCTTAATTTTTTTTACTGCAAGCAATAAGTCATCTGGGGTATAAGTAGTTTTTCTTGAAAATTTACCTATTGGGTATTTCCATTCCTCTACCGACTTCATAGGCGATTTGCTTTGGAGCGATATACAAGGACTAAACCAGCAGCAATAAGGGGTAAACTTAACCATTGCCCAGTAGAAAGCGCAGGGAGGAAAGTTTCGAAGCCGCCTTGACTTGCTTTAACAAATTCTACTAAAAAGCGAATGCTAAACAAAACAGACATAAACACTCCGAGTAAGAATCCGTCTTTTTTAGAGGTGTTTTTGTAAAGATAGCGCAAAAGGAAAAAGAGGAAAATGTATCCGATGGATTCGTAGAGTTGAGCAGGGTGGCGCGGCATAGTGTCACCTCGGTTGACAAAAACAACCCCAAAATTATTTCCAGTATAATTTCCTACAATTTCAGAATTAAAAAAATTCCCAATTCGAACCAATGCGGCTCCCAAGGTAGTGGGAATAATGAGGCGATCTAAAATCCATAGAAGAGGTTTGTAGGGATAATTTCTTTGGTATAGAACAATTCCCAATAAAATACTAATGGCCGCTCCATGACTAGCCAAGCCGCTGAAGCCTACAAAGCGGTAGCCGCCTTCGGCAGATGTGGCGATAGGCAGTAAAATTTCAATTAGATTTTGTTTGTAATAAGCCCAGTCGTAAAAAAAAACATGCCCTAAACGTGCCCCTAACAAGGTGGAAATAACAATGTAATTCAACATGGGATCGAGCACCTTGACATCCACTTTTTCTTTGACGTACATCCTTTTCATGATCCCAAATCCAGCTACAAAAGCAATCACAAACATGAGGCTGTAATAATGAATACCAAAAGAGCCAATTTTAAAAAGGGTGGTACTAGGTTCCCAATAAATTTTGAGCAGGTGCATAGTGTTGTTGGTTTGGTTAAAAGTATCGAAATTTTACGAAATGAGAAAGATTATGGAACAGGATCGTGTCCTCCTTTTGCCCAAGGATGACATCTCAAAATTCGTTTGGCTGTAAGGAGCGTTCCTTTCAAAGCGCCATGCTTTTTTAAGGCTTCTATTCCGTAATGCGAGCACGTTGGGGAATAAATGCAGGTGGGGGGCAACAGGGGAGAAAGAACGCGTTGATATACTTTGATGAAGCCAGTTAACAAATAAACCAAAGGATTTTTCATCGACGTTACTTATATATGAAACGTCGTTCCTTCTTTACCGTCTTTCAGTTGGACTCCTAAGGCTAAAAGCTGGTCTCGAATTTGATCTGAAGTAGCGAAATCTTTATTGTCTCGCGCTTTTTTACGGATGTCGATTAACATTTGTACGGTCCCTTCAAGCGCTTCTTTTTCTTTGCTTTGCTCTTCAGCATCGTCTAGAACTAAGCCTAAAACGTCATGAATAAATTCATGCATTTTTGCTTTTAAGGCGATTAAATCGTCCTTACTTATTTTCGCTCTGTCTTGATCTACAGCATGAATAAACTTTACAGCATCAAACAATTGAGCAATCAACAAAGGGCTGTTAAAATCATCATTCATGGCTCCATAGGCTTTGCCTTCCCAAGTGGGTAAAGAAAAATCGGTCGTAGTTGTGGAGGGGTCTATTTTCGATAACAAGGCGACACCTTCTTTCAGTCTTTGGAAGCCTTTTTCAGAAGCCAAAAGCGCATCTTCACTTAAATCTACAATGCTTCTGTAATGGGCTTGAAGAAGGAAAAATCGGGTAACATTGGCGGAAAAGGGTTTTGAGAAAATATCATTTTTCCCACTAAACATTTCGCCAGGCAAAATATTATTCCCGGTTGATTTGGCCATTTTTTTGCCATTCAGGGTAAGCATATTGGCGTGTAGCCAATAGTTCACAGGACTGGTTTTGTTAACGGCCTCTGCCTGTGCGATTTCACATTCGTGGTGTGGAAATTTTAAATCCATTCCTCCACCATGAATATCAAATTGTTCTCCCAAATATTTTGTACTCATTGCAGTACACTCAAGGTGCCACCCAGGAAAACCGTCGCTCCAAGGAGATGGCCAACGCATAATGTGTTGAGGTTCTGCTTTTTTCCAAAGCGCAAAATCTTGCGGATTTTTTTTATCGCTTTGCCCATCCAGGCTACGTGTATTGTGAATGAGGTCTTCAATGTTTCTTCCGCTCAGCTTTCCATAGTTATTTTCTTGGTTGAAACGGATTACATCAAAATAAACCGACCCTTTTACTTCATAAGCAAAACCAGCGGCTATAATGTTTTTAATGATTTCGATTTGCTCGATGATATGCCCTGTGGCAGTTGGTTCAATGCTGGGTGGGAGGGTGTTAAATTGCGCTAAGGTTTCGTGGAAGTCAACAGTATAGCGCTGCACCACTTCCATAGGTTCAATTTGTTCGATACGGGCTTTTTTTGCAATACGATCTTCTCCTTCATCTGCATCGTTTTCTAGATGGCCTGCATCGGTAATATTTCGGACATAACGTACCTTATAACCGAGGTGCTTTAAATACCTAAATATTAAATCAAAAGAAATAAACGTTCTGCAGTTGCCTAAGTGTACATTACTGTAAACGGTAGGCCCACAAACGTACATGCCCACATTGTTTTCCGTCAGCGGTTCAAATTTTTCTTTCTTCCCACTTAGGGAATTGTACATGTGCAAAGCAGACATTAGAATTCTGTTTCAAGTTTGATGTAATCTAAAAACTCTTGTTTTTTATCTTGCTGTTGGAACACACCACCAAATTCTCCAGTAACGGTGCTGCTGCTGATATCGCTGATGCCTCTAGCATTTACGCAAAGGTGCTTGGCATCAATGACACAGGCCACGTCTTGGGTTCCCAACACCTGTTGTAATTCTTTAACGATTTGGATAGTGAGTCTTTCTTGTACTTGTGGGCGCTGTGCATAATATTGCACAATCCGATTCATTTTTGATAAACCGACCACAGTACCATTTGAAATGTAAGCAACATGAGCTTTTCCGACAATGGGCAATAGATGATGTTCACAGGTCGAATAGAGGGTAATGTTTTTCTCTACAAGAATTTCGCCATACTTGTACTTATTGTCGAAAGTAGAGGCTTTGGGTTTATTATCGGGATGAAGACCGCTGAAAATTTCGTTGACAAACATTTTGGCAACCCTCTTTGGGGTGCCTTTTAAACTATCGTCGGTAAGATCCATACCCAAGGTTAGTAGAATCTCTTTTACTCGGTCTTGAATAATGGCTATCTTTTCCTCATTAGAGAGGGCAAATGCATCCTCTCTGAGGGGGGTATGTACGCTACTACCCAAGTGATCATCTCCCTGAGCATCTTCTTCAGATAGAAGTAATTTTTCTGTATTCATAACGCTATATGTGCCGCAAAGATAACGAAAACCTAGGATTTAATCCTGTTCAATTTGACTTTGAATTAGAGTTTAACTCGGTAAGTAAATTGAAGTCCAAGTTGATTTAAATCATTCAGTACCGAATCGTTTAAGCCTCGATCAAATAGGGGAGAAGCACTGTTTTGGTTTGCGCTTACAAGCGAAATATCCAAATTGCTCGCCCCAAAATTGAATCCTACTCCCGCAGTTACGGCTGTTTGTGAATAGGAATCGTTTTGCTGACTGCTGTTTTCTTGGTAAAATCCTGCACGTAAACTCATCAAGGTGGTCAATCGAAATTCACTCCCTACTTGTAAAATCCTGGTTGGGTTATAATTGTCATTGATGGAGCTGTTTAACGATTGAAAGAAGGCATCCTCAACAGGGAGGAATTTCATTTTACTGTAATCTTTCATGGTATAATCCAAACTGATTAATCCTTTATCACTGAAAACATAAGCAAAACTTCCTCTTACACTCCCTGTCGTTTGAATTTCATATTCTGGAAAAAGCGTTTCTAAAGCAGGATCCAATTCAACTAGTGAACGTGCATCATTGTTCAATTGAACTGTCATCGATTGGCGAATACGATCGTTCAATCGGTAATAGGTTGGACTATCCAAACTGAGACCCAAGCGTATTTTTTCGGTCGCCTTATAAATCATTCCTACTTGGAAGGAAGTACCACTTCCTGTGGTATTCAATTCATTGTTAAAATTGATGCTTCTGACTCCAGAGTTAGGCCCGTAATTGGATTCGTAAAAATCTCGATTTTGACTAAAGGCTAGGCGATAGGTGTTGATGTTCAGTCCTAGGTAAAGTTTGTTTTTATAAACACTTGCAATATTTACCGTATATTTTTTGATTCCCCCTTGGGTGGTATTAATGAGTTCATGAAAATAGCCATTTGATCCTGGACTAGTGTTGGATTCATAGTCTTGAATATCAGGATCAGAAGTATCTGTGCTTCCACTAAATGGGATAGGATTTAGCACATAGCCTTCATACCCAAAAAGGGCTTGTTGTCCCGGATAACCCAAACCTATTCTTTCGCCAATATCGATGTAGGCTTCTCTAAAGGTTTCGTTTTCTAACAGCGAAATATCTCCTAAATACTTTCCATTGGCATAGGAAAGAAAATAACGGTCAACCCCTCGGCTGGAATTATATCCTTCACTGATTACTTGATTGTCGAAATCATGAGTTTTTTGAAAATTTATTCCAAAACTAATTTTAGACCAGCCGTTGTCGATCTCATTATCTAAAACGATGACTCCTGCGGCTTGACTAAAATTGAGATTAGACTGTTGACTTTCAAAGGGGTTACCATTGTAAGTGCTGTTGTTATTTAAACTTTGAAAATCGGCTGTTAATCCAGCTTCGGTAAAAGAAAAGACCGCAGCACCTGCAGGATTAATTGTGAGGGCTGAAAAATCGCCTCCCAATGCGCCAAATGCTCCACCCATGGCAGTGAATCGAGCAGTTCCTGTCAAGGGGCACTACTCAAGCGAAAGGCGTCTTCTTTTGTTTGTGCGATTGATAAATTGAAACATAACAATCCTATTAAAAAAGTAATTTTCTTTTTCATTTTGAGGTTTTTAGAGGAATTAAAGATTATTGTCGACGACCGCCTCCTCCGCTAGAACTTCTTCCACCGCTAGACCCTGAAGACCGACCACTACTACTTCGGCTACCCGAAGAAAAGGAAGGTTGACTGGGCTGAGAATAGCTTCTTCGTTGATTCGATTGATTCGATCGGGTACTGGAAGAACGCGTATTGTTGGAATTGGTGTTGGCTCTTCGTGTACTTGGTGCTTTTTTACTTCCCGAAGAATATTGTTGTGTTCTTCCGTTCGTATTTCCATTTCCAGAATTGGAAGGGTAAGCATTTTGATTATCAATCCGATTGCGTTCTTGACGTGTTAAAACATCCACATTGTATCCTCCTCTTTGCAAGTCATTTATTAAGCGTTCAATGGTAGAACGATTTTGTTGTTCTTGAAAACGCGTTCTTCTTTGAACTTGCTCGGCACTAGCTGCTTGGGTGTTTCTGTTTTGATTGGCTCTTCTCCCTTCAGCAACCAAATCGGGGACATCTCTTTGAATGCGACTGCGTCGATTAGCGGCCACATTAGTTTGATCCTCTATAGTTGCGTTCCTGTCTTGGTTAGCTGCTGCAACCGAACGACGTGTTCCTCCAGCTGGGGCTTCCCCACGATAAGAGGAGCTCAAAGCCTGAGAGGGTCTTCTGTAGCCATTCCCGCCACGTTCAGAACGATTTCTAAATCGATTGTTGAAGGCGTAGAAATTTCCATAACCATAAAAATAAGGGTTCATTCCAGAAAACCTCCAGTCCAAATGAAAGGGGAAACCTGGTCCATAGCTAGGATGGTAAAAACCGCCCCAAGCAAAACGATTCCAATAAGGATTTCTCAAAAGCCCTCGGTTCATAAAAGGACGATTCCAATACGACCAAGAGGGTCCATAAAAATCAAATACATTCCAATTGTTCCAAAAACCACCATAGCCATAGTTCCATGGGTTGGTTTGAAAAATAATTTGTGTGGTTGTATTTCCACCGCCCCAATTCGGTTGGGTTTGGTAGCTAGAAATATCATTGTTGTTAATTTGATCGAGTTGAGTAAGTGCAACATCTTCTGCTTCATCATCCTCCCATTGGTACTGTTGTGCTTGTTCATCAAAGTATTGTGAATAAGCCGAACTGTTGTTTTGCTTTTTATCTTTTCGAATAATCACATCATCTTGGTAAGAATAAATACCATCGCTGTAGTAGCGCGAAGTTTGAAAACTTCCACACGCAGTGAAAAGAAACGACAAAAAGAAAGCTTTTGTTTGGTAATTTAAAACAGGATTTTGCATAACTAAACATTTTTAGTTGGAAGCACATTTAATTGATTAATTTTGCGAACACCAACTTTTTTATAAAGATATTCAAAATTTGTGCCAAAAGTATGCCTAAAAAGTTAACAAAGCGTTCCGAAGATTATTCTAAGTGGTATAACGAACTTGTCGTTCGAGCGGATTTAGCTGAAAACTCAGCAGTTAGAGGATGTATGATCATCAAACCTTATGGTTTTGCCATTTGGGAAAAAATGAAAGAAGAGCTCGATAAAAAGTTCAAAGCTACAGGTCATCAAAATGCCTATTTCCCCCTTTTTGTTCCTAAAAGTCTTTTTGAAGCAGAAGAGAAAAATGCAGAAGGATTTGCCAAAGAATGTGCTGTGGTAACTCACTACCGTTTAAAAAACAACCCCGACGAAACAGGGAAACTGATGGTTGATCCCGATGCGAAGTTGGAGGAGGAATTGGTGGTTCGCCCTACCAGTGAGGCCATCATTTGGAATACCTATAAAAATTGGATTCAATCCTACCGCGACCTTCCCATATTGATTAATCAATGGGCCAATGTGGTGCGCTGGGAAATGCGCACCCGATTGTTTTTGCGTACGGCTGAATTTTTATGGCAAGAGGGGCACACTGCACATGCAACGGAGCAAGAAGCACAAGACGAAACCTTATTAATCAACAACCTATACGCCGACTTTGTCGAAAACTTTATGGCGATCCCTGTTATAAAAGGGATAAAAACCGAAAGTGAGCGTTTTGCAGGAGCTGTAGACACACACTGCATTGAAGCCTTGATGCAAGACGGAAAAGCATTACAAGCGGGTACATCGCATTTTCTAGGGCAAAACTTTGCCAAAGCCTTTGACGTGAAATTTGCTACAAGTGAAGGCGGTCTATCACACGTTTGGGCCACTTCTTGGGGTGTTTCTACTCGACTAATGGGTGCGCTCATCATGACCCATAGCGATGATCATGGACTTGTTTTACCCCCCAAATTGGCACCCATACAAGTTGTAATTGTTCCCATTTATAAAGGGGAAGAACAACTTGCAGAAATTGCCGTGGTAGCAAAAGAAATACAACAATCACTACAAGCGCAAAACATCGATGTAAAATTTGATGATCGAGACAATGTGAAGCCCGGATTTAAATTCAACGATTATGAATTAAAAGGAGTGCCGATTCGAATTGCCATAGGTCCTAAAGATCTCGAAAAAGACCAGGTAGAGGTGGCTCGACGCGATACCCTTGAAAAAAGTTTTATTCCACAAGCAGAAGTAGTCAACTACATTCAAAACACTTTGGATGAAATGCAAGATCAACTTTTTGAAAAAGCGTTGTCTTTTAGAGAAGAGCACATCACCGAAGTTGACGATTTTGCTTCCTTCAAAGAAGTGCTAGAAAAAAAGGGAGGATTTATTTCTGCTCATTGGGACGGAACCGCAGCAACAGAAGAGGCAATTAAAAAAGAAACCAAAGCGACAATTCGCTGTATTCCTTACACGAGTGAGGAAGAAAATGGAAAATGTGTGTACAGTGGAGAAGCTTCTCAAAAGCGTGTTTTGTTTGCTAAAGCTTACTAGAGAAAAAAAAATACATTTTTATTTCAAATGCGTTGCAGATTCAATGAATAAGTTTTAGATTTGCAACCATAAAATTTGGCCCGTTCGTCTATCGGTTAGGACGCCAGGTTTTCATCCTGGAAAGAGGGGTTCGATTCCCCTACGGGCTACTAAAATAATTTAGATGGCAAATCATAAATCGGCATTAAAACGTATTCGCTCTAGCGAAAAGAAACGATTAAGAAATCGTTTCCAACACAAAACTACACGTAACGCTATTCGTCGTTTACGTGAATTGACAGACAAGAAAGAAGCTACAGCTGCTTTAGGCAATGTAATTTCCATGCTGGATAAATTGGCGAAGAAGAACATCATTCACGCTAACAAAGCAGCTAATTTGAAGTCTAAGTTGACCAAAAGTGTAAACGCACTCTAGGTTATTTTTTATTTTATCGCATTAAAAAAGCCTTCTGGTATCAGAAGGCTTTTTTAGTTGTATCTATTTTGTAGTTATGAATTCATGGATATCAGGAATTCCTCATTGTTTTGCGTTCGCTTAAAACGATCATTGATAAATTCCATGGCTTCAACAGGATTCATATCTGCTAAGTATTTTCTCATGATCCACATGCGTTGAACGGTGTTTTCGTCCAATAAAATATCATCGCGTCTTGTGCTGGAAGAGATTAAGTCAATTGCTGGGAAAATACGTCGATTCGAAATCTTACGATCCAACTGTAATTCCATATTTCCTGTTCCTTTAAATTCTTCAAAAATCACTTCATCCATCTTAGAACCGGTTTCGGTAAGTGCAGTAGCGATGATGGAAAGGGAACCTCCATTTTCGATATTTCTTGCCGCCCCAAAAAAGCGTTTTGGTTTGTGCAACGCGTTGGCATCGACCCCTCCACTGAGGATTTTCCCAGAAGCTGGTTGAACAGTATTATAGGCACGTGCTAAACGGGTGATGGAGTCGAGGAGAATAACCACATCGTGACCACATTCCACCAAGCGTTTTGCTTTTTCTAAAACAATATTAGCCACTTTCACATGCCGATCGGCTGGCTCATCAAAAGTAGAAGCGACAACCTCTCCTTTTACGTTGCGCTGCATATCGGTTACTTCTTCAGGTCTTTCATCGATGAGCAATATAATTTGATACACCTCCGGATGATTGGCTGCAATAGCATTAGCCACATCTTTCAACAACATGGTTTTTCCCGTTTTGGGCTGAGAAACAATCATTCCTCTTTGTCCTTTTCCTATCGGAGAGAACAAGTCGATAATTCGAGTTGAAATGGTGCTTTGTTTTTCCGCCAATTTAAATTTCTCTTGCGGGAATAAAGGCGTTAAATGTTCAAAAGCTACACGATCTCGAACCACTTTAGGGTCTTGTCCGTTGATTCGGTTGACTTTAATTAGCGGGAAGTATTTTTCTCCTTCTTTGGGCGGGCGAACAGTTCCAAGAACGGTATCTCCTGTTTTTAATCCAAAGAGACGGATTTGCGATTGAGAAACATACACATCATCGGGTGAAGAAAGATAATGGTAGTCCGATGAGCGAAGAAACCCATAGCCTTCAGGCATAATTTCTAAAACCCCCTCAGAATCAATAATTCCATCAAATTCATAATCGGGTTCTCTGTAACGATTTCGATTGTCTCTATTGTGGTTTACCTCTTGCTTATTCTGATTAGGGTGTCTGTGTTGTTTATTATTTTTAAACTGCTTTTTTTGCTGATGGCGCTCTTTGTTTTGCTGTTGATTGCCTTCTTTTTTTATTTTCAGGAGCTGTTTTTTGTTCTGGTTTCTTTTCCTTTTTATCTCCAGCAACCTTTTCCTCTCTCGGTTGATGTTGGTCTTTTTTGGTTGCCTCTTTTTGAGGCTTTTTTTCTGCAGGAGGATTGGCGGCAATGTGGTCTATGATCTGATAAATAAGATCTTGTTTTTTTAATCCTGAAGTACGTTTTAATCCAATGGATTTTGCAATGGATTGTAATTCAGGCAATTTCTTTTCCTTTAGTGTTGAAATTTCGTACATAAAAATGGTGAATAAATCAGTATGTGTATCGTAATATAAGGTATAACTGATGCGCTAAGAAGTTTACTGCGCTTCACAATATTACAAAAAAATAAATGATCCGTAATGGAAAAGTTTTATTTTTGAAAAAAAAGATGATTCAACGCATTCAAAGCCTATTCATGCTTCTCTTTGTGGCTACGGGAGCAGCTAATTTTCTCTTTTTCCCCTCTGAAGTAATCGTATTTAGCTCGTTATCAGAAACAGATTTGACCTGTGTGCCTTATGTTTCAGCGTTGTTGTCTGGAGTGGTGCTCATCAACATTTTTTTATTTTCAAAACGAAAGTTACAGCTTCTTATCAACCGAATGGTTTGGGTACTTTTCACTTTGTTTTGGGGGAGTTTCGTGTTTTTTATCGTTAAGAACGCTGAGCTTCAGTTCAGTGCTTTTTTCCCTGACTTATCCCTTGCATTTGTAGGAGAAGTAGCACTTTTATTGGCCAATACGTTCATCAAAAAGGACGAGGCTTTAGTGCGCTCCTTGGACCGATTGCGCTAGGGCTTTTCCTCTAGGACCCAATTCAATGACCTCCATTTGCTGTAATTTTCCTTGGTGAACTTCAAAACGGAGCATGGTTCTTATATGATGGAAACCTTGAATTCCTGCTGCTCCCGGGTTGAGGTGCATCATGTTTCTCGTCTTAATATGCATTACTTTTAAAATGTGCGAATGACCACAGATAAAGACCTCGGGTTGTTTTTTTTGCAATTCCTCTCGCACTTTTGCGGTGTATTTTCCTGCGGGACCTCCAATGTGAGTCATCATAAATTTTACCCCTTCGATACTAAAATTAGAATATTCTGGGAATTCGATACGAGCTTCTTTTCCATCGATATTTCCGAAGACCGCTCGTAGGGGCTTAATTTTTTTAAGCGTATCCGTCACCGTTAAATTGCCAATGTCTCCAGCATGCCAAATTTCATCGGCCTGTTGAGCGTAGGAAAGAATGCGTTCATCGATATGCCCGTGGGTGTCGGAAAGCAGTACAATTTTTTTCATTACATTGATATGTCCTAAATTTCAAACCCATGCAATATACTTCAAAAAAACCTCATCATTCGTCTTTAATTGTTCGCCCCGATGGCTTGCGCTATCGTTTCCAATTGGATCATGTATTTAAAGAAATTCGTTATGCCCAGATAACTAGGGTGAACGTAAAGAAAGATTATTTTCGTCGTTATTTTGGATTTTTTCTCAGCCCTCTAATGATAATGGGGCAGTTTTTCATTATTCATGACGAAGGACTAAACGTCATCAACGGGATTAATTTGTTGTGGTGGTGTTGTGTTTTGGGGTTTCTTTTCTTCTATAAACAAGTTTATATCATATCGATTGATAAAGGACCTTTAACCACTGAAATATATATGACAGAAAAATTAGTGGAAGCTCGTAAAATCAAAAAAGAAATAGAATCTCATTTATAAGCACTAGTAAAGCTGTAAAGTTTCCGATATCTTTGTAGGGTGCGGTATTTTTTAACTTTAGCATATAATGGAAACCCCTTTCACGGGTGGCAAAGACAAACCAACGCTATTAGTGTTCAACAGTGTTTAGAAGAGGCGTTGACTACTTTGTTGCGCCAGCCCATAAGCATTGTAGGGGCAGGGAGAACCGATACGGGAGTGCATGCTAAGGAAATGGTGGCTCATTTTGACGCAGATATATCCTCAGAACTTGAGCAGAATTTACCCTATCTCCTCAATCGTTTTTTAAAAGATGATATTGTAATTTATCGTTTGGATAAAGTCAAAGAAACTGCACATGCGCGTTTTGATGCTTTAGCTAGAACCTATGAATACCATTTAGGGTTTCAAAAAAATCCTTTTCAGCAGCAGTTACATTATTACGTTCATCAACCGCTTTCTTTGGAACGAATGAATGCGGCCGCTCAGATATTATTAGCATATGAAGACTTTGAAGCTTTTGCGAAAAGTCACTCGGATGTAAAAACCTTTTTGTGTGATATTACCAAAGCACATTGGGAAAGTACCCAAGATGGCGCTATCTTTACCATAACCGCAAATCGATTTTTACGCAACATGGTACGTGCCATTGTAGGTACTCTGTTGGAAATCGGTACAAGTAAAATGGAGGTTGAAGACATGCACAAAATTATTCAGAGTAAAAAGAGGGGAGAAGCCGGTTTTTCGGTGCCTGCACAAGGCCTTTTTCTAACCCAAATCACTTATCCAGACACCCTTTTTATAAATGGCTGAAAAAACAACAACTCGCATTTTTGACCGCGCCCTTTTTTTAAAAATAATGGGCTACGCAAAGCCTTATCGGCGTTTCTACTACTTTGTGCTTGTTTCTGCCATTCTGCTTTCTATTTTCTCTACACTAACGCCTTATTTATTAAAAATAGCGGTAGACGACTACATTACCCCGCGGTTTTATGAAGGGCTATTGACTTTTGTCATGGTCATGTTGGTGGTTTTGCTTCTTGAAGTCATTTTTCAATACCTCTTTGTTTTTTATGCCAATTGGTTAGGGCAAATGATAGTGAAAGACTTGCGCAACGACTTGTTTCAAAAACTGTTGCATTTTAAAATGGCTTATTTTGATACTTCCGCTGTTGGTCGCTTGGTTACACGTTCGGTAAATGACATTGAAACCATTGCCAGTATTTTTAGTCAAGGTCTTTTTATGATCATTGCCGATTTCCTTAAAATGGGCGTGGTGGCCTTGGTCATGCTCTATGTAAACTGGGAACTATCGTTAATTGTTTTCGCTATTCTTCCCATCATTGTTTTTGCTACAAGGGTGTTTCAAAAGTCCATGAAAAAAGCCTTTGAGGAGGTGAGAAAAGAAATTGCAAACCTCAACACCTTTGTTCAAGAAAGAATTAGTGGAATGAAGATCGTCCAACTTTTTGGACGTGAGAAAATAGAAGAAGAGGCTTTTAAAGCGATTAATGAGCGTCATAAAAAGGCATGGTTGAAAACGGTTTGGTACAATTCTATTTTCTTTCCTGTAGCAGAAATTTCCACTTCAGTAACCATTGGATTGTTGGTTTGGTATGGTGGTTTTCGCTCCATCGAAGACAGTACAATCAGTTTAGGTATTTTATTTTTATTTATACAATTGTCTCAAATGTTGTTTCGCCCTTTGCGACAAATCGCAGATAAATTCAACACCCTGCAGATGGGAATGGTGGCCGCCGATAGGGTGTTTAAAATCATGGCCACAGAAAGTTCAATTCAAGATACGGGGAGGCATGCCCCTGAATCCATTTCTGGAGCTATTAAAATTGATAATGTCCATTTTTCTTACCTCCCCAAAGAAAAAGTATTAAAGGGGATTTCCTTAGAAGTAGCCCCGGGGGAAACCATTGCCATTGTTGGCGCTACAGGTGCAGGAAAATCGACCTTGATTAATCTGATTACACGTTTTTACGAATACGACCAAGGCGCTATTTTGATTGATGAAATACCGATACGTGACTACCAATTAAGGAATTTAAGAAAGCACGTTTCACTGGTCATGCAAGATGTTTTTCTTTTTGCCGATACTATCTACAACAACATTACGCTTTACGGCGAAACCCTCGCTGAAGAGGAGGTAATTGCTGCCGCAAAATCCATAGGGGTGCATGAGTTTATTTCTTCTTTACCCGGAGGATACCAGTACAATGTTCAAGAACGTGGGGTGATGCTTTCTGCAGGGCAGCGCCAACTGATCGCCTTTTTAAGAGTCTATTTGGTGTCTCCTACAGTATTGGTTTTGGACGAGGCGACTTCTTCCATCGATTCTTTTTCAGAAGAGTTAATTCAAAAGGCAACAGAAAAAATCACGAAAAACAAAACCTCGATTGTTATTGCGCATCGCTTGGCCACCATTAAAAAAGCAGACCGCATAGTGGTTATGGACCAAGGGCAAATTGTAGAAATAGGAACCCACGAGTCTCTTTTGAACCTTCCTGGGGGGGCATACCAACGTTTGCATCAATTGCAGTTTAGTGAAATGGAAACGGAAATAGAGCCCTAGAAACTCAGATCTTCAGCCAATACTTTCTTTAGTTGATTGGCGTCTTTGATGGATTGAATTTCAGTGCCCTTGATGTAAGAAATTACCCCACGCTGTTCCGAAATAACAATCACTAAAGCGTCTGTTTTCTCCGAAATACCCATTCCTGCACGGTGTCGAAGTCCGTATTTTGACGGTAGAGAAACCGATTCAGATACAGGCAACACCACACGGGTAGCACTAATTTGATTTCCTTTTATAATGACGGCTCCGTCGTGTAGAGGACTGTTTTTATAAAAAATACTCTCAAGGATTTGGGGGCTAGATTAATGTTGGTTTGGTCTCCTGTACTTTGAATAAAATCAAGACTATTGCTTCGTTCTAGCACCAAAATAGCCCCTGTTTTTTCTTTGGCCATGTTTTCGCAAGTACTTGCAAACAAAGAGAGATTAAGTTGTATTTGAGTGTTTTCATTTTGCTCTAGAAAACTAAAAAAGCGTAGGATTTTTTTTTCTTCGTGTGTAATTTGTAGAGCCGATTAGCAGTAAAAATTTTCGAATTTCTTGCTGAAAAACAACAATTAAAGCAAAGAATCCTACACTGATAAAGTTCCCTAGGATATTGCTCAAAACATTCATGTTGAGTGTAATGGTAATTTGGTAAATAAAGTAAATGATGATGATTCCTAATAGTATATTGATGGCCACAGTTCCTCTAACCAATTTATAAAGGTAAAATAAGAGGATGGCAACCAACACAATGTCGATGATATCGACAAAACCAAATTCGAGAAAACTGAAATTATTCAAAAAGAGGTGTTGTTTGTATAAATGTAAAAAAAATTAAAGGATTTGCTGAACTAATTCAATGCACTCTTTTGCTTCTTTTACATCGTGGACTCGAAGGAACTGTGCTTTTTTCATTAAAGCGATCGTGTGCAGCACCGAAGTTCCATTTAAGGCATTTTCGGGTTGGGTATTGAGTAATTTATAGATCATGGATTTTCGAGACACTCCGGCCAATACCGGAGTACCAAATTGCTGAAATGCATCGAAATCTTTTAACAAACGGTAATTGTGTTCAATTGTTTTTCCAAAGCCAAAACCGGGATCGATGATGATGTCATTGATACCCGCCTCTCGACAGCGATTTATTTTTTTAGAAAAAAAGGAAATGAGTTCACTGAGCAAATCGTCGTATTGAGGTGCTTTTTGCATGGTTTTTGGCGTTCCTTGCATGTGCATGGCAATGTAGGGGATAGGGTATTTTCCTACCACATTCAACATTTCAGGGTCTAAATTTCCAGCAGAAATATCGTTGATCATGACCGCTCCAATAGCGATGGCTTCCTCGGCAACTATTGCACGAAACGTATCGATGGAAAAGAGCGATTTTGGAAAAGCGTTTAACAAGGCTTCTAAAACGGGAAGCAGGCGTTTTTTTTCTTCTTCAACAGTAACTTCTGCTGCTCCTGGGCGAGAACTATAGGCGCCTAAATCGATAAAATCGACTCCCTCACGAATCATTTTCTCACATTGAAAAAGAGCGGAGGAGGTGCTGTTGAATTTTCCCCCATCAAAAAAAGAATCGGGGGTAAGGTTGAGCACCCCCATCACTTTAGGTTTTTCGAGGGAAATGAGTTGTCCGTTGCAATTGATGGTCATAGAAAAGGCTTGGCTTTATCACTTTCATTCTTCCTAATTTGACTGGAAGAAATAAAACACCGAAATTTACACAAAATAACTTTTAATGTCATCTACACTTAACCAATATCAGAAAATTACCGCTCAATGTCGAGCGCTCTTCGAAAAGAAAATGAAAGACTATGGTGTAGCTTGGCGTATTCTGCGTCTTACTTCGCTCACCGATCAAATTTTTATTAAAGCACAACGCATACGAAGTATTCAAGAGCTGGAAGAGCAAAAGGTTGAAGAAGGACAGCAAAGTGAGTTTATCGGAATTGTTAATTATTGCCTTATGGCTTTGATTCAATTGGAAAAGGGAATTGCAGAACAACCTGACTTAAGTGACGATGAAGCTCTTACCCTCTACGATCAGCACATGCAACAAACAACGGATTTGATGTTGGCTAAGAATCATGATTATGGAGAGGCATGGCGCGATATGCGCGTAAGTTCGCTTACGGATTTAATTTTGCAGAAGTTGCTGCGTGTGAAACAAATCGAAGACAACCAAGGGAAAACTTTGGTAAGCGAAGGCATCGATGCCAACTACCAAGACATGATTAACTATGCTATTTTTGCATTGATTCATTTAGAAGAAGGTTAATGCATTATTTCTTCCGAAAGCTGTGGCACGCATTGATAACCTTGTTGGGAGTCATTACCATTGTCTTTTTTTTATTTAATGTTTTGGGCGATCCCGCGCAAATGATGGTCGATCAAAATGCGACCCAAGAGCAAGTCAAAAAAATTGAGGCACGTTATGGTTTTGATCGAAGTAAAAGCGAACAATTTTTCATCTACCTCAATCAACTTTCTCCTTTTTCTCGTTATGCTAAAACAGGTGCTTCACTTGTCACCTACGACAAAACTAAATACGGGGGTTTTTCCTTTGCAACTTCAAATTCAATTTGGGTATTAAAATGGCCTTACCTCGGTACTTCGTACCAGCGCCAAGGTAAACCTGTGGGAGAAATCATTTCGGAAACGCTTCCCAATACCATGCTTTTGGCAATTTTGGCCATTGGATTGGCCATATTTATAGGAATTCTTTTGGGCACACTTGCAGGATATTATAAGGCTTCAATGCTCGACCATGTCTTGGTTTTCATCAGCACCATTGGAATGAGCTTGCCTTCTTTTTTTAGTGCCATCCTTTTTTCATGGGTTTTTGGGTATGTATTGCATCCCTGGACAGGTTTGGAAATGACTGGTAGTCTTTTTGTGTTGGACGACTATGGGGAGGAACGACAAATCCAGCTTAAAAATATTATACTGCCTGCTTTTGTATTGGGTATTCGCCCTCTTGCGGTTATTGTACAACTCGTCCGTTCTGGGATTATCGATGTGCTTGGACAGGAGTACATCAAAACAGCCTATGCCAAAGGGCTCAATCCTTTTCAAGTCATAATAAAACATGCGTTAAAAAATACTTTAAACCCAGTTATTACCGCCGTTTCTGGTTGGTTTGCCTCCATGCTTGCTGGGGCAGTATTTGTAGAATATATATTTGGCTGGCGCGGTTTGGGAAAAGAAATGGTTACAGCTCTAAATACCCTAGATATTCCCGTTGTGATGGGAGGGGTTTTAGTCATCGCTACTCTATTTATAATAATTAATATCCTTGTGGATTATCTTTATATCTTAGTTGATCCAAAAGCAAAACCAATTTAACGATTTAAACAACGAAAATGAGAACGAAAATTATCGCAGGAAACTGGAAAATGAACAATGATCAATCGGCAACTGAACAACTCATTCAAGATTTGCAAGCTAAAGGAAGCTTTTCCGGTGTGGCTGTAAAAATAGCCCCTACCTCGGTGCATTTAGCACAGGCCGTTTCAGTATTAAAAGATAGTGATATTGAGGTGATTGCACAAAATATGCACCAAGCAGAAAGTGGCGCATTTACCGGTGAAATTTCGGCTTCAATGCTACAAAGTATTGGGGTAAAGTCCGTCATTTTGGGGCATTCTGATCGCCGTGCCTATTTTAATGAAACAGATGCCGCCTTAGCAGAAAAAGTAGTGACTGCCGTAAGCCATGACATGGAAGTTATTTTTTGTTTTGGTGAAGAATTAGAAGATCGAAAAACAGATCAACATTTCTCAGTGGTAGAAAAGCAACTGCGTGATGGCCTCTTTTCACAGCCCGCTTCTTCGTGGTCTAAAATTGTTTTGGCATATGAACCCGTTTGGGCGATTGGAACAGGCGAAACCGCCTCTCCCGAACAGGCGCAAGAAATGCACGCCTTTATTCGTCAGCTCATCGCTGGGCACTATGGGCAAGAAGTAGCCGATCAAGTTTCTATTCTTTACGGAGGAAGTGTGAAGCCTGCAAACGCTCAAGAAATATTTTCTAAACCCGATGTAGACGGAGGTCTTATTGGCGGAGCTGCACTGAAGGCCAATGACTTTTTCGCGATTGTTCAATCCATTTAAGCGACAGAATGAAAACCTATTTACAGTTAAACGTTAAAATATACTCGTCGCAAGACGGCCGAGACATCGTACTGGCTGTTTTGAGTAACTGTGGGTTTGAAAGTTTTGTAGAACATGAAAATAGGCTTGAAGCTTATATTGACGAGGCACAATGGAATGCTTCTTTTTTGGATGAGTTAGTAGCCTTGTCTCTTAATGGAATCGATTTAAGTTGGTCCATACAAGCCATTCCGCCTGAAAACTGGAATGCCGTTTGGGAATCGGACTTTAATCCAATAATTGTTGGAAAGCAGTGTGCTGTTCGCGCTCATTTTCATGCGCCAATCGATGTGCTTTATGAGTTGATCATTACCCCAAAAATGAGTTTTGGAACGGGGCATCATCAAACCACCTATATGATGTTGGACTATTTGTTAAAGTACCCTCCAAAAAACCATAATGTTTTGGACATGGGCTGTGGAACAGGAGTATTGGCCATTTTGGCTGAAAAGCTTGGTGCCACTCAAATTGAGGCGTTGGATATTGAACCCTGGTGTTTTGAAAACACCTTAGAAAATACCCAACATAATTCCTGTACGAAAGTGGCTGCAATGCAAGGGGATTCTTCTAAAATTCCCCATAAGACCTATCAAACCATTTTGGCGAACATCAACATGAATGTGTTGCTTATTGATATTCCTTTGTTTTCCAGTCGATTGGAGGTAAAAGGGAAATTATTTTTAAGTGGTTTCTTTCAGCAAGACCTTCCTGCTATAGAAGCTAAATGTTTCCAGAACGGATTGAAATTAATTGACTATACAACCAAAAATAATTGGGTAGCTGCCCATTTTGAAAAAATTGATGGCTGATTTTGCACCTGAAATAACACCAGAGGAACTTACTGAAACAGCAACGGCAAAAGAGTACCAGATTGTTTTACATAACGATGATGTCAATACGTTTGATCATGTCATCAAATGTTTGATTCGGATTTGCGACCAAACCCTAGAACAGGCAGAACAATGTGCCTATATTGTTCATTACCATGGGAAATGTGTCGTCAAAACGGGAAGTTTAGAAGAGCTGAAGCCTCGATGCCTTTTGCTTTTAGAACAAGGACTTTCGGCTGAATTGGTATAATTGAGTATTCGTTTGCTTAATCCTTTTGCTTGATGTAATTTGTGTCCCCTAAAAAATGTTATGAAAAAACTTTTAATTCTGAGTACAGTCTTTTTTTCGACTGTTCTTTTTGCACAAAACACTATGGAAAATTCAATTCATCAATTTACAGTCAACACGCTCAATGGCGGCAATTTCGATTTCTCTACCCTAAAAGGGAAAAAAGTGATGGTGGTCAACACAGCATCAAAATGTGGATTGACACCACAATACAAGGAATTGCAAGCTCTCTATGAAGAATATGGGGGAGAAAATTTTGTTATAATTGGTTTTCCTGCAAACAATTTTTTATCACAAGAACCGGGTTCTAACCAAGAAATTGCCTCCTTTTGTGAACGCAATTATGGCGTTAAGTTTCCGATGATGTCAAAAATTGATGTGAAAGGGAAAGAAATGCATCCTGTGTATGCTTTCTTAACACAAAAAGAAAAAAATGGGGTAATGGATTCCAATGTGACTTGGAACTTTCAAAAGTACCTGATCAATGAAGAAGGTGTGGTTGAGCGTGTTATTTCACCTCGAACTTCTCCAAAAGACGAAGAAATTATCGCTTGGATAAACGGATAAAGATGTCTGGAAAACAATTTGAAACGCATTGTGTTCACGAAGGGCAATTAGAAGATCCCATTTATAAAGGGGCAATTTCTCCGTTGTATTTGTCAACTGCTTATGGGTACGAAGAAACGGATCGCTATCCACGTTACTTTAACACCCCTAACCAGGTGGGTGTCGCCCAAAAAATTGCTCGGCTAGAGGGGGGAGAGGAAGGATTGATTTTTGGTTCTGGAATGGCCGCTATTTCTACCGCTATGTTAGCTTTTCTTCACCAAGGGGATCATATTGTTTTGCAAAACGATTTGTATGGTGGAACCACCCACTTGGTGCGCGAGCATTTTGATAAATACGGCATTGAATATAGCTTTGCTGAAGGAATGGATGTAAACGATTTTGAAGCTAAAATCCAGCCCAACACCAAAGTCATCCATATTGAAACTCCCAGCAACCCTTTGATGAAATTGGTCGATTTAAAAGGCATTGCTGAACTCGCAAAAGCACACAATTTGATTTCAATGATTGACAACACCTTTGCTTCACCCGTGAATCAAAATCCGTTGCAATTTGGAATTGATGTTGTATTGCATTCTGCCACAAAATACCTTGGAGGACACAGCGATATTCTAGCTGGTGCTGTGGTCACTTCAAAGCAACTTATGCAGCCTATTTTTAGTGTGGCAAAAAGCTTAGGAGGCAATTTAAGCGATATGAACGTGTGGTTGTTAGAGCGAAGTATAAAAACCTTAGCCCTCCGTGTGCGCCAACAAAACGAAAATGCACAGTTAATGGCAACTTATTTGGAGCAGCATCCTCTAGTTTCCCATGTGTATTATCCCGGTTTGGAAAGTCATCCCGACTATGAATTAGCGAAAAAGCAAATGCGAGGTTGTACAGGAATGCTTTCTTTTGAATTGGATCCAAAACTCAACCGCACGGCTTTTGAACGCAGTTTATCGATAGTGCAGCCCGTGGTTAGTTTGGCTGGGGTCGAAAGTACCATTACCATACCCGCCATTACTTCACACAAATTACTTACCCCAGAAGCTAGATCGCAACAGGGAATTACAAATCAATTGGTTCGTTTTTCATTGGGTATCGAGCATATCGAGGATTTAAAAGCAGATGTTAACCAAGCCATAGAAAAAGCACAAAATGAAAGTTGATATCCTTGTTTTTGGTGCGCATCCAGACGATATTGAATTGGGGTGTACAGGGACAATTTTAAAATCTGTCTCTGAAGGGAAAACAGTCGGAGCCATTGATTTAACACAAGGGGAATTGGGCACCCGAGGTACTGCTGAAATACGTCGAAATGAAGCAGAGGGCGCATCAAAGTTGATGCAGCTTTCATTTCGGAAGAATTTGGGTTTTCCGGACGGATTCATTACCAACGAAAAATCCAATCAATTAGACGTTATTGCTCAGTTGCGCACCCATCGCCCAGAAGTTGTTCTTTGCAATGCCATTAAAGATCGGCACATTGATCATGCTAAGGCCAGTCAACTGGTTAGTGAAGCTTGTTTTTTATCGGGCTTAAAAAAAGTGGAAACCCTAGACGAAAGTGGGAGTCCGCAAGAAGCTTGGCGACCCAAACGAGTTTATCATTATATTCAATGGGAAGAAATTGCACCTGATTTTGTTGTTGATATTTCTGGTTTTTTAGACGAGAAAATCAAAGTGGTTTCGGCTTATAAAAGCCAATTTTTCGATCCTAACAGTGCAGCTCCAACGACGCCCATAAGCAGTAAGAACTTTTTAAATAGTGTGCGCTACCGCGCAGAGAATTTGGGAAGGTTAACAGGAGTTGATGCAGGTGAAGGGTTTACAGTAGAACGTTTTCCTTTGGTGAAAAGTCTTTCCGATTTGGCATAAAAAAAGCCCCTTTCGAGAAGAGGCTTTTTTCAATCAACTTGATATTATTTCGTTTTTGTTGTGGCGACGCCTACATAAATAGGTCTTTCCGAAAATCCATCAGGATTGTATTCATTCATTTTTGATTCTCCTTGAGGGTAAGTGAGTCCATCTATGCCAATTCGCGATTTGTAGAGGTCTGCACGGTTTTTAAATACATCCCATGTCATTACATCAGACCAATCGGCACCGCTTGGGTGAATTTTGGTGGCTACTCCCCAGCCGATTAAATTCATTTTTTTCATGTTTTGCTGAAAGAAAGACTTCCATAGCGTTTTGTTTTCTTCAACAAAGCCCGCTGTGTTTTTTGGTTTTGCAAAATTAAATTGAAAGGCAAGAAGGCCTTCATAATCTTCACTAAGTCTATCTTCCACTTTGTACATGACTCTGACGTCTTTCTTCCAAGTGAATTTTTTCTGAAGTTCGGCTACTTCTTCTTGTTCTTTTTTTGAAAGCACTTTTCCGGCGTGGTTCCACCAATTGGCTTGTTCGCCAATCATGCTTTCGATGTTTGGGGCAAACTGTAAAAAGATGTAATTGAATTTGCCTTCATCGTTAATGTTGTCCAAATGTACAGACTTGTTAAAAGACCATCCCATGATGTCTCCTTTGTCTACGGCAGCTTGTGCAACAAGTTGCATATACATGGTTTCCACCTTTTCAAAAGCTTCTAAATCTCCTTCAACTTGAACAGCATGTATGCTGAACAAAAAGTTCTCTTGCGCCGTACCGACAAGGCAGGTGCAAGCAATCATCAATAAGTAAAATAATTTTTTCATAAGATAATAGTTTTTAGATCTCTTTTAAAGTATTGATTTTTAACTAATAAAACAATTATCTCACTTGTACAGCGGAAAACATCACGATTTATTAACACTAAAACTATTTTAATTGAAGCTTTGAATGGAATAAAAAAATAAGTTAAATTTGCCTCACAAAACGGTGGTTGTAGCTCAGTTGGTTAGAGCGCCTGATTGTGGTTCAGGAGGTCGTCGGTTCGAGACCGATCTTCCACCCGGTTGATTAAAGGGATTGCAGTAATGCAATCCCTTTTTTTATGTACATGCTTTTTAAACCCACGTTTAATCAGAAAAGGATTATGAGTGTTTATCCATTTTTTTGAAACGATTTAATTTGTAGTTTTAGTTCCAAATTTCTCTTATATGGAAACCATCAATAAATATTCTATCATCATGATCAGTATTAGAAAGATTGTGCGAGCAATTAATCTGGAGTCTAAAAGGATAGAAAAAGATTATGGCCTTAGTATTCCGCAGTTACTCACTTTAAAGTTTTTAGAAGAGAAAGTAGAGTATAAGAGTTCGATGAAGGAAATTAAAGAACATTTATCACTCAATGCGAGTACAGTGTCTGGAATAGTCTCTCGTTTGGAGTCAAAGGGGTTGATCGCCCGATTGCCCAATCCCAATGATAAAAGAAGTACTCCGATTATTTTAACGTCAAGTGGGAATAAACTAATTAAGCAAACAGATGAGTCTTTACACGAACGTGTGATGCGTAAATCCAACTCTTTAACGGATGAAGAATACCAGCAAATATTAGTTTCATTCAAAACTATCATTAAGATTTTTGATATTGATGATGTCGACGCATCCCCCATTATTAGTGGTCAAACAGAGATTTAAGATTTTTCTAAGGAGCTAATTATTAAATAATACTTTCTGTAGAAAGCATTTTTTGTACTTTTGCCTCCAAATTAACTATTATGCAAAAGTACATACCGTTTATTTTATTCCTTTTTGGTCTAAGTATTCACGCTCAAGATACTGTTCTGAGTGGGGTAGTCTTAGATGAGAATAACATTCCACTACCCGGGGCAACTGTTCAAATCCAAGGAAGTCAAGATGGGGTAATCACCGATTTTAATGGGAATTTCTACCTTGAGGTCACTTCAGACACTACGATTGAAGTGTCCTATACAGGATACGAAAAATATGTTCTTAGTGGGCCTTTTGACAGTGCAGTACAAATTCAATTAGTGCCTTCAAACGCCCTAGAAGAAGTTGTGATTACTGCATTGGGAATTAGACGTGCTGAGAAAGCTTTGGGATATGCCGTTCAGGGGATCAAAGCAGATGAAATTTCAAAGGTGAAAGCCACTAATGTAGTGAACTCGCTAGCAGGTAAAATTGCAGGGGTAAACATTACCGGCTCTGCCGCTGGACCCTCTGCTTCTTCTAATATAAATATTCGTGGGGCTTCTTCTTTAATGGGGAACAATCAACCTTTATTTGTTGTAAATGGGATGCCCATTACAAATGACCTATACACCTTTGATGATGGTTTGAACGGATCAACGTCCATTGACTTTGGTAATGCTGCACAAATCGTTAATACAGACGATATCGAAGCGATAAGTGTGCTTAAAGGACCTGCAGCCTCTGCCTTATACGGTTCAAGAGCAGCGAATGGAGTAATTCTCATTGAAACCAAAACAGGAAACTTTGTTAAAGAAGGTTTGGGTATCGAAATCAACTCTAGCATTCAAGTAGCAAACCCACTTAAATTACCAGATTACCAAAATAAGTATGGTTCTGGTGGAGGTGGTAAATACAGTTACCTCAATGGTTCTACCTACATCGGAGCAAACGAAAATTATGACGCCTATGGGGAGAACTGGGGACCTGTATTAAACGGTCAATTGGTAAAACAATTTAACTCAAACGGAGAAGCCGTACCTTTTACTTCCTCCCCTAATAACATCAGAGACTTTTATCAAACCGCCTTGACCCACAGCACAAATGTGGCTGTGAATAGTTCTTCTGAAACCGGTCAAAGTCGTTTTTCTTATACGCATTTAGACAACTTAGGTTTAATTCCCAATACTGATCTAGATCGAAATACGTTTCAATCTAGTTTAGGGAAAAATTTAGTGGACAATCGTTTAAAGATACAATTCAATAATATGTTTGTTCGTTCAACATCAAGCAATATTCCTAACTCGGGTTATGACGAATCCTCGTCTGTTATGTACGGGTGGTTATGGTTTCCACGTCAAGTGGACATCAACGATTTGCGTGACTACTGGCAACCCGGAAAAGAAGGGGTAGAACAGCGTTACGCAGAAAATCTTTGGGTTAACAACCCATGGTTTATTGCCTATGAAAACACCAACGCCTTCCAAAGCAATCGTTTGGTTTCTAATCTTCAACTTTCTTATGAGGTAAACCAAAATCTAGGGGTTCGCTTTAGATATGGAGTAGATTATGTAGATGAACAACGTCAATACAGAAGAGCGCCTTCTACAAAAGCAGTCTTAAACGGAAGTTACCGCGAAGACGAAATTTCTTTTAGAGAAAGTAATGCCGAGGTGATTGTTGATTTTGATCCTAGTCCAGAAGAGGACAATCCGCTGGATGTAAGCGTAAAGCTAGGAGGTAACCTAATGTCACAACGGGCTAACTTTGGCGTAGCCAACAACCCCGAGTTACAAATCTTTGGGGTGGGACCCTCGGTTTATACGTTAGCGAATTCGCGTTCAGGAGTGTTAGTAGAGTCTCAAAAGACCAATGCAGAAATTGCCAGTGTCTTTGGTTTAGTAACCCTTGATTATAACAATTGGGCTTATTTAGATTTAACCTATAGAAATGATTGGACCAGTACCCTGGTTAATCCATTAGTAGGGATTGAGAATTCTAACTTTAGTTTTGGGTATCCTTCTGCATCTACAAGTGTGATTTTAAGTGAAGTCTTAAACCTTAATGAGAAAATTAATTTCTTAAAAGTGAGAGCTTCTTATGCCGAAGTAGGAAATGGAGCTCCAGCCTATTCCTTCGGAAACACCTATACACCGCAAGCGGCTTATGGGAATGCCCCAGTTTTTACTGCCGGAAGTACGATCTCTGATCCAGATCTTAGAAATGAACGCACTAGAGCAACTGAATTTGGTGTAGATGTTCGGTTGTTTAACAATAAGGTCAATATCGATATGACAGTATATCAAATGAATAGTTTTGATCAAATTATTTCTTTGCCCGTTGCCAAATCAAGTGGATACGATTTCACGTTAACCAATGGGGGAGAAATTAGCAATAAAGGAATTGAAATTGCCGCGAGATTTAACTGGGCAGAAACCGAAGATTTTTCATGGAATACACAATTCAACTACGGGCGTAATAGAGCCGTGGTAGAATCGCTTCCAGAGGTAATCCAAAGTGGTAAATATTCTATTGTCGCTGATATTTTCCCCGGTGATGAAGGAGGATCAGATTTAGAATTAGTCGCAGAAGAAGGAAAACTTTTAGGTCAGTTGTACGGTTTAGGCTTCCAACGTGGACCGGATGGACAAATTATCCACGAAAATGGATTGCCTTTACACACGACAGAAAAAGTATCTGCAGGTTCATACCAACCTGACTTTCGATTAGGTGTTTTAAACAGCCTGCGTTACAAGAACATCAACTTATCGATTTTGTTTGACGGTCAAGTAGGAGGGAAGATTTATTCTCGTTCTCATGCGCTATATGCTACTGCAGGAACCATTACCAATAATGATGATCCTAATTTAGACTTATCTACCCTAGAGGGAAGAACCTTATACGGAGTAGACTACGACACGGCAGGGAATCCTGTTTATACCCTAGAACAACAAGGTGGCGTTGTTGCCCCGGGTCTTATGTATAATGCAAATGGAGACTTAGTTGAAAATACAGTAACAGTTCCAGCGGGTGGAGCTGCTTATACCGGTTACTTCTATAACTATTATGGGAACGGTTTTAACCGCGATAATATTGAAGCGGCAACCTATGATGCTACTTACTTTAAATTACGCGAGCTAAGTGTAAGCTATACTTTAGAAAACGGTATAGTTGACCAATTAGGGTTACAGTCGGCTGTAATCTCTGTAGTGGGAAGAAACTTATTGCTGTTTAGTAAAGTTCCAACGATTGATCCAGAAACCTTTTCCATCAGAAACGGTTTGTTTGTCAATGGCTTCGAGAGTACCTCAATTCCATCGATGAGAAGTTTTGGATTGAATCTTAACCTAATTTTTTAATCACCTAATTATGAAAAATATTAAATACTTTCTATATACCATCGTTCTATTGGCAACAGTAGGCTGTAGTGATTTTGAAGAATTGAATTTAAACCCTAATGAGCCAACAATGGTATCATCTGGGGTATTGTTTACTTCTGCGATAAGAACCAGTATACAAACGACCTCTAATGAGGCTTTTTTACTTTCGTATAATGCCGCACAATTAACGGCAAAAACCCTTCGTGCAGAGGTTGATTTTTATGGATGGAATGCTTTTCCAACCGTATGGGAAGGGCTCTATGAAAGTTTAACCGACATCAATAATGCAATTGAAATTGCTCAGGCAGACGAAAACGTCAAAATGGAAGGTGCATTAATGGTCATGCAGGCTTGGATATTTTCTGAGTTGACAAATGCTTATGGAGACATTCCCTACAGTGAAGCCATTGACGGATTAAATGCAAATTTTACTCCAGTATATGACACCCAAGAATCAATTTATACAGACCTTCTTTCAAGACTTGCGCAAGCCACAACAAAGCTGAGTGCTGCAGGAAGTATAGAAGGCGATATCTTGTATCAAGGGGATGCAACACGGTGGACAAAATTTGCTAATTCTTTGCAATTGCGTTTGCTAATGTACGCTTCGGCGAAAACAAATGTGGCGACACAATTTGCACAAATCGTTTCTCAGGGGCAAATCTTCTCTAGTAATGAAGAACAAGCTGCACTTGACTTTTTGTCGAGCTTTCCTAATCAATTCCCTACTTTGCCTTTAAAGCAAGGAGATTTTGATGCGGTGGCAATTTCAGTCTCTGCAGTAAATGCTTTACAGGCCCATAATGATCCAAGACTGAGTCGTTATGCACGTCCTGATAATTTAGATTTTGACAATCCAACCTTTACAGGTGTTGCTAATGGAGTAGGGGGACAAACAGGATCGCGTTTAGGCTTAGCCTATTTTGATTATCCTAATCAAATCACAGCTGCAGAAAAAGGATTGTCTTATGCCGAAGGTATTTTAATGACCTATGCAGAAGTAGAGTTTCTTTTAGCAGAAGCTGCTGCTAAAGGGTGGATTACATCGAGTGTTGAAACACACTACAAACAAGGAATCAAAGCGTCTCACCAATATTATGAAGTTGATTACACCCCTAATGGATGGACCAACTTTGAAGACTTCTATCAGAACTCTGGAGTAGCCTACAGCGCAACTTTAGATATCTGGAAGCAAAAGTGGTTGAGTATGTATTTTACTGCTTTAGATCCTTACTTTGAAGTAAGACGTTGGTATACCGAAGTGAACGGTTTTGATGGCCTTCCTTTCTTAAACAGACCTATCGGGAGTAATTCAAATAATTATGAACTACCCATGCGTTTTCTTTACCCTGGTCAAGAACAGAGTTTAAACGCAGAAAATTATAATGAAGCCAATAGCAGATACAGCGCACCTAAACTGATCAACGGTAAGATGTGGATCGTTAGTGACTAAGTAGTATATGAAGAAATATTTTGATATTCACCCCCAGGTTTTTTATCCTTCGATAATATTAATCATAGGATTTATTGTATTGTCAATTTTTGGAGGAGAACCAGTTCGCTTGTTCTTCGCAGAAGCATCACAGTGGATTACGCAATCCACAGGTTGGCTATTTATCCTAGGGGTCAATTTCTTTATAGGCTTTTGTTTATGGTTGGCCTTTGGGCAATATGGAAAAGTACGTATTGGGGGAGAAGGAGCACAAACAGAATTTAGTTTATTCTCTTGGTTCTCCATGTTATTTTCAGCAGGAATGGGAATCGGGTTGTTGTATTTTGGGGTTTCAGAACCCATACAGCACTTTTTAAAACCACCTATGCCACAAGCAAATACCGCTGATTTGGCCATCCAGGCCTTAGATTTCACTTTTTTACATTACGGTTTACATGCCTGGTCGATTTACTGTGTTGTAGGACTATCACTTGCTTATTTTTCTTTTAATCGGGGGTTGCCTTTTTCTTTGCGGTCTATATTTTATCCCATTATTGGGGATAAAATCAACGGGTTATATGGAAATATCGTTGATATCATCGCAGTAGTTGCTACCCTCTTTGGTTTAGCAACTTCCTTAGGGTTTGGAGCAAAACAAATTGCCTCAGGACTTCAATTTCTTTTTGGTATTGATTCTGGTGTGAATACACAAATCACTGTTATTTTAGTCATTACAATGATTGCAACTGTTTCTGTCGTCACGGGATTAAAGAAAGGGGTTCGCTTTTTAAGTCGCCTAAATATGATTTTAGCATTGGTTTTTTTGGCCTTTATTTTATTCTTAACAGACACCCTGCGTGTGATGGGAATATTTATTGAAAGTACAGGGATGTATTTTCAACGATTTATTGAGATTGGGACCTGGTCCTCTTCTTTTGTTGATTCGACATGGCAAAACAACTGGACGATTTTTTATTATGCCTGGTGGGTCGCATGGGCTCCTTTTGTTGGGATGTTTATTGCGCGGATATCAAAAGGACGAACCTTTAAAGAATTTGTATTGGGGGTGTTGTTTGTCCCTACTTTAATGACCTTTTTCTGGATTAGTGTTTTTGGAGGATCCGGTCTATTACTAGAGATAGAAACCCCTGGGATCTTATCTACTCCCGTTTTTAAAGATGCTTCTACCTCATTGTTTATCTTTTTGAAGACTTTTCCGCTCTATACTTTTACGAGTATTATAGGCATATTTATGGTCTCCGTATTTTTTGTAACGTCATCAGATAGTGGTTCTTTGGTCATTGATAGCATCACTTCAGGGGGAAATTAAATGCTCCTGTTGGTCAGCGTATTTTTTGGGCTTTGATTGAAGGTTTTGTGGCCATCGCACTTTTATTAGGAGGCGGACTAGCCGCTGTTCAAACGGCTTCTGTAAGTTCCGGTATTCTCTTTTTGCTTATCCTTTTTGTGATTTGTTATTCCCTTATTATTGATTTGAAAAAGGATTTATCAGCCCTAAAAAAAGACGCTTAGTTTGCCTTTTAGGATCATCTAAATTGGATTGAAAACGCTTTATTGTGCTTTAGGAGGTCGTCGGTTCGAGACCGATCTTCCACCCAGTTGATTAAAGGGATTGCAGTAAAGCAGCCCCTTTTTTTATTAGGCTCTACCCTCACTCCCTCAAAGTAGAATAAAAACATCTAATTACAATTTGATATCCAAGCAAGTCATAGATGCTGAATATTTGCAAAAAAACTTTACTATATTGTAAAAAAAATCAAGCCTATCATGAGAAATCAGTTCATTATTCTTTTTGCAGTTTTATTTATTATTTCTTGTTCTTCTCCTGACGATTCATTTGATCTTAATACCAATTCGAACGGTCAACAAACCAATAATCCAATCAACGATGGTAACAACAATGATGGTAATAGCAATGACGGGAATAACAATGATGGGAATAACAATGATGGGAATGCTAACGATAGTAATGGCGATGATGGGAATACTAACGATGGTAACAGCAACGAAATAAATTCACTTTTCTTTAATAAATGGAATTTTAGTAACAATTCTTCAAAAAATGATTTTAAAACAAACCTTGTAGATTTTATAATTTTAAAATCTAATAGCGAGTACATTTTAAATCTTGATGGTAAAGAGGAAAGGGGGCAGTTTATTTATTCTAACAACACATTTGAGCTGATTGATAAAGGAATTATTAATAATGTTAGTTTAAGTGAAAATGAATTTACTTTTGAATTAAATTTATTTAATGGAAAGAGATTCAATAAAACAGCATACTCAGACAAGTATTACTCAGATGGTGATTGCACTTCATTCCTAGAATGTGCTAATGGGAAAACATTTTCGATTGCTTCAGATTATATGTATTCTATTCTTAGTCAAATATATCAAGGTGAATTTTTTTATTTTCAGTTTTCTAATGAACCTACAGGTGAATGGATTAATGTTTGGAACACTAGAAGATACCTAAAATTTGAAGAACTTTTAGATTCTGGAGCATGGGATGGGGCTAACTTTTCAGACATTAATTATAGTATGGTGACATATGAATCTTCAATTAATAACTTTGAAAGTGATACTCGGTATAACCTTGATTGTGAAGAGGACTGGTCTAAATGGTCAAATAGAATTATTGCTTATATTCCTTATGGTCTAGGAACTAACACTCAATACACTACCCTAAATGAAAACTCTTTTCGGACAGTCAGATTTAGTATCAATGATAATTTAGGTAGAGAAATTTATCAAATAAGATTTACTTATAACCCAGACTTATCTATAACTTTAGAACAAACCTTTTTATCTGAACAACCATTAAGGATGACATTTATTGAAAGGCAAATAGACACCAGTGAAGTAGATTCAAATTTTTGTACACTAGAAGATTCAAATGGATTAATCTACCCAGTTTCAGATATTTTGTTTGGAGAAACCCTCGCCCTCTTCGGAGAAAATGAAACTTGGTTAAACGATGAGGACTTTTATAATATGTTTACCTGGTGGGCTCTGATTTTATGTGAATTAGACTTATGCATAAATTTTGAAGATCTTGATCTTTCTGAAGGATAATTCTTTAGCTTAATATTAGGCATATCCTCTTTAGTAAGTTTAGGTACTTCTAAACCTCTTAGATAGGTTAAACTTACTTTGATAGAAGCATGTTCAATATACCCTCCCAAACAACTGAGATAATAGGGCAAAAGAGTCCATCACTTAAGATTTTGTTTTCTAATCAAAAGAAGTTGAAACTTAATGGTGTTGGATTATGTAATTTCCGACTGTATGAGCTAGTTTAGTAAAATGATAAACTCAGTATTACAGATTTTTTCAGGGGTCTCTCATATTATCTATGGGATATTGACCTTATTTAACCCATTTTACGAAGAAGAATTCATTCGCTACGGTTTACCGGACTACCGCCTTTTGGTTGGGGTCACTCAAACTCTTGCAGGCGGATTTCTACTATTGGGTTATAAAAACAATAAATTTACCCAGTACAGTTCTGCTTACTTAGCTCTAATGATGGCAGTAGGATTTATTACTCGTCTTGTAATTCGTGATGGTTTACTTCTATCTTCTCCAGCATTTATTTACATGGTAATAAATTCATTTATATTTATGAAAAGCATTAACTTAACAAAATGAAGATTTTAAAATATGCCCTTCAGGCTGTAGTTTCTTTGGTGGTTCTTAACGTATGGTTTTTTCGTTTTAATCAATCAACAATTTACCGTGGTGGTGAAGCTTCTAATATGATAGAGGAATTCGCTGTCTATGGACTATCAGAGACTTTTGTTTATATCATAGGAGGGAAGAAGGTTTTAGCTGCTCTAGGTCTCTTTATTGGCTTGATTAAGGAAAAGCTAGCATATCCCTCAGCTCTAATAATGGCAAGCCTCATGTTAGGTGCAATCTTTATGCATTTTAAAGTTTCAGATGAAGCGATAAAATTCCTCCCTGCTGGATTGATGTTTGTTTTCAGTTTAAGTATTATTTACTTACAGAAAAATATAAGTGCTAAATAGTTAACGATTTACTCCTTAGGAAAATTTAATCTTTGTGTTTAAGAATAGCCATCAACCAATTGATATAAAAATCTTAAACTAAATCATTGGCCTATTCTCTTTACTAAATTCTAGCACTTCTGAATCTCTTAAATGGCTTTAGCTTACTTTGATGGAGAACTGCTCCACAGAAGCTCAAATATGAGCTAGTTAGCGCATCAGATAACAATTTATGGGCTCATCGATTCGAGACGATTTTCCCAGTTAAAGGAGTCGAAAGCCTCCCTTTTTTTTACTTTTTTACGGCTTTTATCAGGTAATAAATACCAATCAGCGATAAGCCTACGATCAGCAATTCGCTAGCGCCTGCCCAAGACATTAATTTGAACAAACAGCCGAAAATGCTGATGGAGAAGCCTAAATATTTAAGTCGAACCATTTTAATGGTTTTTTAATTTTGATTTGAAATTACACTATAATAACGCTTTAAAAAAAATCTTGCTCGGGTTTTTTAATGGGCTCCTCTTGGCGGGTTTTGAACGTTTGTAAATGACCGATTTTAAAATGCCATTTATTTCATCAAATAGTTGTAAATTAAAATTCCTCATTTTCTTTTTTTACCTACATCTATTTTTATTGAAAAAGAAAACCTTATGAAAGGAAGTGTTTTAAGAAAAAGTAAATTTCAAGCTTTTATTGCGTTCATGTTACTGCTTGTTGGCTGTTCAAAAGAAACATCCCCAGCGCCTGAACCGGAAGTCAATCAATACACCCTTAACGTTTCTGCTTCTCAGGGAGGAAGTGTCGATGTCACCGAGGGAGTGTATGATGAAAATACGGTGGTGCAGGTTACAGCTACAGCAAATGAGCATTATGTATTTGTTTCTTGGTCAAATGGAGCAACAGAAAATCCATTGAGCGTAACCATGAATAACGATCAAACGCTTACTGCGAATTTTGTAAAAAGACAATATCCCCTGCAAATTCTAATCGAGGGGCAAGGAACGGTTACTGAAACCATTATTAGTACAGCGAAACAGCCCACCGATTATAATTCAGGTACGGTTGTTCGGTTAGAGGCTACCCCAGGAAGCGGCTGGTTGTTTTACACTTGGTCGGGTGCTTCTACAGAAACACTAAATCAAATTGATTTAACCATCGATGATAGTAAAACCGTGACCGCTTCTTTTGAAGAACAATACACCAATGTAAAAGGAGCCGACAATACCTTTCGAGGTGTAGGAAAGTGGAAAATTAGAAAGCCAAAGCAATCAATAACCAAAGATTTTAATGTGGCCTGCGAAATTACAGAGGTGATTTTTAAAACAAATGGCACCTTTGTCATCAAAACTGCTGTTGCAAGTGTTTCTTTCACCGGAGAGTATAGCGTAGAAACCAATTCTACAATTCGTTTGACATCTAGTGGAACGGAATTGGGTTCATTATCAGAGTTGGTTTTATCAGACAGCTACATCAGTTTTTCTATCGCGCTGGAAGATATTTGTGTAGAAAGTGTAGCGGGTGACCGAGACAAAACCTACAACGAAAATAACGACACCAATGCTTCAGGGGAAGATCGTTTGATTGCACAATTCGAAGAAGGAGAGCAAGTTAATTTGATTGGCTTTAATGGGGCTGGATTTTATACCGATTTGAATCCTGATACCACAGGAATCAATGCCTCTTATCGTTCTGGAGTGATTTTCAATTCTGGAGATGAATTTCAAGGGGTTCTTTTGGCTCCCCACAATACCATTGATATGAGTAATCCTGCTCATCAAATTATTGAATTGGATTTTTATCAAGAAACGGCTTCTGAACTCTTTTTATTGGCAAAATTGGAACAGGCTGTAGATACTGAAAACCTCGATGCAAGTGAAGTTGCTGTGGAAGTTGGGGTAACAGTAAATGAAGCTGGATGGCAGAGAGTGCGTTTCGATTTTGGTGCTAACCGACAAAACAGCCCCCCTTACGAAAACGAAGAAAATGTAGCCTTAGGGAGCTATTCCTTCTTGGCCTTCTTTGTAGGGCTAGGGTCACAAATTCAAGGCACTTATTATATCGATAATGTTGTAGGAGGAAGAGAAGGGGAACCTGTTCCAGATACCGACGGGGATGGAACTTTCGATTCGGTAGACAACTGCATTGAAGAAGTAGGAGACATGAATAATTTCGGATGCCCTTTTGAAGATGTTTCCGCCGAAATTTTTATTGCCGAAAACGGGATAACAGTGAAATGTCCAAATGCTGAAATTGGATATACGCAAGAAGTAAATGGAAAAGTCTTTGAAGTAGTAGATGAAAGCGGCTTGAGAAATAAAATAGCAAATGATGAGGATGTAAGCTGTGTGTGTACTTCTCGTATCAACAATATGGCGATACTCTTTTTCGAAAAAACATTTTTTAATCAAGACATTAGCCATTGGGCACTTCCTCCGTAACTAACTTCAGCGGCATGTTCATGGGAGCGACTGTTTTTAATCAAGACATCAGTCAATGGGATACTTCGAATGTGAATGACATGAGCGGTATGTTCAATGAAGCCAGTGCGTTTAATCAGCCGATAGGCAACTGGAACACTTCGTTAGTTTCCGACATGTTGACCATGTTTTTTGGCGCACTTTCTTTTAATCAAGACATTGGGAATTGGGATACTGCTCGTGTTGTCAATATGGGAGGGATGTTTAACGATGCCTTGGTGTTTAACCAACCCATAGGTAATTGGAATACATCAAATGTAACCGATATGGGTGCCATGTTTAGTGGAGCACAAGCATTCAATCAAGACATCAGCAATTGGGATACTGCTAACGTTACAGACATGGCGCAACTTTTTTTTGATGCACAAGCCTTTAACCAGCCCGTTGGCAATTGGGACACTTCTTTGATCACTAGGATGGATGGTGTTTTTTCTGGCGCAATTCAATTCAATCAACCTTTGGCCAATTGGAACACTTCAAATGTAACTTCAATGCGTGGTATGTTTGTGAATGCCTCTGCTTTCGATCAGCCGATAGGTAACTGGGATGTTAGTAGCGTAACCGACTTTGGTCGTATGTTCAATGAGGCCGCTTCTTTTAATCAAGACCTTAGCAGTTGGGATACCTCTTCGGTAGTCAATATGTCAGGATTTTTTTGGAATGCGACGCAATTTAACGCTGATATAAGCGGGTGGAATGTAAGTAATGTAACGGATATGTCGCTTACTTTTTACGGCGCTGCAAATTTTAATCAAGATATTGGCAGTTGGGATGTGTCCAATGTGACCACGATGGCTTGGATGTTTTTAAACGCAACCCAATTTAATCAAGACTTAACGAGCTGGTGTGTGGCAAATGTAACCTCAGAGAGTTCTACTTTTTCTGATGACTCTGGCTTGGCAGAAGCCAATAAGCCTGTTTGGGGCAGCTGCCCTGCTAATTAATAGAGATAAAAAAAACCTCCACAATGGTGGAGGTTTTTTTTATGATGAAATGATGATTTTAGAAAGAAAATCCAAAACCAAAATTACCTATAAGAATTCCTTGAGTACCTACTCCTGGAATGGTTGGAAATTCTTCTACTTCCGTTCCTGAAAGGGTTTCTCCACCTCCTGTAGGAGTAAACGATCCCGTTACGGTAATCTCATCTGGGATATCTCCAAAGCCATAACCCACCTCGAGTCGAAAATAAACTTTTCCTCCCGTTTTGATTCCGAGTTTAACGTTGGTTGTAGTAATTTCTTGTTGTACTGTTCCTGTTCCTGTTCCACGAATTCCATCTTCTTCAAAAGAAAGATTATTGAAAACAAGATCTGTGCTTAAAGTTCCTTGACCTAAGCCAACATAAAATCCCTTTCCTTTTTCACCAAGGTAAAAATTTACACCATATTCTATATAATCCAGTGCAATTTCGGTGTCTTCGGGAGCGATGTCAAAGGTACTATAATCCACAAATGGAGCAATGCGATTATTTAAAAGCGGAGATACATATTCTCCAGAAAATCCGATGATGTTGGGCACACCAACTTTTACTCCTAAAGAAAGGCGTCGTACTTTGTCTTCTATTGCCAAAGAGTCTTGTGTAGTTTCCTCTATGTAGTCTTGGGCAGAAACTGTACCTGCAAAAGCTAAAAAGAATAGAATAAATACTTTTTTCATTTTCAATTGATTAGTTATTTGTTCCGTCTACAACAATTCGTTCTTCACGGTTTGCGAGTTCCCAAGCAGTATAGAAAACCAATTGTGCACGCTGGGCGAGCAAGTCAAATTGAATTTTTTCAACTGTATCCGTTGCTTTGTGATAGTCTGCATGGGTACCGTTAAAATAAAATATGACTGGAATATTGTTTTTTGCAAAATTGTAGTGATCGCTTCTAAAGTAGAATCGATTGGGGTCGTCTGGAGCATTATAGGTATAATCCAAATCGAGTTTTACTGTGGCCTTGTTGGCCGCTTCAGAGATCTTGTGCAAGTCAGTACTTAAGCGGTCACTACCAATGAGGTAAACGTAATCTCTGTTTTTCTTTTCGCGTTTCGGATCGGTTCTTCCCACCATATCAATGTTGAGGTTGGCTACCGTTTGTGCTAGGGGTAGAGTGGATTGTCGGTATAGTACTTCGATCCCAATAGTCCTTTTTCTTCTCCAGAAACATGTAGGAAAACAATAGAACGTTGCGGTCCTTTTCCTGCATCAGCCGCTTTTTTAAATGCTTGTGCAATTTCGAGAAGGGCAACAGTTCCTGAACCGTCATCATCGGCTCCGTTAAAGATTTTCCCGTCACTCATACCCACATGGTCTAAGTGGGAAGAAATAACAATGTATTCATCGGGTTTTGTGCTTCCCTCTATGATGGCAATTACATTTTCTGAGGAAACTTCTTTTCCTTTAATGGACAAGTTCATGGGCTGAAAATAATCTTCCGTCCCTTGTGCCGCGGCGATACCGTTATTTTGATAGAATTCTCGTAAAAATTGAACTGCGCGTTGTTGACCTAAGGTTCCGGTTTCTCTTCCTTGAAAGAAATCAGAAGCGTAGACGTACAACAATTCTTTTAAATCTTGTTCTTTGATGGATTCACTGTAGGTTTTTGCGGTGTCGAACTGTGCAAAACCAACCGTTGTTACTAGTAAAAGTAAACGTGTTAAAATGGATTTCATAAAAAAATTAAATTAATGAGGGGGAAGTTAATTTATTTAAAATTCCATCCCAAAGATTTATTCGATTTTGTAAAGCAATTTTTGAAGCTTCGATGGCTTCATTTATTTTTTCAGGATCGTTTTCACACAATTCTTCAATCATTTGTAAGGCCATGGGACCGTGTTCATCTCCATCGACCTCAATATGCCGATCGAGGTAATAAATTAAATGATCGATTTCCGCGCCTTGGTCGCGGAGATGTTTCACCATTTCGGTAAACATATCGGGAATTAAATCCTCTCTTCCAAACGTAAAAACTGCAGCAATTACATGGAGCTTATTGGAAGCAATCGTTTCGAAAGTAAATTTTAAAAATTGGTTTACTGACTCGTCCAATTTTTCCTCCTTCAGGCTCGCCTCTATGGTTTTTCCTTCTTTTATATGGGAAAGCAAAGCGTGTATTCCTGAAGTGTCCGCTTTTACTTCTTCCATTGCCCGTACATACATTTCAAAGTGACTCATAGGTTGGTTGTCTTTGTTGAGGTCGGTTTCCTCCCCCCAAACAATTTCATTGATGAGTCGTCCTGCAACAGGATAAGCACTGGGTGTCCACGGTAACTGAGTGCAAGTCAGTTCAAGTTGTAATTTTTTTACAAGCGACATAAAATCCCAAACAGCAAAAACATGGTTTTCCATAAAAACTTGAATATCTTCAAGCGAATTTATGTTTTGGTAAATGGGATGGTGAGTGAGTTGATTTCTTAGGGGCGCAAGTTCTTTTTCAATAGCATTCATTAGTCTCCAACATTTTTTTTTTGTAAAGATACGCCGTCAAGGCCATTTCAAAAAATAAAATTGTTTATTTTCAAACGGTTATGCAAATGTTTCTTTCTTTTTTTGTTGTCCAGCATATTGCTCAGTTTCACTCCTGGACCTGATCTTATTATGGTCTTTAATCAGGCCATTGAAAAAGGCTTTAAACATGCTTTTTTGTTCATTTTAGGGTTAATGACTGGTTTGGTAGGCCATACATTGATTTTGGTTTTTGGGTGGGCGCAATTCATTGGCGAGCGAGCCGAAATAGTACAATACATGCAACTGATCGGTTTTTTTTATTTTGTATTTATCGGTTTAAAAACCCTCTTTACTTACAAAAAGGGACAAAAGGAAGATAAAGCTGGACTAGTAGACAAAAAGAGTTATTTACAAGGACTTATGATGAATTTGCTAAATCCGAAGGTGAGCTTGTTTTTTTGGCTTTTTTTTCCAGGATTTTTATTCAGCACTGCTATACCTATTTACCAACAGTATCTCTTTTTGGGCTTCGTATTTATACTCCAAGCCTTCTTGGTTTTTTCTTTGGTCGCGTTCTTTGCTACCCATTTTTCAATTTATTTGAAGCATAAAATGGGGACTCTTTTTTCGGGTGTCCTTTGGATTGTTTTAGGAATTTATTTGCTTCTCCAGTAGTCTTTGTCGGTTTGTATTAAATGATATCTTTGTTTTATGAGGGGGTTAGAGCTTATTGAATGTCCACGAGATGCCATGCAAGGCATCAAGAGTTGGATACCTACCGAAGCGAAAGTAAGTTACTTACAGTCGCTTTTAAAAGTAGGCTTTGATTGTTTGGATCTAGGGAGTTTTGTTTCTCCTAAAGCAATTCCTCAAATGCGCGATACCCAAGAGGTGCTAGCGCGCTTGGACCGTTCTGAGAGTGCGACCGATTTTCTCACCATTGTTGCCAACGAAAGAGGTATCGTGGAGGCCTGCGCTAACGAAGCAGTAGATGTTTTAGGCTATCCCTTTTCTATTTCAGAGAATTTTCAAATGCGCAACACCAACAAAACTATTGAAGATTCTTATCGTATGATTGACCTCTTGGTTAAGAATGCATCCCAAAACGAGAAAAGGGCTGTGGTCTACCTTTCCATGGGTTTTGGAAATCCTTATGGCGATCCGTGGTCGGTGGAGTTGGTCGCAAGCTGGATAGAACGCCTGCAAAATAAAGGGGTGACTACGATCTCCCTTTCAGATACAGTTGGCATGGCTACTTCTGAGCGTATTGCCTCTTTGTTTGCTCATTTAATCCCTGCTTTTCCTAGCCTAAATTTAGGAGCACATTTGCACTGTCGGCCAGAGCATGCTATTGAAAAAATAGATGCTGCATACAAAAACGGATGCCGAAGGTTTGATACGGCTATTTTGGGCTATGGCGGTTGCCCCATGGCGAAAGACGAATTGGTTGGGAATTTACCCTCAGAGAAAATGATATCGTATTTAAATACCCAAAAAATCTCCCATACTTTAAACCCACTTCATTTCGAAGTAGCCTATAACACTTGCAAAGCGGTTTTCTCGATCTGATAGTGATTCCTCTTCTTAAAGGGATTTTTTCAGATTAGTGGAAAATCCATTAAAATGTAGTAAATTTGCTCGCAACTAATTCTTAAATAGTTGCCATGGACAATTCTCCTAACAAAATTTTAACGCAAGGCCTCACATACGATGATGTATTACTCGTTCCGGGGTATTCTGAAGTACTTCCCCGCGATGTAAGTATCACTACTAAATTCACCCGTAACATTACGTTGAATGTTCCTATCATTTCTGCGGCTATGGATACGGTAACGGAAAGTAAAATGGCCATTGCCATGGCGCGAGAAGGTGGAATAGGTGTGTTGCACAAAAACATGACCATAGCAGCGCAAGCCGATAAAGTCCGGATGGTAAAAAGAGCAGAATCAGGAATGATTCTAGACCCTGTGACGATGGAAAAAACCGCTACCGTTGGCGATGCTCAAAAGGCCATGGCGCATTATAAAATTGGAGGAATTCCGATTGTAGATAAGAATAAAAAATTAGAGGGAATTGTTACCAATCGAGATTTGCGTTTTGAACGAAACCTAGCTCGACCCATTGAGGAGGTAATGACAAAATCCAATCTGATTACAGTTACCCAAGGAACTTCGTTAAAAGAAGCAGAGGGCATCTTGCAAAATCATAAAATCGAAAAATTGCCCGTAGTAGACCAATCCAATACCTTGGTTGGTTTAATTACGTTTCGAGACATTACAAAGCACACTACAAAACCCATAGCAAATAAAGATTCGTTTGGAAGACTTTGCGTTGCAGCAGCAGTGGGAGTGACTGGTGATGTTTTAGAACGATCCGAAGCGCTTGTCAAATAGGGGGTAGACGCGATTGTAATTGACACCGCACATGGGCACACCCAAGGCGTAGTAAGTGTTTTGAAAAAAGTAAAAGCCTCATTTCCAGATTTGGATGTTGTTGTAGGAAATATTGCTACAGCCGAAGCAGCTAAATACCTAGTAGAAAATGGTGCTGATGCCGTAAAAGTAGGAATAGGTCCCGGAGCGATTTGCACCACACGAATTATAGCCGGGGTAGGTTTTCCTCAGCTTTCTGCAGTAATGGCTGTTTCCAAAGCCATACAAGGCAGTGGTGTACCTGTTATTGCCGATGGCGGAATTCGTTATACAGGCGATATTCCAAAAGCCATTGCGGCTGGTGCCGATTGCGTTATGCTGGGGTCTTTATTGGCGGGAACAAAAGAATCGCCAGGAGAAACCATTATCTACGAAGGCCGAAAATTCAAATCGTACCGTGGGATGGGATCGGTAGAAGCGATGAAAAAAGGAAGCAAAGATCGCTATTTTCAAGACGTTGAAGACGATATAAAAAAGCTTGTTCCAGAAGGAATCGTAGGGCGTGTTCCTTACAAAGGAGAGCTTTTTGAAAGCATACATCAGTTCATTGGTGGGCTTCGCGCAGGAATGGGCTATTGCGGAACAGCCAATGTTGAGGAGTTAAAAAGCAAAGCACAGTTTGTGCAAATTACCGCTGCGGGCATCCGAGAAAGTCACCCGCATAATATTCAGATTACCAAAGAGGCTCCCAATTACAGTCGATAAAAAAGAGAAGGGTAGTATTAACGTGTAACCAACTTAAAGGTTTTAATGTCGGTAGCCGTTTCTATGCGAAGAATAAACATGGTTCTGCTATCCAAATCAATTGCTCGACTAAAGTTTTCTAAATTGACATTTTGAAAAGTAGCCACTTCATTCCCTATAATGCTATAGATGGTAATGTTCCCTATACCTGTCATGCCTTTAATGCTAAGGACATTGTTTTTGTAAATGACAGTAGAAACGGAATTGGTTGAAACGAGGGGAGGGGTAAACGTGCTCCCAAAAGAATTATTTGGGAAAGATAGTACAAGCAAAAAGGCTGTGAGCACTAGAGTACGTTTCATACACAAATATATGACTGCAATTTAAGATTTATATTGTTAATAAAAAAATAATTATAAACAATTAAAATGCTGATAAACAGAATATTATGTATTTTATTAAAAGTAAAGCACTAATTATTGTTAATAAAACTCAATATTTTTTGATTTAAACGTTATGACAATGCCTTTTGATTTTGCATCTTATGAAAGTAAACGAATACAACTCATGTCAAGACTTTTCTATACCGCTTTTTTAATGATTTTGTTCGGCTGCAATCAATTTACAGCAGGAGAGCGTAACCCTATAGTGGCTAGAGTAGGAGCTGAATATTTATATGAAGCGGATTTAAAACGTCTGCTTCCAGAAAAAACATCTCCAACCGATAGTGTGGCTATTGCCAAATCCATAATCAATTCATGGGCAAGAAATCAGTTGTATTTTCAGCAAGCTGTGTTGCAATTGGACAATGAAACACAAACCGATCTGAATCAGTTGATCGATGAATATCGTTTGGATTTGTGGGCAAGCACCTACAAAGAGCAAATGGTAAAATCGAGAATCGATACATTGATTACGGAAGCGGCCATCAAGACGTATTTCGATGAAAATCAAATGAATTTTAAATTGAAAGAAGATCTTGTTCAAGCACGGTTTATCGTTTTACCTAAAGACAACAAAGACCTTGATTTAATTAAAACAAGGTTTTTAGGAAATGCACTTGAAGATCGCGCATACCTCGATTCCCTCAGTTTTCAATTTACCCACTATGAAATAAAAGATTCCATTTGGTTTACCCCCTGGAACTAAATCGATTCTTCCAGAGGTAGAACCTCCTGCTTTTGAGGAATATTTAAAAAAATCACAATTTTTCGTCATTGAAAACCCAATCGAGGTATATTTGCTCCTTATTAAAGACATACGAAAAAGAGGCGATTTTGCTCCTTTTTCAAAAATTAGGAATACCCTTCGTAAGATTGTTTTCAACCGAAGAAAATTAGAAATAATCAAATCAATTGATCAAGAAATACTGAACGATGCAATACAAACAAATACTTTTGAAATCTACCCTTAGTGCACTTTTGCTCTTTGGTGCTGCATTTGCTTTTGCACAAGGCCCTCAAAACACAAACCGCATTAAGTTAGATGGAGTCGTTTCTGTGGTAGGCGATTATGTTATTTTGGATAGTGATATCGATAAGACCATCGCCGATATGAAGTCGCAAGGAATACCTACCGCTGGAGTGACGCGCTGTGAGCTGTTGGGAAAATTGATGGAAGACAAATTATATGCCCACCATGCCGTACAGGACAGTTTAGAAGTAACCGATGCTGAAATTTATTCCTACGTAGATCAGAGCATAGAATATTTTACCGAGCAATTGGGGAGCTTAGAAAAAGTGCTGAAATTCTATAACAAATCCGACGAACTTTCGTTCCGTGAAGAACTTTTTAACATCAATAAAATACAGAAGCTTTCTCAAATGATGCAGGCCGATGTGGTGTCTAAAGTGGAGGTAACTCCTGAAGAGGTACGCGAATTTTTCGACGCTATATCTGAGCAAGATCTTCCCACCTTTGGAACAGAAATTGAAATTGCACAAATTGTAATTGAGCCACAAGTAAAAGAGGAGGAAACCAAGCGGATTAAAGATCAATTGTTGGGTTTTAAAAGCGACGTGGAAGAAAAAGGATTGAGTTTTGCTTCCAAAGCCATTTTATATTCCCAAGATCCGGGTTCCAGAGCGAGTGGAGGGAAATATACGCTGCACCGTAAGCGCCCTCGTATGGTGAAAGAATTTCGCGATGTAGCCTTTAGCTTGGAAGAAGGAGAGGTTTCTAATCCTTTTAAAACCGATTTTGGTTGGCATATTCTTACCGTTGACAAAATCAGAGGTCAAGAAGTAGACGTACGACATATCTTGTTGATGCCCGAAGTGGACAACACTGCCTTGCAAGCCAGTAAAAAAGTATTGGATTCTTTAAGGGTGCGTATCCTTGATGACGAAATTTCTTTCGAAAATGCGGCTTATAACTTTTCCTTTGAAAAAGAAACACGGAACAACAAAGGGAAAATTGTGAATCCCGTTACTGGGGATACCCGTTTTGAGCTGACCAAAATGGACCCAACGCTCTACAACCAAGTTAAAAACTTAAAGGACGGGGAAATTTCTCTCCCTATTTTGGATGTCGATCGTTCTAGAAACAAAAAATACAAAATCATTAAAGTGGTCAATCGGTACGATGAGCACGTGGCCGATTACTCACAGGACTACCCTCGAATTAAAGAGTTGGCTCTTAAGGACAAGCAACTGAGAACCATTGAAAAGTGGATGAAGGATAAAATTGAAGACACCTATGTAAGTGTCAATAAAAGTTTTCGAGATTGTTCCTTTTCTAACCAGTGGCTAGGTCGCTAAGCGAAAGATTTATTTAAAATATTTTATCGGAACCACCAACATTCCGAAGCACTCGCCGCCATTTTTATGAATGTTTTTATGGTGTATTTTGTGAGCTCTCCTTAGTCCCTTAGCATAGCGATTATCGGTTTTTCGGAATATTTTAAATCGCTGATGAATAAAAATATCATGAACCATAAAATAGGTAAACCCATAGGTGAAAATGCCAAGTGCAATGGGTAAACCGGGCCAAAAATTGAATTCGCCCCAGAGAATTGCAAAGCCAAAACTTAAAAAGGCATACACAACAAAAAACAAATCATTGCGTTCAAACCACGATTTATGGTCTTTCTTATGATGGTCTTTGTGCCATACCCATAGAAAGCCGTGCATGATGAACTTATGGGAAAACCATGCCACAAATTCCATGGCGGCAAAGGTTGCGAGATAAACAAAAATCCAAAGAAAAGTTTGCATAGTGCGAACTATTTTTAAAGTAAATTAAATCTGTAATTAACGTAAGAACGTGCAAGAACACTCATTTTTTGATAGTTTGGAACACGAATCCGTGTTTGTCGGATATTGGAAGAGGGAGTTCGTTTTAGTTTTTGAAGTAATTTATGGTAATACTTATAGGCAGTATAAACCCCAAAACGAGCAGTGTTGGGAAGTTGGAAAATGCCATTCAGTCCTTTTTTAAAATCGTCTTCAATTTCCTGTATGATATTCATTTTGTCGTCTTCAGAAAATTTCCTCAAATTGATGTTTGGAAAATAGGAACGACTCAAATCTTCATAATCGTCTTTTAAATCGCGAAGGAAATTCACTTTTTGAAAAGCCGACCCAAGGGCCATAGCAGCGTCTTTTAGTTGGTGGTATTGTTCATCGTTTCCTTTTACGAATACTTTTAAACACATGAGCCCAACAACATCTGCAGAGCCATAAATATAGGCTTTGTAGTCCTCTTCGGTGAGGTAGGTTTTTTTGTGTAAATCCCAGCGCATAGATCGCATAAATGCATCCACCAGTGCCCGGTCAATTCCGTAGGCGTGATAGGTGTGTTGAAAAGCATTCAAAATTGGATTTAGACTAATTTTATCGTCTAAAGCTTTGTCTAGTGATTCTTCAAACCGATTAAAGAGTTCTTCTTTTTTGTAATTATGGAAGGTGTCCACAATTTCATCTGCAAAACGCACAAAACCGTAAATGTTGTAAATGTCGTTTCGGATTGAGGGATCAAGCATTTTTGTAGCCAATGAAAAGGAGGTGCTGTAACGTTGCGTTACTTCACGGCTGCATACAAAGGAAACTTCATCAAATAACTTTTTCATAATTAAAAATTAATACCTCTAAACATAGTGAGGTGATTTCAGCAATTAATTTTTAATAAATATACAAAAAAGTTAAACAAGATTGGAGGTACTCAGCTCAGCTTCGATAAATTCTTCTACTTTATCGTAAATGGAGATTCCTGGTAATTTAAGCTGCTCATCAAAATGGCGGGTTTGTGGTCCAAAAGCAGAAAAACGATTCTCATATCCATCGATGATTTTTTCATGGAAATCTTTAAAGTATTCGTTGATTTCCTATTTGTTGGGCTCCACAGTTAGATAGGTCACAAAATGAAGTGAAGTACTGTAGCTCAGTAAAGTACGCAAGCTATCAGTAGGAATACTTTGGCCTAAGAAAATGGTTTTATGCCCATAGCTAAGGATATAGAAGTTCAAGAAGAGAATCGTCAATTCATGAATTTCATTTTCAGGTAAAAAGAGAACAAATTTTGGAGCATTGATACTCGGGTCATTTCCACGTTGAATAATTTCAGTTTGGATATGAATTTTTTGTTTAACCAGATTGGTAATAAAATGCTCATGAGTAGGTGAAATAGCTCCTGTATGCCAAAGAATGCCTAATTCTTTCATCAAGGGCACAAAAATGTGAATAAAGATGAATGAAAAATCGTTTTTCGTCAGCAATTCGTCAAAAGTGGCGTCAAAAAGGGTGGTGTCAAAATTGACCATCGCTAGTTTGAAGGCATTGATGGACACCTGTTCAGAATTGGATTTTAATGCAATGTCCCGAACTAAAATGGGGATTTCTTCTGCGTTTAAATTCGCAATTTTAGAAATTTTAAAACCGTGGTTGTAGAGAAGGGTAATGTTTAATAGCTTTCTCAAGCTATCAAGTGAATAGCGTCGTATGTTGGTATCCGTGCGTTCGGGGGAAAGCAAATCATATCGCTTCTCCCAAATACGAATAGTGTGTGCCTTAATTCCTGAGATATTCTCAAGGTTTTTTATGCTAAAGCTATTCTTTATCCTTTTCATATGTCTAACTTTTTACTAAGAAAGCTTCAACGAAAGTACAAAAAAAAATTGGGAATGTGCGCACGAGAAGAGTCGAACTTCCACGGGATTTAACTCCCACTAGGCCCTCAACCTAGCGCGTCTACCAATTCCGCCACGTGCGCAGAGTAGAAAGTGACTTGGCTGGGGCTCGAACCCAGGACCCTCTCCTTAAAAGGGAGATGCTCTACCAACTGAGCTACCAAGTCGTTGGTTGTGACTTGGCTGGGGCTCGAACCCAGGACCCTCTCCTTAAAAGGGAGATGCTCTACCAACTGAGCTACCAAGTCATTGTATTTTGAGGGTGCAAATATAAGGGCAAATATTAATTTTTCCCCAACATATTGTCTAATTTTATCTCCAACTTTTGAAAATTATTACATGAACATTGTTCTTTTAGGATACATGGGTTCGGGCAAATCGACAATTGGAAAACAACTGGCCGAAAATACGGATATGAATTTCAACGATTTAGACGATTTGATTGTGGAAAATGAGGGAATGCCCATTAATGCAATTTTTGAAAAAAAGGGAGAATTATATTTTAGAAAAAAAGAGCATCAAATTTTGTTTTCCTTTCTCGAAAAGCAAACTTCTTCAATTCTATCCTTAGGTGGAGGAACGCCTTGCTATTTCGATACCATGGAAGACTTACTTTCTCATGGATACACCACCGTTTACCTTAAAGCGGGTATTGCCACCCTCGCTCAACGCCTTTGGACAGAAAAAGCTCACCGACCAATGATTTCTCATATTGAGAGCGAAATGGAACTGAATGAATTTATAGGGAAACATCTTTTTGAACGAAATCCATTTTACCAAAAAGCGAAAATGACGATTAATGTCGATACAAAAAGCATCAATGAAATTGTTGTAGAAATTGAAAAAAAGCTAGCTTAAATAAACGCCTACATCTTTACCTGTAAACACCACCTCGACATGCTCATTGAGGGAAGTGGATAACGAAATTCCTTTAAAATCAGCTTTCACAGGAAATTTTTTATGATTGCGATTCACTAAAACAACAGTTTTGAGTTGTTTTAATGGAACTTCGAGCAAATGTTTTACAGCGTAGAGCAATGTTTTTCCAGTGTTCAAAACATCGTCAACCAATACCACGGAGGCCTGACTTAAGGTATCTAGCTCTGCGTTAATTTTTATGCTTTCTCGCGGTTTTTTTTTGTCCATTTGCAAAGCAATGAGTTGAACAGACAAGGGGCTTATTTCTTCAAGATATTTTTTTATTTTTTCAGAATAAATAAACCCATTATCTTTAATTCCTACAAGAACGATTTGATCATAATCAATATTCGATTCATAGATTTGATAGGCAATGCGTTGTGTGCAATGTTCAATTTTTGTTGCGTCGAGAATTTGCTCTAGTTTAATGGCCATGTCTATTTCACTTAAGGCAAAGTTAAAAAGAAATGTGTTGTTATGATGATATCTTTAAATTAACTGGAATGATGTCTATTCATTTAAAACCTTATATGGTTTTTTTTTATTGTTTTTTCGCTTTTTGGGGCTATGCACAGCACAACAACACTGAAAGTGGTTTAGCTATAAAGGGCTATGATCCCGTTGCCTATCACACCGAAAACACAGCCCGGCAAGGGAAAAGAGAAATCACCGCCGAACATCGTGGTGTAACTTATTTTTTTTCGTCTTTAAAAAATCGCGATTTCTTTCTGGAAAACCCAGAAAAATACGTCCCTTTATATGGTGGATGGTGTGCCTATGCCATGTCCCGTGGGGAAAAAGTGAATATAAAACCAGAGGCATTTCATGATTCGGATGAAAAATTATTTCTTTTTAATAAAACAATTTGGGTCGACACACGCGAGAAGTGGCTAAAAAACAGCAATGAACTTGAAGAAAACGCATCTAAAAATTGGACGTTAATTAATTCCACTGCAAGAGTAGAATGAGATTTAAACGATGGTTCCGTTATGAATTTTGGCCTTTTTGGCTGTTCTATTTTCCAACCTATTTTTATTGGATTTATTTAGCATTTCGTTCGCAATGTTCGACTTACTTCACTGCGGCCAATCCAATTTTCAATAATGGAGGTGCTTTCAATGTTTCCAAATATGGATATCTAAAACGACTTCCGTCAGAATGGGTGCCCCCTCTTTTTCGCTTTTCCAACAAAGATTCGATGCCATTTCTAATGGATAAAATAAAACAATATCAACTGACATTCCCTCTTATTCTTAAGCCTGACCGCGGTGAGCGGGGTAAAGGGGTTCATTTGGTTTCCAATAGAGAAGCTTTGGAAGTCCTTGTGAAAAAGCTCCCAGAAGGCGATTTTCTTCTTCAAGCCTATAGCGCTTATGAAAATGAAGTGGGTATTTTATATTATCGTTATCCGCACGAGAAAGAAGGCAGAATAAGCTCTATTACCACCAAATCGTTTTGCAAAGTCATCGGGGATGGGCAAAGAAGTTGGGGTAGTCTGATTGCTGAAAATATTCGTGTGAACCACCGTTTGGAAGTATTAAAACAGCGATTTAAAAAGGAATGGAATTTAACTTCTGTACTCGGGGAGGAGCTCAGCGTTGAGCCCATTGGGAGTCATAATTTGGGAACTATGTTTCTCGATGGGAGTCCCCATCATTCGACTATCCTAGAACGGCAGTTGGATCATATGGCCAATCAGCTTCCCGGGTTTTATTTTGGGCGCTTCGATATAAGATTGGAAAATTGGGATTCCTTTTTGAAAGGGGAGAAGTTCAACATTATTGAAATCAATGGGGTCAATGCTGAACCCACTCACATTTACGATCCAAATTTTTCGATTTGGAAAGCCTACCGTACTATTTTTTCTCAAATGAAAATAATTTATGAAATTAGCAATATCAACCACAAGCTGGGGGTAAAAACCAAATCTTTGAAATTTTTAATAATTGAATTAATACAGGCCGCTAAGGCTTAGATATTTATGCAAATTCACTATCGTTTATTAGAAGATTTGATTAAACTTTGTGCTCAATTGTCAGCCCAAAACTATACCCATAAAAGTGATCTGCTCAACGCAGCATCCCTAGGAGAGCATCTTCGACATGTGTATGAATTCTACGATTGTTTGTTAAGAGGAATCGAATCGGGGGAGGTTAATTACGATTCGAGAAATCGAAATCCTTTGATTGAAAAGGACAAAGCCTATGCCATAGAAAAATTACACCAATTGATTTTGGATTTAGCTCATTGTAATCCGAATCAAACCCTGCTTCTTTTTTCAAAGGAATCAATTGTAGAACAAACCACTACTTCGGTTGCCCGCGAATTGCTCTATTGCTTGGACCATGCAGTGCATCATCAGGCACTTATGAAAATTGGATTAAAAGAATTAAATCTATATCATTTGATTCATGAAGATTTTGGAGTGGCCTACTCAACCCTTAGGCACCGAAAAGGAATGGAAGCTTAGTCTTCTTCTTCCATATAACCGTCCAATTCTCGGCGGTCTTTTTTTGTAGGTCTTCCTTCTCCTTTTTCTCGATAATAATCTTGTGCTAATTGCTGCACCTCTCGTTGTTCAAAGGCTTTTTGTGGAGTGGTATCCATGCAATAAATGGCGACAAGTTTTGCTCCTATACGCGATTTTGGAAAGTCGAGTACTGTACATTCAAAATTGATTTGATCTTTTCGAATCTCCAACTTGTCTTGCCGAAGGAGTTCCCGAGAAGGTTTTACTACTTGACCGTTGATTTTCACATGTCCTTTTTTGCAAGCATTGCTAGCAAGGGTTCTCGATTTAAAATAACGGACGTACCATAAAAACTGATCTACTCGCATAATTAAAATAGCGTTAAATTTCAAGACTAAAATAAATCAAAATTGTATCTTGCGGAGCAAATTTTCGTAATGAAATTCAACCTCAAACATTTTATTTTACTTCTAACAGTTGCTTTCTTTTTATCGGGTTGTGGAAATAACCCGCCAGAAATCGAAGAAGAAGTGGATGTCAATAATTATAGCGATCAACTTCTTGTTGACGAAGCATTGCTGCAAGCTTATTTAAGGACACACACCTACAATTACGAAGATTTTCCTCCACAAGCAGGGGAAACAGCTCAGATTCTTATCGATACGCTCGCTGGAGATTTTGCCAATAAAATCCCTCTTATCGATTTGGTAGAAAGTATTGAAGTGCCCGTGGAATCTGATGGTGAAACAATTAACCACCGCATGTATCGTTTGTTGGCTAACCAAGGCGAGCGAACAGGCTTTAAGCCTTCTATTGCCGATTCGGTTTATTTGGCCTACAAAGGACGTTTGTTGGACGGTTCTGTTTTCGATCAAAATCAATACCCCGTTTGGTTTGATTTAGCCTCTGTTATTAGTGGTTTTCGTTACGGTCTACAAGAATTTGCCCCTGGAAATTATACGGTAGAAAATGACGGGAGTATTCGTTTTGAAGATTTTGGACAAGGTGCCATCTTTTTCCCATCTGCGCTAGGGTATTACAGTCAAATAAAATCCACTATCCCCGCTTATTCTCCGCTTATTTTTGAAGTTTCAGTCTATACTGTAAATACTGCCGACCATGATTTTGATGGAATACTTTCTATCCATGAAGACCCTGATGGGGATGGAAATCCATACAACGACGATACTGATGGTGATGGGCTAACGAATATGTTCGATGCAGATGACGATGGCGACGGTGTACTAACAATCAACGAATACGACACCGATGAAGATGGAGTAATTGATGATGATGACAACGATGGAACGCCTAATTACTTAGATCCCGACGCGGCTTAAAATTTAATTCTCGTTATTTCTGTTTCGTCCCCCAGTTAAATCATAGGAAAGACTAACAATCCATTGTTTTGGACGTGCGTCTACATTGCCTTCAATGTTCAACCCATTTTGATTAATGATGGAAATTTCATTATTGGTAAAACCACGTTCAAAACGCAAACCAACACCCACAGGTCCAACTTTAATTCGTGTTCCTATATGCAGGCCTACAGTGGTTTTTTCTTGAAGATCCCCGAGGGTGAGGGAACTGGCCGATTTTCCAATAATGTATTGAAAAGAAGGCCCTGCAAATACATCTACAAAAGGAAAAACGTCGTAACCTAGAAGAAGGGGCAATTCTATTTTATGCAAGTTCAGCGAGCCACGATCTCCAAATTGGCTTTTGCTTTGGGAGTATTGCAATTCTGGGCGAAGCGAAAATAATAATAAATCCAATTGGGTATATACACCCAAATGGAATCCCGTTTTTGCTTCAGCCTCTATGCCCGTTAAACTTAGCTCTTGTTGTTTTAATTCTCCTAAGGAATCGTAATTTAATCCCGCTTTGATACCAAAATTAAATTGAGCCAATAAATTGGTGGAACATAATAAAAAAAGCAGGTAGAGGTTTTTCATGGTAAAGAAGATTTAGGTTATTTTTTGGCCATTACTTTTTTTGCCGACTTTACAATCGCAGCGGCATTTAGACCGTATTTCTCCATTAGTTGCGCTGGGGTACCCGACTCACCAAAGGTGTCTTGTGTGGCAACAAATGCTTGTGGGGTAGGGTGGTTTTCTGCCAAAACACGCGCCACGCTTTCCCCTAGACCTCCAAGGTAATTATGTTCTTCAGCTGTAACAATTGCTCCTGTTTTTTGAACCGAGTTTAAAATGATATTCTCATCCAAGGGTTTAATGGTATGGATGTTAATTACTTCAGCAGAAATACCCTCTTCGTGAAGGGTTTTTGCTGCTTCTAGCGCTTCCCAAACCAAGTGACCAGTAGCCACTAGAGTTACATCGCTCCCTTCTTGCAACAAAATTCCTTTTCCAATTTCAAAGGATTGGTCTGCGGGAGTAAAGTTGGCCACTTTTGGACGTCCAAAACGCAAATAAACCGGTCCATCATGATCGGCAATGGCTAAAGTAGCAGCTCTGGTTTGGTTATAGTCACATGGATTGATGACGACCATTCCGGGTAACATTTTCATCAAACCAATATCTTCTAAAATTTGGTGTGTAGCACCGTCTTCACCCAAGGTTATCCCGGCATGTGAAGCACATATTTTTACATTTTTTCCAGAATAGGCAATGGATTGGCGAATTTGGTCGTAAACCCTTCCTGTAGAGAAATTAGCAAAAGTTCCTGTAAAAGGAATTTTACCGCCTATGGTAAGGCCAGCAGCGATGCCCATCATGTTGGCTTCTGCAATTCCTACTTGAAAAAAGCGGTCTGGATTTTCTGCAATAAATTCATCCATTTTTAACGATCCAATTAAATCGGCACAAAGGGCCACTACATTGGGATTTGTTCGTCCAAGCTCTGCTAAGCCAGCACCAAAACCTGATCGGGTGTCGTTCGATCCTTGATTGATATATGCTTTCATTTTTGTTTGTTTAGAGGTTTTAGTAATCGCCAAGCGTTTCTGGGTTTTGTTCTAGGGCAGAAGCCAATTGGTCGTCGTTGGGTGCTTTTCCGTGCCATGCGTGGGTATGCATCATAAAATCGACGCCATTCCCCATTTCTGTTTTCATTAAAATACAGATGGGTTTTCCATGTCCCGATTTTTCTTTTGCTGTATGTAAGGTGTCTAAAATGGCTGAAAGGTTATTTCCTTCTTCAATGGTCAAGACTTCCCATCCAAAAGCGGCAAATTTTGCTTCTATACTTCCCATCGGAAGGACTTCGTCGGTGGCCCCATCAATTTGCTTTCCGTTTAAATCTACGGTTGCAATTAGGTTATCTACTTTTTTGGCAGCAGCATACATAATGGCTTCCCAATTTTGTCCCTCTTGGAGTTCTCCGTCGCCCATTAAGGCATATACCAAATGGTTGTCGTTATTCAGTTTTTTTGCCTGTGCGGCTCCTATAGCAACCGATAAGCCTTGTCCTAAAGATCCTGAAGCGATACGAACTCCAGGCAAGCCTTCGTGTGTGGTAGGGTGACCCTGCAAACGCGAATTAATCAATCGAAACGTATTCAGTTCTTCCACGGGAAAATATCCTCTTCTTGCCAATACGCTGTAGAATACAGGGGAAATATGTCCATTCGATAAAAAGAAAACATCTTCCTCAATGCCATCCATTGAAAAACCTTCTTTTAATTCCATGATTTCGTTATAAAGGCAAACAAAGAATTCTGCACAGCCAAGCGAACCGCCGGGGTGACCTGAATTTACTTTGTGAACCATTCTTAAAATGTCTCTTCGAACTTGAGAAACTAGGGAGTCTAATTGCGTAATTGTTTGCATCGTTATCAGTATGTAATGCAAAAGTACATTTACCTAAAAAAGTAACCCAAAAAAAAAAAAAGAATTACTTTTCACACTTTTCCAACAATTTAGGGGGAGGCAATAAACACGATTTTTAAGTGGCGTGCTTTTCTTTAAAAAGTTCATCGCAGGAGCCTGTCGAGTTTGTATCTTTGTACTTCGTTTCAACTTATGGATTTTTCTTTACTACATACCGATCCCCAATCCAAAGCTCGAGCGGGGACGATTACTACGGCACATGGACAAATTCAAACGCCCATTTTTATGCCAGTAGGCACCGCGGCTACTGTAAAGGGAGTACATCAACAAGATTTAAAAAATGCCATTGATCCCGATATTATTTTAGGGAACACCTACCACCTTTATTTACGGCCTGGGACAGATATACTTGAACAAGCAGGCGGCTTGCATCGATTTATGAATTGGGATCGCCCTTTGTTGACCGACTCAGGTGGGTACCAAGTGTATTCCCTTTCTGCTAATCGAAAAATAAAAGAGGAAGGCGTAAAATTTAAATCCCATATCGACGGTTCTTATCATGTTTTTACGCCAGAGAATGCGATTGATATTCAACGTAAAATAGGCGCTGATATCATTATGGCTTTTGATGAATGCACACCTTATCCCTGTGAGTACAACTACGCTAAAGCGTCGATGCACATGACTCACCGATGGTTGGATCGTTGTATAGCCCAGGATAAAAAAAGCCCCTTTCTTTACGGATACGAACAAACTTTGTTTCCCATCGTTCAAGGAAGCACTTATACCGATTTACGAAAACAATCGGCCGAATACATTGCCGAATGCGGCGCAAAGGGAAATGCCATTGGTGGTTTGTCTGTAGGGGAGCCCGCAGAAGAAATGTACGCCATGACCGACGTGGTTTGTTCCATTTTACCCGAAGATAAACCCCGTTATCTTATGGGGGTTGGCACGCCCATTAATTTGCTTGAAAACATCGCTCTTGGAGTCGATATGTTCGATTGTGTTTTGCCTACCCGCAATGCACGCAACGGAATGCTCTATACATGGGAGGGTTCCATCAACATCAAAAACAAAAAATGGGAAAACGATTTTTCTCCCATCGATTCCGATAACCATACTTTTGTGGATACCCAGTACACGAAAGCGTATGTGCGGCACTTATTTACCGTAAATGAAATGTTAGGAAAACAAATTGCAACCCTACACAATCTTGGTTTTTACATGGCCTTGGTGCGAACCGCAAGAGAAAAAATCTTAACTGGAGAATTTGCTTCTTGGAAAAACAAGATGGTGCTACAAATGAACAAACGTTTATAAGGATGTTTAAAAAAATTGATCGGTACATTATCCAACGTTATTTAGCCACATTTTTTGTGATGCTGTTGTTGTTTATTCCAATCGGTATCATGGTCGATGTAGCAGAGAAAATTGATAAATTCAAGGAAAATGAAATTCCATTTTCTGAAATTCTAGCGTATTACTCTGATTTTACATGGTATTTTGGCAATCTCCTTTTCCCTATATTTTTATTCTTAGCGGTCATTTGGTTTACTTCCAAATTGGCCAACAACACGGAGGTTACTGCCATTTTAAGTTCAGGAATTTCGTTTAATCGATTTTTGCGTCCCTATTTATTAGCCGCTGCTTTTATTGCTTCTTTTGCTTTTCTTGCCGGAATGTTTGTGGTACCCAACGCCAGTAAAGGGTATAACGAGTTTACGTTCAAATACCTCAATAAGCGTAAAGTAGATCGCCAAACCACCAATCTGTTTAAGCAAATTAACGATAAGGAATTCATTTATGTAAGCAGTTACAACCCAAGTCGCCTTCGCGGGAATGACTTTACTCTTGAACATTTTGAAAACGATTCCCTCCGATTTAAAATCATGGCACAATCGATTCGTTGGGTAGAGAAAGACTCTACTTTTCGATTGATCAACATGAAAAGAAGAATCATCAATGGGGATAAGGAATACTTGCAAAAGGAAAACTCCTTGGATACGCTTTTTGATTTTCAAATTCAAGACCTCGCTCCAGTCAATTATAAAGCAGAAACCCTCACCATGGGAAAACTCAACCGATTTATAGCACAAGAAAAGCGAAGTGGTTCTGTCTTAATCAATCAGCATTTGCTTGTTCGTCACAAGCGCTACAGCTTGCCCATCTCCGCATTTGTACTCACCATCATTGCCGTTGCAGTTTCCTCTTTCAAACGAAGAGGGGGAATGGGAGTTAACCTTGCTTTTGGTATTGCTTTGGGTTTTGTATTTATTTTTTTCGATAAAATATTTAGTGTAATGGTCGCCAAGTCTAATTTTTCGCCCGCCCTCGCAGCTTGGTTCCCTTTGTTTATTTTTGGGCTGTTGGCTCTTGGATTATTAAACTATGCAAAAAGATAAAACCCGTAGCCTAGTCCACTTACATTTTCTAATTTTTCTCTGGGGCTTTACTTCAATTTTAGGTGCTTTAATTTCTCTCGATTCTTTGCCCATTGTTTGGCATCGCATGTTTTTTGCTTCCCTAATGATTGCTGTTTATTTTGTGGTCTTTTCTCCACAATCCTTTCGCATTCACCGAGGAGTACTAAAATATTACCTCCTAGGAGGAATCTTGATTTCCTTTCATTGGGTGCTGTTTTTCTATGCGATTAAAATCACCTCCATCGCCTTAACCCTTTCCATTTTAGCTTCTGCTTCTTTGATGACCTCTATCTTGGAACCCATAATTTACAAGCGCCCTTTTAAGAAGCATGAATTTGTTTTTGGTGTCATCGTCATCGCAGGTCTGTTACTTATTTATGGGGTGCAAAAAGAAAACATTTTTGGTATTGCTATTGCACTGTTATGCACGCTTTTATCGGTCCTTTTTTCCCTTTTAAATGGGCGTTTGGTGCAGCATTATCCCGCCAAAAACATTTCGTTTTACCAACTTTTAACAGGAACAATTGTTCTTTCTCCTTTTCTTTATTTTTCAACAACTACGCTACAAGAAATAGTACCTGCATCTTGGCAAGATGTGCTATGGTTGTTTTTACTTGCTTCGATCTGTACTGCCTATGCTACCATTGCTTCGGTTGTTGTTTTAAAGCATATTAGTCCCTACACCATGATGATTTCCCTCAATCTCGAGCCCGTTTATGCCATTGTTTTTTCCTTGTTCATTTTTGGAGAAAAGGAATTGATGAGTACACAGTTCTACATAGGGGTGCTGATTATTCTAAGTGGAGTAATCGGAAATGGATATTATAAACGACTAGCGCAAAAAAAATCGGGCTAGGAAAGAAAAATTTTTACCTTTGTTTGAATAGAAACCCACTATGGAATATTTAGATTTTGAATTGCCTATAAAAGAAATTCAAGAGCAATTGGACAAATGCAAAGTGATTGGCGACGAAAGTGAAGTTGATGTTTCCAATACTTGCGAGCAACTAGAACAGAAATTGCTTAAAACTCAAAAATCGATTTACGAAAACCTTACGCCCTGGCAACGGGTACAATTATCGCGTCGTCCCTCTCGACCTTATACATTGGATTATATTAAAGCAATATGCGGTGATACCTTTTTAGAACTTCACGGCGATCGAAATGTAAAAGATGATAAGGCGATGATTGGCGGACTGGGAAAAATAAATAACCAGTCGTTTATGTTCATTGGAACACAGAAAGGCTATAACACCGCTACGCGCAAATACCGCAACTTCGGGATGGCCAACCCTGAAGGATATCGAAAAGCGTTACGCTTGATGAAGTCGGCTGAGAAGTTTGAAATTCCCATCGTTTGTTTTGTCGACACCCCAGGCGCCTATCCAGGACTCGAAGCAGAGGAACGAGGGCAGGGAGAAGCCATTGCTCGCAATATTTTTGAAATGCTTTCCATCAAAGTACCTGTCATTGTCGTTATCATAGGCGAAGGTGCTTCCGGTGGTGCCCTTGGAATTGGCGCTGGAGACCGCATTTTTATGCTCGAAAACACTTGGTATTCGGTCATATCTCCAGAATCGTGTTCTTCAATTCTTTGGCGAAGCTGGGAATATAAAGAGCAAGCCGCCGAAGCCTTAAAGCTAACAGCGACCGATATGAAAAAATCGAAACTCATCGATAAAATCATTAAGGAACCGCTTGGGGGCGCGCACGCAAAACGAGAAGAAACTTTTGAAATTGTTCAAAAAGAAATTATAACCGCCTTTAAACAACTCAATAAACTTTCGCCAGAAGAACGGATTCAACAACGTCGCGATAAGTTCAATGAGATGGGGGTCTATGATGACTAGTCTTTTCCGACTTTTCAACATTTTTTGCCCACTTATAAACAGCTACTGTTTACTCTTTGCGGATATTTAAACCCATTGAGAACATCCCTTAGCTGAGCTAATTTTCTACATTTATACAATGGAAGATAGGAAACCAATAATCGCACCTGGAGTTACCAACGCTGGGGTCATCAATCTAGAAAAAGGGAAAATTCCCCCTCAAGCTACCGATTTGGAGGAAGCTGTTTTAGGGGCAATGCTCATCGATAAAAAAGGAGTTGATGAGGTCATCGATATCCTTCAAAAAGACGCCTTCTACAAAGAAGTGCATCAGCATATTTTTGAGGCAATCCATCATCTTTTTGAAACTTCTGAACCCATTGATTTACTCACCGTTTCTGCACAGTTAAGAAAAATGGGAACCCTAGAAAAAGTGGGAGGCGATTTTTATTTGGTTCAACTTTCAAAACGAGTTTCTACTTCTGCGCACATCGAATTTCACGCGCGTATTATTTTACAGAAATTCATCCAGCGAAGTTTGATCAAAATATCGAACGAGATCATAGAAAGCTCTTTTAAAGATTCGATTGATGTATTCGATTTACTCGATGAGGCCGAATCAAAATTATATGACGTAACCCAAGGAAACATAAAAAAATCCTCTGAAAGCGCCCAAAATCTTGTGATACAAGCCAAGCGCAGAATCGAGGAAATTGCAAAAAGAGAAGGGTTGAGCGGGGTAGCTACAGGATTTGAAAAGCTAGACGCACTTACTTCTGGGTGGCAACCCAGTGACCTGATCATTATTGCAGCTCGTCCTGGGATGGGGAAGACTGCCCTTACGCTTTCCATGGCTCGAAACATAGCGGTAATGAAACAAACTCCAGTGGCTTTCTTTTCTCTGGAAATGTCCTCGGTGCAATTGATTACTCGACTGATTTCTGCAGAAACAGGTTTGTCTTCGGAGAAACTGAGAACAGGGAAATTGGAAAATCATGAGTGGGAACAGCTTAATGTAAAAGTTAGTGACCTTGAAAAGGCACCGCTTTATATCGACGATACTCCTTCTCTTTCCATCTTTGATTTGCGTGCCAAGGCGCGCCGATTATCCTCTCAATATGGGATAAAGCTCATTATAGTTGATTATTTACAGTTAATGAGTGCAGGCGCTTCAAATAAAATGGGGAACCGCGAACAAGAAATTTCAACCATTTCAAGGAACCTAAAAGCGCTTGCTAAAGAACTGGACATCCCAGTGATTGCCTTGTCGCAGTTATCGCGTGCAGTAGAAACTCGTGGTGGAACCAAGCGTCCCATCCTCTCCGATTTGCGTGAGTCAGGAGCCATTGAGCAAGATGCCGATATTGTTTCTTTTATTTATCGCCCAGAATATTACGGTATTGATGAATGGGACGACGAGGAGCGAACTTCTTCCACTGGACAAGCTGAATTTATTGTCGCTAAACACAGAAATGGCGGTTTAGAAAACATTCGTTTGAAATTCTTGGGTCACCTTGGGAAATTCGATAATCTCGATACTTACGATTCACCCTATGAGTTTCATTCCAAAATGAATGAAGAAAAACCAATCACTCCCGATCAATTTCCATCGGCAGGAGATGCATTTGGATCTTCTTTTAATGACGATTCGGGAGACGACGACGTTCCCTTTTAGATAAAAAAAAATCAGCCAAGTGGCTGATTTTTTTTTGAGTACTTAATGAATAATTTATTTGATCTTATCGACAATTGCTTTGAAAGCATCAGGGTTGTTCATTGCTAAATCGGCTAATACCTTTCGGTTTAAAGCGATATCATTAGCATTGATTTTCCCCATGAATTGGCTGTAAGACATTCCGTGAAGACGTGCGGCTGCATTAATACGTGTAATCCACAACGCGCGGAAATTTCTCTTTTTGGTTTTACGATCTCTGTAGGCATACTGCATTGCCTTGTCAACGGCATTTTTTGCAACAGTCCATACATTTTTACGTCGTCCAAAGTATCCTTTGGCTTGTTTTAAAACTTTTTTTCTTCGCGCTCTAGACGCTACTGAGTTTACTGATCTTGGCATTTTGTTTTTCTTTTTTTGTCACAAGGCGGTAACGATTTACTCTTAGAGGCCCGCAACAGGGTTAAAATTATAATTAAACCAGAACAAGGTTTATTTTAAACGCAATTGTTCTTTAATGTTATCGGCATCGCTTTCATGTACCAAACCTGAGTGAGTCAATTTAAGCTTACGCTTTTTCGACTTCTTGGTCAGGATGTGGCTTTTGAAGGCATGCTTTCTTTTGATTTTACCGCTGCCTGTAAGCTTAAAACGCTTTTTAGCAGAGGATTTTGTTTTCATTTTTGGCATTACTTTATCAATTTATTTAGTACTCAATTATTTCTTTTTTTGGGCTAATGAACATGGTCATTCGCTTTCCTTCTAACTTGGGAAGTTGTTCCACTTTCCCTAGGTCTTCTAAGTCTTGTGCTAAGCGCAACAATAAAATTTGTCCTTGCTCTTTAAACACAATCGAACGGCCTTTAAAAAACACAAACGCTTTTAGTTTGGCTCCTTCTTTTAAAAACTTTTCAGCATGTTTCTTTTTAAACTCATAATCATGCTCGTCGGTTTGAGGGCCAAAGCGGATTTCTTTAATGACCACTTTTGTCGCTTTCGACTTTAAGGCTTTTTCTCTTTTTTTCTGTTCGTAGAGAAATTTCTTATAATCCAAAATTTTACAAACAGGAGGAGAGGCCTTAGGCGAAATCTCTACCAAATCCAATTCTTGTTCTTCGGCTAGTTTAAGCGCCTTGTTGAGCGAATACACACCCACTTCGATATTCTCACCTACCAAACGAATTTCGTGTGCGGTAATTTTTTCGTTAATCCGGTGTGGATTTTGTTTGATGACTCGGCCTGGACGATTAGTCCTTCTTCTACGTATTGCTATGGTCTTAAATTTTAATTAAACCTCAAATTTTGAACTACTTTTTTCAACTTCTGCTTTGAACTTCTCAATGAAAGTCTCCACAGTCAATGAACCTGTATCACCTTCAGTTCGACTGCGAACAGCAACCGTATCTTCAGTGGCTTCTTTTTCACCTACAATCAACATATAAGGGTATTTGTTCAGCTGTGCTTCACGAATTTTTTTCCCTATCGTTTCGTTTCGATTATCGATGAGTGCGCGAATTTCGTTATTTTTAAGTTCATTTAAAACTTTTTCCGCGTATTTTTCATACTTCTCGCTCACGCACAGCAAGATAACTTGTTCTGGCATTAGCCAAAGGGGGAAATTTCCTCCAGTGTGTTCTAATAATATCGCTACAAAACGTTCTAGACTCCCAAACGGAGCGCGGTGAATCATTACGGGGCGGTGTAGTTCATTGTCACTTCCTTTATAAGAAAGTTCGAATCGCTCTGGGAGGTTGTAATCTACTTGAATGGTACCTAGCTGCCACTTTCTACCCAAAGCATCTTTTACCATAAAGTCTAGTTTTGGGCCATAAAAGGCGGCTTCACCTTCTTCGATTACATAATTGAGTCCCTTTTCCTTGGCTGCATTAATAATGGCTTGCTCTGCCAATTCCCAATTTTTTGTGCTCCCGATGTACTTTTCGGGTTTTTTGGGATCGCGTATTGAAACTTGAGCAGTAAAATCCTCAAAGCCAAGCGAACCAAATACGTAAAGCACCAGATCAATTACTTTTTTGAATTCTTCATCCAATTGTGAGGGCATACAGAAAATATGCGCATCATCTTGGGTAAAACCTCGAACCCGAGTCAGTCCGTGCAATTCTCCGCTTTGTTCGTAGCGGTAAACCGTTCCAAATTCAGCATAGCGCTTTGGAAGGTCTTTATAGCTCCACTGTCGCGCGTTATAGATTTCACAGTGGTGAGGACAATTCATCGGTTTCAAAAGAAATTCTTCACCCTCCGCAGGGGTTTGTATCGGTTGAAAGCTATCGGCACCATATTTTTCATAATGCCCCGAGGTCATATACAATTCTTTGTTTCCAATATGGGGAGAAATCACTTGCTCGTATCCCGCTTTTTTTTGTGCCTCCTTTAAAAAGTTCTCTAACCGCTCGCGTAGTGCAGTTCCTTTGGGAAGCCAAAGCGGTAAGCCTTGTCCCACTTTCTTTGAGAAAGTGAACAAATCGAGTTCTTTACCGAGTTTTCTGTGGTCGCGTTTTTTGGCTTCTTCCAACAAATGCAAATAGGCGGTAAGCTCTTTTTGTTTTGGGAAAGAGATCCCATAAATTCGAGTGAGTTGGGGTTTGGTTTCATCGCCACGCCAGTAAGCTCCGGCAACGTTCAAGAGTTTCACTGCTTTAATAAACCCGGTGTGGGGGATATGGCCTCCGCGACATAAGTCGGTAAAATTGGCATGGTCGCAGAAAGTAATGGTGCCGTCTTCTAAGTTTTCAATCAATTCAACTTTAAACGGGTTGTTTTCTTTTTTGTAGAAATCGAGGGCCTCTGCTTTTGAAGCGCTACGCATTTTAAAGTCAAATTTTTCTCGTGCAAAAGTCAAAAATTGCTTTTCGAGTGTCACAAGATCTTTTTCCGAAAAACTTTGGTCACCAAAGTCAACATCGTAGTAAAATCCATTTTCGATTGCAGGTCCAATGGTCAGTTTTGCCTCTGGATAGCAGGCCAGTATACTCTGCGCCAATACGTGGGCAGAGGAATGCCAAAAGGCGGTTTTCCCTTCGTCGTCATTCCAGGTAAACAAACGCAGTTGCCCGTCAGTTTCCAAAAGGGTGGCCGACTCAACGGTGTTGCCATTGAATTGGGCTGAAAGTACATTTCGGGCCAGACCTTCGCTGATGTCTTTGGCCACGTCCATTACGGTAAGAGGATGGTCATATTGACGGACAGAACCGTCGGGAAGGGTGATTGCAATCATGAATTTTTTCAATAAAACACAAAGATAGTTCGATTCCACAAGGCATACAACAGTATGTGCTAATTATGATTTTCTTTTTTTCCAAGAAGTCCGTCAACCAATTGTTTTATTCCTTGAAAACCCAAAAAAATGGCCCCAAAAAGAAAGACCAATCCGACAATGAGCACAGGGTAGTAAAATGGATGTCCCTCGTTTTGAAAAGCTTGCATAACGATTACGGGCCCTATAAATGCGCACAAAATGGCATAGGTTATTTTTGATAATCCTTTTCGTAAAGCAATTTTATTCATGTTTCAAAGATACACATCTGTGGGTGGAAAAAAGAATTTGTATTGTTTACTCTTCTAAAAGCGCAACCACTCGAGCGGGCGCTGCAGAAGCACCTACAATTTTAAGCGGAAAAACAGCCACTTTAAATCCAGTAACTGGAAGTTGTTCAAGGTTGACTAACTGTTCCATATGGCAATATTCTTTTCGTTGTCCGACCAAATGTGCCTCCCAAAACAATTCAGGATCGTCGCTGGCTTTGGCTTTTTTAATCATGTGTTTCAAGGGTAAGTCCCACCCCCAAGCATCAATTCCCATTACTCTGATTCCCTTATCGATGAGCCATTCGGTAGCCGCAGCACTCATTCCTGTACCTTTATCGGGAAAATCTCTAGTGCCGTTGAATTTACTCCTCCCAGTGTTGATCAGCACAATCATTCCAGCTTTTAAAACAACTGAATTTTGAGTGAGAAACAATTCTAAATCTTCCACCGTAATGGGGTCAAAGTCTTTTTTGTGTTGCATATCAATGACGACTCCTTCTCCGTAGCACCATTCGAGGGGAACTTCATCAATGGTTTTTGCTTTTTCTCCGTTTACGGTAGGGGAGTAGTGCCAAGGTGCGTCGATATGGGTGGTGGCATGCACTCCCATTTTTTGAATAGTATCGTCTGCCCAGCCAACAAATCCCTTAGGGAAAAGGCGTTTGGGTAAACCGAAAAGGCGAAGTAAATAATAGGCTTTTCGGTGGGGCTTGTGTTTGATTTTTACCCGCATATACCACGGATCTTTCGGGTTGTATTGAATGGGTTTGGAAAGGTCAATTATTTTCATGGTTTGAATTTTGGGTTTAGCATTAGGTTGTTATTGTATACAAGCAGCATTATTTGCCAATGATAAGCTATTTCTTCATTCTAAATTCGTAAAAATTTAGGAATACAACAGATTTCCTTTGTTTGATCTACCTCAGTTTTTTTCAAAAAGCGATTTAGGTAAGTGGTTTAACGGCTTTGGGGATGCATTGTAAGCACAAAAAAAGCCTGAATCAACAGGCTTTATTTTTATGAAATTAGAAATAGGGAAGATCGTTTCCGACGATAAAATTTAGTTTTTCATCGCTTTTTCTTCTTGTAATAACTGTTGATGGTATACCGCAATTCGGGCGTGTGCTGCACCATCGATAAGCAAGATAACAATCAGCATCGCAATGGTAGTAATTAGGCTAGCGCGCCACAGGGGAGTACTGATAAAAATAAGCAGCACAGCACAGCTTGCAATGATGATGGGGATGGCTGTAAAAACAATGGTGGTGTATTCTTTCAAAGTGCTTTCGGTGCGATCAAGTTCTGAAGCGACAAAAGCAGCTGCATCGTTATTGTAATCCTTTTCAAATTGACTTAACCTTGATTTATTGGTAAAAAACAAACCCAATCCAATAATGAGGAGTAGCATCCCTGCGATTAGGGTAGGGATGATATAAGACCGAGCCAAATCGGTTTTTCCCAATTGCCAAAATCCAAAGCTGCTCGCTATAAAAAGAAGGCCAAAAAGCATAAAAAAAGGAGTCGATATCAGTTCGGCTTTTGCCCAATCGCTAGCCGCTTTTAAAATTTCCATTTGTAATGTTTATTTCTTATTTAAAATTTCCAGTCTAACCCTACTGCATCTTCCGATACTTTCCAAAGTTGTTTTGCAACGGCTTTATCTTTTGCGTGCGGTTCAAGTTTACATGCTCCCACAGGGCCTTTAAAATAGGCTTTTCCAGTGGGGCCATAAAATCCTTTTTGATCCAGGTCAACTTCCGTGGCGCACATTAATGCTGGATATGCCCCTTTTTCAGCTGATTGTACCAGAGGGGTTAATTTCATGATTTGCCAAATGAATCGCGTTAGTAAACTTCCGCTGGTTCTAATCAAAGCTGTTCTTGAGGCTCCGGGGTGACAAGCATAAGCCTTTACCTCGGTTATTTGAGCTTTTTCAAGACGATCTTGCAATTCATAAATACACATCATTTGTGCTAATTTACTTTGGCTGTACACACCATTGGGATTGTAATTATTAGTCCAATTCATGTCTTCGAATTGAATGGTTTTTAATCCCAACGCATACCCCATACTTCCGATGGCAACAATGCGTCCCTTCGATTTTTTTATCAGAGGAAATAACAAGGCTTGAAGAGTAAAATGCCCATAGTGGTTTACTCCCAATTGGCTTTCAAAACCGTCAACTGTGATTTTTTGTTTTGGGACTTGAGCAATGGCGGCGTTGCAGATCAGGGCATCGATTTGAGAAACCGTGGCTAGAACTTGCTCGGCAGCTTTTTTTACAGACGCTTGCTCTGCAAGATCCATTGGGATAAAGGACGCATCAATACCTTTCCCCAATTCTTTTTTGAGTAGCGCAAGAGTGGCTTCTGATTTTTTGCTGTTCCGGTTGAGCATCACCACTTTTGCCCCTTTGGACAATAGAATTTTTGTGGCTTCAAAACCGGTTCCGCTTGTGGTACCGGTGATAAGGAATGTTTTTCCTGTTAAAGATGCTATCCGAGAGGGTGTCCATCCTTTTTTTCCAAACAATTGTGGATTCATTTTTTTAATCGTTATCGTGTAAAAAAATAAAAGCCCGCAGAAGCAGGCTTTTAAAACTATAAATGGTTTAGATGTGAATTACTTCATCATAGGCTGCAGCAACTGCTTCCATGACCGCTTCGCTCATGGTAGGGTGGGGGTGAACTGCTTTAAGCACCTCGTGGCCTGTTGTTTCCAATTTACGACCAAGTACTGCTTCGGCAATCATGTCCGTAACCCCTGCGCCAATCATGTGGCAACCGAGCCACTCGCCGTATTTTGCATCGAAAATGACTTTTACAAAACCGTCTGAAGTACCGCTGGCTTTCGCTTTTCCTGAAGCAGAAAAAGGAAATTTCCCTACTTTGATTTCATACCCTTTTCTTTGGCTTGCGCTTCGGTAAGTCCAACAGAAGCGATTTCTGGGTAGCAATAGGTGCATCCAGGAATATTGCCATAATCGATGGGTTCTACATGCTGGCCTGCAATTTTTTCTACACACAAAATTCCTTCTGCAGAAGCAACGTGGGCAAGTGCTTGTCCGCTAGTGACATCCCCAATGGCGTAATAGCCAGGAAGGTTGGTTTGATAGTAATCGTTCACTAATATTTTATCGCGATCTACAGCAATACCTACATCTTGTAAACCAAGATTTTCAATATTGGTTTTGATTCCCACAGCAGAAAGCACCACATCGGCTTTAAGGGTTTCTTCCCCTTTGGCAGTTTTAATGGTTGCTGTAACGCCCTTGCCCTTAGTATCCACTTGGGTTACTTCGGCAGAGGTCATGATGTTGATCCCGTTTTTCTTAAAATTGCGTTCCAATTGTTTTGAAATTTCCTCGTCTTCTACTGGAACGATGCGGTCTTGATATTCAACCACCGTTACTTCTGTGCCCATGGCATTGTAGAAATAAGCAAATTCAATTCCAATGGCGCCCGAACCTACAACAATCAATTTCTTTGGTTGCTTAGGCAAGGTCATGGCTTCGCGGTAACCAAATACTTTTTTTCCATCTTGCGGGAGGCTTGGTAGCTCTCGAGAGCGCGCTCCAGTATCAATTATGATATGGTCTGCATCGTATACCGTTTCTGTTTTATCTTCAGCCGTAACGAGAACTTGTTTTTTGGGTAAAATTTTCCCAAAACCATTGAGGATGTCAATTTTATTTTTCTTCATTAAAAATTGAACTCCTTTGCTCATATCGCCCGCTACATTTCTGCTTCGGTTAATGACTGCGTCAAAATCTTTATCGTATTCTTTCACGGTCAGTCCATAGTCGCTTGCATGTTTCAAATAATCGAAAACTTGTGCTGATTTGATAAGCGCTTTTGTAGGGATACAGCCCCAATTGAGGCAAACACCTCCGAGGCTTTCTTTTTCAACTACTGCGGTTTTAAAACCCAATTGAGACGCTCGAATAGCTGTTACATAGCCTCAAGGTCCACTTCCAATTACGATAATGTCGTATTTTGCCATATTGATTCCAGTTAAATTCGACGCAAATGTACGAAATCAATCGGACTCTTTGGTGTCGGAAATAAAGTCAATACTAGTTGAATTTACGCAATAGCGCTGTCCGGTTGCTGTTGGGCCATCTTCAAAAACATGCCCTTGATGTCCACCGCATTGTGCGCATACAATTTCTACGCGACTCATGCCCAAAGAATTGTCTTTCCGATACTCGATAGCGCCAGAAATGCTTGCGTCGTATGCCGGCCAACCGCATCCGCTGTCAAATTTGGAAGTGGAGGTGTAGAGGGGCGACTGACAACCTTTGCACACATAGGTTCCTTTTTCGAAATGATCGTTGAATTTTCCTGTGTAAGGGTATTCTGTGCCTGCTTCACGCAAGATTCGGTATTCTTCAGGGGAAAGGTCGGCTTTCCATTCCTGCTCTGCTTTGTCCTTGGGGTATTTACTCATTTTCGGTTGGAATAAATTCAAGCGCGGCAGAATTGATGCAGTGTCTTTTTCCTGTGGTTGCGCGTGGGCCATCGTCAAACATATGACCAAGGTGCCCACCACAAACCCCGCATTTAAGTTCTGTACGGGCATAGCCTATTTTGTAATCCACATCGTATTCGAGGTTGTCATCGTTGCCCCGATCGAACGAAGGCCAACCCGATCCAGAATCGTATTTGTGTTCAGAAGCATAGAGTGGGCTTTTGCATCCAGCGCACACATAAGTGCCCTCTTTTTTATTAGTGTAAAGGGGGCCAGAAAATGCTCGCTCGGTAGCCGATTTTCGCAACACTTGATACGCCAAAGGCGAGAGTGCTTCTTTCCATTCTGAATCGTTTTTCACTACCGCATAGGTGCGGTTTTCTTTTTTAGAATTTGCCTTTTTCTGACCTTGGCAAGAAAACGCAAATAGCGAAAAGCACACCACATAAAGAATCTTTTTCATCATCACTAATTTTGGATTAAAGATACAAGGAATTCGTCAATTGATGGAATGTTTTTTAAAGGTTCGGAAACAAGGGCATGCTTAAAGTAAAGATTTAAGTAATGATTTAAATAAATAAAACAATTAGTTTAATTTTATATTTTAAAATGATGATTTAAAACAATTTATAATTTAGAATAAATTTTTATTATACCCTTGCAATTCTTTAAAAAAGCAGCGTAGAATAATCATTCTTTTTCCTTATTTAGTAGAGGAAGTCCCCATTTGCATCTCAGCATTCTGTTTTTTACTTTCCCTTTTTGAACACAAAATGAAACTGTTTTTAAGTTTTCTTAATGTGCATCTAGTGTTAAAAAGAGTATATTGTCCCTAATAATTATCTACTATATATATGATTGAATCATCAAAATCCTTGCCCAAAGGAAGTAAGAAATTAATCAATGCGTGGGCGTTTTACGATTGGGCAAACTCCGTTTATTCTTTGGTTATTTCATCGGCTATTTTTCCTATTTATTACGCTGCCCTTTTTGTAGAAAATAATGTAATTCCTTTTTTGGGTTTTGAAATTAAAAACACTGCCATGATCAGTTTTGTTACCGGTTGTGCTTTTTTGGTGGTTGCCTTTATTTCCCCTTTGCTGTCCGGTATTGCCGATTTTATCGGGAATAAGAAAAAGTTCATGCAGTTTTTTGTGTACCTCGGTTCTTTTTCTTGCATTGGGCTTTATTGGTTCGATTTAGAAACCATCTATTTGGGTTTGTTCTTTTACTTTTCTGCGATGATTGGGTTATGGGCCAGTTTGGTGTTCTATAATTCGTATTTGCCCGATGTTGCTTTTCCATACCAGCATGAGAAAGCCAGTGCGCGTGGTTTTTCAATGGGGTATATTGGGAGTGTGCTGTTGTTGTTGTTCAACCTCTCGATGGTTTTAAACCCTGCTTTGTATGGGATTGAAGGTACAGCCGAAGAGGCTGCCATGATGGCCATGAAATACTCTTTTGTTTCTGTTGGTATTTGGTGGGTTTTGTTCAGTCAATATTCCTTTTATTATTTGCCCAAAGGGAATGCCAATGACGAAAAGGTGACGCGATCAATTTTTTGGAATGGCTTTCGTGAATTGCGATTGGTGTACCGTCAAATGGCCGATAATTTTCGTTTAAAACGGTATTTAAGCGCCTTTTTTGTCTATTCGTTGGCTGTGCAAACGGTAATGTTGGTGGCCGCTTATTTTGGAGAAGAAGAAATCGCTTGGGCTTCTAGCAGTGAAAAAACAACAGGACTCATCATCAGTATTTTATTGATACAGGTGGTGGCCATATTTGGTGCTATGCTGTCGGCACGTTCTTCCCTCCGTTTTGGAAATATTCCTACACTTATCGTGATTAACTTAATATGGGTCGTGATTTGTGTTTATGCTTATTTCATTGAATCGCCCTCTCAGTTTTATATGGTTGCTGGTTTTGTTGGTCTGGTTATGGGCGCGTTGCAAACCACTTCGCGTGCAGCTTATGCCAAGTTTTTACCCGAAACAGAAGACACTACCTCGTATTTTAGTTTCTACGATGTGGCGGAAAAAATAGGGATTATCATTGGGATGTTTATGTTTGGTGCCATAGATCAAATCACCGGAAGTATGCGCAACTCCATTGTTTTCTTTACCCTCTTTTTCCTTGTGGGGGGGTTGTTGCTTATCCGTGTCAATCGCCAACCCAAAGTGGCTTAGCGCTAAAAGAAAAATACCTAAAACTTATTTCTGATACAATCGAATGCTACCATAATCAGTAGAAATGGACAAGCTATTTTTGTCACTAAGGTGAATTCCTTGGTAATAATGCTCTGTTATATCCGATTCTTTTCGCTGATAAGTTAGGGGGAAGTCCGTTTTTAAACTGGCATATTCGGTTGCTATTTCAAAAGCAAATTCCCAATCTTTATCGGCCTTAAAGCGAATGGTGGTATAATCTCCGTCGATGATTACGCTCTCTGTCGAGCCAAGGATATGGTCAATTTTGATGCTGCCGTAGTCTGTGCTCAGTTTTGCGCTTTGTGCCACTTCTCCAATTTTCAGGGTTAAATAATCGGCATCCCCTTCAATTTGTTGGGTGCTTTCAAGCGATAAACTTCCATAATCCAAATTAAAATCAAGCTGCTCGATTTGCCCTAAACGCGTTTTACCATAATCGGCATTCAGTTTCAATTCATTCGATCGCTCAACAGATAAATTCGAATAATCCGCCGAAATTGTTCCCCCAGCCATATAGCCAATTTCGGAATCGGAGGAATAATCTAACGAGATCGAGTTATTGGAGTGGTTGAGTTCTTCTAGTGTCAAGTTTCCAAAACTACAATCGAGGGTGGCTTTTCCATCCAACACATCCATTGCTATATTTCCAAATTCATTGGTCAAATCCGCTTGGGCGGTTTTTGGCATCCGAATGGTGTAGTTAACCCTGTAATTCAGGTTGTTTCCGCCAGAGAACAAGTTTAAAATGTTCCAGTTGCTTTTTTTGGAGGGATAGGAGGTTTTGGCGGTAATTTTTGAATCGCTTTGCGTAAAACCAATTTGAATTCCATCAAAAAATGCTTTTTCTCGATTCGAGTCTCCGTCCACTTGAATGTTAATTTCGATCATTACCTGCGGTTTGTCCCAGGTGTTGACTTCAATGTTTCCGAAGCTGTTGTTTATAGCCAAGGTACCTTGAGCATTCAAAGGCCATTCTTTTTTGATGCTGCGTTGAAGACTTTGTGCTTCTGTTCCTGTAAGACCAAGGAACATTAAAAAGAGGAATGTTGTTAAAAATCTAAAGTACTTTGTTTTCATCTCGATTGTTTTTTTGGATGTTCATTTTTTCTTCTAAGTTTTTCAAAAGCTCAATTTGTTGAAACAGATTTTCTGTCATGGCTTTTAGTATAAGTGGATGGGGGTTGTTTTCAAATTTTTCTTGAAGGGTTAGATAATCGAGGTTAAGCCCCTTGATTTTTAGTTTGATATCGGCGATGGGTTGCCCAAAATCGGAACCGTAACGCGCCTCTAGGGTTTGAAACTGTTTTTGAATTTGCTGGGAGTAGTGCTGTTTGAGTAGTTCTTGCTTTTGAGGTGCTCTAGGGGGTATAACCGTTGAGAGCCCAAAACAAAGGAGAGCTACTGCTGCAGTAGCCCCGAGGTAGAAGGAACGAGATCGCTTCTTTTTCGTTCCCAACCGATTTTCGAAACGCCCGCCATGTCCTTTGGGTAAAGGAGTATGTTCTATCGTTAACTTTAGTTTTTTAAATGATTGTTCAATATCCATGTTCCTTCATTTTTTCTTTTAATTGTTGTTTTGCTCTTGAAATAAGCGTTCGGCAGGTGCCGTTTGAAATTTCCAAAAGCATGCTTATTTCTTCATAATCCAAGCCTTCCAGGTACATCAGCGATAGCGCTTGCTGATAGCGTGGAAGAAGGGAAGACAAGGCCTTCATCATTTGTTGCTGTTGTCGTTGTTCCTCTTCGGTATTTTCATCGATTCCTTTTTCTGTTTGTTCTTCTAACCACATCGTAGGATCTTGGGCTTGAGGGTTTCTTTTCTTTTTCTCGCTATGTTGTATCGCAGTTCGAAGGGTGATTTGCTTTAACCATCCTGCAAATCGGTTGTCGCCTTTGTATTGATGCAATTTTTCAAAAGCGGTTAAAAAACTTTCATGCATCACATCTTCAGCGTCTTCGGGCTGACGCACAATGCGCAGTGCACTGTAATACATCGCTTTGTGAAAACGCTGATACACTTCCATTTGAGCACGAGGGTCTTTTTGTCGGCACAAATTCAAAAGGGCATCAATTTCTAAGCGGGTATACACGAAGTGTTTTATTAGTAAGAAGTAAAAAAAAGATTTTGTTACACCTTTTTTAAATCTAACGGGTGTGGCATAACTATTGAAACAATATAATGTAAATTTTAAATCAAACCTCAGCATGTGATTTTATGACATTCTGACGTACTTTTATTCCTATGACGAAACCCATTTTTAATTCATTAGACAGTTTGTCACTTAATGAAATCGAATCTGAATCGGATTTAATTCCTTTACTAACCACCGAAGATGAAGAAGCACTCGAAGCGGAAGATCTTCCTTTAGTCGTCCCTATACTTCCCCTTAAAAATACGGTTCTTTTTCCCGGAGTGGTAATCCCCATTACGGTAGGAAGAGACAAATCCATTCAACTCATCAAAGAAGCGAATAAAGGCGATAAAGTCATTGGGGTGGTTTCTCAAATGAATGAAAAGGTGGAAAACCCACAAGTGTTTGACATGTATCCTTTGGGTACAGTAGCGCAAATTTTGCGTGTGCTAACCATGCCCGATGGCAATACTACTATCATTATACAAGGAAAAAAGCGCTTTGAAATCAATACCATTGTTCAAGAAGAACCCTATCTAAAGGCGGAGATAAAGGAGGTGGCAGAAGATCGTTCGATGCTTTCCAATCCCGAATTCATCGCCATTGTAGATTCCATAAAGGAATTGGCATTAAAGATTATTCATGAAAGCCAAAACATTCCTTCCGAAGCTTCTTTCGCCATCAAAAACATTCAAAGTCATTCTTTTCTAATCAACTTTGTGTCTTCTAACATGAGTTTATCGGTAAAGGAAAAGCAGGGGATTTTGGCAACTTCTAACGTAAAAGAAAGGGCTTTGCTTTGTTTGAAGTACATGAACACCGAGTATCAAAAGTTAGAACTAAGAAATGATATTCAAAGTCGGGTAAGAAACGATCTCGACCAACAGCAGCGTGAATACTATTTGCACCAGCAAATGAAAACGATTCAAGAAGAACTCGGGGAAGTGTCTTACGAAGAGGAAGTAGACGAAATGCGTATTCGAGCAAAAGCGAAAAAGTGGACCGATGAAGTAGGGGCTCATTTTGATAAAGAGTTAAAAAAACTCCAGCGAATGAATCCGCAAGTGGCCGAATATTCGGTGCAACGCAATTACCTCGATCTGTTTTTGGATTTACCCTGGGGAGAATTTTCTGACGATCTATTCGATTTGAAACGCGCACAAAAGATTTTAGATCGCGATCATCACGGGCTTACCGAGGTGAAAAAACGCATCATCGAATATTTGGCAGTATTAAAATTACGCAACGACATGAAATCCCCAATTTTGTGTTTGTATGGCCCTCCGGGCGTAGGAAAAACCTCTTTAGGAAAATCGGTTGCCGAAGCTTTGGGAAGAGAGTATGTGCGTATTTCATTGGGCGGAATGCGCGATGAAGCTGAAATTAGAGGGCATCGAAAAACCTATATCGGCGCATTGCCCGGTCGGATTATCCAAAGTTTAAAAAAGGCAGGGACTTCTAACCCTGTTTTCGTTCTCGACGAAATAGACAAACTCACCAACAGTTCACAAGGCGATCCTTCCTCTGCTTTATTGGAGGTGCTCGACCCGGAGCAAAACACCACCTTTTACGATAACTTTTTAGAAATGGGCTACGACTTGTCAAAGGTGATGTTTATTGCTACGGCCAATAGTCTGGGGAGTATTCAGCCCGCTCTTCGCGATCGGATGGAAATTATTGAGGTCAATGGCTATACCATTGAGGAAAAATCCATGATTGCCAAGAATCATTTACTGCCAAAACAACTTAAAGAGCACGGTTTAGAAAATGGAGTTTTAAAGCTCAATAAAACCGTTTTGGAAAGCATAGTGGAAGGCTATACCCGAGAATCGGGAGTACGTGGCTTAGACAAGCAAATTGCAAAAGCAGTGCGCTATGTGGCCAAATCCATTGCGATGGAAGAGGATTACCTTCAAAACCCTAAAACCTCGGATTTAAAATCCATTTTAGGCCCGGTAAAAGTTACCCGCGACCATTACGAAAACAACGCCACTGCAGGGGTAGTAGTGGGCTTGGCATGGACTGCCGTTGGAGGCGATATTCTATTTATTGAATCCGCTTTGTCGCAAGGAAAAGGACAGTTGTCCATTACAGGAAACTTGGGTAAAATCATGAAAGAATCGGCAACGATTGCCTTGGAGTATGTCAAGGCCAACGCAAAAATACTGGGGCTAGATGATTTTCCTTTTGACAAGTATAACATTCACATTCATGTACCGGAAGGGGCAACACCAAAAGATGGTCCTAGTGCAGGAATAACCATGCTTACTTCGCTGGTTTCGCTTTTAACCCAAAAAAGGGTGAAGAAAAACTTATCCATGACGGGAGAAATTACCTTGAGAGGAAAAGTGCTTCCTGTGGGAGGAATTAAAGAAAAAATTCTCGCAGCAAAACGCGCCAAAATCACAGAGATCATTTTATCGGAAAGCAATAGAAAAGACATTGAAGAAATCAATGCGGGTTACTTAAAGGGATTGCAATTTCATTTTGTCAAAGAAATGAAAGAGGTGTTGGCATTAGCCATTACCGATCAAAAAGTAAAAAATGCTAAATCCCTCTAAGCATGTGTACGGTTACTTATGTGCCTACCGCTAAGGGTTTTGTTTTTACATCCAACCGCGATGAAGACCCGCAGCGTGCTGCAAGTCAAATTGTTACACAGGTTTCTTCAGGAGAGAAAATCAGCTTTCCTCAAGACGAAGGAGCCAAAGGCTCGTGGTTTGCTTTTTCATCCACTAAATTTGCTTGCCTTTTGAATGGCGCTTTTCAGCCGCATAAAAGAAAGTCCAGCTATAGTATGAGTCGTGGTAAAATGGTGCTCGATTTCTTTAATTATGATTCCATAGCGGCGTTTACAGCTGCATTTCCGTTTGAAGGCATGGAGCCTTTTACATTCATTGTGTTCAATCGCGGAGACTTTTGGGTGCTTCGATGGGACGAAGTCCAACTGCATCAAGAAAAACGGTCTCCCGATGTACCTTATTTGTGGTCCTCCAGAACACTTTATACGGACGATTGGTGGGAAAAAAGAAATGAAAAATTCAAGGCTTTTGTGGAAAAGACCAATCCAAACCAAGCGGAAATCATTTCCTATCATCAATCCGAATTATTGTTTTCAAAACAAGCGCTAGCAGCTCGACTTGGACGTTCAGATTTACCTGATGAGATTCCCGTACAAACCACCAGCACCAGTTCGATTGAGCAAACCGAAGAAGACCTTCGTTTTCGTTTTTTACGCACAGAAGGTACTTTTATCGACGAACGTCTTCATAAATAAAACGTTACTTTTACAGCATGCAATCTACCATTATCGCTATTGACGGTTTTGCCTCCACGGGCAAGAGTACCCTTTCCAAACGTTTGGCTCATCATTTAGGATATACCTATGTAGACACAGGCTATATGTTTCGGGCTATTTGCCATCAATATGTGCAAGCAAAGGGTGTCCCAAATCATCCCCTTTCTGAAGCGGATTTTGACGCCCTTTTGTCAAATTGTCTTTTTGAGTGGAAAATCGATGCCGATGGGAAACAGCAAATGGCCATGAACGGAAGGGTTTTTGGCGATGAAATAAGAACCCCTGCTATCTCCGATTTGGTAAGCAAAGTAGCTGTTTTATCGAATGTAAGAACACATTTGCTCAACCAACAACGTTCGCTTTCCAAAGCAACTTCGGTTGTCATGGACGGCCGCGACATTGGAACAGTAGTTTTCCCAAAAGCTCAATTCAAGTTTTTTTTAACTGCCGATCCGGAAGAAAGGGCGAAAAGGCGTTTTGAAGAAATGAAAGCCAAGGGAATTTCCGGGGATTATAAATCCGTTTTAAAAAACGTTCAGGAACGGGATTTAATGGACAGTACACGTGAAATTGCCCCCCTAAAAAAAGCTGAAGATGCCATAGAAATCGACACCACTTCGTTAAATATCGATGAGGTGTTTTCCCTACTTTTATCTCACTTGGGCTCCGCCAATTGATCTTGAATAAGAACTAGTTTTTTCTGAAGCAACTCGGGTTGTTGAGTGCCGACTAAAAATTGTTCTTTAGCATGGCTTTTTACATGGAGTCCTTTTCCCGATTTTACATTGTAAACCGTACCGTATTGAGTCCATAACCGTACTCCCCAGCCACCGACAAAGCCATACGAAATCACTTCTGCCGAACGAACGTTTTCCCACCTAATTGACCTTTGGGTGAGTGGATAAAACCGCACCTTCAAGGTCGATTTTGTCAGGGTGGTTTCTAAATACATTACCCCAAAAAAGAGTGCAAACAAACCACTAAATAACACAAAGAAAAGCAATCTAGTATCCGACATGGTTTTGTCTCCTAAGGGGGTTTTTAATACGAATTGTTGAAAAACACCTATTCCACTTATGCCTAACGGAATCAAAATAAACACCCACATCCACCATTGGGTAAACCTTTGTTTTTCATAAAACAGAACGGGTTCATTAGTTTGACTTTTTGTTTTCACGATCAAGGAGCCATTTTTTACAGCTATAAAACTCGCGAAAAACTTGGTCATTTGCAACAAGATTTGGGATGAGGTCAATGCGTTCCAACATATACTGTGGTTGTTTATTGATCCCTACAAGCAGAACCTGTTTTCCTTTTTGAACGAGATCCAGAATCACATTTTCCAAGGCATATAAGCCCGATTGGTCGATATAAGGCACCTTCTCTAAACGAATAATTAGCGTGGATGCATGGATAGGTATTTGTTGGGCGGAAGCGGTAAATGAGGAGGTTGCGCCAAAAAACAAAGGGCCTTCGAGCTGTTTCACAAAAACTTCGTTTTTAAATGCGATTGGAAGGTTTTTCTCATCCTCCCATTGCTCTTCTTTACTCAGTGGCTTTATGGAGAAACTAGCACTGGTGAGGTCTCCAATTTTTTTCATAAACATGATGGAGGCAATCACCAAACCAATACCTACGGCAAAGACCAAATTCCAAATCGAAGAAAGCACAAGTACCGTCATCAAAATGATGACCTCTGCTTTGGGCATGTAGGGAATAGCTTTGAGGCCTTTGTAGTCCATGACACCAATCCCGACGGTAATTAGTATTCCTGCTAAAACAGCCGCAGGAATTTGAGAGGCAATAGGGCCAACTGCCAAAAGAATACCCAACAACAGCAATCCAGCAATCATTCCCGAAAGACGTGTTTTTCCTCCCGATTGAATATTCACTACCGTTCGAATGGTGGCCCCAGCGCCTGGAATTCCTCCAAATAGCGCCCCAATGGAGTTGCCAATTCCCTGGCCAATCAATTCTTGATTGGGACGATGCACTGTTTTGGTTAAATTATCTGCTACCACCGAAGTGAGTAATGAATCGATGGCGCCCAACAAAGCAAGTGTTAAAGCGGTAAAGAAGAAATGCGGGAGGGTGGTTAGACTAAAAGCCCCAAATAAGGAAAGTTGAATGGAAGGGAGTCCCGAAGGAATAGCAGCAATGGGATGGTAATCAATTTTCAGAAAATAGGCGCCAGCTGAAACCACAAATAATGCTACCAATGTGCTTGGAACGGCTTTTGTAATGCGTTTAAAACCATAGATAATAAAAATGGTTAAAAGTGCTAAAATGAGCTCGGTTGCATTGATGTTTGAAAAAATTTGAGGGAGCACCTTAAATGTATCCATTACCCCAGAAGCCTCCCTCGACGCCAGCGTAGCAGCTTCTTGCTGAATGTCTTCGGGGGTAATCCCTTGAGCACGATCTATCGTTGTTTTAAAATCTTCCAAAACCAAAATCCCTTCCTCGGATTCTTTTTCGAGTAAATTTTCGAGCAACAACGCTTCCGCTTGAGGGATAAACGTAGTTACATACGAAGTGTCTTCTTTGGGATAATACCCAAGCGATGGCGCAATTTGAGTGGCCAAAATGATGATGCCAATGGCGGTCATAAAACCAGAAACGACAGGGTAGGGGATGTAGCGAATGTATTTACCGATTCCACAAAACCCAAAGCCAATCTGAAGGACTCCTGCTAAAAGAAACACAAAAAGGATGGTTGGAAGCGCTTGGGCGACTTGTCCCTCAAACTGGGCAATCATGTCTGCAATAAACACTATACTCACCGCGGTCATGGGTGCCGTAGGACCTGAGATTTGTGTCGGAGTACCACCAAAAAAAGCGGCAAAAAAGCTGATGAAAATGGCGCCGTAAAGCCCCGCAGAAGGGCCTAGACCTGAACTCACACCGAAAGCGAGAGCAAGGGGAAGCGCAACAATACCCGCAGTGAGCCCCCGAAGAGGTCACCACGAAAATGAGAAAAATCAAATTGGAAAATTCGTTTCATAAGTAGGTGTTTAAAAATGGGTGAGATAAATATACTGGCTATGAATTGATTAAACAATAATTCATCTTCTTTTTATGGTTTTAAATAAAGGAATTGCTTTATATTTGCATGCTCTTTTGAATAAGCAGGAAAAGAGTTAAGAAAATTTTAATCAATAGCTTCTGTTGTTTTTCAATGAAATTCCTGCGCCAAACAACAGAATACAAATACTTAATCAGCCATGGCTGAAGAAACTACACCACAAGCAGCACCAGAGCAAAATGCTCCTGAAGCTGTTGAAAATCAAAACCAAAACGAGGAAACACAAGCGCAACCAGAAGCGCCTGCTGCAAACACAGCTGAAGATTTCCTCAACGACTTTAACTGGCATCATTACGAAGAAGGAATTGATGTGATTGAAGACAAGCAATTAGCAGAATTCGAAAAACTTGTTCGTGAAAACTTTGTAGACACCGCAGATGACGATGTTATCGAAGGAGAAGTTGTGCATATGACCGACCGTGAGGCCATTATTGACATCAACGCCAAGTCTGAAGGAGTGATTTCACTCAACGAATTTCGTTACAACCCCGATTTAAAAGTTGGAGATAAAGTTGAAGTGATTGTCGATACGCGTGAAGACCGCACAGGTCAGCTCGTCCTTTCTCACAGAAAAGCGCGTGTGATCAAAGCATGGGATCGTGTTAACAACGCCCACGACAACGGAGAAATCGTTAATGGTTTTGTAAAATGCCGCACCAAAGGAGGAATGATTGTCGATGTATTTGGAATTGAGGCTTTCTTGCCCGGTTCGCAAATCGACGTGAAGCCTATTCGTGACTACGACCAATATGTGAACAAAACAATGGAATTCAAAGTGGTTAAAATCAATCACGAATTCAAAAACGTTGTTGTTTCTCACAAAGCTTTGATCGAAGCGGATATCGAAGAACAGAAAAAAGAAATCATTGGGCAGCTTGAAAAAGGTCAAATACTCGAAGGTACAGTGAAAAACATTACTTCTTATGGGGTATTTGTTGACCTTGGAGGAGTAGACGGATTGGTTCACATTACCGATTTATCTTGGAGCCGAATCAATCACCCAAGCGAGATTTTAGAATTAGATCAAAAACTAAACGTTGTTATTCTCGACTTTGATGACAACAAATCGCGTATCCAACTTGGATTAAAGCAATTGAGCGACCATCCATGGGAGAAATTAGGCGAAAACATCAAAGAAGGGGAAAAAGTAAAAGGGAAAGTAGTGGTAATTGCCGACTACGGTGCTTTTGTTGAAATCGAAGATGGCGTTGAAGGACTCATCCACGTTTCTGAAATGTCTTGGTCTACCCACCTTCGCTCAGCACAAGACTTTGTGTCTGTAGGCGACGAAGTAGAAGCTCAAATTTTAACGATTGATCGTGAAAGCAGAAAAATGTCTTTAGGTGTTAAGCAGTTAACACAAGACCCTTGGACTGATATTACGACCAAATATCCTGTAGGTTCTACGCACAGTGGAATCGTACGTAACTTCTCTAACTTCGGTGTATTCATTGAATTAGAAGAAGGTATCGATGGACTTGTTTATATCTCTGACCTCTCTTGGACAAAGAAAATCAAGCATCCATCTGAAATCCTTACCGTAGGGGAAACCATCGATGTAGTTGTTCTTGAATTGGATGTTGATGGGCGTAAATTAAGCCTTGGACACAAGCAAACGCAGGACAATCCTTGGGACAAATACGCTACTGATTTCGCAGAAGGCACTGTTCACAATGCTGAATTGACCGAAATTGTAGACAAAGGAGCCACCATCGAATTTAACGAGCACATCACTGCTTTCGTTCCATCACGTCATCTTGAAAAAGAAGACGGATCGAAACTAGGTTTAGGCGAATCCATTGATTTTAAAATCATTGAATTCAACAAAGACTTTAAGCGTGTTGTAGCTTCTCACACTGCTATCTTCAAAGAGGAAGAGCGTAAAAACATTCGCAAAGCCACTAAGAAAATGCAAGCGGACAATGCAGAAAAGACCACTTTAGGAGATCTTGATGCGTTAGCCAACTTAAAGCAGCAGATGGACAACGAATAAAACGAACCGTTTTTATCGATAAAACCCACTAGAAATAGTGGGTTTTTTTATTGGGAAAAATCAAGAGAAAAAAACCTATTTTTGTATAAAATCAAAACATGACACAAAAAGTGTTACTTAACGCTCACCAAGTCGATGTAGTCCTTCATCGGTTGGCGTGTCATTTGATAGAAAATCATCTTGATTTTTCAAATACCGTTTTGATTGGTTTGCAGCCACGAGGCGTTCATGTGCTAGACCGACTGGTCAATTTGCTTCAAAACCACTACGGAATTCATTCCCTTGAAAGCGGCAAATTAGACATTACTTTTTTTCGCGACGATTTTCGTCGGAATGAGAAGCCCCACCTCGCAAGTGAAAACCAGATGGAAGTTCAGATTGAAAATAAAGCCATCGTTTTTATCGACGATGTGCTCTACACAGGAAGAAGCATTCGTGCTGCCCTTACAGCAATAGAGTCCTATGGGCGTCCAGAGCGCATAGAATTGCTAACGCTCATCGATCGTCGTTTTAGTCGCGACCTTCCCATTCAACCCGACTATGTAGGTCGCCAGATAGATGCCCTACAAAATGATAAAGTGGAAGTGATTTGGTCTGAAGATAAAGCAAAAAACGTCGTTCATTTATTAAAAGATCATTTATGAAGACATTGAGTGTGAATCACTTATTGGGGATCAAATACCTAAAAGAAGCGGACTTACAACTTATTTTTGAAACCGCTGACCACTTTAAGGAAGTCATTAACCGCCCCATCAAAAAAGTGCCTAGCCTCCGTGATGTGACCATTGCCAATCTATTTTTTGAAAACTCAACACGCACAAAACTCTCCTTTGAACTGGCTGAAAAAAGATTAAGTGCCGATGTGGTCAATTTTTCAGCAGCGCAGTCTTCTGTAAAAAAAGGAGAAACGCTGGTGGATACTGTCAACAACATTTTGGCAATGAAAGTTGATATGGTAGTGATGCGTCACCCCAACCCCGGAGCGGCTGTTTTTCTCTCCAAGCAGGTCAATGCTTGCATCATCAATGCAGGGGATGGAACGCACGAGCACCCCACTCAAGCCCTTTTGGATTGCTATTCGCTCCGTGAAAAATTTGGAGAAGTAGCAGGGAAACGCGTCGTAATCGTAGGTGATATTCTTCATTCTCGTGTAGCGCTTTCCAATATTTTTGCGCTCAACATGCTTGGGGCAGAAGTGAAAGTCTGTGGCCCAAAAAGTTTATTACCCAAACACATCGAGTCTTTAGGGGTGGCGGTAGAACCGAATTTAGAAAAAGCCCTCCGTTGGTGCGATGCCGCTAATATGCTTAGGGTGCAAAACGAACGCATGGATCAAAGCTTTTTCCCTTCGATTCGAGAATACACAAAACTCTATGGGCTTACAATGCCGCTGCTTCAGAAATTAAAAAATGAAGTCACTATCCTTCACCCTGGCCCCATGAACCGCGGAGTAGAAATTAGTTCGGAAGTAGCCGACTCCGAACAAGCCATTATTTTAGATCAAGTGGAAAACGGAGTGGCCGTTCGTATGGCAATTATTTACCTCTTGGCATCCAAACTCATTCAACCCCAATCCTAATGGATGTATTCAGCCAACCGATTCAAACGCTTATTTTAAAATCTGCTGAAATAGCAGAGAAGCCCGACCCACAGCACGATTATATTTTCGATGCTTCTCAATTGATTATCGATGCAGCCTTTGTATCCCACTACAGCTCCTTTCTAGCTCAAATAGAAAGTGATTCCCATTCTAGGGTTTTGGTCGTTTTAAACGATTATTTAGCCCTTTTTCCAGAATCGGTGGTGGTGGTTCCTACCCTAGGTGAGGCCGAAGATGTGATTGAAATGGAGCGTATTGAACGCGATTTAGGATTCTGAAGTTATGAAACTCACCATATTGGGGTGTAATGCTGCTACCCCTAGAAAAAATGCACAAACTACCGCTCAAATTCTTGAAATCAAGGGGCAATTGGTATTGATCGACTGCGGGGGAGGGCACTCAGTTGCAACTGAGAAAACTCGGAGTAAAATTCGCCCGCATCCAGCATGTTTTTATTTCACATTTGCACGGCGATCATTTTTATGGCCTCATCGGCCTAATTTCTACCTTTCGTTTACTAGGACGTTCTGCAGATTTGCACATCTATGGTCCAAAGGGGATTAAAGAAATCATTATGCTTCAGTTAAAGTTGGCGAAGTCTTGGACGGACTACGCCCTCTATTTCCACGAACTAGAAAGCGAGTCATCCGAAATGATATTCGAGCATGAAAAATTTACCGTTACCACCTTGCCTTTAGACCACCGGGTGTATACCAACGGTTATCTTTTTCAGGAAAAAATGGGCCCGCGGAAGATCGATAAAGCGGCGGTATTGAAGTACGGAGTAGACCGTGCCGACATGGAAAACCTCAAACAAGGAAAAGACATCGTTTTGGACAACGGGGAGCGAATTGAAAACAACCGCCTTACCAACGCACCAGAACCCCCAAAATCGTATGCATTTTGTAGCGACACGGCCTATAAACCCGATTTAGCTTCTTTGGTGCAAGGAGTGACATGCCTCTATCACGAAGCTACTTTTTTAGACATTCATCACGACCTAGCGCTTAAAACCAAACACAGCACCGCTGCAGAGGCTGCACAAATAGCACAAGCGGCGCAGGTAGACCAATTGATTTTAGGCCATTTTTCTTCACGCTATCCAAGTTTAGATCCATTTATTGAACAGGCACAAACCTATTTCCAAAACGTGCACCTGGCTGAAGATGGGAAAGAATTTAATTTCTAGTCTCGTTTTTGCTCGACTTATTCTCGGTTAAGGCATAAGGGAGCAGAAAGGAGGTGGTAAAAAGAAATAGCAGTCAAAATTTCATTCTTTTTCGTGATGTTGTACCTTGCATCTATGGAGAGAAAAAAAGACCTCGGAGAGTGGAGAAAATCATATGACAAGGGCAGCTTATCGGATGCGTTGAAATCAGTTGCGCCCATGGATCTTTTTGAGCAGTGGTTTTCAGAAGCTGACGCCCATCCAGCGATTGAAGAAGCCAATGCCATGTCGCTCATCACCATAGGGTTAGATGGTTTTCCAAAAGCACGCATTGTTTTGTTAAAACAATTCAGTGAAGCTGGATTTGTTTTTTACAGCAATTACGCCAGCGAAAAAGGGAAATCAATGCAAGGAAACCCTCAAGTAGGCATCAGTTTTTTTTGGCCTGCTCTCGAGCGCCAAATCATCATTCGAGGAACAGTGGAAAAAGTAGCTGCTGCAACTTCAGACGCTTACTTTTCTTCTCGACCCTTGGGAAGCCAGTTAGGCGCCATGGCTTCACAGCAAAGTGAAGTGATCGCTTCCAGATCGGTATTAGAAAATCGTTTGGAAAGCCTAGAAAAAAATATAAAAATGAAGCCCCAAAGCGTCCCGATCATTGGGGAGGATATCTTGTAAAACCCCAGAAAATAGAATTTTGGCAAGGCCGCCCCAACCGTTTACACGATCGATTAGAATACACCTTAGCCTCTGACCATGGTTGGACCGTAGAACGCCTTTCTCCTTAATGAAAAAGCTATTGTTTTTACGTCATGGAAAGTCCTCCTGGGAGGGGTCAATCGAAGATCGGCATCGCCCTTTAAAGGAAAAAGGGATAGCGGCAGTAAAAGCCGTTGCACACCATTGGAGAAAAGAATTTTTGTCCTACCAAGCCATAGTAAGTAGTCCGGCCAACCGTGCTTTGCATACGGCGTCCATTTTAGCCCACGAACTCCATTTCCCTTGGGCACAATTTTCGGTCCATGAAAATTTGTACACCTTCAGCAGTACCGACCTTTTAAAGCAAATTCATCAATGGGACGATCGCTATTCCCATCTCATCATGGTGGGGCATAATCCAGCGTTTACCTATGCGGCAGATTATCTTTCGGTTAAACCTGTACCGGAACTGAAAACGGCTGACTGGATTTCCCTTACCTTTGCACAAAACCAATGGGCTAAGGTTGCCGAGGGTCAGCCCATGTATGGAAGTAAAAAAGAGGCTTTACAATAAGAACCATGAAAAAAGATCAATTCGTTAATAGAGAACTCAGCTGGCTCGACTTCAACGCTAGGGTATTGCAGGAAGCCTCCGACCCTAATGTTCCTTTAATTGAGCGATTGCGGTTTTTAGGTATTTTTTCTAACAACCTCGATGAGTTTTTTCAAGTGCGTTTTGCCACTGTAAAACGCATTGCACAATCCGAAAAAACTGGAAAAAAGGCGTTGGGTGGAGTTGCCGCTACCGACCTTCTAGCATCGATTACAGAGGTGGTGATTCGTCTGCAACAGGAAAGCGCCAAAACCTTAAGCGAAATTGAACACCAGCTGGAAAAAGAAGATATTCATTTTTTTCGCGAAGATCAAGTTACTCCCCCCCAAGCGGCTTTTTTAACCGATTATTTCATTCAGAAAGTAAGCCCTGCGCTGGTGACGGTTATCTTAAAAGAAGAAGAGCAAGATTTTTCGGACAATAAAGCTTTTTTAGTGGTTAAAATGGAACTCAATACCGATTCCGATGCTGCTTTAAAAAACATGTATGCCTTTATTGATATGCCCAAAGAGCTGGATCGGTTTGTGGTTTTGCCCAAAGAGGGAAATCGACAGTACATCATGATGCTCGATGATCTTATTCGCTTTCATTTTCATCTGATTTTTAGTATGTTCGATGTACGTCAGATAGAAGGGCATATGGTTAAAATTACCCGCGATGCGGAGTTGGATATTGAAGAAGATGTAGGAAAAAGTTATATCGAAAAAATCATCAATAGTGTAAAAGACCGATTGGTTGGCGACCCTGTGCGATTGGTATACGATAAAACCATCGACAAAACCACCCTTGCTGTGGTGATGAAAAAATTAGGGGTTTCTTCTACAGACAGTTTAATCCCCGGAGGGCGCTACCATCATCGTCGCGATTATATGAATTTCCCCAGCTTAAACAGGAGCGAGTTGGTCTATGAAAAATTTCCTCCGCTACCGCACCCTAAATTATCGCTAGAGGAAAATCTATTGCCTGCCATTCGAAAACAGGACTACCTTATTTATACCCCTTACCAAAGTTTTGGTTACGTCACTAAATTTTTAAGAGAAGCGGCACTCGATCCTCAGGTCAGAACCATAAAAATTACACTCTACCGTTTGGCGAAACTCTCCCAAATAGCCAGCTCGTTAATCAATGCCGCTAAAAATGGAAAAAAAGTAATTGTTCAAATTGAATTGCAAGCGCGCTTTGATGAAGAGAATAACATTCAAGTGGCGGAACAACTTGAAGCGGTTGGGATACAACTTATTTTTGGAGTGCCCGGCTTAAAGGTGCACACAAAAATTTGCGTGATCGAAAGGGAAGAAGGAGAAAAACTACGTCGATACGGCTTTGTAAGTACGGGAAATTTCAATGAAGCTACAGCTCGTGTGTACACCGATTACACGTTGTTTACCTCCCATCAAAAAATTTTAAAAGACGTCGCTAAGGTTTTTAGTTTTTTAGAGGTGAATTACAAAATCAAGAAATACAAACATCTCATTGTTTCTCCACATTACACCTTTAGTACGTTGATACGCCTTATCGATAACGAAATCGTGAATAAAAAGGCAGGCAAGCCCGCAAAGATTCGTTTAAAACTGAACAACATCACCAATTACAAAGTCATCAGTAAGCTCTACCAAGCCAGTTGTGCGGGGGTGCAAATTGATATGCTTGTTCGCGGAATTTGTTGCCTCGTCCCTGGGGTAGAAGGAATGAGTGAAAACATTCGGGTGTTGAGTGTGGTCGATAAATTTTTAGAGCACCCTAGAGTGTATATTTTTGAAAATAACGAGGATCCCAAAATCTATATTTCCTCGGCTGATTTAATGACACGGAACATCGATAACCGGGTGGAAGTGGCTTGCCCAATTTTAGATACCGATCTTCAACAAGAGGTCATCGATACATTTAACCTAAGTTGGAACGACAATGTAAAAGCCCGATGGGTGAATGGAGAGCAACAAAACAGTTTTGTGTCCAACGGCCTGCCCCTCAGTCGCTCCCAATGGGACACTTATACCTACTTTCAAAACAAATTGAAGAATGAAAATTGATCGATATGCGGCCATCGATATTGGTTCGAATGCCATGCGGGTATTGATATCGAATGTAGTGATTTCGGAAGAGCATCAGCCAAAGTTTATGAAAAGTGCTATGGTGCGCGTTCCTATTCGGTTGGGGGAAGATGCTTTTACCCAGGGCGAAATTTCAGAACGAAATAAAAAACGAATGGTGAAAGCCATGAAGGCTTTTAAGCATATCATGAAAATCAACGAAGTCAATGCTTATATGGCCTGTGCTACTTCGGCCCTCCGAGAAGCGAACAATTCAAAGGAAGTGGTGGAATTGGTCAAGAATAAGACAGGCATTGCAATTGAAGTGATCGATGGTAAAAGAGAAGCCGAGATCATTTCGACCACAAACATTTTTGAATCCATCAATAAAAACAGGACCTTCCTCTTTATCGATGTAGGAGGGGAGTACCGAATTTTCCATTCTCGTGAAAGGGGAACGCGTTGTGGCCAAGTCCTTTAAAGTGGGAACCGTACGTATGATCAATAACATGGTTAACGATGCCATCTGGGATGAAATCAAGGCGTGGATTGTTACCCATACGGCGCATTACCCAAAACTCGCTATTCTGGGTTCTGGCGGAAACATCAATAAGTTGTTCAAAATGGCTGGAATTAAAGAAGGGCGCCCTTTGAGTTTAATAAAAATCAACACGCTTTACAACGAATTGAATGCCATGACCTATGAAGACCGCATTCTAAAATGGGAGTTGAATCCCGATCGTTCCGATGTGATTATTCCCGCGACCCAAATTTATTTAAAAGCGTTGCAGTGGAGTGGTGCTAGTGAAATTTATGTTCCAAAGATCGGACTATCAGATGGGATGATCAAAGTGCTCTACAAACAAAATCAGTAAGTTAACCGTGGATGGTTTCTTTGGTGCCTAATTGTTTCATCAATTGAGCCTCGAATTCCAATAAAGCCTCCCATTTGCTATCAACTTCCTCGCGGGTTTTCCCGTATTGCCGAGCAAAACCCAAGAAAGTGGTGTAGTGGTTGGCTTCTGAAATCATCAGTTTTCGATAAAAACGAGCGAGTTTTTTGTCTACCAAGGCTTCACTCAATAAACGAAAGCGCTCACAACTGCGCGCCTCGATTAGTGCGGCATACAAAAGCTTATGAACAAGATGGTCTTCACGGCTACCGCCTTTTGGGAAAAACTTCATCAAGGCAAGGACATAATCGTCTTTTCGTTCCCTTCCAAGGGTAAATCCCCGCTCGGTTAGCAGGTCGTGCACCATTTTAAAATGACTCATTTCTTCCTGTGCTAAGGCAATCATTTCATTCACCAATTCCGTTTTTTCGGGAAAGCCTATGATCAGGGAAATGGCCGAACTTGCTGCTTTTTGCTCACAATAGGCATGATCGGTGAGTATGTCTTCTATGTTTTTAGAAACGATGTCTACCCATCTTGGGTCGGTTGGTAGTTTTAATCCTAGCATTTTAATAATCTAAATCCAGTTTTTTGCGCAACAAATCAATATGGGGGTTAATTTCTCTTAAGCGATTGTATTTTTCCTCAGGGGTGTACACAAAGTTTTTCTCTTCAATTTCATCCACTACCACATCAATGGTGATGCTGAAATTTTGCAAGGCCTCTCTAAGGTAGGGCAGAAAATACTGAAACTCACGTTCCATTTCCAGTTTATTCAAATCGGAGGGAACACGGTAAACAATAGAGTGGTCTTCTTGCAATTCTGGGGTACTCAGTTGAAAAAGAGCAGCAATATTTCGCTCTTGTTGTTTTTCTTTTTTCGTTTGATAGGCTTTCCAATGGGTCTGTAAATCACTGGCGGTAAACGCTTCTTTAGCCTGGGGCGTGTTGGCGGTAGCCGTTTCTTTTTTGTTTTGCTCCCATTGTTTTTTCTTTCGAATGCTGGCAAGGGAGAGGGAAGAAATGGTCCCTTTTTCCTGGGAGTTGCTCAAGGCAATCGATTGCGGTGCTGGGGGGGTAGTTGCTTCTTTAGCTGGAAGTGGGACTTCTGCAGAAGCAGGTGGGGTCTTAATTTCCGTTACCTCAGGCTTTGCTTTTTCTTCAATTGGGGCAACCGTTTCGGATTTAGAAACTTTGGGAGTGGAAGGGCTGGTTTTTGGTGATGAAAAATAACTAGGGGGAATTAGGAACCCTTTTTTTTTCTCCATTAAAATGGAGTGAAGCGAGTTGCATGAGACAGAGTTCCACATGCAAGCGTTTGTTTTCTACCGATTTAAATTGAAGGACCGATTGGTTAGTAACTTCCAGGGCATCGCTAATCCAAGGGGCAGAAAGTTGTTGGGCTTGGGCAGCAAATTGCGCTTGTAGTTTTTCTCCTATTTCCAAAAGAGGAAGCGTTTGAGGGTCTTTACACAAATACAAATTGCGGAAATGTGTTGCGAGTCCGTTCAAAAACTGCAAGCCGTCAAAACCGCGTTGTACAATCTGGTGGTAAGCCACCAAAAGATCGGGAATGGCATGCGCAATCATTTTCTCTGTCAATTCTAAATAAGTGGCGTGATCTAAAATATTCAGATTTTCCGCCACTGCGCTAAGGCTTAAATTCCCTTGGCAAAAGCTATTCATTCGATCAAAAATAGACAGGGCATCCCGCATGGCGCCATCGGCTTTTTGGCCAATCAGGTACAGGGCGTCTTCCTCGAAGCTGATGTTGTTTTGTTGAGCAATATCAACCAAATATTCCTGAATGTCTTTGGGAGTAATGCGTTTAAAGTCAAACACTTGACACCGCGACAAAATGGTGGGGAGGATTTTGTGCTTTTCGGTTGTTGCCAAAATAAAAATCACGTGTTTTGGCGGTTCCTCCAGCGTTTTTAAAAAGGCGTTAAAGGCCGCTGTGGATAGCATGTGCACTTCATCGATAATGTACACCTTAAAGGAACCGATCTGTGGCGGAATGCGAACTTGCTCATTGAGGCGACGAATGTCTTCCACTGAGTTATTGGATGCGGCATCCAATTCAAAAATATTAAAGGCGTAGTCCTGGTCTTCCTCCGTGTTGTGATGGTCGTTGATGTTTTTCGCCAGGATACGGGCGCAGGTGGTTTTTCCTACCCCACGGGGACCGCAAAACAAAAGGGCTTGCGGGAGTTGGTTGTTTTCAATGGCATGAGCCAAGGTTTGGGTAATGGCTTCCTGACCCACCACATCAGCAAAACGCTGTGGTCGGTATTTGAGTGCAGAAACAACAAAATTATCCATCCCCGTAAAGATAGAAAAAACCCCATTTTATTTCTCTCTTCGCCGCCGTGGAAACAAAAAATTATTAACATTATCGTACATTTGCGCCAAAGCAGGTTGCTTATCGCTGCCCGCCTCGGCGGGGAGAGGAAAGTCCGGACACCAAAGAGCAGTATAGCGGGTAACGCCCGTCGTTCGTCCCTGGCGAATAGGACAAGTGCAACAGAAAGAATGTACAGGTAAGGCTGTAGTGAAATCAGGTAAACTCTATACGGTGCAACGCCAAGTAAATCTGTGTTTGAGAACGGCTCGTTCGATACAGAAGGGTAGGCGGTTAGACTTTGTGAGTAATTGCAAGGCTAGATAAATGATAAGCCACGACAGAATCCGGCTTATAACCTGCTTTTTTTTTATTGGTTGTGTTCAAAAAAGCTGAAGGTGCTGTTCCCGTATTTCCTTGCACTTTCAAAAAAATCAAAATGTGAAATGTCCAGATGGGAATCGTGTTCCAACACAAAAACACCATCGGACTTGAGCCAATTCCCTTCAAAAAGAGTGGTCACCAATGCTTTCAAGGCGTCTTCTGTAAAGGCATAAGGGGGATCGGCAAAAATAAAATCAAAGCTTCCCCTTGGCTGTAGTAAAAATTTTTCGACACTGTTTTTTACACAATCAATAGGCAAATCCAAAAGGGATGTGGTTTTGGAAATAAACCGCACACAATGAATGTTTTGATCGACAGCTATAATTTGAGAAACACCTCTAGAGGCCAGTTCATAAGCGATGTTTCCTGTTCCCGAAAATAAATCCAAGGCCAGGGTGCTTTCCCAGTCCAAACGGTGATTGAGGATGTTGAAAAGGGCTTCTTTGGCACGATCGGTAGTGGGGCGAACAGGCAATTGCTTGGGCGCCATTAACCTACGTCCTTTATGCGTGCCCGATATGATTCTCATCCGTTCATAAAGGTTTGGAAAAAGGGAACGGGGTGCTGTTCTTCTTGCAAAGAAAGCGCGGAGGGGACAAAAGCAATCGATTCATGGAAGGTTTTAGCGCCTTCGTAATAGGCATTAAAACGCGAGTAAGTGCCTAAGAAAAACAAATCGAATTCCTCGGGTTTCAGATAATACTGTTCGGTAACATAAAAAAGGTAGTAGAGGAATTCATCCGCATTTTCTTGTTGAAAACTATTTTGCAGCAGAAGTTGACTTCCCTGAAAGAGAAAGAGGTCAAAAAAACCCTCCCGTAAATGCACATAAATGCTTCGGCGAATGTTTCCTTTGGTTAGGTCGGTAAGGTAGGGGAGCAAATGCGAAACCACATGCATAGAACGGCTTTCTGAGAAAAGCCCTTGAAACCGTTCTTCCAAGGCTACTGCCCTTGGATAAACCACAACTTTATCAATGGATTCTTGGCGGTGGAAAGCGCCTTTTTCTTCGTTTACCGTAACGGCCGTTTTTAAATACAGATCCACATCGCTTTCCTCAAAAAGCGGCATGGGAACTGTAATGGCTTTGCCATTGCAATAGACCACATCCACCGCTGTTTTTGAATTGAGCCCGTGTAGTTCTAACCACGTTCTAAGCTCATCCAAAGAAGGCAGTCGTTTTGTAAAACCAAAGCGGTGTACTTTGGATGCATTACAAAAAGAAAATCCATCTTCGTGAACAAAGATGGATGAACTTGAAATGGAAAATAAGGTATTATTTTGCTGCATCGAAAATGGTCGGCCAGTTTCCATTGGTACTTACATCGGAGAGGGATCCCAAAATGATTTCAGGTCCATTCACCCCATCAACCGATAGGGTTTCATTTTCTTGCTTCAGCAAATCGGTGTCTTGGTCAAAAAGCACTAAATTCTTTGAAACTTTCACTTCAAAAACAGGTACTTTATAGCCGTTTTTTTCAATGATATCTGCTTTGATTTTAAAGAGGCTGTCTTCAACTCCAGCAATCGGTACAAACATCATGCTTTTATAGTCTTCAGAGCTGCCAAAGAGGGAGTCTTTCACAGGAACGGTACCCAGGGTATCGATCACCACCACTTCGCGCAACATATCAATGCGGTAGGCACGATCGTATTCCATATAAGAGGAATCTCTTTTTTGGGTGAGGGTAAAAATTCCAGTGTCAATAAAAGCAACGAGGCTATCGAAGTTGTTAGCGAAAACACCTTTGACATCTTTGTGTGCAATTTGTGCTTTACGAATATCTTTAAGGCGATCAATTACCTTGGCGTAGCGCTCGTTTTTAGTGGTGTTGAAATTGATGGGGCCGTTGATGGAATTGTAAATTTTATAACTGAAAAAAACAATTAAAATCCAAAGAACTGCTTGAATTCCTATCTTCATTTGATGTATTTTTGATTAAAAACAAAACTACAATTTTTTTTTATTCAGAAAAGATTTTCAGAAATGAATTATCTTCACTGCAAATTTTTCCATGCAGCCTACTGATTTTAAAAAGCATCTTGCTTCTTCTTTTTCCTTTGCTCCAAACGCTTCCCAATCGGTTTGGATGAACGAAATGGTCGATTATCTCTTTTTTTCTACTCCAGAAGATATCTTTTTAATGAAGGGCTATGCAGGAACGGGAAAATCGACCTTAATCGGTCACTTGGTCAAGCACCTGCACCGCATAGGCTACAAAAGCGTATTGATGGCGCCCACGGGCCGGGCCGCGAAAGTAATGGGCGGCTATGCTAAAAAAAAGGCCTTCACCATCCACAAGCAAATTTATTACACCAAAAACGAGGGCGGAAAGGGAATGCAATTCACCCTAAAGCAAAACAAACACAAACACGCCCTTTTTATTGTCGATGAAGCGTCTATGATTGGCGACGATCGGCAAAACACCAAGCTTTTTGAAACGGGCTCTTTGCTCGGCGATCTCATGCAATATGTGGATGCAGGCACAAAATGCAAACTCCTTTTGGTGGGCGACCCCGCGCAATTGCCACCCGTGCACCTCTCGCTTTCCCCGGCTTTGGATCCCGAATATTTGGATCGTATGTTCAATAAACAGGTGTTTGAATGCACCTTAAAGGAGGTGGTGCGCCAAGCGCAAACCTCTTCTATTTTGACCAACGCCACCGCTTTGCGTGCGCAACTCAACGATAACCCTCTGCTCGATTTTAAATTTGATTTGCAGCACGGAACCGATGTGCGGCGCATGCAAGAAGGACAAGAAATTCTGGAAGCCCTAGAAGACGCCATCCAGCAGGAAGGCTTAGACAACATGGTCATCGTGGTGAGGTCGAACAAACGCGCCAACTTATACAACCAGCAAATCCGCCAACGCCTTTTGTTTTTAGAAACCGAACTCAGTGTGGGCGATCAGCTCATGGTGGTCAAAAACAATTACTTTTGGTTGGCACCCGAATCGGCGCCAGGCTTTATTGCCAACGGGGATGTGGTTAAAGTCCTGCGCATAATAGAACGAAAAGACATTTACGGCTTTCATTTTGCGAAGGTAGAAGTGGCCATGGTTGATTACCCCGACGAAGAGCCTTTTGAAACGGTGGTGATGCTCGATACCCTCACTTCAGAAGCCCCTTCTTTGAGCTACGAAGAAGGCAACCAACTCTACTTGGCGGTGCAAGAAGATTACCAACATTTACCCAGCAAATACAAGCGGTTTATGGCCATAAAAAACGATCCCTATTTCAACGCCCTACAGGTCAAATATTCCTATGCCATTACCTGCCATAAATCGCAAGGTGGCCAATGGAAAAAAGTGTTTGTAGAACAGCCCTATTTGCCCGATGGCCCCTCCATTGCCTACTACCGCTGGTTGTATACCGCCATTACAAGAGCCAAAGAAAACTTGTATCTGATTGGTTTTACCAAAGAATATTTTGAAGAGGCGTAGGGGAGAGTGAGGCGAAAGTAATATCTTAGCCCTATGAGAATTATAGCCGTTATCCCTGCTCGCTATGCCGCAGCGCGTTTCCCAGGAAAGCTGATGAAAGACCTCGGTGGAAAGCCCGTTATTGTGCAAACCTACCGCACAGTCTGCGCCACCCATTTGTTTGATGAAGTGCTGGTGGCCACCGACGATATTCGGATTGCGGAGGCCATTGAAGCCGAAGGCGGCAAAGTGTTTATGAGCAAAAAAGAACACAGCTGTGGAAGCGACCGCATTGCGGAAGCCGTAATGGAAGAAACCGCCGATGTGGTGGTGAATGTGCAAGGCGATGAACCTTTTATTCATGGGGAGAGTTTAAAAAGCCTCATCGATGTTTTTCATCAGGATATAAAAAACGAAATTGCCTTGGCTTCTCTAATGGTGCAACTCACCGACCCTGAGGCCATTCAAAACCCGAACAACGTAAAGGTGATTGTCGACGACCAACAACGCGCCATGTACTTTTCGCGCCTCCCCATTCCCTACTACCGCGATGCTGCTGAAAATGAACGATACTACAAGCACATCGGTATTTATGCCTTTCGCAGGGAAGCCTTGCTTGCCTTTAGCGAAAGTGAAATGACCCCTTTGGAAAAAGCTGAAAAAATAGAATGCATCCGTTACTTGGAACAAGGAAAAAAAATGCAAATGGTAGTCACTGAGTTTCCTCGATTGGAATCGATACCCCAGAGGATTTGGTGCAAGCACAACGTCACCTCAACGCCCGCTAGTATGTTTCGACTCTTTGCACGTTTTATGGCTTTTCAGGTGTTTAAATTCACCCTTAAAGGCGAATTCCCCAAAGACCCCAAATTTGTGATTGCAGTGGTGCCCCACACTAGCAATTGGGATTTTATTTTGGCCATCGGAATCCGAACTTACCTGAACGAACCCATTCATTTTGTAGGAAAAAAAGAATTGTTTACCCCCTTACCGCGTGGTTTTTTCGGCAATTGGGAGGCATGCCCCTCAACCGAAAGAAAAACGAAAACATGGTCGATGCCATCAGCAGGATGTACAGCGAACAGGCTGTTTTTCGGATGGCCATCGCCCCCGAGGGTACCCGCAAAAAGTAAACGAATGGAAAACGGGCTTTTACTACATCGCCAAAAAAGCAGAGGTGCCTATTTTGCCCATCGCTTTTGACTGGGCCAAACGCGAAATGACTTTCCACCCTTTGTTTTCTCCTACAGACAACAAAGAAAAGGATTTAAACCACTTAAAAGCGCTGTTTAAAGGCGTGGTAGGGAAGGTGCCCAAGTACACCTAAACGCAATTTTTTGGACTTTAAGCCGACTGATCCATGTTGTGGTATACGTTTTGCACGTCGTCGTCTTCCTCAATTTTTTCAATCAGACTTTCCACTTCCTCCGCTTGTTCGGGAGTCAATTGGGTCAGCGTTTGCGGAATGCGTTCAAAACCGGAAGACAAGATTTCAAATCCTCGCTTTTCCAACTCTTTTTGAATGCTTCCAAAATACTCAAAAGGGCCGTAGAGTAAAATCCCATCTTCATCGGCAAAAACTTCTTCCACCCCAAAATCGATGAACTCCAATTCCAGTTCTTCGGGGTCAATGCCCTCGGCGTTGATTCGAAAATTACAACTGCGGTCGAACATAAATTCCACCGAGCCAGAAGTACCTAAATTGCCATTGGCCTTGTTAAAATAACTGCGCACATTGGCCACCGTGCGGTTGTTGTTGTCCGTAGCCGTTTCCACCAAAATGGCAATGCCATAGGGGGCATAACCTTCAAAAAGCACTTCTTTGTAGTCTTCGGTGTTTTTGTCCGTGGCTTTTTTTATGGCACGTTCCACATTTTCTTTGGGCATGTTGGCCGCCTTTGCGTTTTGAATTACCGCCCGCAAACGCGAGTTGTTATCGGGGTCTGGGCCGCCTTCTTTTACTGCAATAACAATGTCTTTCCCAATACGGGTAAAGGTTTTGGCCATGGCCGACCAGCGTTTCATTTTTCGGGCTTTTCGAAATTCAAAGGCTCTTCCCATGAAGTGTGTTTTTTATGTTCTTCGCAAAGATAAAAAAACCCCTTAGCTTCCAAAATAGTAGAAATCAATCGTGCTGAAATGGAGTTTCCCTTCGTTTAAATGCAAAAACCCGCTCGATAAAGCGATTTCACAAGTACGCCACCCAACTATTACATTATACCCACCGTGTATAACATTATATCCGCCAGTTATTCATTACCAGAAAAGTTTACCCCAGAAGGGCTATATATTGCACCAACTAAATCTTAATTCCTAACCTAAAATCATAAACTTATTCATTATGAAACGTACCTACACGCAACTTTTACAGTTGACCTGTTTTCTATGTATTTTATTTGTCCATGAAAGTTGGTCTCAAATTAAATTAGGCGAAAACCCCAAAACGATTTCTCCTTACGCTTTGCTCGAATTGGAAAGCATCTCCAAAGGATTAATCATTCCCCGAATGACATCGACCCAACGCGACAGTGCGTTCGATCAAAACACTCCCGTGGGAACGCTCATTTACAACACGGAAGACGATCAGTTGCAGTACTTTTCTGAAATGCTAGACCCCAGCTCCAGGGCTTTGGTCAAAATATGGCAGCCGGCTTCCAATGCAGTGCCCAGTTCTTCGAACACCGATAGCGCTACTTTGGCAGAAACGGCCCAAGACGGAAACATGTTTTACGATGCCACCACCAACATCTTATATGCCTACAACACCCAACAAGAGGAATGGATTCCTGTGGGAGGCAACATCAATGAAGTGCCCGAAAACGCGGTGTTTCAAGGGAACCAAATGACCTTTACCCAATCCGATGGTACCATTCAGTCCATCGATTTGGAGGTCTTGGCCGATCCCTATTCACACGCGCAAACGCTTTCCACTACTGGCCTTTCGTCCGATAACAATATCGTGCTTGAAATCAGCCACGGAAACAGCGTTACGCTTGATTTAAGTGCGCTCGACTATTCGGGTTCTGACAACCAAAACCTAACGGCCAACACTACCACCCCACAAAAACGCTTGAACTTACAATGGAGCGCGGGAACAATTTGGTGTTAGACCTTTCCAAGGTTTCGCCAGACATCCTCACGGGAACCGTAACCCTTGAAAATGCCGTAGTGAGCAAAATGCTTACCGTGAAAGGCGGTTTAGACGTTAGCGGAGACAGCACAACAGACAACCAAAAGGTTGCCAATGACTTAACCGTAGGCAACGATGCCGCTGTTCAAGGCGACCTCACCCTGAGCGGCGCAATAAAAACCGCCGATGGCAGCGCAGGAAACAACGGCCAAGTGCTATCTTCGACAGGCAGCAACACCGCTTGGATCGATGTGGCTTCGGATCGCATCATCGATGCGGACGCCAATACCCAAATCCAAGTGGAAGAAGGCGCCAACGACAACACCATCCGCTTTGATGCCAATGGAGTGGAAGTAGCCACCATGACCGAAACGAAAATGACCCTTAATACCCCCATTAACGCCGTGATGGGAACTTCCAGTTTAGGAAACCTTAATGTGACTGGGGCGCTAAGAGACAGCAGTGGCGATACCGGTTCTGCTGGGCAATTGCTCTTCACCACCGCCAACGGCACCAACTGGGTGAATCCGCCAAGCGTCTCCAGCACACGAATTGAAGACGCCGACAGCAATACCTTTATCGATGTGGAAGCCACCACAGATGCGAACGAAGTGAGTGTGACCGTCTCAGGAACACAGCACTTTGTCATGAAAGCCGGAGGACGTTTAGACGTGCTCAACTCTGGAAGCTCCGTCTTTATTGGCGAAAACGCCGGAGCAAATGATGATTTGTCCAGCAACAACAATGTGGCTATTGGTACTAATGCGTTGATTTCTAATGTTTTTGGGGACAATAATGTGGCCAATGGTTATCAAGCAATTTGGGAAAATTCCACAGGAAAAAATAACATAGCCATTGGGGTTACTTCGCTTTACGACAATAACACAGGAGACAACAATACCGCCTTGGGTTATAATACAGGGAGAGGAATAACCACAGGAAGTAACAACACCATCATTGGTGCTAATGTTCAAAACCTTTCGAATGACCTTTCCAATACCGTTATTATTGCAGACGGGGATGGGAACGAACGTATTTATGTGGATAACCAAGGCAATATGGGCTTAGGCACCACTGCCCCTACCGAAACCCTAACGGTAAACGGTACGGCGGCCGTTAGTGGCAATGCCACAGTAACGGGGAATTTGGAAGTAAGCGGCGACCTCACCAAAGCAGGTGCAGCCTATACCCAACCCGATTATGTATTTGAAAAATACTTTGAGGATAAGTCCGATTACAACACGGATTACCAAATGCTTTCCTTATCGGAACTAGAGACGTTTATGAAAACCAACAAACACTTACCGGGGGTTCAAAGTCGCGCCGAAATTGAAGAAAAAGGGCATTGGAACGTGACTGAAAACGTGAGAACCAACCTCGAAAAAGTAGAAGAATTGTTTTTGCATACGCTAGAACAAGAAAAGAAAATAGAAGCGCAAGAAGCTCGTTTGCAGGCGCAAGAAAAAGAAATCGAAGCATTAAAAATCATGATTAAGAAAATTGCTGAGAATACGCCCCAATAAGGGTGTTCCTTTCTCAATTAAAAACGGGCGCTCCAACAGGCCCGTTTTTTTTATGCCTTGTTTTTCCGAAAAACCGTTTTTCCGCTAAATGGACAGGTAGGAGTCTTCCAAAATGGTTTCGCAAGTGGGGATGAGGTGTTCGGGAAGTTTGTTTTCTTTTGGGAGCACGGCAATGTAGCGCATGTCGTTGGTGGTGTACACTTGTTTAAACAGCATGTTTTCCCAGCCGCGTTTGGCCGCCAGGCGTTTGTGAAAATCGTAATGGGTAATCAGATCTTGGCTTCCCAAGTGGTACAGGCCTGTTTTATTCCGATTGATGATGTAGTGCACTTGTTGGCTTAGCTTGCGATCGCTATTGATGTTTACAATGGTGTTGGGAAACCCCTCAATGGCTTCGCCGGTTTTCATTTGAGCTTCCATGTTTTTTATTCTTGGGGCGTTCAGCCCAAACACCATCGGGAGGCGTGCAATGGTAAACTGCCCCGGAGCGAGGCGCATAAGGTCGTTTTCAATCTTAATTTTGAGGCGACCATAAACGCTTTCAGAAAGGGTTTTGTCGTATTCATAAGAAGGGTAGTTGTGGAAGGCATCAAAGACGTTAGAAGAAGAAAAAAACAAGATGCGGCAGTTGTTGTGCACCACATAATCGATGAGGGCTTGATGCAGTTCAATCTGACTGTTAAAGTCGCCCCGCAGGCAGGAGATAATGAGCTGAGGTTGGAGTTGCCGTAGTAAGGGGAGGGGGTCTTCTTCGGTATGGTCGAAATGATAAAAGTGTTGATTGGTCTTGAGCGCTTTATCCGAAAAATAGGTACCAAAAGTAGCGTAGTAGGGGCTGAGTTCTTTGTACAAGGCCTGCCCAATAAAACCGCTTCCTCCTAAAATGAGTATTCTTTTCAAGACCAAAAGGGGTTAGGGGAGATAAAACGGCAATTGCACTACTTTGGCCATGATGTGTTTTCCGCGGATTTCCACGGCAATTTGAGTGCCAATGGCCGCCCATTCTTTTTGTACATACCCCAGGCCAATGGCTTTTTTCAGCAGGGGCGATTGGGTGCCGGAAGTGACTTTCCCAATAATGCCTCCTTCGAGGTTAAAGAGGTTGTGGTCTTGTCGGGGAATTCCTCTTTCGGTCATTTCAAAGCCCACCAGTTGGGTGGTGGTGCCCTGCTTGATTTGGTGTTCCAAGGCCGCCGCATTGATGCAATCCGTTTGGGGGCGGGTTACCCACCCTAAGCCAGCGGCTATGGGGGAGGTGGTTTCATCAATTTCATGGCCATAGAGGCAATAGCCCATTTCGAGGCGCAGGGTGTCGCGTGCGGCCAGTCCAATGGGGAGAATCCCGTGGCTTTTTCCAGCACTAAACAGCATGTTCCACACTTCTTCTACAGCTTCGTTTTTACAGTAAATTTCTACCCCTCCAGCGCCGGTGTAGCCAGTGGTGGCCACCAGGGTGTCGGGGATTCCCGCCAAAGTGGTGCTGCAAACGCTGTAGAATGCAAGTTCATTTAAGGGGCTTTCCGTGAGGCGTTGCACCACCTCCAAGGCCTTTGGGCCTTGCACTGCCAAGAGGGAATAGTCCTCGGAAGCATTGGTGAGTTGAGCGTTAAAATTTTTGTTTTGGAGCGTTAGCCACGCCCAGTCTTTTTCGATATTGGAAGCGTTTACCACCAGCAGATACCGCTGTGCTTCCAAGCAGTAAACAATCAGATCATCGATGACCCCTCCTTTTTCGTTGGGGAAGTAATTGTACTGCGCTTTCCCGGGTTGGAGCAGGGCAATGTCGTTGCTGCACACCCATTGCAAAAAGGGGAGGGCTTGGTCGCCCTCGACAAAAAACTCTCCCATATGCGAAACATCAAACACGCCCACGTTTTCTCTCACGCAGCAGTGCTCTTCTTTGATGCTCGAATAACTCACAGGCATTTCAAATCCGCCAAATTCGACCATTTTAGCGTCTAATTTTTTATGGATCGGGTGAAGGGTTGTTTTTTTCATAGCAGATGCAATAATACATATCTTTGAGCTAAATTAGAAGTATAATTTTACTCATTAATGCGAACAACCCATTAGTTATGCACAATTTTTTTTCCTCTCTTATCTTGCTGTTGTTGAGTCCGCTACTCCTTTTTTCACAAGCGCAACTCCCTTCTGTGGCAGCACTCGATTTTCATAAAACCCGAAGAACCGCCCTTCGGAAAGAACTGCCGCCCAACAGTGTAGCGGTCTTTTTTGCCAACCCCGTTCGCAACCGTGCAAACGATGTGGATTATGTGTATCACCAAGACCCCAACTTTTTTACCTCACCGGATGGCCCGAGCCGCAATCTGTTTTTGTGCTCTATTCGGACGAACAAACCGATGCGGAGGGAAGCTATACCCATCAGCTTTTTATACAGGAGCGCAACCCCTACATGGAAATGTGGAACGGCTATCGCTTAGGGAAAGAAGGCGCCGAAAAAATGGGTTTTTCCAGGGTGCAGTTGCGACAAGATTTTGTGAATAACCCACTTGCTTTTGACCGCTTTGATCAGGTGTTGTTTTTTAATTTTTTTAATGACGAGCGCGATCTTCAAGGCGATGCCTATGATATGCATCAGTTGAAAAAAACCTTTAAGGAAGCCATTCATTTCCCTTCCAATTTTAACCGCACTCAGTACCGATTGCAAAAAGCCATTGGGCAGGTCGATGCAGCTTCCTTTGAAGCCACAAAAGCACTTGTAGCTCGCCAAATCCGCCGCGATTCTACTTTGGTAAACGATCCCTTAATTCGCGAATTTTCGACCCTAGAAACGCTTGCGGTACCCGAAGATCTCAAGCTAAAATCGTCTTTTGTTTTGCGGGACTTTAATTTTGATGTGGATCTCTTGCCACAAATCATGGGCGATTTACGCGAAGTGAAAACGCCCTTTGAAAAGAAGCAACTCCAACGGGCGATAGAAATTTCTGCCATTGGGCAAATCGAAGTGATGAAAGCCCTGCACCCGGGAATGTCTGAACGCGAAGTGCAAGGCATACACGAATATGTCTTTAAGAAATATGGTGCTGCCTATGAGGGTTATCCCTCCATTGTAGGGGCTGGCCAAAACGCCTGTGTGTTGCACTACATTGAATACAGTGATATGCCGACCGATTCGGAACTTATTTTGATGGATTTAGGAGCGGAATACGAGGGCTACACGGCCGATGTGACCCGTACGCTCCCAGTGAAGGGGGTGTTTTCGGATGCCAAACGCCAGATTTACCAAATTGTTTATGAGGCGCAAGAGGCAGGCATTGCTGCGGCACTTGTGGGGGCAACCGCTTCGGATGTAACAAGAGCCACGCAGGAAGTGGTGAAAAACGGATTGTTGGCCTTGGGCATCATTGAAGAAGAAAAGGAATTTCGCCGCTATTTCCCACATGGTGCCGCTCACCATATCGGTTTGGACGTGCACGATTTAAGCAATTATGGCCCGCTGCCTGCAGATGCCATCATCACGGTAGAGCCCGGGATTTATATTCCGAAAGACAGTCCCTGTGATCCTAAATGGTGGGGGATCGGTATTCGAATCGAAGACGATATCTTGATTGCTGAAGATGGGCCTGTTAACCTCTCTGCAATGGCACCTCGCTCGTGGCAAGCCATAGAAGCCATGATGAAGCAACCTAGTCCTTTAGATGCCTTTCAATTACCTGCTTTGTCGAATTAACGGAGCAAGAAATGTTTAAGGTCTTCGTAATTGGAAATGGCGCTGCTCTTTTTCTCTTTCTTGAGTAATTCTTGAATGCGTGCGGGCGTTTCGATTTTCATCTCCAGCGTTTCTTCCACCGTGTCCACAAACTTAATGGGGTGGGCAGTTTCTAGAAAAATTCCGTAGGCATCGGGCATTTTTTCCAGTTGCTTTTTAAGTCCGAGGTAACCTACTGCACCATGGGGATCGGCAATATACCCGGCTTGGTCATAAATTTCTTTAAGTGCTATTTTTGTTTCCTCATCTGTAAAACGATAACCCGATAAATGGGAAGAGAGCGTTTGGAAATCGTTTTCAAAAATTTCTTTGATGCGTACAAAATTACTGGGGTCACCCACATCCATGGCATTCGAAAGGGTGGGGGTGGTTTTTACCGGCTGGTACTTTTCGGTAGCTAAATAAGTAGGCACTGTGTCATTGACATTGGTGCTCGCTACAAAATGCGCAATGGGAAGTCCCATTTTTTGTCCGATCATGCCTGCGCAAATGTTTCCAAAATTTCCACTGGGTACTGAAACCACAAGCGGACGCTTTTCTACTGCAAGCTGTCGGTAAGCAATAAAATAATAAAGCATTTGGGGAAGCCAGCGTGCCACATTGATGGAATTGGCAGAGGTTAGCTTTCGTTTTTGGGTAATCGTTTGGTCGAGAAAAGCTGTTTTGACCATGTCCTGACAATCGTCAAAAACGCCATCCACTTCCAAGGCAACAATGTTTTGTCCTAAGGTGGTGAGTTGTTGTTCTTGCACCTGACTCACCTTTCCTTTGGGGTATAAAATAACCACTTCGATGCCTTCTACACCGAGAAAACCATTGGCTACTGCCCCTCCTGTATCGCCAGAAGTGGCTACGAGAACGGTTACTTTTTGGTCGCTTTTCTTTTTGGTTAAAATAACCCAAGCACTGCGCCATAAAACGCGCGCCTACATCTTTAAACGCAAGGGTAGGGCCGTGAAACAATTCCAAACTTCCAATGCGCTCGCTGATGGGAACAATTGGGAAATCAAAATCGAGTGTATTTGCAATAATTTTGTGCAATACCTCGGTCGGAATCTCGTCTCCTACAAAGGGTTGCATTAAGTGGGTTCCCATCTCCTCTAGGGATAGGCTGCTTAGTGAAGCGAGGAAATCGCTGGAAAGCTGTGGGATGCTTTCTGGGAAATAGAGCCCACGGTCGGGCGCAATTCCGTTGACTACCGCGGTTTCAAAATTAGCGGTTTCTTTGTGGTTGGTTAGGCTGAAATAACGCATGTTTTTTATAGGAGCTCTACGCCTTTAGTATTGATTTTTGAAACGTGTATATCGAAAGCGATGTTGAGGGGTGTAAAAATTTCGGTGAGGGCGTTCGCCACTTCATTTGCTTTCTTCTTTCCTTCCGATAGGCAATAAACTGAGGGTCCCGACCCTGAAATACCGCTTCCCAAAGCACCTACTGTTTTAGCGGCGTTTTTCATTTCATCGAAAAAGGGAATTAAAGCCGAGCGTTCGGGTTCGATGATAACATCCACCAGGGAACGTCCTATGAGGTCGTAGTCACTGGTATAAAGTCCACTTACCAACGCGGCCAGGTTACCCCATTGCTGTATGGCTTTTTCCAGCGGGATGGTTTTCTTCAGCACCGAACGTGCATCGGCGGTGCGAAGTTCAATTTTGGGATGAATAATGGTGGCATACAAATCGGCGGGAGTGGGGAGTGAAATCACATCGGGTTTTTTTCCACAACGCGCCAAGGTAAAGCCGCCTAAAAGCGCGGGAGAAACATTGTCAGCATGGGCCGTTCCACTGGCAATTTTTTCTCCTTCCATGGCAAATTTGATGAGTTCTCTGCGCGAAAAAGGATTCCCCAAAAGCGTATTGATGCCAAAAACGGCGCCAACAGAACTGGCCGCACTGCTTCCAATTCCGCTGCCTGCTTTAATGCCTTTGTAAATTTCGATTTCGAACCCCTGATCGCTTTTCAATTCAGCGAGAAGGGCGTTTCCAGCTACTCCTGCTACATTTTTATCTGCGTCTAGGGGGAGGTCTTGACCTTCTATTTTTGTGATTCGAATGCCTTTATCATCGCTTTTTCGGACGACTACCTTATCCCCAATGGGTTCAAGGCAAAAGCCCAAGACGTCGAACCCGCAAGAAACATTGGCCACAGTGGCTGGTGCAAAAACGCTTACTTCTTTTTTCATCGTTTTCCAATTCGAATGATGTCTCCAAAAATCCCTGATGCGGTTACCTCGGCTCCTGCTCCGGCTCCTTTAACAATTAGCGGTTGTGCTTTGTAGCGATCGGTGTAGAGCAAAATGATGTTGTCGCTCCCTTCCAAATGATAAAAGTCGTGGCCTTCGGGAATTTCTTGTAATCCTACCGAGGCTTTACCGTTTTCCAGTTGAGCCACATACTTTAGCCTTGCGTTGTTGGCTTGTGCCTTTTCTAACAGGGCATTAAAGTGGGCCGCATGCGTGTCTAAAGAGGCAAAAAAGGCGTCGTTGTTTTCTGTGTCCAGGCAAGCTGGAGGGAGGAAGGCTTCGTTTTCGATGTCTTCCAACTCAATCGATAGGCCGCTTTCGCGAGCGAGGATTAAAATTTTCCGTGCCACATCAACCCCGCTGAGGTCAATTTTTGGGTCGGGTTCCGTATAGCCTTCTTTTTGTGCTTGAATAACCACTTCTTTAAAGGTATCGGGGCCATTAAAATGATTGAAAACAAAATTGAGACTTCCCGAGAGTACCGCTTGGATTTTGTGAATTCGATCGCCAGAAGCGATGAGGTTGCTCAGGGTATCAATGACCGGAAGACCCGCCCCTACATTCGTTTCAAAAAGGAAAGGGCTTCTAAACTTACGCGAGGTATGCTTAAGGGTTTGGTAATTGTCTAACGAATCGGCACAAGCGATTTTGTTGCAGGTAACCACCCCGATGTTGTTTTCCAGATAGCGTTGGTATTCTTTAGCAATTGTGGCATTGGCCGTATTGTCTACAAAGATGCTGTTGCGTAAATTGAGTGCTTTGGCATGTTTGAAAAAGGCCGCTATGTTGGTTTTTTCTCCCTCTTTGAGTTGCGCTTGCCATTGGTCAATGGCGATACCGTCTTCACTCAAAATCATGGTTCGGGAGTTGGCAATGGCCATTACGCGAATGCGCAATTGAAGGATGTTGTGGAGGTAATCCGTTTGGCTATGAATTTGTTCCAGCAGTTTTCCGCCCACATTTCCAACCCCAATGATAAACAGGTTGAGTTCTTTGATGTTGGCTTCAAAAAAGGCCTCGTGCAAGCAGTTCAATGCTTTAGTGATGTCTTTTTTTGCAATAATGGTGGAAATATTTCTTTCCGATGCGCCTTGTGCAATGGCTCTGATGTTGACGTTATTGGCCCCTAGGGTAGAAAACATTTTTCCGCTAATTCCTTGGTGGTTTCGCATGCCATCGCCTACCAAAGCGACGTTGACCATTTCGGTTTCAACGCGTGCAGGTTCTACTTTATTCAAGCTGATTTCAAAAGCAAATTCGTCATCGATGACCATTTTTGCATTTTGGGCATCTTCCGTTCTCAATCCAATGCAGATTGAATGCTCCGAAGAGGCCTGCGTAATCATAATGACGTTGATGTGTTCAGCAGAAAGGCGTTCAAACAGGCGTTTAGAAAACCCGGGGATACCTACCATTCCACTTCCTTCTAAGCTCACGAGGGCCACATCGTCGATATGGCTGATTCCTTTCACCACTTCTGTGGTTTTTTGGTTTGCTTTTTCACAAATTAAAGTGCCGGGGTCTTCGGCTTGAAAGGTGTTTTTGATGTAAACCGGAATTTGATCTGCAACCAAAGGTTGCAAGGTAGGAGGGTAAATGACTTTAGCGCCAAAATGGGATAATTCCATTGCCTCCAAATAACTCAGCTGTTGAATGGGCTGAGCCTGAGGCACGAGCTTTGGATTGGAAGTAAACATTCCGCTTACATCGGTCCAAATTTCCAACACTTCGGCTTTTAAAATTTTTGCTAAAATGGCAGCGGTAAAATCAGAGCCTCCGCGCCCTAGGGTAGCAATTTCTTCTTTTGTGTTGTGTGCGATATAGCCCGGCACCAGAGAAACCCCTTCGAATTTCTCAGAAAAATAAGCATTTACTTTTTGGGAAGTGGCTTCCCATTGCACGTCTATTCTTCCGTTAAGGTGGTCAATTTGAATGCATTCTCTCCCGTTGATATGTCGGGTTTTTATTCCGTTTTCATTGAAAATAGCCGTGATAATTTTACTCGAAAGGACCTCGCCAAAGCTCGTCACTTTGCTGGAAGCTTTTTGCGTTGCTTCTTGCAACATAAACACTCCGTCAAGTAAAGTTTCGAGGCGGTTGATTTCNACTTNTATGAAGCTAATGATGCTGCTTTGTTTGTCAATCGGGATGTAGGCTTTCACCAAATCGAGATGCCTTTGGGTAAGGGTAGGAAAACGTCTTTGTATTGATCACTACCCGAGGCCGCGTGGTGCATTGCCCCGACAAGCATATCGGTTACTCCCCCAAGCGCAGAAACTACTACGGTAGATTGAGGTTCGTTTTTTACAATGGATATTACTTTGGCAATGCTTGCTTCGTTTGCTACTGAAGAGCCGCCAAATTTAAGTACTTTCATAGGAATTGTAATTTACAATTGTTGGTGTAGGTGGTTAATTGTCATTGGGAATCCGGAAGTTGTGTTAAACCCCCTAAGGGGTGAGTTTCCCCCTGAAGATGACAATGGTGTTGGTGAAAGTAAATTGGCATTTTATTGTTCAATTTGTATGCAAAAGTAACGCAAAAGATTGGCTTAAAAAAGGAAAAAAAAAAACACTGACAAGCGCCAGTGTTTTGTGATTATTTTTTGGTGAGTTTTAACTTCTCCTTGTCCCAATCGAGATGAATGTGGTCTCCTTCCTCAATTTGGTTGGATACAATTTCTTCAGCGATTTGGTCTTCCACGTGTTTTTGAATGGCTCTAGACAATGGGCGTGCCCCGTATTTTTTGTCGTAGCCTTTCTCGACCAAGAAGTCTTTTGCTTTTTCGGTAAGCGATAATTGGTACCCTAGCTTTTCAACTCGTGTAATGAGTTTAGCAAGTTCTATGGATACAATTTTTTTGATGTCTTCCTTTTCGAGGGGATTAAACACCACAATGTCGTCAATACGGTTGAGGAATTCAGGAGCAAATGCTTTTTGAGTGCTCCTTCGATAACGCCCCGCTCGATGTCTTGCGACTGTGCTTTTTGGGCAGAGGTCGAAAAACCTACTCCTGTTCCAAAATCTTTTAATTGACGTGCTCCAATGTTGGAGGTCATGATCAGGATGGTGTTTTGAAAATCGATTTTTCTCCCTAAGCTGTCTGTGAGGAAACCATCGTCTAAGACCTGTAGCAGCATATTGAAAACATCGGGATGTGCTTTTTCAACTTCATCCAAAAGAATTACAGAGTAGGGACGACGTCTGACTTTTTCACTCAATTGTCCACCTTCTTCATAGCCGACATAGCCTGGAGGCGCTCCAATAAGGCGAGAGATGGCAAATTTTTCCATGTACTCACTCATATCTATACGGATCAAGTTTTCTTCGGAATCAAACATTTCTTTGGCTAGAATTTTCGCCAATTGCGTTTTTCCTACACCAGTTTGCCCTAGGAAGATAAAGGATCCGATGGGTTTATCTGGTGCTTTTAGTCCTGCTCGATTGCGTTGAATCGATTTGACTACTTTTTCTACGGCTTCGGCCTGTCCAATCAAATTGTTTCCAATGATGGAAGAGAGCTGAGCGAGTTTGTTTTTTTCGGCGCTTACCACTTTTTGAACAGGAATGCCCGTCATCATGGCAACAACATCTGCAATATGGGATTCTGTTACTTCGATGCGATTGAGCTTCGCGTCTTCTTCCCATTTTTCTTGCGCTTCAATCAATTTGCGTTCAACGCGTTTTTCGCTATCTCGCAATTTTGCCGCTTCCTCGTATTTTTGTTTTTTAACCACATTGTTTTTGTTGATACGCACGCGGTCCAATTCTTCCTCTAGGGCAATAATTTCTTGTGGCACATCCATGTTTTTAATGTGAACGCGAGAGCCGGCTTCGTCCAAAGCATCGATTGCCTTATCTGGCAGAAAACGATCAGAAACATATCTGCTGGTGAGCGTTACACACGCCTTTAAGGCATCATCAGTGAAGGTAACATTGTGGTGATTTTCGTATTTTTCTTTGATGTTTTGGAGAATCTCCAGAGTTTCATCTTCAGAAGTTTGTTCGATCAGTACTTTTTGAAAACGGCGTTCTAGCGCACCGTCTTTCTCGATGTTTTGACGGTATTCATCCAAAGTTGTAGCACCGATGCATTGAATTTCTCCACGGGCCAGGGCAGGCTTAAACATATTGGATGCATCGAGGCTGCCTGTTGCGCCTCCTGCACCAACTATGGTATGGATTTCATCAATAAAGAGAATGATGTTTTCGTTTTTTTCGAGCTCATTCATTACCGCTTTCATGCGTTCTTCGAACTGTCCACGGTATTTGGTTCCCGCGACTAAACTGGCCAAATCGAGTGATATGACACGTTTTCCATAAAGCACACGCGATACTTTCTTTTCTACGATACGAATGGCGAGGCCTTCGGCGATGGCCGATTTACCTACGCCAGGTTCTCCTATAAGGAGAGGGTTGTTTTTCTTTCTTCGACTCAATATCTGAGAAACCCGTTCAATTTCTTTTTCTCTCCCTACAACAGGGTCGAGTTTGTCTTGTGAAGCGAGTGCAGTAATGTCTTTTCCAAAATTGTCAAGGACGGGTGTTTTGGATTTCTTCGATTTTGAAGTTTCCGACGTGGGGACAAAAGGATTTTGCTTATCGCTTTCTTCATCTTCTTTTTCGTCTGAAAAGGAAGAGGCGCTAGGCATGTCCATATAATCGGAATTATTGGTTAACATGATCTTGAATTGTTCTTTGACCAAATCATAGTTCACATTGAGTTTTTCGAGCAGTTTGGTCGTTGGATCGTTTTCATTGCGCAAAATACACAACAACAAGTGCACCGTATCGATCAGGTCGCTCTGAAAAAGCTTGGCCTCCAGAAAGGTGGTTTTGAGGGCGCGCTCGGCTTGGCGCGTGAGGTGTAAATTGCGTTTGGTGTTTTCCAATCTATTATTGTCCAACAGGGCTGGGTTCAATATTTCTACTTTACGGCGCAGGTTCTCCAAGTCCACCTCAATGGCGTTGAGGATAGAGATGGCTTTTCCTCCACCATCGCGAAGGATACCTAGCATAAGGTGTTCTGTGCCGATATAATCATGCCCAAGGCGAAGGGCTTCTTCTTTACTAAAAGAAATTACATCTTTTACGCGGGGTGAAAAGTTATCATCCATAGTTGTCTTTTTTTCATCTTCATCGTCCAAACATCGTTCCACATATAGAACGTTACGTAAATAGACAAAAAAAAATGGAATAAATCAATACCTCCCCGCTATATTTTTTGGATTTAAATTTCACAATTCGATGTTAATAAATTCAATGAGATTTTCTGAATAATTCCCATTTTTGATGGCGCTAATTCGTTATTTTAGCAAGAATTCACTTTAGACCAAATTAAGTATGTCAACAGGAGAAAAATTGATCCCCATCAATATAGAAGATGAGATGAAATCAGCTTACATCGATTATTCGATGTCTGTCATTGTGTCACGCGCATTACCTGACGTTCGTGACGGTTTAAAGCCTGTTCACCGCCGCGTTCTTTTCGGAATGAATGAGTTGGGCATTCGCGCCAGCTCGTCTTACAAGAAGTCTGCGCGTATTGTTGGAGAGGTTTTAGGAAAATACCATCCCCACGGAGACACCTCCGTATACGATACCATGGTGCGTATGGCGCAAGAATGGAGTTTGCGTTATTTATTAATCGACGGTCAGGGAAATTTTGGTTCGGTCGATGGCGATAGTCCAGCAGCAATGCGTTACACGGAAGCCAAGATGCAAAAAATGGCGGAAGAGCTGTTAGCAGACATCGATAAAGACACGGTCGATCATCAACTTAATTTTGATGATACCTTAAAAGAACCTACTGTTTTACCTACCCGTATTCCTAATCTATTGGTCAACGGGGCCTCTGGTATTGCTGTAGGGATGGCGACCAATATGCCCCCTCACAATTTAACCGAGGTTATCGACGGTACCATAGCTTACATCAACAACAGCGAGGTCACCATCGATGACTTAATGCAACACATTAAAGCTCCTGATTTTCCGACAGGAGGAACCATATACGGTTATGAAGGCGTGAAAGAAGCCTTTCATACTGGAAGAGGTCGTGTTGTGCTCCGAGCGAAAGCGAATATCGAAGAAGTAAAAGGAAGAGAATGCATCATTGTCAATGAGATTCCTTACCAAGTTAACAAAGCCGACATGATCAAAAAGACGGCGGAACTGGTTAACGATAAAAAAATTGAGGGAATTTCGACCATTCGGGACGAATCGGATCGAAAAGGGATGCGCATAGTGTATGTTCTTAAAAGAGATGCGATTCCTAATATTGTACTCAACAAATTATACAAATACACTTCCCTGCAATCCTCGTTCAGCGTCAACAATATTGCGTTGGTCAATGGCCGTCCGAAGCTGTTAAACCTTAAAGAGTTGATTCATTATTTCGTGGAACACCGTCATGAAGTAGTGGTGCGTCGTACGCAATTCGAACTTCGAAAAGCAGAAGAACGCGCTCATATCTTGGAGGGACTTATTATTGCTTCCGACAACATTGATGAAGTAATTGCACTGATTCGTTCTTCCTCCAATGCCGACGAAGCGCGAACAAAGTTGATAGCGACCTATAAATTATCGGAAATACAAGCCAAGGCCATCGTGGAAATGCGTTTACGCCAATTGACCGGTTTGGAACAGGATAAGTTAAGAGGAGAATACGATGAACTCTTGAAAACGATTGCTGATTTAAAAGATATCCTCGACAAGAAAGACCGTCGTATGGACATCATTAAAGGGGAGTTGCAAGAGGTAAAAGACAAATACGGCGATAACCGTCGCTCTGTCATTGAGTACGCTGGTGGAAACTTCAGTGTGGAAGATATGATTCCGAACGAAAAAGTAGTCATTACCATTTCGCATGCGGGCTATATTAAGCGAACTCCTTTAGCAGAATACAAAACGCAGAACAGAGGAGGGGTAGGGCAAAAGGCTTCTACCACTCGTAATGAAGATTTCTTGGAACACCTTTTTGTGGGGACCAACCACCAATACATGCTGTTCTTTACACAGAAAGGAAAATGTTTTTGGATGCGGGTGTATGAAATTCCAGAAGGCTCAAAAACAGCAAAAGGGCGAGCCATTCAAAACTTAATCAACATCGAGCAAGACGATAAGGTAAAAGCCTTTATCAACACACAAGATTTAAGAGACGAGGACTACATCAATAATCACTATGTGATTATGGCCACCAAGAAAGGGCAGGTGAAGAAAACAGCTCTTGAGCAGTATTCACGTCCACGTGCGAATGGAATTAACGCCATTACAGTTCGTGAAGACGATGAGCTATTAGAAGCTAAACTGACCGATGGGGCCAGTGAAATCCTCTTGGCCGTAAAATCGGGGAAAGCCATTCGATTTGAAGAAAGCAAGACCCGCCCTATGGGAAGAAACGCCTCTGGAGTGCGAGGAATTACTTTAGCTACAGAACAAGATGAAGTGATCGGTATGGTTTCGGTCAACGATGATAAATCAGAAATCCTTGTTGTATCTGCCAACGGTTATGGAAAACGTTCCAGCCTAGAAGATTACCGCGCTACCAACCGCGGTGGGAAAGGAGTGAAAACCATTTCTATTACGGAAAAAACAGGCGAACTGGTCGCGATTAAAAACGTGAACGATGAAAACGATTTGATGATCATCAACAAATCAGGAATTGCTATTCGTATGAGTGTAGATAGTCTTCGCGTTATGGGAAGAGCTACCCAAGGAGTGAAACTGATTAACTTAAAAGGAGATGACCAAATTGCGGCAGTAGCCAAGGTGATGAAAGAAGAGGAATCGGTGGAGCAAGACGAAAATGCAGAAACGCCTTCTGTAGAAAATCAGAATGGCACAGACATTGAAGAGAACAATTAAATACTAATACATAAACAATGAAACAATTATTTACCCTCCTGCTAGGGATGTTCATAACACTGGGTTATGCGCAAAAAAAGAGCTAAAATCTGCACAAAAACTGTTTAAAGCAGAGAAGTATGATGAAGCAAAAGCAGCGTTGGCCACCCATCAAGCCCTTATTGAAGGAAGTGATGATGTCAAGATTAAAACCCAATACCATCTTTTATCAGGACAGTTGGCACGTTTGGATCAAGATTTTCAGGCCGCTTATGATAATTTCAAATTGGCAGAAGGGAATGCTTCGTTAAAAACAACCTTGGCTAGTGAAATTCAAAACCTTACGGCAGATGTTGTGAATTCAGCCATTGAGCAATCTGAAGCGCAGGATTTTGTTACTTCTTCCAACAATCTTTTTCTCGCTTATCAAATAAATCCTGAAACCAACAAAGATTACCTTTACTACTCGGCGACCAACGCAGTCAACGGGAGTGATTATCCATTAGCGCTTGAGCGCGATGTGATGTTGCGTGAAATTCAATACACTGGAATTACAACCAAGTATTTTGCTACGGAGGTTGCAACTGGTGAGGAAAGAGAAATTTCTGCTACGGAATACGGTATCTTTAAAAAGTCGAAAGAATACTCCGATCTTAGAGAAGAAGATACACCCTCAAAATATCCTGAAATTGTAAAAAACATTGCGTTGATATACAATCAGATGGGAGACAAAGACAAAGCCATGCAGGCGGTACAAGATGCGCGTAAAGCCAATCCTGGAGATATTGGACTTATTCTAACCGAAGCCAACATTTATATTGAGCTTGGCGAAAAAGACCGTTACCAAGAATTGGTGATTGAGGCGCTTGAGCAAGATCCTAACAATGCAGTACTTTATTTCAACCTGGGTGTTGTCAATAGTGATTTGGGTGATAAAGAAAAATCGCGTGAGTTTTACGAAAAAGCCATTGCCATTGACCCGAACATGGAAAACGCTTACCTCAATCTTGTAGCGCTGATTTTAGAAGATGAAGCTACTATTGTAGAAGAAATGAATTCTTTAGGAAATTCACGTGCTGATAACCTTAAATACGATGAACTTAAGGGGAAAAGAGAAACGCTATATCGCGAATGTGTTCCTATTTTAAAAGAACTTATTGGAATCGATGAAAAAAACTTAGAAGCGGTAAAAACCCTTCGTAACATCTACGCAACTATTGGCGATAACCAAGGCTATTTAGCCATGAAAGCAATTGTTGAGAAATACGAGCAATAAAAGTCTTTTTAACTCAAAGAATTAAAAAACCCTCCAATTGGAGGGTTTTTTTATAGAATGGATTTTATTAGTCGAAGCTTATGCGAATGCTCTTGACGTTCAACATTGTAAATCCCCGTTTGATCGATGCGATCGATGCGTACTTCGTGATGTGCGTGTAAGATATAATGATGCTTCAAGAGAATACCCACATGGATAATGTTTCCCTCTTGGTTGTCAAAAAACGCCAAATCTCCAGGCTCACTTTCTTCAATAAAACTCAGCGTATTCCCTTGTTCTGCTTGCAGATAAGCGTCTCTTTTAAGTGGAATACCGTGGATTTTATACACCATTTGTGTAAGTCCAGAACAATCGATCCCCATCGGGGTTTTTCCGCCCCACAAATAGGGGGTATTCAAATATTGAAAAGCGGTTTTAATCAGCGCCTCTCGGTCTTTTTGATTGGGAGAAGCAACTTCATCCCTTTGATGATTTAGAACCGACAAACCTCTTAAATCGCTTCCCAAGGGAATAGGGAACAATTGGTCTTTATCAGTTTGAAGATAATCAATCAAATGAGGAGAGGGAATAAACGCTTTATCGTTGATTGAGGTATAGGTCTCTTTTTCAATAAGTGTCACTTGTCGTTTTACCACCCAGCCTTCATAGCCGTCCCAATGGATTCTAACTTTAAGCCAATCTTTTCGTTCTTCAATCACTTTGAAGGTTTCGCCATAGAGAATTTGCGAAATAAGTTCACTTTTATGGCTTTTTTCAGCGCGAAGTGGAATGACTCCTAAATGACAGATACCGTACTTCAAATGGGTTTATTTCTGATGATTATTTTCAAAAATAGTTAAAAAGGGAGAATATCGACTTCCTTTTTTAAATTTGAAATTCATTCTTTTTGTTGATAACATTCGGTTATCTTTATCCCAACCAAGTATAGAAATTATATATGCGACGCATTCTCATTTTTCTTTACAACCAACAGTCTTATATCTATAAGGGAATTCTGTTTTTAAGTGCAGCCATTTTTATTGTGTACTTATTTCCTAATCAGCAAAAATTTGGCTTTGAATACAATCAGGGAACCCCTTGGACTTATCCCACTTTGTATGCCCCTATTGATTTTGCAATCATTAAAACCGAGGAGGAAATTCAAAAGGAGAAAGAAGAAATAAGGGCGTCAGCCATTACGTTTTTCCGGGTCGATAAAAACGTAAAAGAAAAAGTAGAACAACAATACGTTTTGCGGTTTAAAAATTTCTTTCCTCTTCCACAGGGCTCAAAACGATATGAGAGGCAATTCCTTTTTGGAAAAACCTTGTTGACTGAAATTTACGACAAGGGTGTCTTGCCGGTGAATTATGTGCACAAAGGGGGCAGTAAAGCCGCTTTGATTAGTGACCGTACCGAAATAGATTTGCCTTTTGATCAACTTTTACAACTGCAAGAGCTATCCAACTATTTGGCCCAGCAGTTGCCCGTGACCAGTCAGAAATATGAAAAAGAGTTTTACAATTTATTTTTCGAAATTTTAGAGCCCAATTTATTTTTGGATGAAGCGTTTACAAATCAAGTACTCAACAATCTTTATAGTCAAATTTCTCCCACCCGCGATGTGGTAGCAAAAGGGGACTTGATTCTCTCCCAAAATGAATTGATCGATCAGGCGCGTTTTCAAAAATTATTTTCGCTGGAGCAGCAATACCAATCGGGGGCAACCTCCAATGCAAATCAGAAAAATTTTACGCTTTTAGGCTACTTCCTCTTGGTGGTTATGGTGCTTCTTATTTTGTTGCTTTTCCTCTATCAATCACGTCCTAATATTTACCAAAACAACACGAAAATTTCTTTCTTGCTCTTTAATGTGGTCATGATGGTGTTGATGAGTACGGTGCTTTTAAAATTCAATTCCACTTACTTATATGCCTTGCCCGTTTGTATTTTTCCGTTGGTTATCAAAGCTTTTTTTGACGCACGGCTAGGGTTGTTTGTGCATGTGCTTTGTGTGCTGCTGATCGGGTTTATTGCTCCGAACAGCTTTGAATACATTGTACTTCAAATTCTTGCTGGTATGGTTACTATTTTGAGTGCTTCGGAGCTATATAAGCGCGCCAATCTATTTCTTTCCGTGTTTCAGGTGACTTTGGTCTACCTGTTGGGTTATTTGTGTTTTGTGCTCATTCGGGTTGGGGACATCAAACAGGTTGAGGTTTTTGTTCTTGGCGCCTTTGTAGTGAGTGGCCTATTAACGCTCTTTGTACAGCCTTTGATTTATCTGTACGAGAAAATTTTTCAGCTTGATTCCGACATCTCTTTATTAGAACTATCCGACACCAATTCCGGTTTGTTTAAAGCATTATCCGATCAAGCTCCGGGTACATTTCATCATTCTTTGCAAGTTGCCAATCTAGCAGAAGCTGCAGCCAATGCGATAAATGCCAATGCGTTGCTTACTCGGGTAGGAGCGTTATATCACGATATAGGAAAAATTACACGTCCCGCTTTTTTCTCAGAAAACCAACGAGGAGCCGTTTCTCCCCACGATGATATTCTGCCTCTAGAAAGTGCAAAAATTATCATTGATCATGTTTTAGAAGGCATTCAACAAGGAAAAAAATACAAGCTCCCTGATCGTATTATTGATTTTATTCGTACCCACCATGGGACTTCCAAAGTGAGCTATTTTTATAAAAAGCAATTGGAACTGGATTCTGAAACCGATGAAAAACGGTTTACCTACCCGGGGCCAAAACCTTTTTCCAAAGAAACCGCAATTGTAATGATGGCGGATGCCGTAGAAGCAGCTTCAAAAAGCCTTAAAAATCCTACCCTCGAGCAATTGACTCAATTTGTGGTTAAAATTATCGATAGTCAAGTCGAAGACAAGCAGTTTATTGATGCTAACATTACCCTTTCTGAAATCGAGAAAGTAAAGAAAGTACTGATCGACAAGCTGATAAATGTCTACCATTTGAGGATTGCATATCCGGAATAATTCTTGTAGAAAAGTGCGAAAAAATATTGTATAATTTCGATCATAGAACTACATTTGCACACTTGCAATTTTTCAGCAAAGGAGAGGTGGCAGAGTGGTAATGCAGCAGATTGCTAATCTGTGAACGCGTAAGTGTTCCCCGAGTTCGAGTCTCGGTCTCTCCGCAAGTTTAAAGTCGTTTTTTTCGACTTTTCGGGGTGTAGCGTAGCCCGGTCATCGCGCCTGCTTTGGGAGCAGGAGGTCGCAGGTTCGAATCCTGCCACCCCGACATTTTTGGGTCGCGTAGCTCAGCTGGATAGAGCATCTGCCTTCTAAGCAGACGGTCCTAGGTTCGAATCCTAGCGCGATCACTCTAAAAGCCATAATACCTTTTTTTAAATTTTATGGCTTTTTTCTTTTGAAAAGATCCACATCCACGTATTGGCTTGAAAATAAAATCAGGTAAGGAAGAACGTTTTTTGCTTAGGATATCAATATATTCTTTTACGTTTTTATTGGCTGACTAAAGTTTTTTATCTTGCACCTTTAAACACTATTATATTTAATGCGGTACCGGGGAATTTTTTATTTCGTTTTATTGACAAGCTCGTATTTTGTTTTTGGTCAATCCGCCAGAAACAGCACCTTTGGAGATTATGTCATTAAGTCCACAGAACCCAGTGTTCAGGTAAAAATGCATTTGGATTCGGTTACAAAGCGATGGATGATTAGTTATGAGCAAAATCGTTTCGCTCGAAAGCCTGTCAACAGTATTTCTATTGTTGGAGTAGGCTATTTTGGAGAGCACGAATACGCAGGTTATAAGCCTTCTACCTATGTGAGAATTATGATTGAAAATGAGCCATTGAGTGGAAATATACGCGCTTATTTTCCAAATATGTTTTGGCGTATTCAAGATTTTAGAAAAGATGTACCTGTTCAAATACGTTTTCGATTAGACAGTAAATTCATATTCGAATACGACGCTACAGTGATAAAAAAATCAGGAAAAGTAATCATCAATGACGGGCAAGATTTAAAGATGATGATTAGCAAATTGGAAAATGCAGAAAAGTTTTACCTCCAAATGCTCGATACGGAAAATCAATTGCCCTCTTTTGAACACACTCAGTGGAAATTTGAAACGAATAATGCCCAAAAAGTGATTCGTGACTTCCAGAAAGTAGCTAATATCGAATGGGTTATTGAAGATAATTCGGAAACTGAGAATTAATCATTTTTTATACTGGTAAAAGAAATACCCCACGATGTGGGAGTTTTAATTTCCCTTCCCATGGAAATTCATCTTTTCCGATTACCGAACGAAAATGTTTTCCTTCAAGCCCAACCTCTTTGAAACGATCTAACGAAATCAAAGTTTCCCTTTTATTTTTATTTAAAAATAAAACGACGCTTTCCTCTTTGTAACGTCTAAACAAAACATAAACGCCATTTTCGGGAACGAAATGGATTGTTTTTCCATGATGAATGGCTTTGCTGTTTTTTCTAAAGTGCGCAATTTCGGAAACAAAATCTTGCATTTCTTTTTCTTGAGGGCTAAGCTTTTTTCCCTTAAAGCCATTTTTTTTATCTCCTGCCCATCCTCCTGGGAAATCAGTTCGTATTCTTCCGTGGTCGTGGGGTTTCCCTGTATTGTTAAGCAATACTTCCGTACCGTAATACATTTGGGGAACCCGAGGTAAACACATCAGAGTAGCAAGTCCCATCTTTAGTAGGGTAGTGTCGTTATCGTATTGCGTTAAAGCACGATCCATATCATGGTTATCTAAAAACAGCATTAAACGCTTGGGATCGGCATAGGCAAAATCGTTTGCCAAGGCATCATACAACGCAATCAGCCCAGTGTCCCAACCCTCTTCTTGGGTCAATGCGTTTTGTATGGCCTTTTGCAAAGGGAAATCCATGGTATGACTCAAATGCGATTCATAACCATCGTAGTTTTTGTTTCCCTGCTGCCAATAACCAACCAAAAGGGGGTTATAACTCCATTCTTCTCCTACCATAGAAAAAAGCGGATATTCGCTCATAATGGCTTTTGCCCACTTTGCCATAAAATATTTATCGGGATAGGGATAAGTGTCTTGCCTTATTCCTCCAAGCCCCAGCGTTTCAATCCACCAAATGCTATTTTGTATTAGGTAGTTTGCTAAAAAGGGATTCCTTTGGTTTAAATCGGGCATTTGCGGAACAAACCAGCCTTCGTTCATTGCCTTTTTATCGATTTCTGCAGCATAGGGGTCTTGGTTGGTGGTGCGTCGATGACTAGAAGTGCTTAGAGGCAGTTTTTGTTCATATTGGTTTTGATGATTCACCCAATTTAAAAAAGGTAAATCGTTCATCCACCAATGATGCACGCCACAATGATTGGCCACTTGATCCATGATCAATTTGATTCCTTTAGCCCTGGCTTTGTTGGCCAAATCAATATAATTTTCGAGGGTCCCAAATCGTGGATCCACTTCGTAATAATCGGTAATTGCATAACCGTGATACGATTGCTCGGGCATGTCGTTGGTTAAAAGCGGGGAGGGCCAAATGGCTGTCATTCCCATTTTTTCAATGTAATCGAGTTGGTCAATAATGCCTTGAATATCTCCTCCGTGGCGGGCGTAGTCGTTGGTCCGATCGATTTTCTGTTCTCTCATGTTTTCAATACGATCGTTTTTTGGATTACCGTTGGCAAAACGATCGGGAGTAATGAGGTAAATCAGATCAGATGAATCGAAACCCTTTAGGTTTTTTCTGTTTTCTTCTCGCGCTTTAATTTCATAATCCACTCGATGGATAAGGTTTTCACCTTTATAAAAGGCGATAGGGAAAGATTGTGGGGAAAGCTGTTCTTCAAGACGGAGATCTAAAAACAAATAGTTGGGGCTTTCTGCCTTGTGAACGTTGGTGATTTCAATCCCTTGATGTTGAATTTGAGGCTCCATTTCCCCAATGTTTTCGCCATAAACCAATAATTGCAACTGTTTGTTTTCAAAGCCCGACCACCAATAGGGTGGTTCTACACGCAATTGGTTTTTTTCTTGTCCATGCAGAAAAACGCTGAGGCTACTTAGGAAAATAAAAACGAAGGTTCTCATAATAATTGAATATCCAATGAACGAAAATAAGCGATTTATGGTGTTTCTTGGTCGCCCTAAAAGAGGATTTTAATATTTTTTTATCTTTAGAGAACTAAATCTGCACACCCCAAATACCGTGCTCAAAAACCTACATCATGATTGCCCCAAAACTATTATTGCCTTTTGGCTCCCTTTTTTTATTGTTCTTTTTTCTGAGTTGTAACGAACAAGAGGTGAGTTATGCCCATGAAAATATGTCTTCTTCCTTAACGCTTGAACAAAGTGATTTAATTATTGAGGAAGGAGATTCCGCCATTTTTACCTTTTATTTATCAGAGGCTTTACCCGTTTCTCTCCCTCTAAAAATCGAACGTGTTGCCCTTGGGGTAGGAAGTCAGCTCAATCAAGACGATTTAAAAACAGATCTTCTCTGTGATACAGAAGTGAAAGAGATTGTGGTACCACAATTCCCTGCAGAAGTGATTTTTCCAAAAAACACCCATCACTTTTCAATTCATGTGAACACTCAAGACGATACGCTTACTGAGTCGCTGGAGTCGTTACAGATAAAGGTTAGTCCAAAAGTGGTGAATGGTTTAGATTTGAATCATAGAACCCTGTACTGTATGCTATGGATTGTCGACAATGATTAATCCCTATCCAGTCTAAAAAGGTATTTTAATTTCTGGTTTTAAAAATTCATTTCAAGAAGATTTATTCTTTTTTGTATTTTGGTCTTCTACAGTAGAAACATGAACTATTTTCAATACACATTATTTACCTTATTTAAATTACCTGGAGCTTGGCTCATGGGCGTAAGAATGCGCCATTTGGATGAGGAAACCGCCATTGCTACGGTAAAGCACCGTTGGTTAAATCAAAACCCATTTAACTCAATGTTTTGGGCCGTGCAGGGGATGGCAGCAGAATTTCCAACGGGGATTTTGATTACTCGTGAAATTCGGCGGAGAAAAAAGAACATTTCCATGTTGGTTTTAAATAACAAAGCTCATTTTTCTAAAAAGGCGACGGGGCGAATTAACTTTACCTGTACCCAAGGCGAAGAAGTAAAAAAGCCATAACGACATTAATAGAAACCAAAACCCCACAAACGATATGGCTCCATGCCGAAGGGGTAAAAGAAAAAGGGCAGATTGTTTCTCAATTCTCATTCGAGTGGACATTACTGCTCAAAGAATAGCGACGCTTTACAAGTCTTTTGTAAGCGATTTTACAATTCTATTGTTGGCATAGAACGCTTTGAAAATTACTTTAGCTGCCGTGTAGAGGGGAATCGCCGCAATGAGTCCGAGGGTTCCAAAAAGGATTCCAGCGGAAATTACAATCACAAAAATTTCTAAGGGATGCGATTTCACTGACTTAGAAAATATATAGGGTTGACTGAAGAAATTATCAACGAGTTGACCAAAGATAAAGCCGATCATTACATACATGCTTTTCGGAAGAATAACCGTTCTAAAATCGGCTTCTACATTTGCCGTCATCGTGAGTACAAACATTAACATTCCTCCAATAATGGGCCCAACGTAAGGGATAAGATTGAGCAAGGAACACAACAACGCTATGATCATCGCATTTTTAATTCCAAAAATGACCAAGATGGTGGTGTAGATGACAAACAAAATACTGATCTGAAAGAAAAGCCCAATGAAATAGCGTGAGAGTAGGTTTTTAATTTCTGAGAAAGCCTCTTTTAGCCTAGCGTGAGTATCATTTGGAAAGAAAATAAGAAGACTGCGTTCAAGCAAATGGGAATCTTTAAGCAGGAAAAAGGAAATAAAAAGAATGGAGAAAAGGGCAATGGTAAAGCCACTTAACCATCCTAAAATTGAATTTAAAAACTCGGGAACCGCTCCTAAGTTGAGCGTACTTACCCAATTATTTCCTGAAAGAAAGGCTTCGATGGATGATTTATTCCAGCCGTAATAATTGGACAATTCTTCAAACAGTTTGTTGACTTTAATTTCAAGAGACTGAACATCGAGCAAAGATAAGTTTTCACTTTGCTGGATAATCAACGGGATGATTAAAGAAATGACCCCTAGTAAAATCAAAATAAAAAAAAGCATGGTGGTTACTACCGCAATGGTTTTATTGAATTTCAATCGGGAGACCAAAAAACCAGCAATGGGTTTTCCTATCAAAGAGAGAATGGCTGCAAAAACAATGTAAATAATCAGAGATTGAAGCAGGTAAAGGCAGTAAGCCCCTAAGGTGATAAGGATTAAATAAAGAATGGCTCTTATTATTCCTTCAGCAATTTGAGTTGGTTTCATAGCATTAAAGATAATAAAATTATCGTGTAGCTGTTTTTAGTGCAAGTGTTGTACAGGCCACAATAGCTGCCGTTTCTGTTCGAAGACGAAATTCTCCCAAACTGATTTCTGTGTAGTTGTTTTCTTTGGCTAGCCGAATTTCCTTTGGTGAGAAATCGCCTTCAGGACCAATGAGAAGCGTCGTTTGTGGAGCAGAAATGGCAAGATTGGCCAAGGGTGTTTTTTCTCCTTTGCTACAATGAGCAATATAGCCTTTTGGGTGCTGTTGGAGGAAGTCTTCAAAGGAAGTTAATGGATGAAGAGTGGGAAGGTAATTCCGTTGCGATTGTTTAAGGGCTGCAATTACTATTTTTTCTAAACGTTCGTTTTTAATTGTTTTTCGCTCCGAATGATCGCAAAGCAAGGGAGTAATTTCTGAAATGCCAATTTCAGTTGCTTTTTCCAAAAACCACTCAAAACGATTGATGTTTTTAGTGGGCGCAACTGCCATGTGCAATCGATGGGCGGGAGCTGGTGAATGGATGACCTGAATGCTTTGCCCTCTCGATTTTCGCACATCAATGGTGTTGAGTTCTATTTTGTGTTCCTCGCCATTTCCGTTGGTCGCTCGGATGATATCTCCAGGTTTTTTCCGTAATACTTTGGCAAGGTGGCGACTTTCTTCTGAGGAAAATACGACTTCAGCGTTTTCTTTTAAGTTGGGAAGATAAAATAAATCCATGCTTAAATTGGGAGTCGTGCGGTTGCAGATTCCTGTAAAGATCCAAACCGCTGTTGGGTGAATTTAAAATAACCGACAATACCAATCATCGCTGCATTATCGGTTGTAAAGGCAAAAGGCGGTAAATGAACTTTCCATCCTTTTTCTGTTCCTGTATTGACCAAGCGTTCTCTCAATCCGGAGTTGGCAGCAACTCCACCACCAATAGCAATTTCTTCAATTCCTGTGGTTTGGATGGCTTTTTCAATTTTTTGGAAAATAATGTCGACCAGTGTTTTTTGTATGGAAGCACACAAATCCGCTAAATTTTCTTGAATAAACGATTCGTCTTTTTGTGTTTTATTATGTAAAAAATTGACCACTGCTGTTTTAAAACCGCTGTAACTCACATTTAGGCCATCTACTTTGGGAATTGGAAAAGAAAAAGCGTCTGGATTTCCTTGTTTTGCCCATCGGTCGATGTGGGGCCCTGCAGGATAATCCAGTCCTAACATTTTCCCACATTTATCAAACGCTTCTCCAATGGCATCATCTAAAGTTGCACCTAATTCTTCCATTTCAAAATAATCATTTACCCGTACGATTTGAGTGTGTCCACCCGAAACGGTTACCCCTAAAAAAGGAAATTGAGGGATAGGATATTCATCTTCGATAAAATGACTTAACAAATGTCCATGGAGGTGATTAACTTCAATCAAAGGAATAGCGAGTGCCATACTGAGCGATTTGGCAAAAGAGGTGCCAACCAAAAGCGAACCCAAAAGACCAGGCCCTCTTGTGTAAGCAATGGCAGAAAGGTCTTTTTTGTGAATGCCCGCTTGTTGAAGGGCTTGATCTACCACAGGAACAATGTTTTTTTGGTGCGCCCTAGAAGCCAACTCAGGAACGACCCCTCCGTAGGCTTCGTGTATTTTTTGATTGGCAATTACATTAGCAAGGACCTTTTTATCTTTCAATACCGCAGCAGCAGTATCATCACAAGAAGATTCTATTGCTAAAATATAGCATGGTTTTTGATGCTTCATTTTGTACCTTTGAATAACACAAAATTACGCTTTCTTATCAAAAAAACGCTTAAAATAGCAACGCTTGTCACTTTCCTTGTTATGCTTGGATTTGTGGGTATTCGGCAACTTTTTTTGACACAGAGCGTTCAAAACGCTGTTGTTTATCAATTCACACAGCGGCTAAACAAAACCTTAGAAACGGCCATTTCTTTTGATCAGGTTCATTTAGCGCTCAATGGGGAGATTCGCATCACCGAGGTGTTGGTGCGCGACCACAAGAACGATAGTTTGTTTTATGTAGAAGAATTTGCTCTTGATTTGGAGGAATTCAAAGGGGTTTTGCAAGAAAAGTTTCATTTTTCATCGATCCGCTTAAAAAATCCTCTTCTCAAATTGGTCTCCTACACTGGGGATGATCAAAATAACTTGCAAATCTTTCTCGAAAAGGTGAAGAAAAATCAAAAGCGAGAAAAGTCTAAACTGCATTTTAAGAGTGATAAAATTAGCATAGCAGCAGGTCAATTCCAGCAAATTCATCAAGCTGACCAAGAAACACTTCATTTAAATCTTGTCAATGGAGGCCTTTCCGACGTTTCTTTATCAAAAGAAAAAAGTCACATCAATTTTGAGTCCCTACAAGTGGATTGGGGTATTTTTAAAACCCCCGTTCGTTTCTCTGCAGCACTTACCATTCAAAATGATTCCCTGACCTTAGATGGCCTGAAAGCACAGCTTTTAAACGGAAGTGTTTTTGGAAAGCTGGGAGTGGTGTATGCACAAAATGAAAAACCACACTACTCGACAGCGCTTTCCTTTGAGGGGATTCAACTGGGAGATTTTGAAAAAATAAGACCTTATTTTGAGCAAAAAGCATTTTCAGGGGAGTTAACCTTCAACGGAAGTCGAACTCAATCGGAAGGAGTTTTACAATTGAAGCACAAAAACGACTTGCATTTGAAGGTTCCTTTTTCGCTTCAGAACGCCGAGCCTTTACGGGTGGAAGTAAAGCAGGCCCAACTTGAATCAGGGAAGGTTGCCTTGCTTCATTTTTTACCTTCAAACTTTCCTCAAAAATCCCTTTTGCAACTTTGGGATGGAAACCGTATTTCGACACGGTTTAACGCCAGTTACGTCGAAGGAAAACAAATTTCGGGAAAGGCAGACTTGATTTTGGGAGAAGGAGAAATTGAAACACAATTTCAAGTAGAAAGTAAATCGATGGGTTGGGAGTTAGCCCAGCAATTTCAAGTAAAAAAGATGGCTTCGAGTCAACTATTTCCCAACCGTACCCTTCGCTTAGACAGTGCAGAAATTCGTCTGAAGGCTCAGCTAAGAGCAAAGAAAATAGAAAACTTGACTTCAGAAGTTGAAATTCCTTCTTTTTCTCTCCATCATTTTCAATTTAAGGATGCCAAACTTGTGTTTGATAAAAGCAATTCACAAAAGGTTTTAAAAGTGAGTATTAATGACTCTAAACTCAATGCAGAAGTTGATTTAATCAATCGACAAAACACCTTAGAAGCTCATGCCGATTTAGAGAGAATCAATTTATCTCAGTTGAAATTAACGCCAGAAAATGAGGATGTACGTTTAGGTTTGCACGTCGATGTAAAACAAGCAAAAGGAAAGGAAACCTTGTTAGCGATTTCTGAATTTACTATTTGGAATAGCGATGAAGAAAATAATTTTTCAGATTTTACTTTTTCTGCAAAAACTAAAAATGAGATGTTTTCCGTTGAGCAAAGCCCATCGGATGCTTTTGCATTTGATTTAAAAGGCGATTTTTCATTTAAAGCGATGGTTCCTTTGATTGAAAACGCACTTTCAGAAGCCTTTCTGATACCGATTGCAGCTTCAGTGGATGTGAAAGAAACGGATTTTTTCTCCTTCAATCTCAATTTAGAAGAGAAGTTAGTTAAAGCACTTTATCCCGCTTTAGAGTTCCCTTCTGCTATTGAAATGGATGGCCTTTTTAGTGGAGAAAAGGGCAGTTCGAAGTTCAATTTTTCACTTCCTTATCTTTCCTACAAAGGATTTGTTATTGAGGGGATGTCTATGGCTACTTCTTTGTCATCAGACAAGTTCGCTACCGAGTTTAAGGCGGATCAAATTGGGAACGATCAATTTTTTGCCCAAGCGATACGTTTAAACACCTTCAATAAACAGAACAAGGTTTTAGGAACCATTAAAGCGATCCTAGGAAAAGGGGAAACCGAAAATTTAAATATCGACTTTGGCTTTGATCAGTCGGAAACGCAAAGTCAATTTACTTTAACCTCGGTCGACTTTAACCTTGGCGCGTCGAAATGGAAAAAACTTCAAAATTCATTTCCAAAAATTTCCTACACTTTTGCCGATAAGCAACTTGATTTTTCAGATTTTAAATTTGTAGCAGGCGAGCAAGCGGTCACAATTGACTTAGAATTCAAGTCTAAAAACGATTTTGATTTGGCTTTTTCGACTTCCCAGTTGCAACTGTTTGATGTGCTTCCAGAAAGCGAAAAATTTGACATTGAGGGGCAACTCACTTCTGCAGTGCAGGTGGTAAAAAAAGAGAACCAACAGGGAGTTATTTTGAATTCCAACATTGAAAACCTCTTGATTAATTCGGTTGCATTGGGCGATTTTTCGACAAAAATGGAGGGGAGTCCACAACTCAACACCTACAGAGTTAATGCCAGCCTAAAAAAAGAAGAATCCGAAAAGCTCGTGGCTGCAGGAACAGTCTATGTGCCTAATAATTCTCCCAATCTTGACATTGACTTGTCTCTGGATGATTTCGATTTGTCTTTTCTTTCGCGCTTAGGAAAAGATAAACTGACCAATGTTACAGCCGATGTTACGGCTGATTTAAATCTTTGGGGAAGTTTAGAGGACATCAAACTCTCGGGAAGAGGAGAGATTGATAATGGAGGTTTTTATATTCCAAATACGAATGTGTACTACGCTTTTGAAGATGCAACTTTATTATCCTTTTTAGATCGAAAAATTGAATTCAATAATGCCAAATTCTCTGAGAGATTCAGTGGTTCCTCAGGTCTTTTAAATGGATCAATGCTTCATTTTAATCTTTCCGCTTGGGAGCTCGATTTAACTGCTTCTTCTGAGCGAATTTTGGTTTACAATAAAGCGAAAGAGGAAGGGAGTCTGTTTTACGGCAAAGGATATTTGAATGGGGAGGCTATTTTTAAAGGCCCAACAAAGGGCTTGACCCTTTCCGTGCAAGGAAGCACCTCTAAAGGTACCACCATGATTATTCCTTGGGAAGACGACAAAGGACTTTCTGACACTTCTTTTATTGATTTTCTAAACAAAGGGGAAGAAAGGGTAGATGGAGTCACAGCTGATATTTCTAATGAAGACGAATCTTTTCGCGGTTTTGAAATGAATTTCGATTTGGATGTAAATCCCAACGCTTTGCTCGAGATTGTGGTAGATCAAAGTTCGGGGAGTACCCTCTCCGGTCGTGGATCAGGTAACCTACTGATTGAATCAAATTTGGAAGGGAAGTTCAATATTTGGGGTGATTTTATCACCTATGATGGAATTTACAATTTTAAAAATTTGGGATTGATCGATAAAAAATTCAAAGTGCAACAGGGGGTACCATTGTTTGGGATGGCGACCCTTTAGAAGCTCAACTCAACATCGACGCTATTTATCAAGTCCCTGGTGGTGCTAATCCTGCACTGCTAGTGGATAACCCCAATTTTAATCGGAAAATCCCTACCAATGTATCCATTCAGTTGGATGGAAACCTGTTAAGACCAGACGACCCAACGTTTGATATCACTTTTCCTAATGCCACAGGAATTCTTGTTTCAGAGATTAATTATCGCCTTGCCGACCAACAACGCCGTCAGCTGCAAGCGATTTCTCTCCTTTCTCAAGGAATTTTCATCAGTGAAGTTTCAGTATCCCTGCAAGGGGTAACCAACAACCTCTATGAAAAAGCGTCGGATGTTTTTAGCAACATCTTAGGGTCTGGGGAAGGAAAACTCAATGTGGGCTTGAATTATTTACAGGGAGAAAAAAATGCGGCCATCGATTTGCAAACGGAAGATCGCATTGGTTTAACCCTAACTACCCAATTGAGTGACAAGATTTTAATTAATGGAAAAATAGGTGTGCCGGTGGATGGGGTAGAGGAAACAGTTATTGTAGGGGACGTTCAAATCGATTTTATATTAAACGATAGCGGAAGCTTAAGGGCAAAAGTATTTAATCGAGAAAATGATTTTAGGTATTTGGGAGATGAATTTGGATATACCCAAGGAATGGGGATGTCGTATCAAGTGGATTTTAACACATTTAAAGAATTACTCCAGAAAATTACATTAAAAGCTGAAAAAACACCCTCAACCTTTGATATAATAACAGATGACAGCGCTATTGATTACGAAAATAAAAATCTCTGAAAACGTTGTCGTTTTGTTAAACTCTTTTTTTTGTGAAGTATTTATTTCGAGAAGAATTAGTATTGTAATTTTGATTTTATGTCTGACAAAATAAAACGTATTTCAGTTTTAACCTCCGGAGGAGATGCTCCCGGGATGAACGCAGCTGTTCGCGCGGTAGTGCGTTCTGCGGTATATCACAAGTTAGAAGTCTTTGGGGTTTACCAAGGCTACCAAGGATTAATCGAAGGCAATATTCACCCTTTTAATGCACGTAGCGTAAACAACATTGTAAACAAAGGGGGAACGATTCTAAAATCGGCGCGTTCTTTGGAATTTAGAACCCCAGAGGGAAGAAAGAGAGCACACGAACAACTGTTAAAGTTTGAAATTGATGCTTTGGTTGTCATTGGTGGGGACGGTTCTTTTACTGGCGCTATGATTTTTCAAAACGAATTTAATTTTCCTGTGATAGGAATTCCAGGAACCATTGATAATGATATTTATGGCACCCAATTTACTTTGGGGTATGATACTGCCATCAACACCGTTGTTGAGGTGATTGATAAAATTAGAGATACGGCAAGTTCCCATAATCGTTTGTTTTTTGTTGAGGTAATGGGAAGAGATGCCGGGCATATTGCTTTGAATTCAGGCATTGGTGCTGGAGCTGAGGAAATATTAATCCCAGAAGAGAATAGGGGTTAGAGCAGATGCTTGAATCCCTAAAGAAAAGCGAAAAATCAGGAAAATCTTCGAGTATAGTCGTTGTTGCAGAGGGCGATAAAACAGGGGCTAATGTGTTTGAATTGGCCAGTTATGTTGAAAAGAATCTACCTTATTACGAAGTTCGTGTATCGGTATTAGGACATATGCAGCGCGGTGGATCACCAAGTTGTTTTGATCGAGTATTGGCCTCGCGTATGGGAGTGCACGCTGTAGAAACCCTTTTAGAAGGAACCTCAAATGTTATGATTGGCGTTAACAACGACAAAATGAGTCTTACTCCTTTGGAAAAGGCCATCAAGGGAAAATCTGAAATTAATCAAGAATTACTAAGAGTAACGGATATTTTATCCATTTAAACAATAATTAAATTAAAATTAAACATGTCACTAAAAATTGGAATTAACGGCTTTGGAAGAATTGGACGAATGGTTTTTCGTTCAGCAATGAAGCAAGATGATGTAACCATCGTATCAATCAACGACCTTTTGGAAGTAAGTCACTTGGCTTATTTATTAAAATACGACTCAGTACACGGCAAATATGACGGAACAGTAGAAGTGGAGGGTGGAAACCTTGTTGTTGATGGACAAACCATCAAAGTTACTGCTGAGCGCAACCCAGCCGACATTGGATGGGGAAATCTTGGTGTAGAGATTGTTGCCGAGTGTACTGGAATTTTTACTACATTAGAAAAAGCACAATTGCATATAGATGGCGGTGCAAAGAAAGTAGTGATTTCTGCGCCTTCTGCAGATGCACCGATGTTTGTTATGGGTGTGAATCACAATGAAGCTACAGCCGACCAAACCATTGTTTCCAACGCGTCTTGTACAACCAACTGTTTAGCTCCCGTTGCCAAAGTATTGAATGATCATTTTGGTATCGCAGAAGGACTGATGACTACGGTTCACGCCACGACAGCGACACAATTTACAGTAGATGGCCCTTCTAAGAAAGATTTTCGTGGAGGACGTAGTTCTCTTGTAAACATTATGCCAGCTTCAACAGGGGCTGCATAAGCGGTGACTAAAGTAATTCCTTGTTTAGTTGGAAAACTTACAGGGATGGCTTTCCGTGTTCCTACAGCAAACGTTTCTGTAGTAGACTTAACCGTGCGTTTAGAGAAATCAACTTCTTATGATGAAATTAAATCGGTGATGCAAAATGAAGCTAAAGGTGCTATGGCAGGTGTTTTAGGTTATACCGAAGAAGCAGTAGTATCTCAAGACTTTATTGGCGATGCACGTACTTCAATTTTCGACGCAGGTGCGGGAATGGAACTTAACGGAAACTTCTTTAAAATAATTAGCTGGTACGATAACGAATGCGGTTATTCGAACAAACTGATTGACTTAGCTAAGCACGTTAATTCCCTTTAAAAATGTATTTAATTGTTGATAGCGGCTCTACCAAAACAGATTGGTATGCAGTAGACGCGCAAGGAAAAGTATTGTTTTCAACCCAGACCTTAGGGCTAAATCCGCAGGTGCTTTCTTCTGCTATTTTGAACGAGCGCATAATTAATAATTATGAAATTTATTCGAATAGAGATGTGGTAACACATCTCTATTTTTACGGAGCGGGATGTGGTATTCAATCCACTGTTGACCGAATTCGTAAAGTGTTTAAAGACATCTTCCTCAATTGTGAATTTATTATAAAAGAGGATACCTACGCGGCTGTTTATTCTACGGCCGAAATGGGAAGTCCTTCCATCGTTTGCATTTTGGGAACAGGCTCTAACTGCTCTTATTTTGACGGTGAAAATGTTGAGCAGCACATCACCTCCTTAGGGTATATTTTAATGGACGAAGCAAGTGGTAATTTCTTTGGAAAACAGCTTGTTCGAGGTTATTATTTTAATGAAATGCCCAAGCATTTATCGGTTCAATTTGAAAATGAATTTGTACTCGATGCGGATACCATAAAGGAAAACCTCTACAGGAAAGAAAACCCAAATACCTATTTGGCCAAATTCGCTAAATTCTTGATTGAAAATCGTGAAGATCCTTATATCCAAGAGATCATTTACAATGGACTTGACCGATTTATTCGCCATCAAATTTTTCAATTTGATAATGCTAAAGACGTACCGGTTCACTTTGTAGGATCGATCGCCTATTTCTTAAAAGAAGAAATTAAAACTGCTTTAGCGAAATATGGTATTAGCATGGGGCGAGTTGTAAAAAGACCCATCGACGGGTTAGTGGCTTATCACGTGGCGCAATTCAATACTGCAGAGTAATACACGTCTACTTTACTGCAATCATTGCGATTTCGACCCTAACAAATTTGGGAAGATTCGCTACTTCTACCGTTTCTCTCGCTGGGGCGGTTGCCTCGTTAAAGTATGCGCCATACACCTCGTTAACTGCTGCAAAGTGATTCATGTCACTTAAAAAAATGGATGATTTAACCACATCGTCAAACCCCATCGCTGCCGCGTTAAGAACAGCTTCTAGGTTTTTCATTACTTGATGGGTTTCTTTTTGAATGTCTCCTTCAATAAGTTCATTTGTTTTGGGATCAATGGGAATTTGTCCAGACAAATAAAGGGTGTCTTTTACTAAAATCCCTTGGTTATACGGTCCAAGAGGCAGAGGCGCAAGGTCGGTTTTTATCATTTTTTTCATCTGTAAAGGTGTTAATTAAATCGGCGATCGGGTTCTCTTCTTTTTTCGTATTTAAGATCGCTGAGTAAGCCTGATTTTATTCCAATAAAGAAATACCAAGATGAGCGATCGCTAAACGGGACCCAATTAAAATTCAACTGCCAGCTGTCCAAATCTCGATTGAACCGAAACTGGGTGTAAGTAATTCCTTTTCCTTTAAAATCGTAACCCGAGGAGGCTCCTACCTTCCATTTGGAATTGAGGTCAAAATCTCCGGAAACCATAAGGGAATTGTTGGAGAAGTCTTTTTGTCCCACAGAATTGTTATAAGTAAGCGAATAGGCAAGGTTTATGTTCCACTTAACAATGGTTCGGTACAAATCGGATGCAATTGACGATTCTTTGTTTCGGTCATCTCGTGATAAACCATTTGCAAAGTCTTCTGCTACACCAAAAAGGTCATCATCACGCCCCACACCAGAAAGGCGTTCAAAATCATTAAATCCAATGTCTTCTTCTTCCTCCTCTTCTTCCTCTTCTTTATTGTCTTTATCGCGTTTAAACGTATCGTTATCTAAGGCATAACGCATATTTACGTTTGCGCTTGTGAGTCGTGCCAAACCGTTTCCATTTTTTATAGCTAGGGTGTTAATTCGTCTCAGTTCTTCATTCAAAGCATAAGGATCAAAGGTTGCATTGAGATTCACACTGAGCTTGTTTTTGAATAACCCGAGGCCAGTACTCATTCGTACGGGAGCTAGATTAAATTCTTCAGCAGCAAAATTATAGCTAGTGCTTAGGTTGAGGTTATTCAATAAAGTGATTTTTTCTGGCTCTAGGTTTAAGGTGTCTTTGGATTTTACCTTGGCTTCAAAGGAGTTGTTAATTGTAATCCCCATGGAGTTCCCATAGCTTCGAGAAGGTACACCAAATAAAGCATTTTCAAAACGCGTGTATTCGGCTGTGTTTCCATCTGCATCGATGATGTAGGTATCGTAATATTTTTCGAAACTGGGCTGAATACCATAACTAATGGATGGGCGAAGCGTATGACGAATGGATTGTAGTTTTTTGCCTTCTTTGAAATTTACGATTCCATAAAGTGTGGTTCCAATACTGGCTGAAAGGTTATAGGTACGGAAGGCTGAAAACCCACTAACGGTATCTTTGACCACACCCACTCCTTCTTGGTAGTCGTTATAGCGAATAGAATTGGGCGACCAAACTTCCTTTAATGTTCCTCCAACACTAACACTCAAATATTTGGCAATTTTAAAATTGGTACCAATAGGAATGGTATGTGTCATTCCAGAAACGGCATCTTCAAACATTTCCTTTTTAAAAAGTTTTTCCTCGGTGGTATTGATCCGATTTAAGGCCAAAGTAGTCACCTGAAAATTGATGTTTTGAAGAATTCCTTTTTTTGATTTCCCTCTTTTTGCAAAAGGGAAAATCCGTTCCATGTTCCCTTGAAAAGTAGGGAGTGTAAGGTTGGCACTTTGGGTGTTTTTATTCTGAGAAAGGCTGGTGGTGAGCGAAATATTGACACGTGGGTATTTGGGAAATGACTTGGAATAGGAGATGGAGGAGCTTAAATTGTTGTTGAGGAAATTTGCAGTATTGAGCTGATTAATGGATTGTTGAAAATACTGACTACTTCCAAAATTAACTGAAGCAGAGAAATTTGAATAGGGATTCGCTTTCGGATCCTGTCGATGCGCCCAACGGATATTGTAAACCGAAGATTTGCTATAATCATCAAAACCACGCTGACCAGAAACAATTTTTTCATATCGAATATTTACATTTCCTGAAAACTTATATAATTTTCTGTAGGCCGAATTCCAACGAAGTCCGTAACTCGCATTCGTGTAGTAGTCTCCCGTTAAGTTAATGTCAAAATATTCTGAGGCGGCGAGGTAATAGCCCATGTTTTGTAGGTAGTAGCCTCTTTGGTTGCTTTCTCCAAAAGTGGGAAAAATAAAACCCGATTCTTTTTTGTCTCCTGCCGGGAAGTAGGCAAAAGGAACAAAAACAGGAGTGGGAACATTTTCGACATACAGGTTGCTAAAACCCGCTACAATCTTTCCTCCAGGCACCAGTTTTCCTTTGCGAATACGAATAAAATAATCGGGATTATCGGGGTCGGAAGCGGTGGTTACTTTAGCATCTTTGATGTAATAAAGAGAATCGTTTTGTTTTTTGGTGTAACTCGAAAACACATTCATGCCTCCTTGTGCTGTTTTTGAGTTCCAAATGATTGCTTTTTTGGTATCGAAATTAAAGCGAATCGAGTCTGGATTTACTTCATCATAGCCTTGAACAAAAACCGGCTTTTGAGTTAAATTGCCTTCCGCATCTGCAATTCTACCTGCATACACCTCATTTTTAGTGTAATCAAGGACAATTATCCCCGAATTGAGTTGCATGTCTTGGTAGGTAATTTGCGCATCGTTGTACAAGCGCATTTTGTTTTCTTTTCGATCGATTTTAACGGAATCTTGCGCAGAATACTTAATTAAGTCAAGCAGAAGGGGTTCTTTTGCAGGTATACTGTCTTTAGGACTCACTTGAATGGTGTCTAGCTTAATCTCTTCAACTGTCTCAATAACGGGAAGACTGTCTCTATCGAAAGCGGTCAAACGTTTTTGTCCATAAGCTAATTTTATGGTCCCTAAACAGATCAGCACGACACTAAATAAAAAAGACTTTGTTCGCAATGTGATAAAAGCTAAATTTGTTTGTCCGAACGAAGTGTAAAATTACATATAATTTTATAGCTACTATCGGTTTTAAGTTTTTATTCGTATTCCCAAGGCCGTAATCTATGTCAGGTTTTTATTTTAAATTTTTTGTCTTCTTTTTTATGACCTCCATAGGGTTCCTTCATGCCCAAAACAAAGACACCCCTTTTGTGGTGGTTTTGGATGCGGGACACGGAGGGAAGGATTCAGGGAATAATGGCAATGGTTTTTTAGAAAAAAAAATTGCCTTGAACACCACGCTTGCCATTGGTGCGCTTCTGCAGAAAGAGCGGGACATTCGCGTTCTTTATACGCGTGATACCGATCGTTATATCGAGTTAAAAAATCGTGCAAAGGTAGCCAACGAAGCCGATGCGGATTTGTTTGTTTCCATTCATTGCGATGCTTTTCAATCGCCCAAAGCCTACGGTGCAGGCACCTTTGTTTTGGGGCTTCATCGTACGGATGATAATTTTAGAATTGCCCAAAAAGAAAACTCGGTGATTTTCCTTGAGGAAGATTATCAAACCACTTACGATGGTTTTGATCCAAACAATCCAGAATCGGTTATTAGTTTAGTATTGATGCAAGAGGCTTATCTAGGGCAAAGTATAGAAGCAGCAAGTTACATCCAGAAAAGCTTTGTCCAAAACCTTAGTCGAAAAGACAGGACAGTGAAACAAGCGGGCTTTTTGGTCTTGCGAGAGACCTATATGCCTAGTGTTTTGGTGGAACTTGGATTTTTAACAAATAAAAAAGAGGGCGCCTATCTGAATTCTGCCAAAGGACAAAAACAGATGGCAACTGCGATTTCAAAAGCCATTCTCAATTACAAAAATCAATTGGATAATGCCGTAAGCAATTCGGTCAGGGTAGAAGCACCCATTTCAAAAGAAAAAGTGGCTATCACTGAAAAAGAGAGCAGTGCTGTAGCGCCAGTTAAAACAACTTCAAGCGGGGTGGTTTTTAAAGTTCAAATTGCAGCGAGTTCGCGAAAAATAGACCCCTCTCCAGTTAATTTTAAGGGGCTAAATGATGTAAGCATCGAACAATCAAAAACGCTTTTTCGGTACTATTACGGGGCTACTTCTTCCTACAAAACCGCCAAGAAATTAAAAAAACAAGCCTTGAAAAAAGGATATAAAAATGCTTTTTTGGTTTCTTTTAAAAACGGAAGAAAAATTAAGTTATCCGAAGCAATTTCAGCTCAATAATTCCCATTTAAAGACAAATATTGTGTAGTTTTGAAGATATAAAAAGCTATCCATTGACTAGGTCTAAAGAAATTAAAGCCGCTTTTATTGTCCTCGGAGGAATTTTCTTATTTCTATTGGGATTTAATTTTCTCAATGGAACTTCCTTGTTCAAAAAAGAGAATACGCTCTATGCTGTTTACCAAAACGTTGAGGGGCTTCAAATTGGCACTAAAGTAACGATTAATGGTCTTTCCGTTGGGAAAGTATCGACCATTGATTTTATGCCTAGTACAACTGCAATTTTAGTATCATTTACCCTCAGAAATGACATTCGTTTCTCAAAAAACAGCATCGCTGAGCTCTACGAGGCAGGACTTATTGGAGGTAAATCCATTGCCATCCTTCCGGTGTTTGATAATGCTCCTTTATTGAAAGAAGGAGATACCTTACAGTCGAGGGTAAAACCAGGATTAACCGATGTGGTTAATCAAAAAATTGAGCCGCTTCAAGCTAAACTGGAAAATGTATTGGTCGATGCTGATTCCCTTTTTACCGGTATCAATCAAGTATTGAATAAAGAAGGAAAAGAGAATCTTTCGAAAACCCTCTCCAATTTGTCAGTAATGGTGGAGAACATCAATAAAGTTGCTGTGCAATTGGAATCTATTGTTGGGAACCAAAAAGGTAATTTAAACACTACCATTTCAAATTTCGCTCAAGTATCAGAAAATTTAAATCAAATTACCGATTCCTTATCGAGCGTTCAGTTAAAACAAACCATGGTTGATTTGCAAACTACGGTAAACCATTTAAATGCTATTCTTGCTGGACTAGAGCAAGGAAAAGGCTCAATGGGGCTTTTGTTGCAAGATGAAAAGCTGTACCGCAATATTGAAGCGAGTACTAAAGAGGTGGAACAACTCGTTCGCGATTTAAAAGAGCACCCTAAACGCTATGTTCATTTTTCCTTATTCGGTAAAAAAGAAGTACCCTACGACCCTGAAAAGAAGAACTAAATGATTTTTGATTTACTTCCTAATCTTGTTTTTGCTGTCTGTTTAACAGCCGCCGTTTTCCTGTTTTCAAAGAATGTACGTAAAATTTACCGCAACATTCAATTGGGAATTCCTATAAACCGCTCCGACCAATCGAGCGAGCGATGGAAAAATATGGCCCGAATTGCCTTGGGGCAATCTAAGATGGTTACCCGACCCATTGCTGGTTTTCTCCATGTCATTGTTTATGTAGGTTTTGTGTTAATCAACATTGAGCTTTTGGAAATTGTCATTGATGGGCTCGTTGGAACACACCGTATTTTTGCTCCTTTCTTAGGAGATTTTTATGACTTCTTAATTGCAAGTTTCGAAATTCTCGCTTTTTTAGTGCTTGTAGCTGTTTTGCTTTTTTGGACACGAAGAAATGTGGTGCGTATTCAGCGTTTTTGGAAAGAAGAAATGAAGGGTTGGCCTAAACTCGATGCGGATTTAATTTTGTATTTTGAAGTGGTATTGATGAGTTTATTTCTCACCATGAATGCTGCCGATTATGCCATTCAAACCTATTTCCCTGAAACACCCCATTATCAACAAGCAGGGAGTTTTCCTGTGAGTCAATTTCTAGTCCCTTTGTTTGAAGGCCTTGCAGTTGAACAAATCATCAGCATTGAACGCACCACTTGGTGGCTTCACATTTTGGGGATTTTTGGATTTTTAAATTACCTCTACTATTCTAAACACCTTCATATTTTGTTGGCTTTTCCCAACACCTATTTTGCAAACTTAAAATCCAAGGGTGGTTTTGCCAATAACGCCAACGTTACATCGGAAGTTAAGCTCATGCTCGATCCCAATGCAGATCCTTTTGCCGCAACGTCAGAGGTAGAGGAAGTGGCCACTTTTGGAGCATCGGATGTAATGGACTTAAATAAAGTACAACTCTTAAACGCATACACATGCACAGAATGTGGGCGATGCACGAGTGAATGTCCAGCGAATCAAACCGGTAAAAAATTATCTCCAAGAAAAATAATGATGGATACCCGTGATCGGTTGACCGAAGTAGGGGACAACATTGATAAAAATAAAGGTGCTTTTAAAGACGATGGAAAATCGCTTTTGGGGGATTATATTTCCAATGAAGAAATATGGGCATGTACCTCTTGTAATGCCTGTGTAGAAGCGTGTCCGATTGATATTGATCCTTTATCCATTATTATGCAAATGCGACAATACCTTGTAATGGAACAGTCAGCAGCACCCTCAGATCTTAATAATATGATGAGTAACATAGAAAACAATGGCGCTCCTTGGCCTTTTAATCAACAAGACCGCGCTAACTGGGCAAAAGAATTATAAACCAAAATAAATATCATGCATAAAGAAGAAGCAGAAAGCTATTTGCACAAAAAGGTAGAAAATGGAGAAGAAGTAAGTCCTGTTTTACCGGAGGGAATTAAGAATTATTTGATCGATATCGACGGAACCATCTGCGATGATATCCCAAATGAAGAACCAGAGCGTATGGCTACTGCAGAACATTTTCCAGATGCGCTAGTTACCCTTAACAATTGGTACGACCAAGGGCATCTAATTTGCTTTTTCACTTCTCGTGTAGAAAGTCATCGTGAGGTGACAGAAACATGGTTAAAATCAAGAGGTTTTAAATACCACAGTTTATTGATGGGGAAACCTAGAGGTGGAAACTATCATTGGATCGATAATCATCTTGTGAAAGCCACTCGCTACAACGGAAAATTTACGGACTTAGTTGAAAAAGACGTAACCATTGAAGTTTTTGACGACGGGCAACACGACTAAATAAAAATACATGAAGGTAGCAACACTTGCAGAATGCATTGCAGAAGGGCGCAATCCAGAGGTTTTGTTCTGGGTAGGTTGTGCTGGAAGTTTTGATGAACGCGCTAAAAAAATCACCAAGGCATTTGTGAAATTACTCAACAATGCTGGGGTCGATTTTGCTGTCCTCGGTGCTGAGGAGAGTTGTACAGGAGACCCTGCTAAACGGTCTGGAAATGAGTTTTTATTTCAAATGCAAGCGCTTACCAACATTGAGGTTTTGAATGCTTATGAAGTAAAAAAAATTGTTACGACCTGTCCGCATTGTTTCAATACCTTAAAAAATGAATATCCTGAATTGGGAGGGAATTACGAAGTCATTCACCACACACAACTTTTAAAAAGCCTTTTGGATGAAGGGAAAATGACCATCGAAGAAGGAACTTTTAGAGGGAAACGCATCACTTTCCACGATCCTTGCTATTTGGGAAGAGCCAATAGCGTCTATGAAGCCCCAAGAGAATTAATTCGCAAGCTCGATGCCGAATTGGTTGAAATGAAAAGTTGTAAATCACGCGGTTTGTGTTGTGGAGCGGGAGGTGCGCAAATGTTTAAAGAACCTGAGAATGGGAACAAAGACATCAATATTGAACGCACAGAACAAGCTTTGGAAACACACCCCGATATTATTGCTGCAGGTTGTCCTTTTTGTAACACCATGCTTTCGGATGGGGTGAAAAATAAAGAAAAAGAAGATAGTTTGCCTGTACTTGATATTGCCGAAATGATTGCTTCTGCAAAAGATCTTTAACCGATGTTAGTCCCCTTTTCTTCTCTTCCTAATCGTTCTAGGGTATGGATTTACCCCTCTAATCGTATATTTTCTAAAGAGGATAAGCAAGTAATTTCCGATACCCTAAGCCGTTTTTTGAACCAATGGACGGCGCATGGGGCTAATCTCAAAGCGAGTTTTATCCTTCCCTATGATCATTTCATTGTGATTGCACTTGATGAAAGCGGTCAACAAGCCACAGGCTGCTCCATCGATGCTTCGGTGCATACCATCCAAACGCTTGAAAAAGAATTGGATATTCAGTTGTTAGATAAAATGAACGTTTGCTATCGGCTAAAATCCAAAGCCATCGCTTATCAGCCACTAAAAGAGTTTAGAAAACAAGCCAAAACCCCTGCTATTAATTCTAAAACGATTGTTTTTAATAATTTGGTGGTCGATAAGGGCGAATTTGAAACCTTCTGGGAAGTACCTGCCTCCGAAAGTTGGCATGCCCGATTTATAAAGTAATTCTATAAAATGCGTTTTCTTTCAATCCTCCTTTTTTTTGCTGGTGTTCACACTGCGGTAGGACAAACTTTTCCAGATCCCCTTGTGACCCAAGACGCTGAAAAACAGCAGCAATGGGTCGATAGTCTATACAACACTATGGATTTAGAGGCCAAAATAGGGCAACTGTTTATGGTGATGGCTTTTAGCGAAAAAGGGATAAATCACTACAAAGAAATCGAAGAGAATGTCCTTAAGCAGCAAATAGGAGGGATTATTTTTTCATTAGGAGGCCCTAAGGAGCAGCTGCATTGGACCAATAGATTGCAAGCAAAAGCAAAAACCCCTTTGCTTATTGGAATGGACGCGGAGTGGGGAGTAGCTATGCGTTTGGACTCGGTCGTGGCTTTTCCTTGGAACATGACTTTGGGTGCCATTCAAGATCATAAATTGGTGGAACAAATCGGTTACCGGATTGGGGCACAAGCCCAGCGCTTGGGGGTCCATATTAATTTTGCGCCCGATGTTGATATCAATACAAACCCCAACAACCCCATCATTGGAAATCGTTCTTTTGGGGAAGACAAAATGAATGTGGCGCAAAAAGGAATTGCATTTATTGAAGGGATGCATCGTGCTGGCGTGATGTCCTCTGCGAAACATTTTCCAGGACATGGAGATACTGCCAAAGATTCACATTACGATTTACCCGTGATCAACTTTGATCAGGAGCGATTGCTTGCTACGGAATTCTACCCGTTTGACCGATTGGTAGAAAAAGGGGTGTCTTCCATCATGGTTGGGCATTTAAATATTCCTGCACTAGATGAGGGCGTGCCCGCTTCACTTTCAAAAAAAATTATTGAAGAGCACATTAAATCGCGCTACAATTACAACGGACTGATAATCACTGATGCGTTGAATATGGGGGAGCTGAAGAAGTGTCGAACCTCAATAGCATATCAGTGGAGGCATTTCTTGCAGGAAATGATATTCTTCTGATCCCTTCGGATTTAGAAAAGGCGATTAAAAAAATGAAAAGGGCGTCTAACCGCGGAAAAATCACAGAAGCCCGTTTAGCCCATTCTGTAAAAAAGATTTTAAAAGCAAAATACAAAGCGGCACTCAGCAATTTTACTCCCCTTGTGAGTGAACGACTTCAAGAAGATTTGAATACTCCACTTGATGCCTATTTGGTAAAAAAAGCCATGGAAGAGGCCCTTACTTTAGTAAAAAAAGACTCCTTTTCAGCGCTTTTACCCAAAACGCATAAAACCATCCATTTGGCCCTTGGCGATGCTAGCTCCACATCGTTTAAAAAACATTTAGCCAACGCGAACATCCCATCCATCCCATTGGCTGGTTCGATAGAAGAAAACTTAGCTAACCTTTCAGCTTACGAAACGGTCATTGTAAGTTTTCATCGGTCTAACGCTTCTCCATGGAAACCTTCTGATTTCTCTAAGCAAGAAAAAAGTCTTTTGTCGGCATTAACTGCAAATCAGCGTGTAGTTTTGGTTTCCTTTGTAAAGCCTTATGCATTGTCAAAGCTCAACAACCTTAACGACTTTGGTGTAATCATTCAGGCATATCAAAACAATGAAGACGCGCATTTTGCTGCAGCGCAATTACTGACAGCTAAAGCCAATTCTCCAGGAAAATTACCTGTGAGTATCTCCGAGGACTTTCCTGTTGGAACGGGTATAAACATGCTTCAAAGCAATCGATTGGAGAAAGCTTCTCCTTTTGATGTAGGAATGGATGAAGAAAAATTGAGCCATTTAGACACTCTCGCACAAGTGGTTTTGGATTCCTTAATGGCGCCTGGCTTTCAAGTTTTAGCTGCTCGAAAAGGGAAAATCATCTACCATAAGGCATTTGGCCATCATACCTTCGAGAAAAAAAGAGCAGTCGACCTCAATGATGTGTACGACTTGGCCTCGATGACCAAAATTCTTACTACACTTCCCTTGTTGATGCAAGCTTATGAAAGTGAAAAAATCAGGCTTTCAGATCAGCTAGGTGAACTTTCCCCGCTTTTTAAAAACACGAACAAAGAAAGCTTGCGTTTAAAAGAAGTTTTATCGCATCAGTCGGGCATTGTACCATGGGTTCCCTTTTACAAAACAACATTGAAGGGGAAAGTTCAAAAGTTGTCCAGAAAATACTACCGTTCAAAACCTTCGAAACGTTTTTCTGTTCCCGTAGCCTCCTCTCTTTATGGACGAAACGATTTACCAGAAATGCAGTTTCAAGCCCTTCTTGAAACCAAACTATTGGAAAAAGGATTGCATTATTCCGATCTCCCTTTGCTTTTTGCACAGAAAATTCTTGAAGAAAAATACAACGCACCCATAGATGAGCTGGTTCAGAAAGCTGTTTTTGAACCCCTCAATTTGAAATACACCACCTTTCGACCATTGGAGGTGCTTTCGGAAAACACCATTGTTCCATCAGAAAACGACACTTATTTCCGAAAACGAAAACTGCAAGGTTATGTTCACGATATGGCTGCAGCATTACAAGGAGGAGTTGCAGGTCATGCAGGCCTATTTTCAAATGCCTATGAGGTAGCGACCCTCATGCAGATGTTTCTTCAAAAAGGGAGCTATAACGGAAGTGCCTTTTTTTCAGAAGATACATTTGATGTATTTAACACCTGTAATTATTGCAGTGAAGGCAATCGAAAAGGGATTGTGCTCGATAAACCCAAACCAGAGGGAGGAGGGATGGCTTTTTATGGAATTTCTCCTGAGAGTTTTGGACATTCAGGGTTTACAGGAACCTATGCTTGGGCCGATCCTGAAACCGAAATTGTATTTGTTTTTCTCTCCAATCGCACCTTTCCTTTGATGAACAATCGTTTGTTGATCGATCATAGCATTCGCCCAAGAATGCTTAAATTGGTGCATGATTCAATCTTATACTAAATGAACATAGCCATTGTTTGTTATCCCACCTTCGGGGGAAGTGGCGTAGTTGCTACAGAATTAGGCCTGGCTTTGGCTGGTCGAGGGCATCAAGTGCATTTCATTACCTATAAGCGCCCTGTACGGTTAGGGATTTTAAATCAAAATTTACATTTTCACGAAGTCAATGTTCCCGATTACCCTCTTTTTCATTATCAACCTTACGAATTAGCACTGTCTAGTAAATTGGTTGATACGGTGAAGTCGAATGATATTGACGTTTTGCATGTGCATTATGCCATTCCCCATGCTTATGCCGCTTATATGGCGAAGCAAATGCTCGCCGATGAGGGTATTCACCTTCCCATTGTAACTACCTTGCATGGCACCGATGTGACCCTTGTAGGAAAACATCCTTTTTATAAGCCTGCTGTTACGTTTAGCATTAACAATTCGGATTGTGTTACCTCCGTTTCTCAAAGTTTAAAAGACGATACCAAAGCGCTTTTTAACGTTAAAAAAAAGATTGAAGTCATTCCAAATTTTATTGACCTTTCAAAGCATCAAGAACACACTCAAAATTGTGAGCGGGCAGAAATTGCTAGTGAAAATGAGCGGGTAATCACCCATATCAGCAATTTTAGAAAAGTAAAACGTGTGGATGATGTAATCGAGATATTCCACCAAATTCAAAAAGAAGTTCCGGCCAAATTACTCATGGTAGGAGATGGTCCTGATCGATTTAAGACCATGCAGAGTTGCGAGGAATTGGGAATCGAACACTGTGTCGAATTTTTAGGAAAGTCGAATCAAGTGTATGAGATTTTGTGTTATTCCGACCTGTTCCTTTTGCCTTCTGCTAGCGAGAGTTTTGGTTTGTCTGCCTTGGAAGCCATGATGATGGGTTGCCCGGTAATTTCATCCAATACGGGAGGTTTACCCGAAGTAAATGTTGAGGGAGAAACTGGGCATTTGTTTGATGTTGGAGATGTAAACGGGATGGCAGAAAAAGCGATTACTCTTCTTAAAGACGAAGCGTTGCTAAACCAATACAAAGCCAACGCAAGACGTGTGGCACAAAATTTCGATATCGATCAGGTTATCCACCAATATGAAGCAGTGTATGAAAAGGCCCTCCAGTCTTAGGGATTATTTGGGGTTGTAAATTTTTTCTGCCGTTCGATAAATTTCTTCTTTATCAAAGGTCATTTTTTTTGTTTTGAATTGTGCATACAGCTCCATTTGATCATTATAATGTGGAGAATTTTCATGGTCTGAACTTCCGTATGAAATGACCGATTCTATTTCAGGGCCTTCAGGTGTGAACTTAACCAATTCGATATAGGATTCTCCTGCAAGAACCTTCACCTTTCCATCTTTGTAGGGATTAGCCGACATGGCGGTAATGACATCGGGCATTCCAAAAATGGGTAATTCTTTCTTCCCTCGAACTAATTTTTGGTAATCGCCAAGGCGAACATCAATGGTGTTGAAATGTTCTAACATATGTTTTTTCGTGTTACGAAGGGCTTTTATTAAAATGGCCGGGGGAATAATTTTAGGCGCTTTAAGCTGGTAATAAAAAGGATAAAGCTGATGATACAGCATTAAATAAACTCCCGCACCGAGTGAGTTGGCATCGGCTTTTCTATCCCAATTCTGAATTCTCGAAATAAGCGGTTCTAGGTCGGGGTACTGACTCGCATCGAGTTGATCCAGATAATTGATGTCCATCCAAGAATAAGCGTAGGGTTTTGGCAGCCTATTGTCGTATTTAATCCGCTTAAAATCGTCATAAGAGACTTTGTTTTCTTTTTCAATTAAGTTCTTTAAACGCGTAGAACGATTATTGTGATAGGTTTCAAAATTCATGGCATCAGCAAAATCCGTTTTTTTAGGATTGTTTATGCTGTCAGAAGAATAAAAAGGACTGTGGTTGGCATTGTAAAAATAACCCGAGCTCGGTTGAATAACTTGCGGTAGCTCCTCGATGTCGTAGGTTGTTGTCCAAAGGGTTTTTTTGGTATTGCCAGGCACGACTTCTTTCCAGTTATAGCCCTCAGCTCGTTTAGGAATTAGTCCATTGGAAATGTAGAAAATAGTATCGTTTTTATCGGCATATCCTATGTTGTATCCGGGAAGGGCTTTCATTTTTAAAATATCATAAAACTCAGAAAAGGAAGTGGCTTTGTTCATTCGCCACCATTGTTCCAATGCTCTTATTTCAAAGAGTGCAGGGGTGCGTACGGCATAGTATCCCGATTTGTTTTTTAAGGTAGGCCCAAAAATACTTTGGTAATATTTTTTTGAAATGCGTATGGGAATCCCCAACAGCTTAACAGTCAGTTTTGCTTTCTTTTCTTCTAGTGTATAATAGGTGTCATCTACCCGGTATTGCATTTTATTTTTGGGATGCATTTCCAATTGGTACACATCCGTTTTATCGGGATAGTTTACTGTATGTGCCCACCCCAAATGTTGGTTTGCACCAATGAGGATACTAGGTGTTCCTGCAAAAAGCGCACCTATGATGTTGGTGCCTTCTTCACTACACAAATGCGCTTCATACCACGAAACCGGCCCGTCTAAGGGTTGGTGTGTATTTATGGCCAAATAGGTGTTTCCATCAGTGGTTTTGGCACTGTTAAACCCAAAGGTATTCGAACCTGTGATTTCTTCTTTTGGGGCAGACAATTTTACTTGATTGGACAAGATTTGCTCTACCCAATAATCCCCTCTAGAAGAAATAAAAAGCTGCAATTGGGCATATCGCATCATCATTTCGGGTCGAATTGGAAAGAGCTTTTGCGATAATACTTCTTCAGGGTGATGCTGAGCATAGGCATTAAAACCTTGCGCATAAGCACTTGCAATGGCTTTGTACTCTTCAGAAATATCGGAAGCGTACTTTTCTTTGACGATTTTTTCACTTTCAATAAATTGACTAATAAAGTCGGCGCCAATTCCCTTTTTACCGAGGTGCTGACTCAACAATGCATTTCCAGCCAAATAGGCTTGTTGAATGGTTTTAAAATCGTCTTCACAATGTGCCCAGGCCAAGCCATAGGCCACATCGGCATCCGTTTTTCCAAAAATATGGGGAACCCCAAAGGAGTCTCTTACAATTTCAACGTTTTTAGGGTTGATTTGGGCAAATGCAAATGTGGTAAAGAACAACCACAACAGTGTCAATTTTTTCATAACAGTAAAAAGAAAGGATTTTATAGCGTAAAAGAAAGGTAAAGGCGATATGCGATATAAACCCCTGAGATGGACCAAATCCACCATCTATTTTTCATGTACCATTCCATAAACTAATTTTTTCTCAATGTATCGATTTCTTTAATGAGGTCAAAATCTTTCTGAGTAATTCCATCGCTGTCATGCGTGGAAAGCTGAAGTACAACCTCATTGAATTGGATTAATATCTCCGGATGGTGATGGTGTTTTTCAGCGAGTATTGCGATAGCGTTTACAAAATCAAGTGCCGCTTCAAAGGAAGGAAAAGTAAATTTCCGTTGGATTTTTTCCTCATTATACTTCCAATGTGGGGCTTTTTCACTGCAAAAAACAGTAATTTCCTCAAGGGTTTTATTCTTCATATTGCATAGATACACAATAAAAGGCTTTGGTTTAGCGTTTTTAAAAGTGCAACTCTAAAAAAAGACAAATGAATTGGTGGAAAGAATTTTTTCGTTTCTTGGTGGCTTAGTCCTCAAAACGTAACTATTGAATACAAAAAAGGGTTTCTTCTCTGAAAAAAAAAGAGAACCAAGTTTCTTCTAAAGCAAGATTTAAAAGAAGCGCTGTTTAAGCTCGATAACAACTAAAAAAGCGAGACATAAAAAAACAGTTCCAATTACTATACATCCAGTACCCATAACATTCTATTTTGATTTCGGCAAAATTACAATTAATTTTATTTTTTCCAAGTGCCTCCGTACTGATAATTTGGATTTGTTTTTTTCTCTTTTTCTACGCAGGTTTTACAAAGAAAATACCACTCCTTTTTCGCCAAATAGCGCACCCGATACATGGTGTTTTCTTCTTTTTGACATTGATGACATTTTTTGACACGTTTTTTTTCCATGGTTTCAAAAATAAGAATCTCACTTCTTTTATTTAACTTAGTTTTATGACAAAACAATTCCTTCATTCAACTATTTTTTGTTTGTTGTTTTCGGTCAATCTTTTTGGTCAAGGCACATATCCATCTTCTTGCGTTCCTAGACCATTTAACAACACGGAATTTAATCTCAATGGGAGTACTAATTTTCAAGCGCCTGGCGTGTTTGAGCTTACCCCTACTACTGGCAATAGTTGGGGATCGGTTTGGTATCGACGCCGACTAGATTTACGAGTGAATTTTAGAATTTCTGTGGATTTATTTTTAGGGAATTCGAATAGCCCTGGGGCAGATGGGATTGGTTTTGTGTTGCAAAACTTAGACACAGGTCAAGGAGGAGCAGGAATTGGATTAGGTTTTGGAGGAACAACACCCGCCGATCAAATTCGTCCATCTGTTGCTATAGAGTTTGACACTTATTACAACCCAGGAATTGATCCTGCTAGCCAAAGCGATCACATAGCTTTTATTATCGATGGGAATATGGCTGCCCTTCCACCCACCAATGATATTACGGACGTAAATAATCTTGAAAACGGAAATTTTCATTCCGTTACAATCACTTGGGACCCCGATACGCAAGTGTTTGCCTATGAATTTACCCACAGTGACGGTACCGTCTATTCGAATTCTAAAGCCTATAATATTGTAGGTCATTTGGGAGGAAACATTGCCTTTTGGGGTTTTACCGCTGCAACTGGTGGACAAAGCAACATCCATTCTGTTCGTTTTAATGACAACTCCATTTGTGTTGTCGATGCAACCACTCCCGTGGTGCTAGGAAATAATTATTCAACTACCACAGGAACGGCCAGTCTTACCGCAGACGAAATAAGTTATTTTTGCACTCAGTTTGCTCCAGAATTCTTCAATACGGCCTATCATAACGGAGAAAATACTGAACCTGCTGTTGGTGATTTTTTGATTTACAACAACCTAAAACCGATTCCTCAAGGATTTGTATCGGGGAGTGACTTTGCTTACATGAAAATGCGCGATTACAATAAAATTATCGTGGTTCAAAAGTCCGATGGGGAAGTAGTTGCAGTTTACAACTGTCCTTGATCTTAAATTGATTTTTAAAATCATTTTTTTGGATTTTTATCGAATCAACTATCTTCGCACTGCTTAAACCAAACGGATTGAGGATACTCTTTTTTTTAGTTTTTTTTTATGTGCATCTTCTCGGGGCACAAGTGTCTTTGGGAAACCCTCAGGGGCATCCTGACCCTTTCACTCAGTCTTCTCGTTTGCCTGATATTTCTGTTGGATTTGGTGCCATGATCAACTTTCAGGACCGATTTGAAGTTTTTGGGCAGTCTGCACTCATCACCGCGGATTATTACAACTTTATAGACAATTATTCTTTAGGGATTGAATACACACGTAACCTCGATCGCTTAGGGCAATTTCAATCCTCAATTTCAGATCCAACAGAGCTTGAGCGCGCGCAAGATTACGAGGGACTTGCCTATGACAATTCCATAGTTGCTCTTCGAGCGGGAAAAGTCATTAACCCTAATTTTATTCTAATTGGAAGTCTAGGACTTGACTTTTTAACCCAGTACAGGGTTTATCGTCGCACATTGGAAAACAGGGAAGTGGAGGAGTATTTTATTGCCTCTGGAAGAGATAATATGCTTTACTATTATAAGTTATCGTTGTTGTTCAAAATACGTCGCATTGGTCTTGAGGCTTTTGTTGCGCGTAGGGGAGTGGGGGCCACCTTACATTACTACATCAATCAATAAGCTATTTTGAAATAGAGTTCCTATCTTAAGGGAATGAAAATCTATCTTTTTTATTTGTTATTGCTTTGGGGACTTCCAAGTACCTATTTTCGGAGTAAATTTCGAAAAATGATTTATCAAACAGACGATTGGAAAATCAACATTAAACCCTTATTTATTAAAGAAATAAATGGGCTTCTTTTGAATCGAAATCCTGGACATCCCAACTACATTCGTTTAAGAAACCAATACCGATTTTATTTGCTAATTTACCTTCTTCTTTTTCTGAGCTATATGGCCATCTAATTACCTATTGTGTAATAAGAAAAAAACATATAACTATCTCATTCATTTCTCATAAGTTGCTAAATTTGTAACGTTTTTATGAAAAAGAACTCTTCCTTCTACCTGGTATCCTTTCTTTTGGCATTGACTGTTTTGCTACAGTCAGGTGTGCCTACTTCCATAGAATTAGATGACCAATGGTCATTTTTATCGGGCCTAGTAGTGGATGTTGAATTTGAAAACGAAAACGAAAGCGAAAAAGAATCCGAAAAGGAAGTGGATGAGGAAAAAGAAAAGATAACCTCTCAAGAATTACGCAGTGGTTTGCATTTCAATACCCATTTCTTTGCAACGACGCATTTTCCTAATGGTCGTTGCCTCTACAATGGTAAAATCCATCTACCTCCCCCAGAGCATATCCAAGCCTAGCCTCAATCTTTTTTTCACCTATCTATTTATTTTAAAAATCAGCTTCCTTTTTATGGAAGCAGCAAACTATTACTATGAATAAAAATTTTATACAAAATTTAAAATCTGATCTCCCGGCGAGTATTGTCGTTTTTTTCGTTGCCATTCCCTTGTGTTTGGGAATTGCTTTAGCAAGTGGTGCCCCGCTTTTTTCGGGTCTAATTGCTGGAATCATTGGAGGAGTACTTGTAGGGGCCATTAGTGGCTCTCCGATTGGTGTTAGCGGTCCGGCTGCTGGACTTGCAGCAATTGTTCTCACTGCGATTGGAACTTTAGGCGGTTTTGAAAATTTCCTTGTAGCCGTTGTTCTAGGTGGGGTCATCCAACTTTTATTTGGAATTGCTCGCGCTGGAATTATTGGCTATTATTTCCCTTCCTCCGTCATCAAAGGAATGTTGACAGGGATTGGATTAATCATTATTTTAAAGCAGATTCCTTACTTTTTTGGGATTGAAAAAGGAGCGAGTTTGACCGATTTTTCAAATTATAGTTCAGGGTCTACCCTAATTGCTTTTGTAAGCATGGGTATTTTGCTTTTATGGGAATTGGTTTTAACCAAAAAATCAAAAGTATTCCAATTGATTCAAGGTCCTTTGGTGGCTGTTGTTGTTGGAATTATCTTTTCAGTGGTTACACAAGGAAACTCACAATGGGGAATTGCTTCCGCTCAGTTGGTGAATGTGCCCACGGATGTGGCAAGTTTAAACTTCATTACCCTGCCAAATTTTTCAGTGATTACTAACATTGATATTTGGATTACAGCTTTTACCATTGCCTTGGTAGCGAGTTTAGAAACGCTTTTGTGTGTAGAAGCGACAGATAAGTTAGACCCTGATAAACGTGTTACTCCAAAAAACAGAGAATTAATCGCCCAAGGAATTGGAAACATTGCCTCGGGAATGATTGGTGGCTTACCTGTTACCCAGGTAATTGTGAGAAGCTCGGCCAACATTCAATCAGGAGGAAAAACAAAAGCAGCCGCCATTTTCCATGGTATTCTTTTAGTGGTTTCCGTAGTTACGATTCCTTTCTTATTGAATAAAATTCCGCTTTCGGTTTTGGCAGCTATCTTACTCCTTGTAGGGTATAAATTGGCTAAACCCGCATTGTTTAAAAGCATGTACGGCTTAGGGTGGAAGCAATTCATCCCATTTGTGGTGACCATCGTAGGAATCATCTTCACCGATCTTTTACTCGGTATTGGTCTCGGTTTGGCTGTAGGTATTTTTTATGTTCTTTTTGATAGTTACCGCAACTCACACATTACCACAACAGCAGATCAAGTCGATGGGAAGCAGGTCATAAAAATTGAATTGGCAGAAGAAGTTACCTTCATCAATAAGGAGCCTATTTCTGCTGAATTAGAGCGGGTTCCTGAAAATGCATCCATCGAGATTGATATAACAAAAACAAGATACCTCGATAATGATATCGTAGAAATCATCAACGACTTTTTGGAAAGTACGGAAGAACGTGAAATTTCCACACGTTTGATTTCTGAAAAAGGAGTAGAGGACAACCCCAAAGATTTGTCTGTTCTTCTTTCTTAATTCATAATCACATTTTACTAATAAAAGCCGGTTGTTTTCAATCGGCTTTTTTTGTGGCACGTAGTTTAAATTGTTTCTAAATGAATATTCTTTTAATTTTAGTAAAATTCCTTAGCTATGATAACAACAACGAACGCCTGTATCAATTGTGAAAATTTAATTGCAAACTTAAATTGTGCTAAACACGAACAACCTGTTCAGTTAGATAATTCCTGTACCGATCACAGTTATCGAAAAGCCATTTCCAAAGACTCTTCTTGTAGAAATTGCACAAAAAACAACACCCCACAATGCCCAAACCCAGCCCTAGCTGCACACGGGATGCTGTGTTTTTCTTGGTCTTGATTTTCACGCCTTTATCTTTTTCTTTTTTTGACCCTTTTTCGTAGAGAAATTTGTCAATATCATTTTATTAGTTCACCATTCTTAACTAACTTTGTAGGGTTGAAAATTTATTTATAATTAATCCAAATAACCTTTGTTAAAAAAGGAATTTCTATTAAATTTGCCTTGCTTATTTAGATTAATTAAAAATAAATAAATGAAAGGAATGGTAGCGTTAATCTCCTTATTGCTCTTTACCAGTTGTACGAAAGAAACGATAGTTGAAGTCGATCGTATTATCACACAAACGGTCACGCAAACCCTTACCGTTACAGAAACGGTTGCTGTTCCAACTCCTCCTGCAGAATATTCTTTTACCCGAAACGGTGTTTCTACTGTTTTTTATACAGGCCAAACCGCTCGTCTTAAAATGGCAACGGAACTTAAAAATGCTATGAATGATTTAGCTTCAACAGAAGCAAAAGTCGACAGCATGCTCAATATTGGAAAAAGTTTTTCCGATGCCTCTCTCGACGAGACAGGGAAGAAAGTAGGGAATAAGCTGGCCGCCTCTCCTGTGGCTTCTGCTACAGTTAAACCTTTATTCGATGCATGGGTGACAGAATTCACAACGGTGGTAAAACCAGCGGTTGAAGCTGGCACCACGGCAGCGCCAGGTGTCGCAGGGTCGTATACAGAAGCAGACGGATCCCGAACGGTTAAAGTTAACGCCAAAGGATTGGAATTGAATCAGGTTTTTTCCAAAGCGCTTATTGGTGCTTTGCAAATCGATCAAATTGTGAATGGTTATTTGTCATTTTTAAAGCTCGATGGTGCCAGAGCTGATAACGATGATGCTATTTATGCGTATACCTACCCTGGACAAGCTGAAGCATCCATTACGAAAATGGAGCATTTTTGGGACGAAGGCTTTGGTTATCTTCAAGGTCTCGATAATCAATATGCACCAGGTTTAGGTGATCCCACAGAAGGGCGCGACACAGCGAATTTGAATTATTATCTCAATAAGGTTAACAACCAAAGCAACGAAGAAGGTATTACCCAACGCATTTACGATGCCTTTTCTCTTGGAAGAGCCGCCATTGTAGCAAAAAATTATGATGTTCGCGATCAGCAAGCCAATTTAATTTCTGTAGAATTGTCCAAAGTAGTGGGCTACAAAGCACAAGGCTATTTACGTGATGGGGCCGAAGATATTAACAATGGAGATTGGGCAGATGCCCTCCATGCGCTTTCTGAAGCCTATGGTTTTATTTTAGGCCTCCAGTTTACAAAAAACACCGAGGGAAACCCCTATTTAACTCATCAACAAGTCAATAGCCTATTAGAACAACTTAGTGCAGGAAACGGTTTTTGGGATAGAACCCCAGCAGAATTAACTGCAATGGCCGATCAGTTAGCACAGGCCACTGAACTAACGTTGCCATAAGGTGTAAAGAAAGGAAAATGAAAGACCAAAAGACAATACAGTTTTAGGACAAATGAAAAGGACAATGAAACAGAATAAATCAATCTTACTTAGCCTCGTTTTTATGATGCTTTTTTCCCAATGTGGAAATGACATTAACGATGATGATATCATTGAAGGGATAAACGAGCAGGAAATTGAGCAAACAGGGAATGAAGTGGTAAGTACTACCTTTGATCGTAGCGCGATGTTGACTTTCTTAGCCGATCAAATTATTATTCCTTCCCTTGCAGATTTCGCACAACAGCTCGATGCGTTTCAAGCGCAAACGGCGGCTTTTATTGCCTCGCCTTCCGCTGAAGCACTGTCTACCCTTAGAGAAGGATGGTTGGCCTCTTACAGCGCCTGGCAATTCGTAGAAATGTACGATTTGGGAGCAGCAGAAGAAATCTATTTTAAAAACCGAATGAATTTATTTCCTGCCAATGTAAATCAAATAGAGATAAACATTAGCGAGCAAAATTACGACTTGGACAATTCCTCTAATTTCACTTCCCAGGGCTTTGCAGCATTGGATTATTTGCTTTTTGGTTTAGGTGATAATGAAGAAGAAATACTAAGTCAATACGTCGACAATACAGCTTATGGTACTTACCTAACAGAAGTGGTTGCTAAAATGCTTTCACTTACCCTGCTGGTGAAAACCGATTGGGAATCTTTCTACCGAGAGGGTTTTATCAACTCCACCGATAATACCGCCACTTCGGGGCTTAATATGTTGATTAACGATTTTGTATATTATTATGAAAAGGGGTTTAGAGCCAATAAAATAGGTATTCCAGCGGGTGTTTTTTCAGGTTCGCCTTTACCCGATCGCATCGAGGCTTTTCACGGAGAAGTCTATGCTAAATCACTTGCTTTAGACGCATCCAGAGCCATTCATCAATTTTTTAACGGCATCGCTTTTGAAGATACTAATACCACAGGGCCAAGCATAAAAGCGTATTTGGATTTTGTTGAAAAAGATGTTTCGGAAAAATTAAGTGATCGCATTAACGCCCAATTTCAACTTGGAAAAGAAAAAATTGAAGCTTTGGATGCCAACTTCAAACAGCAAATCGAAAACGACAACACGGCCATGTTATATACTTATGACGCCATACAAAGTGGTGTGGTTTTACTGAAAGTAGATATGCTTCAAAAGCTAAACATCAATGTTGATTATGCCGATGCCGACGGAGATTGATACCACGCCATTTTGAATAGATCAAAAGCGAAAATACTAGAAGAACTCAATGGAGCAATGCATATTGCTCCATTGGTGTTTTTTCGTGTTTTTTTTGGGCTGCTTATGGCAATTTCTCTCCTCCGATTTTGGAGTAAAGGTTGGATCGAATCCCTTTACATTGAACCAGCGTTTCATTTTAAATATTACGGTTTTTCTTGGGTTCACGATTGGGGAGAATACACCTACTTCCTTTTTGCGATCGCTTTTTTTCTTCGCTTGGAGTCGCTTTGGGTTTGCGTTATCGCCTTTCTGCAATTTGTTTTTTTCTCTCCTTTACCTATATCGAGCTCATCGATAAAACCACCTATTTAAACCATTATTACTTTACCAGTTGCATTGCTTTTTTGCTTTGTTTTCTTCCGGCTGGAAAATTCTTTTCCCTCGATGTGTTTTTTGGAAAACGCGAAGTGAACTATGTGCCAAGATGGATGATTGATGCGCTTCGTCTTTTTGTTGCCCTCGTCTATTTTTACGCGGGTATTGCCAAAATTAATTCCGATTGGTTGCTGAAAGCACAACCTTTATCGATTTGGCTGACTTCAAAATACGATTTGCCTTGGATTGGTGAACTTTTGCAACAAACATGGGTGCATTATGCTGCAAGCTGGTCGGGGATGCTTTACGATGTGCTGATTCCCTTCTTCCTTTTTTATCCCAAAACACGCCGATGGGCTTTTGTTTTTGTCCTGCTTTTTCATTTGATGACAAAAATTTTCTTTCCTTCCATAGGCATGTTTCCATACATTATGGTGTTCAGTGCTCTACTTTTCTTTTCAGCGGAAACCCACAAAAATATACTGTTCAAATTGAGCTCCTTTTTATTTAAAAGCAAGGCAACAACCCATTCCAACTCGAATCAAACGCAGTTGGTGCCCTCGAAAGCATTAATCCCTCTTTTTGCCGTTTTTTTGGTGTTTCAATTGCTTTTTCCTTTTCGCTATGCACTTTACCCTGGAGAGTTGTTTTGGAACGAGGAGGGCTACCGTTATTCTTGGCGGGTGATGCTCATGGAGAAAAAGGGGAACACCACTTTTAAGGTAAAAGACAGTTTATCAGGTAAGTTTTTTTATGTAAAGAATGAAGACTTTCTGACTCCCTTTCAAGAAAAGCAAATGAGTTTTCAGCCAGATTTTATTTTGGAATATGCCCATTATTTGGGGGAACATTTTGAAGCACAAGGACATAAAAACATTCAAATTTTTGCCGATAGTTATGTGGCATTAAATGGCCGTTCTAGTCAACGTTTTGTTAATCCTGATGTAAATTTGTTGTTGGAAAAAGAATCGTTTAAACCAAAAAAATGGGTGCTTCCCTTTCAAGATGAAATCAAAGGTCTTTAGTTCTATTTTTTGCTTATTAAGTGCACTCGTTTTTGGGCAATCTACCCTGCGCGGAAAGGTGGTCATTGCTGAAGAACCGGAGAAGCGTATTCCTGTACAAATCTATGATCGGAGCAGCGGTTTTTTAAAGCAGATTTTTTCGAATGAAGCGTTTAGTCTCACCCGAGATGCGGATCCACTGACATTGTTTTTTATTGCCGATGGTTATCCCGCAGTAGAAACAACAGTAAATTCGAGTACCTCATTACCATTGCTGATTACCATAGGGGAGGAAATAGAAACGCTTAGTGAGGTTGTTTTAAGCGCACGCAAGAAAGAAGTGTTTGCCCTAAAAAGAATGCGCGATTATGAAAAAACAGCCATTTTTGCTGGAAAGAAAAATGAAGTAGTCCTGGTAGAGCAATCCATGGCCAACTTAGCCACAAACAATGCACGTCAGATTTTCAATCAAGTCCCTGGGTTAAACATTTACCAAAACGATGATGCTGGATTGCAATTACACATTGGGGGGAGGGGACTCGATCCCAACCGGACTTCCAACTTCAATACACGACAAAATGGATACGATATTAGCGCCGATGTTTTGGGTTATCCTGAGAGTTATTACACCCCACCAGCAGAGGCTTTAGAAGAGATTCAAATCATCCGTGGAGCGGCTTCTCTGCAATATGGGACACAATTTGGTGGATTGGTGAATTTTAAATTAAAAGAGCCTCTTACGTATAAAACTTTAGCCGGAACCACACGGAACACTGTGGGTTCAAACGGTCTTTTCACTCATTTTACACGTTTGGAAGGAAGGGTCGGGAAATGGCGTTATGCGACCTATTTCAATGCAAAAAAGGGGGAGGGTTTCCGACCTAATTCCGGTTATGAATCACAGAACCTTTTTGGGCAGTTGATTTATGATTTTAGTCCCAATACCTTGGCAAGTGTTGAAATCACTTACCTTGACTATCTAGCCCAACAAGCCGGAGGGTTAACCGATCAAATGTTTGCTGAAAATCCGTTTCAAAGTAACCGACAGCGCAATTGGTTTGGTCTTTATTGGTTGCTCTACAATGCCAAATTTGAACATTCGTTTTCTGAAAACACCAATTTTAGTTTCTCCTTTTTTGGGTTAAATGCCCAACGCAACGCAGTGGGATTTCGTTCGAACCGTGTGAGTCAAATCGATCCAAATCAAGAGCGCGATTTAATCAAAGGGGATTTTAATAATTATGGTTTTGAAACCCGACTGCTGCACAAGTATGCGTTGGGGAAAACAAATGCAGTATTTTTAGTAGGCGGGAAATATTACCGGGCGCGTAACACTTCGGAGCAAGGTCCAGGATCGAATCTTGGCGATGCGGATTTTCGATTTTACACCAACGATTTCCCTACCTATAGCCAACAATCGTCTTACTTGTATCCCAATGAAAATATGGCCCTTTTTATGGAGCATATTTTCTATATCAACGACCAGCTTTCCGTTACTCCTGGAGTTCGTTTTGAGCATATTGCTACGGCCACAGACGGGAGTTATTTACGCATCAATACCGATGCCGCTGGGAATGTCATTCTAAATGAACGTGAATATGCCGCTGAAAAGCGAAATCGATCGTTTTCCTTGCTAGGGTTGGGCCTGAGTTACAAGCCATTCCCTGCTTTGGAAAGTTATGCTAATTTTTCACAAAATTACCGTTCGGTTACGTTTACAGACATCAGTATCATAAATCCCGCCTATACCATTAACCCCAATATTTCTGACGAAAAAGGGTATTCCATGGATATTGGCTTCCGCGGTCAGTTCAAAAAAACGGTTTCTTTTGACACCAACTTTTTCTTTCTGGCGTATCAAAACCGGATCGGTTTTATCCAAAAAGCTTACCGAGACGGAAGTGTAAAAAGTGAACGAGGCAATATTGGCGATGCAGAAATTTATGGAATAGAGTCACTTCTCGATATTAACGTAGCGAAAGGATTAGGTTGGGATGCTAACGTTTATATTTTTAATGTATTCTTGAATTATTCTCAAATAGAATCGGCCTACACCGCTTCGGGTGAAGCTTCTGTAGTGGGCAAAGAAGTCGAGTTTGTTCCTCAATCCAATTTAAAAACGGGAGTTAAGCTTGGATATAAAAATGTGTTGATGAGTTTGCAATATACGGGAGTATCTTCCCAATTTACCGATTCTTCCAATGCTGTAGAAGGAAACATCAGTGGAGTTATTGGTCAAATTCCGGCATACTCTTTACTCGATTTATCCTTTTCAACTTCGTTTAAATCCTTTAAAATTGAAGCAGGGGTAAACAACCTCACCAATGAGCATTACTTTACCCGCCGAGCTACCGGATACCCAGGCCCAGGTATTATACCTTCGCCTAATCGAAATATTTTTACCACATTGCAATACCGCTTTTAAAGAAATACCCTTTTAATCATTTATTAAATACGCTCAATGAACCCTTTTCTTTTTTTTAGTCTTCTTTATTTTTCTTTGTTCTCTACGGAAATACCTGCAGAGGACCTCAAGGTCAAATGCATGATGCAAATGATAGAATACCGCGGAGAGGGCGCTTATGTCAATGTGAGTGTTGTAGACCAAGAAGGACGTTATTTAAAAACCATTTACGTAATGGGGAACGATAAATCATGGTTTTCTGAAATGCCTTCTTTTTGGAAGCATCTTCGCGCCAATGATTTATATACCGACGAAGCATTTTATCCTTTAATTGACGGCATCACGGGGGCCACCATTTCTGGAGGGGAACGTCGTATTTTGCGTTTATCCATCCCAAAAAACCTAATTAAAGCCACCCATGCATTGCGGTTCGAAACAGCCGTAGAAGATAAAACATACTACCAAGATGACATTCAGTTTTCGTTGGGTGAAGCCGCTTTTTCACAGCGCTATCAAGGACAGGGATACATCAAATCAATCCAATTTAGCAAAGAAAATTAATGCTTGTAGGTACTCAAAGAGCGATTCACTTTTTACTTGCTATAAGCAGTGCCCTTTTTTTGTTTCTAGCCTCAATTACAGGCGCTTATTTGGGAGGTGTCGCTTTTTATAATCGTTTTAAGAGTACAAGTTTTAATGAGTTAGAAACCGTTTCTTTAGAAGAAACCATCTCCAATGTAAAAGCGCATTTTACAGAAACCTACGGAATCAAAAAGACGCCTTCGGATCAAATTATTGTGCAAGGGGTTTACCAAGACGAATTTGATGATTTTTATGTGAATCCTTTTTCTGGGAAACCGATTGAAAAGGTGAAAAATCCGTCTGCATTTTATGATGCTGTTCTCGCATTGCATCGTTCTTTATTTCTTAAAAAGACAGGGCGATTTATTGTTGGATTTGTTTCGTTGTTACTGGTTTTATTGGCGTTCACCGGTTTTCTATTGGTGCTGAAACGTAGAGGCGGCTTTTTTTCTTTATTTAAGCCCATAACGGAAAACAACCGACATCGAAAAGCCCACATAATTTTAGGGCAATGGATGTTTTTACCTGTAGTGCTTTTGGGGTTGACAGGCGTTTATTTATCCGCTGAACGCTTTATAGCGCCCTCATTGCTCGATGATAAATCAACGGCTTTTGTTAGACAAAAAATAGATCTTTCTTCCGTTCCTCATAGCGAACTAGTGCAGTTAGATTTTCCTTTTGGTGATGATCCCACAGGCGAATTTCGTTTAAAAGAAAAGCAGCGTACCGTCGTTTTTCAGCAGGGGGATGGGACACTGGTCAGTTTCAAGACTTCCCGACTAGCAATGCGTTTAAAGGCTTTTTCCTTTTTCCTTCATACGGGACAAGGAAATGCAGGAATTGCTTTTTTATTGGTGATTACCGTTTTGGCGATCGTGTATTTTATTTTTTCTGGATTAAAAGTCGCTTCGAAAACGAATTGGTTGCTATTAAAGCCAAAATGGAGCGCCAAAAAGAAGCAGCCTATTTTGTTGTTATACGGTTCAGAAACAGGAACCACTTTGGGTTTTGCTAAGCGATTTAAAAAGCGGGTTAAGAGCGAATTGGGGATTTCATTAGCGATTGCGCGTTTAAATGATTTTAAAAGCTATCCCGAATTGCAGAAAACCATCATCCTAACTTCTACCTATGGAGAAGGGGAGCCACCTTACAATGCTCGTTTGTTTTTTGAAAAAATGGCCATCTTTGAGTCTAACCATACGATTGAGTTTAGCGTCTTGGGATTGGGTTCTAAAAGCTATCCTAAATTTTGTCAATTCGCTAAGGACATTCAATTTGCCCTCGATGCGCATCCCCAATTTAAAGAAATTGCACCTCTTTATTTGATCAATAATCAGTCTGAAAAAGCCTTTGAGGACTGGATGCAGCGGCTGATTGCTCTTTTAAAGGAATAAACGTTTCTTTTCGTCGAGATGATTTTCCAGTCAGCTTTCTTATTTTTGAACAAATACCAGATTAATGCGTTTTTATTCCACCCTTTTTTGCTTCCTCTTTTCGTGTCTGCTTTTTGCTCAGCGCGATGCGAGCTATACCCATACCCAAGCGGTCAATGAAAAAATAAATAACAAAACCGCAGAGGAGGGGGTAAAGGGCTCTCCTTTTTATTATGGCGCTTTTCAAGCAGCTACCATAACGAGCAATGGAAAAGCAAGAACAGTAATGCTAGATTACAATGGGAACACCAATGAAATGGTGACTTCGGACAATAAAGCCCTACTGGGTAGCGTCTACAAAGAAGTGAATTTTGCAAGCAAGGATGTTTGGATTTATCGCTACGGGCAGTGGTATTTTAAGGGCGAAGACTATTATCTGTACCCCAAAAAAAAGTTTAGCCAAGGGGAAGCGGCTCGCCCAGGATATATCCAAGGCACACGCGATAAATACACCAACATGTATAAGTTTTTTAACAATCGTTTTGAAAAGCTTAAAGGAAAGCGCCTCCGCGAATTAAAGAAAATACATCTCTAGGAGGGTTTTTTTTTGATTTCATTTTTTATAACTTAGGACGATTCCCGTGTGGACTGGGAGTAAAAATATAGTCGCGGGTGGAGAGAACGCACCCGAATCAATCGTTACATAAGTTTTATCGCTAAATCGAATCGAAAAGCGAATGTTTATGTTGTGTTTGAATCCCCAAAGATTCTATTTTCATTTTTTGCATTTGTTTTTTGTATTCCTTTTGGCCTTTAAATTGTATTCGAATGAAGTATTACAACAAAACCAGAACTACTGAGCAAAAAGTTACCGATCGTGCTTTTCTCAATCACTTGGAAGATCAAACGCGTCTTCTAAAGCAAATTTTGGCTGTGCTCGAAAAGCAGCAACGCCAATAAAGGGAACCTCCTTTGATTTATAAACGGTTTTGAGGGTTTTTTCTGTAAAGAAGATTCTCCCTCAGCCGTTTATTTTGTAAGCTTTTTAATCAGGTGGTAGGTGACCTCGCTTCTGTTTCTGGAAAAGCCTTGGACCACGGTATATCGCATGAGATGGGTAACCCTTACGAGCTCCCTTTTTCTGTTTTTATTGGGAGAAAACACAATCCTTTGTTTGGTTTCGACCCCTTCTTTGTAGCACAATAATTCTCCTTTTTCCCCTTTTTTAAAGGTCATTTTTTGAAGGGTCATCTCCCTACCGTTGATGTTGATTTCAATCGTTCGATTCGTGACATCCACAAATACTTCTCCCTGAACATCGATGTTTTCACCCTTATAGACCGAACCCACTACTTCAAAGCGTTGCGCAAAAAGGGCAAAGCTGCAAAAGAGTAAAAGGAAGCTAATTTTGATTTTCATATTTTATAAATGCTATTTGGGTTGATATCTCCTGTTATTGGTTATGGACTACAATGGGTAAAGTTGGGTTTAGGGAGTGTCCAATTTGAAGTCGTATTTAATGCATCAGTACAATTGATGACACGTGATACATTCCAGCGCGATAAGTCTTGATTAAATGCACTTGCACCACTAAACATGATTTCCATATCGGTAACATTTGAAGTGTTCCAGTAGCTTATGTCTTGGTTAAATGCGCTTGCATTTTCAAACATTGCAGACATATTGGTGACGCTAGAAGTGTCCCAACTTTGTATATTTTGATTGAATTGTGTTGCCTCCCGGAACATTCCGTTCAGTTGAACCAAACGAGAAGTGCAAACTCGGGTGACATCATCTCCGCTAACAACCAAACTTCTCAATTGGGCACGACTAACAATAGTATATTCTTCCCCATTTAGTTCTCCACGATCTCCAACGAAGGCCCAATCTTGTGCTTTGATTGTCACTCCGTTTTCATCCAAATAGAGCGGATTCAGCATCACTCCATTTTCATCTACTGGAGCGCCACTTCTGGTGCCATTATCTTGATCTATATCATCCGTTACGCCATCTCCATCGGTATCAGCCCCAATAAAGTTGGCAATTATATTTTTATTTACATTCATCTCAAAGCTTAGTGGATTCTCATCACCATTGGCATCCCCACTCCAGGAACTGAAAACATAATTTTGATTCGCCCTTGCACTTAGTGTAATGGTTGAACCTGCTTTATATTCTCCACCAGAAAGATAGATACTGCAACTTTTGGGGGGATTTACAGATGTGGATAGGGAATAGATTTCTGGTACTGTCGATGGCTGACAAGAAGCTAACAATAATGTAATACATAGCCAAGATCCAATTCTCATACCATCTAATTATAGTGACTCTAATCTACAATTTTTTATCGCGCGTTTATGCTATTCTTTTGGTGCTAAATTAAGCTTGGGTAAGGTTTGGAAATACGTTCTTTACTTTCCAATACAGAAATTCGCAAAGATATTCCCGAGTAGCTCATCGTTAGACACTTCCCCTGAAATTTCTCCAAGGTGATAGAGGGCCTGACGCAAATCAATGGCCAATAAATCACTGCTGAGTTGTGTGGAAAGTCCTTCCTGTACTTTACCAATTTCTTCCAATCCACTTGCTAGTGCAGCGAAGTGGCGAGCGTTGGTGATCATGCTTTCATCTTGGTAGTTTTGCAGTTGCAAATGGTCAACCAATGCCTTTTTTAATTCATCGAGGCCCTGATTTTCTTTTGCGCTAATCGGTAGTGTTTTAAATTCTGAAAAAGAAGTCGTACTGATGGCGGGGCTTAAGTCCTTTTTGTTGATTAGCACCCAAATGGCTTTGTTGGGAAATTGCGCTTTTAACTCAGATAATTGTTTTTGATGCTCTGCTAGCGAATCGTTGAGGGAATTCACATCGATTAAGTACAAAACAATAGCGGCCAATTCCGCTTTTTGAAAGGCTTTTTCAATCCCTATTTTTTCGATTTCATCTTCGGTTTTGCGAATCCCTGCGGTATCAATAAACCGAAAACCGATCCCATCGATGGTAATTTCATCTTCGATACTGTCACGTGTGGTTCCTGCAATGGAAGAAATAATGGCTTTGTCTTCGTTTAGCAAAGCGTTGAGCAGGGTAGATTTCCCGGCGTTTGGAGGCCCTAGTATAGCAATGGGTACCCCTTTTTTTATACTGTTTCCGAGGGCAAAAGAATCCAACAATTGTTTTAAAACCGTAGTGATTTTTTCCAAAAGCATTTTAAGTGCCTTGCGATCGGCAAAGGCGACGTCTTCTTCTGCAAAATCGAGTTCTAGTTCAATAAGGCTAGCAAAGTCCAACAGCTGCTGCCTCAGGGCTTTAATTTCAGTGCTTATTCCACCGCGCATTTGTTGCAAAGCAATTTGATGACTAGCTTCATTTTCTGAAGCGATCACGTCGGCGACGGCTTCGGCCTGACTCAAATCCATTTTTCCATTGAGAAATGCCCGGAGGGTAAATTCTCCCGCTTTTGCGGGTCGAATTCCTTTTTGAGTAAACAATTGGAGAATTTTCTTTTGAATGAATCGCGAGCCATGACACGAAATTTCGACTACATCTTCCCCGGTGTAGGAATGTGGATTTTTAAATAAGCCTACAACGACTTCATCGATCAATTGCGCACCGTCGAACAAATCGCCATAATGGAGGCTATGGCTTTTTTGCTCCGATAATTTTTTCCCTGATTTGGATTTAAACACCACATCGGTTTGCGCAATAGCGTCTTTTCCGAAAGGCGAATTACCGCAATGGCACCGCTTCCGGCAGCAGTTGAAAGGGCAACAATTGTGTCTTCATTCGCTAGATGCATAATTATAACGCTTTGGTGTAGGTGGCTCTTTTTTTATGAAGGCGATGTTCGTAATTTTTCCACATGTTTTGGATGGAGTCATTTTCTTCCAATTCGGGGTTGGTTTCTACTTCTGTAATCCCCTTTTTATTGAATAATTTTTGTATTTCATTGAAAATAACGGCCGTAACGCCTTTGTTTTGATAGTCGGGGTGAACGCCAATCAAATAAAACGATGCTCGGTTATTGAAATATTGCGCTTTTAAAACGTGTAAAAACCCAAAGGGAAACATTTTTCCGTTGGCTTTTTTGAGTGCTTTAGTAAAAGAAGGCATAATGATAACAAAAGCAACAAGTTTTCCCTTTTCATCGGCCACACATTTGATAAATTCCGGATGGATGTAACGAAAATACTTTTCTTTGTAATGCTTAATTTGATAGGGCTGCACAGGGACAAACGTTTGCAGCTTATTATAGGTTTCTTCAAGCAATGTAAACATCTGATCTACATAGGGGAGAAGCTGTTTTGTTTTGGTGAAATGCAGCACTTTTAGTTTGTAGCGACTCAACATAAGTTCTCCAAAACGGCGCACTTTTTCGGGTGAATCTTCAAACGAAGAAATTTTGATTTCATACTCCACCCATTGCGCTAGTTTTTGTAGTCCCAATCCCTCCATATGTTGACTGTAATAAGGGTAGTTGTAATGGGTAATCATTGTGTTCATTTCTTCAAATCCTTCCACCAGCATTCCCGCTTTGTCTAAATTGGAAAAGCCCACGGGACCTTCCACAAAACTCATTTTGTTTTTTTTACCGAAATCTTCCACCGCACTCATCAAGGCTTGGGTTACTTCGATATCGTCAATGGTGTCAAACCAGCCAAAACGCACTTTGTTTTTATTGAGTTCTTTAACCTCAATCCAATTGATCATCGCAGCTATTCGCCCAACAATTTCACCGTTTTTGTAGGCGAGAAAAAAGGCAGCACCAGCATTTTTAAAAACGGGATTTTTGTCTTTGTTTAGTACCTCCAGTTCTTCCTTTACAATGGGGGGCACCCAATAGGGATGGTTTTTGTAGAGGGTAAAGGGGAAAGAAACAAATTGCTCCATTTCCTCTGTTGTCGAAATTTCTTTTATTTCAATCATTCCGTGTTAATTTCTTCGAGCTCTTCGGTTGCGTTTTTTATTTTGTTTTTCTGCTTTTCGAGCCCCTTTTTTAATTCCTTTTTCTTCTTTCCTCATCAAGCGTTCTTCTTTCTTTTTCTCTGGATCGATGTCTTTATGAAAATCCAAGCGATAGGAAACTCCTGCGTTGACAAAAAAGATGGAGGGCGTATCTTTGCTATTGGCACCGAGGGTGGTTTCGATTTGAATATCGTCGGTGAGCAAGTAAGCCGCTCCAACCCGAAAAATTTGATCGACGTACTTTTCCCCAGAAATGCCCTGTGTTTCCAAATAAATTGACCAGAGGGGATTTATGGTGTGGGTCAGCGTAAGGATATAATTCATTTCAGGGTAATCGGTCAGAATTCGGTTGTAGGTGAAATTGGTGATAAATACCCAAGTGCCAAAAAAATGGGATTGGGTAGCTAAAGTAGCCCTCCCACTTACAAGGGGTTCGCTTTCGGGAAGCACACCTAAGTTTTTATAGAATATGGGCTTGTATAGGGCAGAGAATACATTTCCATAAGGGTAGGGGTTGGTGTTGTCAAAATTAAAATTGGCACCCAAAGTCAGCGATACTGCCGGCACCAAATCCCTCAATCTGAATTTATTGTTGGCATCCCAACTGTATACATTGGCTTCAACCTCCCTTTTAAAAGGGTCAAAAATCAAATACTTAAGCCCTACATGACTCGCTAAAAATCCTTCTCGTTTATAGTTATAGGCTGGTGTACTTAGTCTGTTTTCCAGTTGATCGAGTTGATAAATACCCTCGACAGTAAGCTCTAGTTGTTCTTTTAGAAAACCATAGCGCAGCGCAAAAAATCCGATTTTTCCTTCAATTTTAGAATTGTTGTAGCCCGCGTGTTTGTACTGTCGGTACTCCGTTCCAGCTTCAAACTGAATTACCCTTCGGCCTACAGAAAAAGCGCCTATGGAAGCCCCTGGGCGATTGGAGTTAATTTGATCGGTGTATTGCCCAAATAATGAATGAAGAGTAAGAAAGAAGAGTAGAGAAAGCAATGGGCGGAACATCGAGACTGGATTTTAAAGCAAGATAGTAGCTTTTTAAAAAATATGCTAGCATTTTAAGGACTTGAAAAAGATTTTATCGTTTATTGTTCTTAAATTTAGATTGCATTTTTATTCCCATCAAGACGCATGATTTTTCTTACCATTTTACTTGTTTTCATTATCTTTCGAAGACAGATTTTTTCTTTCTTACTTCTCTATTTATTCAAATCGCTTCAAAAAAAAGCAGAGAAAGTAGCCCAAGAACAACCCTCCCCTCAGCCTTCAAAAAAATCGAAATCCAGCACAGAAGATTTGGGAGAATACATTGATTATGAAGAACTTAATTAGCACAATTTTTTCAAAACTTGATTATCAGCATCTCCTCGTTCTAGTTGGCTTTGCCCTTCTGTCTTTGGTGTTGTTTTACCCTGTATTGCAAGGGAAAGAATTGCTTCAATCGGACAGTGTGCAATACGCAGGAATGGCACGGCAACTGCAGGAAGAACGCCAAGCGAATGGGGAAGAACTCTATTGGATTGATAATGCTTTTGGGGGAATGCCTACCTATCAACTTGGTGCCAAATACTCTTTTGATGTACTTACACCCGTTCATAAGGTGATTCGTTTATTACCGGGCCCCACTTTTTTAATGTTCCTTTATTTCCTAGGGGCGTATGTTTTTTTATTTCCTTTCGTTTTCCTATTCCATACGCTGTTATTGGGGCGTTGGCCTACGGACTTTCCACGTATCTTTTTATTATAATTCAAGTTGGACATAATACCAAAGCGCAGGCGTTGGGCTATATGCCTTTTGTTTTTGCAGCAGTGCATTATTTGTTTAAAAACAAATCCCTTTGGGGGATAGTTTTTGTTGCTTTTTCCATGGCAATGCAAATTCGTGCCAACCATTACCAAATAACCTATTATATGCTTTTGCTGTTAGGTCTTTACGTGGCTTTTCAGTTGTGGGAATACTACCGTTCGTCTTCGTTTGCACAAGGGGGTAAAAAAATAATACACCTTGTTGCTGCTGGACTTCTCGCATTATCGCTCAATGCAACCAGTTTACTGGCTACTTCTGAGTACACTCAATTTTCTACACGAGGAAAAAGTGAACTTACCATCGATGAACAAGGAAACCCTATTTCACCTAGAGATGGTCTTTCTTATGATTATATCACACAGTTTAGCTATGGCATTTTCGAAAGCTTTAATTTAATTGTCCCTCGAATTATGGGAGGGGGTTCTGGAGAAGACGTGGGGAGAAATTCCGATTTATACAAAGCTCTAATTCAAGGCGGAGTAAGTCGTTCACAAGCTTCAAATTTTGTTCAAAATGCGCCAACTTATTGGGGCGACCAACCAATTTTAGAAGCTCCGGCCTACATTGGAATTGTCCTGTTTTTCTTAGCGGCTTTGACTTTGTGCTTACCTAAAAACAGCACCATATATTGGTTGTATGCCGGTACTCTTTTTTCTCTTTTGCTTTCATGGGGAAAAAATTTCCCCTTTTTAACCCAGGTATTCATTGACTATTTCCCGATGTATAGCAAATTCAGAGCGGTTTCTTCCATCCAGGTTGTGCTTGAATTTTGTCTTCCCGTTTTAGGTATTTTCGGATTGAAAGCATTGCTTCAAAGCAGTGCGAAAGTAGCGCAAGACGCGTTAAAGAAAGCGGTAATTTTCGTTTTAGGGCTGTTGGGAGTGTTGTATTTTGCACAGTATGCGCTTTCTTTTTCGGGCGGAAATGATGCCTACTATACCTCCGTTTTTGGAGAGCAGTTAATGGCACTTATACGAGAAGAACGCATCGCTTTGTATTCCGCAGATGTCATTCGTGCGATGGTATTTGTTGGTCTAGCCGGAGGATTTTTACTTCTTTTTACGCTAAAACGTTTATCTGCTTCTATGACCCTTTTAGGGGTAGGGGTACTTTTGGTCATCGACCTTTTGCAAATCAATGCACGCTATCGCAACGACGACTTGTTTGTTTTTCCTAGGCAAAAAATGCAGTCTTTTGCTGCTTCATCAGCCGATCTTTCCATTAAAAATGACACCACCCATTATAGGGTTTATGAACCTGCTTTAGGTTTACAAGGGGCCCGAACAGCCTACCATCACAACGCAATAGGTGGATATCATGGTGCAAAGCCGCGACGATTTGAAGCGTTTATTTACCTCATGCAAGCCAAACAAGCCAGTCAGCTTTTGAATTTGTTGAACGTAAAATACGTGTTGTTGCAAAACGAAGATGGGGAAACCCAGGCAGTGCAAAACCCCGAGAATTATGGTCCTGCTTGGTTTGTAAATCGTTTACTTCCCCAGCCAAATCCAAATGATCTTTATGCGGCTTTAAACGCCACTGATTTTGAGACTACGGCACTTGTAGAAACAGATCATTTGGAAATTCCCGACCAATACACCCCAGATGAAGAAGCGACCATTCGTTTGGTCGAAAATCATCCTGAACATAAAAAGTACCTAATTAATTCGGCCGAGGAGTCTTTTGTGGTGTTTTCAGAAATGTATTATAAAAATGGGTGGGAAGCCACTATCGATGGTAATCCAACTGAAATTTACCCTGTCAATTTTCTGTTGCGAGGCCTTTACCTTCCTAAAGGAAAACATGAAGTTGCCTTCACTTTTTCACCAGAAATTATTCAACAGGGGGGTATGTTCAATTGGGGGCAATTCTTCTTTTGTTGTTTCTTGTGAGTGTTGCAAGTTGGACTTTTTATAAAGAAAACCAGTAATGAGTAATGTAGTAAAGCAATCCTTTTTAAATGTGTTGAGTGTGATTGGGGCTTTTGCCATCGGTGCGCTGAATACGGTGGTGTTGTACCCCAGAATCATCGGGGTGCAATTCTATGGGATTGTTATAATTTTATTGGCGCAATCGAATATTCTTCAGCCTATTTTTTCATTTGGTTTGCAACATACGGTTATAAAATATTTTTCAGCAGCCTCTTCCACAAAAGAAAAAGATAAGCTTTTGTTGTTTTCGGTGCTTTTGCCTTTGTGTATAATCGTTCCTTCAGCCCTTTTCTTTTCTTTTTATTATACCGAAATTTCAACCTATTTATCGTCTAAAAACCCTGGCTTAGCAGCCTACATTTATCTCATTTTTGTGATTGCTGTTACCACGTCTTATTTTGAAATTTTCTACAGTTGGTCGCGGGTTCAAAAGCGCACCGTAGTTGGAAACTTTATGAAGGAAGTTTACCAACGGGTTTTGATTTTTGTATTGCTAGTGGCCTATTTTATGCAGTGGCTCGATTTTAGTGGGTTTATCAATGCCCTTATTGTGGGGTACGTACTTCGATTGCTGATAATGATGGGCTACAGTTTGTGGTTGTACACTCCTAAAATTCATTTTGAATTCCCAACAAACACCTCTTCCTTGCTGTCTTATACACTGCTCATCTTTTTATCCGCTTTTGGAGCGAGTGTAATTATTGATATCGACGCAAGTATGCTAGGGAAGTTGGTAGAAGAACAGTATGTTGCCTATTATAAAGTGGCCATTTTTATTGCTGCAATTATTGATGCACCTGGACGCGCTTTGTTTCAAATTGTAAGCCCTATGGTGGCAGAGGCCTTAAACAAAAACGACAGGCTAGGATTAAAGCAATTACTCAGAAAGAGTAGTACCAATTTGCTGTTGGTTTCTGGGTTGTTTTTTGTGCTTATCAATTCGAATATCCACGATTTATACGCACTCATCTATCAGTTGAACGCAAAAGAAGGTTTTGTGTTAGCCATACCCGTGGTGTTTTATATTTCTTCTACAAAATTGATTTCAGCATTGATTGGATGCACCAATAACATTATCACCAATTCAAAATACTATTACGTGGTGCCTTTTCTTTCGATAGGTTCTGCCGCTGCTGTGATTGGCTTAAACCTCGTATTCATTAGTGAAATTGGATTTGTAGGGGCAGCGTTGTCTACTTTTTTGGTGATTACTGTTTTCAATTTAATCAAAGTAGCCTTTGTTTGGTGGGCTTATAAGATCGTTCCTTGGGGAAAAGACAGTTTGGTTATTCTAATGCTAATTACCGTTTTATTGGTGCCCTTTTATTTCTGGCAACTTCCCTTTGAACCCCTTGTAAACATGGTCATTAAAGGGGGATTGACCTCCCTGTTGTATTTGTTTTTTAGCTATCAATTTAAACTTTCTGATAACATAAATGCATTGATGGATAAGGGCATAAAAAAATTAGAGTCTGTAGTTAGGAATACAGACTCTAATTAAACAAAATCATAGAAACCAAAATAATTCAATTACGAAAATCAAATTTATTAGTGATAAAACAACTATCGTGCCATTTTGGTTTATTTCAATTTTTTCTTCAAATAAAAGCCAGTGTAGGAGGTTTTAATTTCACTAATTTCTTCTGGTCTTCCTTGTCCAACCAGGCTTCCACCTTGGTTTCCTCCTTCTGGACCTAAATCAATTACGTGGTCGGCACATTTGATTAAATCAATGTTGTGTTCTACCACCAAGAGGGAATGCCCTTTCGCTAATAAGGCCTCAAAAGAAACAATGAGTTTATTGATATCGTGAAAGTGTAACCCGGTTGTGGGTTCGTCAAAAATAAATAAGATTTTATCTTTCCGATCGCCTTTTCCAATGAAGGAAGCTAGTTTTATTCGCTGGGCTTCTCCACCAGAAAGGGTGGCCGAGGATTGACCCAAAGTTACATAGCCTAATCCCACATTCTTTAGCGGCATTAGTTTTAAAGCTAATTTTTCTTGTTGGTGTTGAGAGAAAAACGCAATGGCATCATCTACCGTCATTTCGAGTACTTGGTCAATGGAGGTGTTTTCAAACTTCACTTCTAAAATCTCCTTTTTAAATCGTTTCCCCTTACAGTGTTCACAAGGCAAAACCACATCAGCCATAAATTGCATTTCGATGGTAACGCTCCCTTCGCCTTTGCAATGGTCGCAACGACCTCCATCGACATTAAATGAGAAGTGCTTGGGTTCAAACTTTCTCATTTTGCTTAAGGTCTGTTTTGCAAAAAGCGCGCGAATATCATCATAGGCTTTTAGGTAAGTAACAGGGTTGGAACGAGACGATCTTCCAATCGGATTTTGGTCAATGTATTCCACATTTTTAATGTGACTAAAATCCCCTTCTAGGGAAGAAAACTGTCCGGGTTTATCGACAAACACACCTAAATGGCGTTGTAGTGCAGGGTAAAGGATTTTCTTTACCAGGGTGCTTTTTCCACTTCCAGAAACCCCTGTAATTACGGTAAAAGTGTTGAGCGGGATATCAACATCAATGTTTTTAAGGTTGTTTTCTCTAGCCCCTTTAATTAAAATATTTCCGAATCCTTGTCGGCGTTTTTCTGGAACTGCAATTTCCTTATCTCCGCTTAAGTAGTTTGCAGTAAGTGTATTGTGTTGTAAAAGCTCTTCTAAATTTCCTTGCCCTACAACTTCGCCGCCTAAGCTTCCAGCTTCGGGGCCAATATCAATAATTTCATCGGCAGCCTGCATAATCTCTTCGTCGTGTTCAACAACAATGACGGTGTTCCCAAGGTTTTTGAGGTGTTTTAGAATTTTGATGAGTCGATCGTTATCTCTGGAGTGTAGGCCAATACTTGGTTCATCTAAAATGTACATGGATCCCACTAAACTACTTCCCAGGGAAGTGGCCAAATTTATACGTTGCGATTCTCCGCCTGACAATGTATTCGATTTTCTGTTTAATGTGAGGTAGCCCAAGCCCACATCTTGCATATAATTCAATCGGGTATTGATTTCAGTCAAAAGTCGATCGGCCACCTCCTGTTGGTGATTGGTAAAACTTGCGTTTTGAAAAAAGGAGGCCACCTCATCTAAAGAAATATCGAGAAGTTCTGGGAGGCTTTTCCCATTGATTTTTATGTAGGCAGTTTCTTTTCTTAGTCGGGTGCCATGACAAGCGTCACATCGCGTTTTTCCACGATAGCGCGAAAGCAATACCCGATTTTGAATTTTGTAATTTTTTGCTTCTAATTTTTTAAAGAAATGATGCAATCCTTTAAAATAGCTGTTTCCGTTCCACAACAAATTCTTCTGCTCATTATTCAGTTCGAAATAGGGTTTGTGTATAGGGAAATCAAATTGGTAGGCAGAATTCACCAAGGTGGTGTAGTATTTTTTAAATCCTGTTCCCCGCCAGGGAGCAATAGCTTCCTCATATACCGAAAGGGCAGTATTGGGAATAACAAGCTCAGGATCAATACCAATGATATCGCCATAGCCTTCACATTTTTCACAAGCTCCATAAGGGTTGTTAAAGCTGAATAAATGCACATTGGGTTCTAAAAACGCTTGTCCATCAGCTTCAAAGCGATTGGAAAAAGGAGTGCGTTTTTCGGTGGAAAGTTGAAGGACTTCACAATAGCCATTTCCTTCGAAATAGGCCACATCTACCGCATCGGCGAGTCGGTTTTTAAAATCTTCATCTTCTTTTCTCACCACAACTCGATCGATGATGAGCTCAAATGTTTTGGGGACTTTTTCTAGTCGGTCCATCCGTTGAACGCCTTCCGGGGTAAGAATCCTAGCGAATCCTTGTTGCTGAAGTATTTCAAGTACTTCTTTAGGTGTTCTTTTGCTTTGAACTTTAGGCTGAGTGAGGAGAAGCAATTTTTCGCCTTCTTTTTGAGTTAGGATAAAGTCCACGACATCGCCCACCGTATTTTTTTTTACCAAATCACCCGAAGTAGGAGAGTAGGTTTCCCCAATACGTGCATACAATAGCTTAAGGTAGTCGTAAATTTCTGTTTTGGTCCCTACTGTGGAACGCGGATTGGTGGAATTTACTTTTTGCTCTACTGCAATGGCAGGCGCAATCCCTTTGATTTGGTCTACTTTGGGTTTGTTTAATCGCCCCATAAATTGCCTTGCATAAGACGATAAACTCTCTACATAACGACGTTGTCCTTCGGCATAAAGGGTATCGAAAGCAAGGGAAGATTTTCCAGAACCCGATAAGCCTGTAATTACCGTGAGGCTATTGCGTTTGATGGCTACATCAATGTTTTTTAGGTTATGCAATTTTGCTCCTAAAATGATAATATAGTTTTTGGGAGAGAGCGATTTAATCTTTTTCATACTTCGAATAGGAAGCTATAAATATACAATATATCTCTGCTGTTCTTCATAAAATTTCATTTACAGTACAATAAATCTTTTGTTATTGTGTTATCAAATATTTTTATATCTTTGAAAGAACAAAGTCATTTGCCTATACACAATTTTACTTTAAACAGTTAACGGATTTTCAACAACCCCTTGGGTTTAAAGTGTTTGGTATGAAATCACTTCAAAAAGCAAATGACGCTTCTCTAGTTAGTGCGTATATCGACGGAAATGAACAAGCATTAGAAGTGCTTATTTTGCGTCATAAACTCAAAATCTACAATTTTATTTATTCAAAAGTGTTCGATAGAGACACTGCAGAGGATATTTTCCAAGAAACCTTTATTAAGGTAATTAAGACCTTGAAAAGAGGGATCTATAATGAAGAAGGAAAGTTCCTTTCTTGGGTGATGCGCATTTCACATAACTTAGTGATTGACTTTTTTAGAAAAAACAACCGTATTCCTACCTTTGACAACACCGATGAATACGATATTTTTCAACTCATCAGCGATGGAGAACCCAATGCAGAACGCAGTTTGATAGAAAATCAGGTGGTGGAAGATTTACAAAAATTAATCGTTGAACTTCCCGACGACCAAAAAGATGTTTTGACCATGCGCCTTTACAAAGACATGAGTTTTAAAGAAATAGCAGAAACAACAGGAGTGAGTATCAATACTGCTCTTGGGCGTATGCGTTATGCCATCATCAATCTCAGAAAGCTGGTAGAGGAAAATCAAATAATTTTATCGGCTTAAGATAATTTTTGTTCCAATAGTGCGTTATAGATACATAACAGCAATATATGGAGCAACGATACTCAAAAGAACTTTCTGAAACCAATCCTGTCGGTCCTAGCGATTTGACAATCAAGCGTATTTTGGCTTTTTCAAAAGCAATGAGCAAAACGTCTTCAAAAAACAAGAAGGAATCTAAAAAAGAGTCGGAATAGCCCTTTTTTTAAAACTCATCTTTTTATTTCTTTTTCTTTTTTAAAGTAAGCGTTGATAACGCTTTTCCTCCCAATTTTTTTGGTGATGATATCCTTTTCTAAATCCCAACCGCGTGCAGGAGAATACTCTCTTCCGTACCATATGATTTGAAGATGTAAATCATTCCAGCAGGCTTCAGGAAAAAGCCGTTTAGCATCGCGCTCGGTTTGAACTACATTTTTTCCGCTACTAAACCCCCAGCGATATAGCAATCGATGAATATGAGTGTCGACTGGAAAAGTAGGAATGTTGAAGGCCTGTGCCATTACAACGGCTGCAGTTTTATGTCCAACAGCAGGAAGGGCCTCGAGTTCTTCATAGGTTTTGGGTACTTCTCCGTTATGGTGTTCCAGTAAAAGTTCAGACAAGCCATGAATCCCTTTTGCTTTCATAGGGGAGAGCCCAACCGGACGAATAATGTCTCTAATTTCTTCCACACTCAATTTCACCATTTCCGAGGGTGTTTTTGCTTTTTTAAAGAGCAGCGGTGTAATTTGATTTACGCGAACGTCTGTGCTTTGTGCGGACATTAAAACTGCAATCAGAAGGGTGTAGGGGTCCGAATGGTCGAGTGGAATTGGGATTTCTGGATATAATGCGTTGAGCGTATCAATTGTATATTGAACTTTTTCTTTTTTTTTGTCATTTGCTTTTTGCTTCCTTTTTCTTGTTGTAATTTAGAAAAAAAAATAAGCTATGAACCCATTAAAAGCAGGTGACAAAGTGCCTTCGTTTTCCGTGACAGACGATCGTGCAAACACCCAACAATTGAGTGATTATCAAGGGAAAAAGTTAGTTGTATTCTTTTATCCCAAAGCAAGTACCCCTGGTTGTACTGCAGAAGCATGTGATTTAAGAGACCATTATAAAGAATTGCAAGATGCAGGTTTTTCTTTATTGGGGGTAAGTGCAGACAGTGAAAAAAAGCAACGCAACTTTTCAGCCAAATACGAATTTCCTTTTCCACTTCTAGCCGATGAAAACAAAGAAGTGATCGAGGCTTTCGGGGTATGGGGACCAAAAAAATTCATGGGAAAAGAATACGATGGAATACACCGCATGACCTTTTTAGTGGATGAAAACGGAGTGGTTGAACACGTGATTGAAAAAGTAAAAACAAAAGCGCACGCCGCTCAGATTTTAGATTTGGTATAAGTAGCTCATAGAGGACGTTGTCCTAGTCCTCTTTATAACCAAACATTTTGTCATTTTTAATGGCTTCGGCAATTCCTTCTGGCAAGTGTTCTTCCCACTGATTTTCTTTGTTTTTAATTTTATTTAGAATTTTTCTTGAAAATATGTTCAAGTAATTCTCTTCAAAATCAAAGATATCCACCACTTTTCCATTGTATTTAAAAAACTTGTAGAAATCCTTCATTCGTGGATGCAGTTTAAGATTGGTGCTATTAATGATTTGCCCATTTTCGTTTTTCATGGGGTAGAGGTATACCTTGAGATTGTTGTAAAACATTTTTCCAAAAGCTTCCAAAATCCCTCCTCCTAAATCTTCGTAGTATTGCTCGTCAAAAATTTCGACAAAGTTATTGACCCCCATACTCAACCCAAGTTGTTTTTTGGTGTATTGTGAGAGATAGTCAACAAGTTTATAGTACTCTTTAAAATTGGATATCATAACAATATGGCCCAAAGAGCAGAGTAATTTTGCTCTGTCCATAAAGTCTTTTTCATCAATTTCACCTTCCGCTCGTAGGTTGGAAAGGGTAATTTCAAAAATAACCAGGGTTTTGTTTTCATCCACACCAGGTTCTTGTATAAAGGCATCGAGTGCTTTTTCAAACATATCAATGTTTACCATAGTTACGGGTCGGAAACTCCCACGAAGTGTTAAGATATTTTTCTTATAAAGTTCTCTTGCGGGGAGTACATTTTGCCCCTCTGGATTGAACATAACGGCATCCGTCATTCCATTTTTCACCAATTGAAGGCTCATTAAACGGTTGTCTACATTTTTAAACAGCGGCCCTTTAAAATTGATGGTGTCAATTTCTAAGGCATCACTATCAATGTGGTCGTACAAGTAGCGTAAGAGTTTTTTAGGTTGTTCGTGTTTGTAGAAAGCACCGTAAATAAGGTTTACACCCAAAACACCAATGACTTCCTGCTGCAATCTCGCTTCGGTTTGGTGGAAACGTACATGAAGCGTAATCTCACTAAAATCTTCATCGGGCTGAGTTTGGAAGCGAATTCCCAGCCATCCGTGGCCTTTAAACTTTTTTGCAAAATCAATGGTCGCTACCGTATTGGCAAAGGAAAAGAACATTTTGTTGGGATTGTCATTCCGTGGCAAACGTTCTTCCAGCAATTCCATTTCATAGCGAAGCATTTTATTTAAACGTGCTTCTGTAACATAGCGGCGATCGTCTTCTTCGCCATAGATGTTATCACTAAAATTTTTATCGTAAGCACTAATGGTTTTAGCTATGGTTCCTGAAGCGCCACCCGATCGAAAAAAATGGCGAGCAACTTCTTGTCCGGCGCCAATTTCCGCAAACGTACCATAAATGTGTTTGTTGAGATTGATCCTCAAAGCTTTAGCTTCTATTGATGGACGATTTTCCAGTTCAATTTCTCCGGGAAGTGCTTTTGACATTGCGATATAGTTTATTATTCAAATCTACAAAGATTGTAGAATCTATTGACAAAACTTACCTTTGAAATCATGTTTAAAGTGATATTTCTCGGAACAGGTACTTCTCAGGGGATTCCTGTCATAGGAAGTAAGCACCCAGTTTGCTTAAGTTCCGATTTTAGAGACAAGCGAATGCGCGTTTCCATTGCGCTTTCTTGGGAAAATAAATATGTAGTGGTTGACTGTGGTCCCGATTTTAGAGCGCAAATGCTGCGTGAAAACCCAGCTCATCTCAACGGAATTCTGTTTACCCACGAGCATGCCGATCACACAGCCGGTCTCGACGATATCCGCCCTTTCTTTTTTCGACAAGGCAACATTAAAATGTGGATGAGTGATCGGGTTCATCAATCCTTAAAGCGGCGTTTTGATTATATTTTTAATGATGAAAATAAATACCCCGGTGCGCCTTCTGTTGATGTTCAAAAAGTGGATTCTACGGCGCCTTTTACCGTAGAAGGGAAATCGATTATGCCCATTGAAGTGATGCATAATAATTTACCTGTTTTGGGCTATCGAATAGAAAATTTCGCCTACCTCACTGATGTAAAAACCATTGCCGAAAAGGAAATGGAAAAGCTGAAACAGCTCGATGTATTGGTGGTAAATGCACTTCGGATCGAAGCCCATCCCTCGCATTTAAATCTTGAGGAAGCCTTGCACTTAATTGAGGTTTTACAACCCAAAAAAGCATATCTAACGCACATTAGCCATTTGCTCGGTTTTCATGCGGAAGTTGAAAAAAAGCTTACCGTCAAATGTTTTTTTAGCCTATGACGGCCTAACACTAAATCTAAATTCAAATGAAAAATAAAATCATTCTGTATTTGTTTGTCTTTTCTGTTCTTATTTTGATTTTTCAAATCACCAATAGCAATAAGGTGGTTGGCTATCAAGCCGCTGCTATTGCAGAAAAGCAGGAGGAAATTAAAACGCTAAAAGCGGAATTATCCCAATTGCAGTCGGCATACGATGAGGATGTTTATTTCTCTTTCAATCGCAATCAAGATGCAGAAAATTACTTTTCTGAAGAAGCGGTAGAAGATATCCTTTCAAAAGTAAAGGACAAGGTTTATGAAAGTAACGTTGCACAAGGCGACAATCCCTTGGTGGCTTATCCAGGTTTTGAGGGAAAATTTTTAATCAACAAAGTGAAGTTACTCAACCATAAATGGCTTATTGCCGATTTTTCTGACGGTACCTATTGGGGGAATTGTTAATTCGTTATTCCCTTCGTGAGGGAGAAGTAAAATTGGATGTCATTGAGCAGTTGGTATATCCTCGTAATTAAGGATTCTCGTTGAGCCACTTCAATAAATCCGAGAAATTTTCTGGTGCCACTCCGTGTCCTGCTGGATATTCGTGAAGTTTAATGTTCATACCATGCGCTTGAAGTGTTTTTATACCTTCTTGCGCCCAGGCGATTGGCAAGGTGGCATCTTGCATTCCATGACTTGTAAAGCAGCGAAGATTACTGAGGTTTTTTTCAGCAAAAGTGAAAATATCTTCATTGATGTATCCGCTGAGCGCTATGAGTCGATCAATTTTTTCGGGATGACTCAAGCCCATCGCCCAACTTAAAATCGCACCTTGACTAAAACCTAAAAGATTTACTTTTTGGTTATCCAAGCCAAATTGCTTGCAATGATAATCGATATTGTGTAAAATGATTTTTTGGGCTTCAATGGCCTCGCCCGTATCGCTCCATTTGTCTTGGGTTTCATTGAAGTTAATGGAATACCAAGCGTATCCTCCAAAAGGCAATGATAGCGGGGCGCGGAGCGAAATAATAAGAAAATGAGCAGGGAGGTACTCGGCAAAACCAAATAAATCTTCTTCATGACTTCCATAGCCATGAAGCAAGAAAAGGATTTGCGGACTTTGGTCGCTGTTTTTTGGTTTTCTTACGCGATAATCGAGAAGGGGTAGAGCGGCAGCTTTCATAAAAGGCTTGCTTTTTCACCCAAAAGAGTACCCCACACTTTTCCTTGGGTTGGGTGATTGATAAAAGCGCAATTTTTTGAAGAGGATAAAATATTTTCAGAACTGAATTTTCCCGAACCGTTGGGAGAGAAAAGGGTCAAATTAGCTTTGGCACCCTCTACAATCGTCGGTTCTTCAAGTTGGAACAAACGTCTGCTTTTGGTCAATAATGCAATAATTTTCTCTAAAGGCAAAAGGGTGTTTAGTACACCAAAACCTGCTTCTAAACCAATGGATCCAAAGGCAGCTTGCTCAAACTCAACTGCTTTAAGTTCAGTATTTAACGGCTGATGGTGGGTGGTAACGAGTTCGATGGTTCCGTCCATAATTCCTTTTTTGAGTGCCTCACAATCTTCTTCGCCTCTCAGAGGTGGAAACAGTTTGTAATCAGTATCAAAATCACCGAGCATTTTATCGGTATAGCAAAGGTTGGCCAAGGCTACAGAGCAACTTACATGTAGTTTTTCCTTTTTAGCTTTTCGGATCAATTCCACGCTTCCTTTGGAAGAGATGCAAGGAAAGTGAAGTTTTCCACCAGTGTATTTAAGTACGGCCAGGTCGCGTTGGATTTGCAATTCTTCATTTAAGGCGGGAATTCCAGCAAGTCCCAATTGCGTACTCATTTTTCCTTCGTGCATTACTCCCGAACGACCAATGAACTTGGAATGTGGCTTGGAACAAATGAGACCCTCAAAACGCTGGGCGTATAACAAGGCTGTTTTTAATAATTCCGCATCTTCAATGGCTTTTTCATTGTCTCCAAAGGCAATGGCACCGTGCGATTTTAAATCGAAAAATTCGGTGAGTAATTTTCCTTCTTGTCCTTTTGTAAAGGCCGCAATGGGGTGGATTTCAGCAGCATGTGAAGAGGAGAAATTCTTTAAGTGAACAACGCTTGCCAAGTTGTCGATAACCGGAAACGTATTGGGTTGTAACCCAATAGCTGTAAAACCACTGAAAGCAGCCGTTCTTAGCCCATTTTCAAGGGTTTCTCTTTCTTCATAACCAGGTTCACCATAAGAAACAAAAGGGTCGAACCATCCTATCGAAACATGAAGATCTTTTTGCGTATAAGTTTGATCTGCTTTTACCTTTATGTTAGGGCCCATTTTAACAATGGTTCCTTCTACAATATGAATGTCAATTTTTTGAAAATGAAAAGCGCCTTGGGGGTTTACTACAGTGGCGTCTTTTAAAAGAATGTTCATTGAATGAAATCGCTTTCCTTAGAATTGTTGTTCAAAAATACAAAAACTTCTTTGGTAAGTGCCTAAAATTGTTCAAAAACCCCTAGACCAAATAATGCAAAATCATATTTTACTGGATCCAAAGGATCCAATTGCCGCAAAGAAGTGTCGAGTTCCATCAACGCTTTTGCATCATTTTGCTGGCGTTGAAGCAGGCCTAGTTTTCGGGCAACATTGCCAGAATGCACATCGAGTGGACAAGAAAGTAACCGCGGCTCAATTCCTTTCCAAAGTCCAAAATCGACTCCTTGTTTAGACGAACGTACCATCCAGCGTAAAAACATATTGATGCGTTTTGCTGCAGAACCTTTTAGTGGATCTGAAACATGCTTTTGAGTACGCTGTTGGTGGGGTAATTGGAAAAATGTATTCTTGAAATGATGGATGGTAAGTTGTGTATTTTCATCTTCTTTTTTTGGGGTGAATAGTACTTCCAATCCTTTTTTTTCATTGTAAATAAACTGAAGCGCTGTAACAAAATACCGAAAATCGTCAGCATTAAATGTGCGGTGCACAAAGCTATCAAACGATTTTAAATCCGATGCTTGATGGTTAATTACGAAGTCGTATGGGGATTGGTCCAACAGCGCCATCATTTTTTGTCCACTATTAATAATGCTTTTACGGTTTCCCCATGCAATGGTGGCGACTAAGAAAGCGCTGATTTCGATGTCTTCTTTTTTAGAAAACTGATGAGGAATTAAAATTGGGTCGTCTTTGATAAATGAAAAGGCTTCGTAATGACTTGCTTTTTCATCCAAAAAATCTTTTAACTCGCGGGCATTCATGATACGATTTTACCGTCGACTAATTGAATGGTTCGGTCGGCCATACGTGCCAATTCCGAATTGTGGGTAATAATAATAAAGGTCTGATTGAGTTCATCTCGTAAGGAAAAGAAAAGACGATGAAGTTCTTCGGCGTTTTTACTATCGAGGTTGCCGCTGGGTTCATCTGCAAAAATAAGTTCAGGGGCATTCAGTAAAGCACGAGCCACTGCTACACGCTGCTGTTCTCCGCCCGAGAGTGTAGTAGGGGAGTTGTTGGCACGATGAGCTACCCCGAGATGTTCTAAAAGTTCTTTTCCACGGGCCAAAAGAGCGGTCTTTTTTTTGCCTTGAATTAAGCCAGGCATAAGAACATTTTCCAAGGCAGTAAACTCAGGGAGAAGCTCATGGAACTGAAATATAAAGCCCAAGGACTGATTTCGAAAAACGGCTAGCTGTTTGGCGTTTAGGGTGAGCATATCTTGCCCTTGTATATGAAATTCGGTTGCTGGATTTACATCGGGTTTTGAAAGGGTTCCTAAAAGTTGAAGAAGGGTTGTTTTTCCAGCTCCAGAAGGTCCTACAATGGCAACAATTTCTCCTTTTTTTATGGAGAGATCGATGCCCTTGAGCACGTTTAGATCCCCAAAGGATTTGTAGAGGTTTTTAGCGTGAATTATCGTTTCCATTCTTTTGCAAAATACATTAAAAACAAGGATTTTTTATTTTTTAATTCTCGTTTTTTCGTTTAACTTTTTTCTATGATTTGAATTATTTTACAAAATAAACTTCTACAAAACTAAGTTTTGTTCATTAATTACATATATTTGTTAAACAGACTATATGACAACTAAAATGGCTTATTTTGCGGGAGGATGCTTCTGGTGTACAGAAGCAGTGTTTCAACGTTTACACGGGGTTTTAGAAGTAACTTCTGGCTATATGGGGGGAACAATCAAAAATCCAGCTTATCGCGAAATCTGTACCGGCCGCACTGGGCATGCTGAGGGAGTAAAAATTGTATTTGACCCTTCCATTATATCTTATACCCAATTGCTGCATGTCTTTTTTCTACTCATGACCCTACGACTTTGAACCGACAAGGTAACGACGTGGGTACCCAATACCGTTCTGCTCTTTTCTACACTGATGAACAACAACAAAAAGAGGCCATTAGTGTGATCGAAGACTTACAAGAAAGTGTATTTGACAACAAGATCGTGACAGAAGTTGTTCCAGAAATGCCTTTTTATACCGCAGAAGTAGAACATCAAAATTATTACAACGCTCATAGCGAGCAGCCTTATTGCAGTTATGTCATCAATCCTAAGTTGACCAAGCTCAAGGCATCCTTTCGACAACTATTAAAAGAAAAAATATGAACGACAATTTCAACATCGATACGCTACCCATTACTGAAGAAATCAAATCGCACCTTTCTGAGGTGATCAATTTACTTGGAGAAGATACCCAACGCGAAGGCTTGGTAAAGACGCCAGAACGTGCTTCTAAAGCGATAAAATTTTTAACTCAAGGCTATGAAATGGATCCTAAACAGATTCTTCAAAGCGCTATGTTTAGAGAAGATTATAATGAAATGGTCATTGTAAAAGACATTGAATTGTATTCTTTATGCGAACATCACATGTTGCCCTTTTTTGGAAAGGCGCATATAGCCTACATTCCTAACGGCCATATTGTGGGCTTGAGTAAACTTCCTCGTGTGGTAGATGTGTTCTCCCGCCGATTACAGGTGCAGGAGCGTTTAACAGAGCAAATTTTAAATTGCATCAACGAAACGCTTCAACCCCAAGGAGTAGCAGTAGTTATAGAAGCTTCACACATGTGTATGATGATGCGTGGGGTTCAAAAACAAAATTCCACAACCACAACGTCAGGATTTCGAGGTGCCTTTAAAGAAACGGAAACCCGGAATGAATTTCTAAAACTCATTACCGCTTCCTTGCATTAATCTTCAGGGAAAAAACGCTTGAAGCCCATACGACGGAGTATTTTTTTCTCAAATTCCCAAAAGAAAGGGAATTGAAAAAAGAGGGTGCCAAAAAACAAAAGCATTACTTGGTACACGGGAAAAATTAAAACGATTCTCAATACCCAATACACATTATTACCCAGAAACATTTCTTGAAAAGTATCTGGGGTAATGTGTTAGTAGTGAAGTATGGGTTGGCCAGCTTTGACTGAACTAGAACCGGTTATGGCAAACACCACAAAAATGATGACCAATTGCCAATTCGATTTTACTTTCCACTTTGTTTTAAGTCGATGGAAATATCCCATTAACCCAAAATAGCAGTTATCTGCTCTGCGAGTTCGACTCCAATACGATCTTGTGCTTCTCCTGTTGCCGCACCAATATGTGGGGTAAGCGATACTTTTGGATGCATAAGTACTTGAACAGCGGGTTTGGGTTCTTCCTCAAAAGTGTCTAAGCCAGCAAAAGAAAGTTTTCCACTGTCTAAGGCTTTGAGCAAAGCCACTTCATCGATGACCCCTCCACGGGCTGCATTCACAATCGCAGCTCCATCTTTCATTTGATTAAACTCAGCTTCTCCGATTACATAATCTTTTTGTGCCGGTACATGAAGTGTTACAAAGTCTGCTTCCGCTAGGACTTCTTCCATGGCTTTCGTTTTGATTTCAACCGCTATGCTTTCTCCGTTGAACAAAGCCACTTTAATGGTGGCTGTCTCCATGAATTTATCGGCAGCAATTACATTCATACCGATTCCTAAACCAATTTTAGCAGCTTCTTGACCGATACGACCAAATCCGATTACGCCTAGGGTTTTTCCGCGGAGTTCCACACCTTTAGCAAAGGCTTTTTTCAAACCTTTAAAATTGCTTTCTCCTTCTAGCGGCATGTTTCTGTTGCTGTCGTGTAAAAAGCGAACACCTCCGTATAAATGTGCAAAAACAAGTTCTGCAACAGATGCCGAAGAAGCGGCAGGAGTATTGATGACATGAAGTCCTTTTTCACGGGCATAATCTACATCGATGTTGTCCATTCCGACACCACCTCGTCCTATGATTTTTAAATCCGGACAAGCATCAATCAGTTCCTTGCGGGCTGTGGTGGCACTTCGAACCAATAAAACGCTAATTTGTTTTTCATTGATATAAGTGATGAGTTGTTCTTGGGCTACATTGGTAGTTATTACGTTAAACCCATTGGCTTCTAAAGCGTCAATTCCACTTTGAGAAATGCCGTCGTTGGCGAGTATATTCATTATAAGGATTTTTCAAATTGTTGCATTACGTCCACTAATTTTTGTGCACTTTCTAGGGGAGGGCATTGTATATGGAAGCGCGATAACCTCCTACAGATCGGTGTCCTTTGAGTCCGCTGATATTGGCTTGGTTCCAAAGTTCGTCGAATGCTGCACCGTCAACACCTTCCGCCAGGTTAAAAGTAGCGTTCATAAAGCTACGGTCTTCTGCTGCGGCAAAGCCTTCAAAGGCAGAATTACGATCGATTTCATCGTAAATCAGTTTTGCCTTTACTTCATTGTGTTGTTGAATGGCTGAGATTCCCCCTTTTTCTTGCAACCATTCCAAGGTAAGCATGGAGGTGTAGACAGCAAAAACGGGAGGGGTGTTGAACATGCTTCCTTTATCGGCATGAACGCCATAAGAAAGCATGGAAGGAACGTCTTTGTTCATTTTTTCCAAAAGACTTTCTTTAACGATTACTAAAGTGGTTCCTGCGGGCCCCATGTTTTTTTGTGCTCCTGCATAAAACAAATCAAAGGCAGAATAGTCAAATTCCCGCGAAAAAATATCGGAGCTCATGTCTGCTATCAAGGGAACATCCGTTTGGGGTAATTCATGAAACTGAGTCCCGAAAATGGTGTTATTGGTAGTGATGTGCAAATAATCTAAATCGGAAGGGAGTGTATAATCTTTTGGGATATAATTAAAATTAGCTTCTTTAGAAGATGCAATTTCAACCACTTCACCATAACGCTTTGCTTCTTTGATCGCCTTGTCGGACCAAGCTCCAGTGTTGATGTAACCCGCTTTGGATTTCATCAAATTGGCAGCGGCCATTAAAAACTGGGTGCTTGCTCCACCTTGTAAAAATAAAGCCTGGTAGCCTTTGTCTGTTAAACCAGTCAATGATAAAGCTAAGGCTTGTGCTTTATCCATAATGGCGACAAATTCTTTGCTTCTGTGTGAAATCTCGATAAGCGATAATCCGATGCCATCGAGTTCTTGTACAGCGGCGGAAGCTTTATCCATTACTGGGGCAGGGAGAATAGAAGGTCCTGCGCTAAAATTGTGTTTTTTCATTGCTAATTTTATAATGATACAAATATCATCATATCCATTAAAATATCAGATGTTAATGTGGAAATATTTCTCCTACTTTTTTAACAATTTGCTCACAATTTTAATAAAAAATCAAGGGTATCCCTTCCATCGGCATAATCCCATAATTCGGGCTGTTGTGCTTTGCCGAGCGCAATGGCATTGGGAAGGGGTAATTGACTACTTACACACTGAATCTGTTCGTGTTCTTGAATGATCATTTCTTCTACCTGTTTTAAATTGTCGTAAAAGGAATAATGCAAACAGCCTACAGGAGAGCTAAAAGAATTGTTTTCGAGCAAGAGGAAAAAGCCGTTGTCCAACATGGCGTATTCCGACATTAAAAACACGGCTTTGTTGTAGTCATAGTTGTTGGCATATTTGGCGTGATTCATCACCTCGGCATAAGGATACAAGGCGCCAAAAATGAGATTTAAGTCATAAGATTTAGGAAGTAATATTCGCGCAATATTTCTACACCCCAAACCAAAATAAGACAAGATGTCTTGTGCCAATCCATCCAATTCCTCTTTTGTTTCTTCTCCAGAAAGTACTGCAAGTCCGTTGCGGTTTTTTCGAATAATATGAGGAACATGATCAAAATAGTGTTTAAAATAACGTGCAGCATTATTGCTTCCTGTTGCTATTACCGCATCAAAATTGGTAAGACGTTCTTTGGTGAATACAATTTGGTTTTTTAACCTCGAATCAAAACGCTGAAGCTGTTGGTAAAGAAAAGGCAGTAACAATGGGTCGCTACTCGATAGCTTTATTTCAGCACGATGTCCGGCGGCAAGCACACAAAGAAGATCATGCAAGCCTACCAAGGGGATGTTTCCAGCAAGAATTAGCCCGATTTGCTTTTGTTCGGTTTGTTTTAAGGCATAACCAGAAAACCAGCGCTCTAACTTTTCTTTTTCAAGGGCATTTCCCCAATCTTTCAGCGCTTTTAAGCAGTTTTCTTTAGTAAACCAACCGTTGGTTTGTTCAGCACGTTCAAGAAGATCGAATAGTTCTAAGTAATCATCCTCTTCAGAATTGATTTGTCGTAAATAGTTCCCTAGTGCTATAAAAGCGGAAAGACATGAAGGTTGCATAGGTGATTATTTGTGCAGGAGTTATTAAGGATGTATTTTTGCCAAAAATAAGAAACTATTCGCTATGGCAATTATTATTACAGACGAATGCATTAACTGTGGAGCATGTGAACCTGAATGCCCAAACACAGCCATCTATGAAGGGGCTGATGATTGGCGTTACAGCGACGGGACTTCTCTTTCAGGAGATGTTGTTTTGCCCAATGGCAGTGAAGTTTCTGCAGATGAGACGCAAGAACCCATTTCTGACGAATATTACTATATCGTTCCAGATAAATGTACAGAATGCAAAGGATTTCATGACGAGCCACAGTGTGCTGCAGTATGTCCTGTTGATTGTTGTGTTCCTGACGACGACCATGTAGAGTCGGAAGAAGTGTTGCTAGGGAAACAACGTTTTATGCATCCAGAATAATCCATTAAGAAATATGAAAGCAGGAATTGTAGGGCTTCCCAACGTAGGGAAATCAACTTTATTTAATTGTTTATCGAACGCCAAAGCCCAAAGTGCCAACTTTCCATTTTGCACTATAGAACCCAACATTGGGGTGGTCAACGTTCCTGATGAGCGACTCACCATTTTGGCCGACTTGGTTCAACCCGAAAAAACCATTCCTGCCACGGTTGAAATCGTTGATATTGCTGGATTGGTAAAAGGAGCAAGTAAAGGGGAGGGGCTAGGCAACCAGTTTTTAGCTAACATTAGAGAAACCGACGCCATCATTCATGTTTTGCGTTGTTTTGAAAATGAAAATATTATTCATGTAGAAGGCGCTGTAGATCCGATCCGCGATAAAGAAATCATTGATTTAGAACTGCAACTCAAAGACCTAGAAACGGTAGAAAAACGGTTAGAAAAGGTAAACCGAGCGGCACGCACAGGGGACAAAGATGCTCAGAAACTACAAGAAATTTTAAATAAAATAAAAACAGGTTTAGAGCAAGCCAAGAATGTACGTCAACTCGATTTTTCTGAAAAGGAACGTGAAGAAACGGTACAAGGCTTTCAACTTTTGACCGATAAGCCTGTGTTGTATGTTTGCAATGTTTCGGAAGGGGACGCTGCAAGCGGAAATGCCATGGTCGACAAAGTCCAAGAAATTGCAAAATCGGAGAATGCAGAGGTGTTGACTTTAGCCGTTTCTATCGAAGCCGACATCAATGAGTTAGATATCTTTGAAGAAAGACAAGTCTTTTTAGAAGACCTAGGTTTATCCGAACCGGGTGCAGCTAAACTCATTCGCAAGGCCTATGCTTTACTTCAACAACAAACCTATTTCACCGCAGGAGAAAAGGAAGTTCGCGCATGGACTTTCCCTGTGGGAGCCACAGCACCACAAACAGCAGGGGTTATCCATACCGATTTTGAAAAGGGATTTATACGTGCTGAAGTCATTTCATTTTCTGACTATGAGGCGCTAAAAACCGAAGCCAAAGTAAAAGAAGCTGGAAAAATGCGTATTGAAGGCAAGGAATACATCGTTCAAGATGGAGATGTAATGCATTTCCGATTTAATGTGTAAATTCAACACATTAAACCTTTATGAATGTACCGTAGACAGTTTTTACATCAATCTACCCTAACCGTTTTTGCAATTGGACTAAGCCTCCCCCACCTTGCTTTTTCTTCTTCTCAGAACTACAAAATGGGGTACCAGCTTTTTTCCATTCGTGACTATATGGCGAAAGACCCTCTGAATACCCTTAAAGCACTTAAAGCGATGGGGTATGAGGATTTTGAAACCTATGGTTATGATGCAATGACAAATCGGATTTACGGGTATACGGTACAAGAATTCAAAGCGATTTTAGACGAGTTGGGACTAACCACAACCAGTGGTCATTATGGTTTTGCTGATTATATGCAGGCGAGTAATACCGAGCTAAAAGCCTATGTCGCCCAATGCATACAAGCGGCAAAAACCTTGAATTCAAAATACATTACTTGGCCTTTTGTTCCAGAGGACTATCGAAATCCAAAGGGATTTGAACACCTTGCTAAAATGCTGTACCTTATTGGGGAGCAAGTCACCGCAGCAGGTTTGGGTTTTGCATATCACAATCACGGCTATGAATTTGAAAGTTGGAAAGGAACCACAGGGCATCAAATCATTATTGAAAACACAAATCCCGATTGGGTAAAACTACAGATGGATATGTATTGGGCAGTCCGTTCAGGTAAATCACCAAAAGAATTGGTTGCTGCACACCCAGGGCGCTATGTGATGTGGCATATCAAAGACATGGATCCGGATACCCAAGACTACACCGAAATGGGGAAAGGGGCCATCGACTATCCCTCTTTACTTCCCGATCCAAAAACCTCAGGTTTAGAGTTTTATTATGTGGAGCAGGGGGAAATTACACAACCAATTCTATGGAAAGCGCAGCAACGTCGCCGGCTTATGTAAAAAGCCATTTAATGCAGCTGCTCTAGATTTTTATTTGCTGAATAAATGCCAACGCCTCATCCATTGCGGTTGGACCGTTGACATGAAACGCATCTTTGTAGCGCCGAAACCAAGTGGACTGGCGTTTGGCATAGCGGCGTGTGTTTTTCTTAATCTCTTCGATGACTTCTTCTTTTGATCTTTCTCCCTCAAAATAGGGGATCCATTCTTGGTAGCCCACCGTTTGTAATGCGTTTAGTTGTAAATGTGCTTGCAGACTTTTCACTTCCTTTTCTAAGCCTTGTGCCATCATTTCATCAACCCTTTTGTTGATGCGTTCATACAAACTCTCGCGATCCCATTGAATCACGATTTTTTGAGAGGTAAAAAAGGCAGGAGGCGTTTTTATGCCTAAAAAAGAAGAATAGGGTTGACCACTACTCAACACCACTTCCAAAGCGCGAATTAAACGGTGTGGGTTATTTAAATCCACCTTTTGGTAATGGGTAATGTCGTGATGTTTTAAAAGGTCTTGAAGCACACCAATGCCTTCCTGCTCAAAAATGGCGGTCAATTGGGGACGAATTGCAGGGTCGGTTTCTGGAAATTCATCGAGTCCATCGATTACCGCATCGGCATAAAGACCAGAACCACCCACCATGATGACGTAGGGGTGTCTTTGAAATAAATCTTTAAGTTTTTTATGTACCGCTTTTTGAAAGCTTCCCACACTAAAGGATTCGTGTATGCTGAGGTGCTGTAAAAAATGATGAGGAGCTTCTTCTTGTTCTTCTTGCGAGGGCACCGCAGTACCGATTTTCATTTCTTTATAAAACTGTCTAGAATCACAGGATATGATTTCGGTTTTTAGCGCTTTAGCTAAAGCAATGGCTAAACGGGTTTTTCCACTAGCTGTAGGTCCCGCCACATAAATCAGTTTAGAAGAGTTCATTGAGTTTGTTTCCACAGTGATGGCAAAATTGGGCGTTATCGAGATGTGTTTCTGTCATGCAACTAGGGCAAACTTGTGTGTTGGTATCTGGATTTTGTTGCTGCTGTGTCAATTCGGAGGTGACTATCCCCGTAGGAACGGCAATAATTCCATACCCCATTATCATGATAAAAGAGGCGATAAACCGCCCCAAAGAGGTCATCGGCGCAATATCGCCATAACCTACGGTGGTGAGGGTAACAATGCACCAATACACCCCTCTCGGAATGCTGGTAAATCCATTGGCTTCACCTTCGACCAAATACATAATGGTACCAAAAATGATGCATAAAATCAGAACTGTAAAAAGGAATACGCCAATCTTTGCCCGACTGGCTTTGAGGGCTTTCAGCAAAAAATTGGATTCACCAATAAAACGAGAGAGCTTGAGAATTCTAAACACCCTTAACAGTCGCAAGGCACGAATGGCAACCAAGGAGCTGCTACTCATAAAGAAAAATGAAATGTATTTGGGGAGGAGAGAAAGCAAATCGATGACTCCAAAAAAGCTGGTGATGTATTTAAAGGGCTTTTTAACCACGATAATACGCAAAAGGTATTCAATGGAAAAAAGGATTGTAATTCCCCATTCCAAAGGATCGAGAATGGCCTTGTATTGCAAACGAAAACTCTCGATGCTTTCCAGCATTACTAAAACGACAGAGGCCAAAATAAGCACCAATAGTACCAAGTCGAAAAACTTTCCAGCAGGAGTGTCTGCTTCATAAATAATTTCATGAAGGCGAAAGCGAATACTGGTTTTTTTCTTGTCTTTCATTATTCGATTACCTCTGCTAAGTTAATCAGTTTTTGATAACGTTCCTTTCGGAGGAAAGAACGAATGACCGCTTGGGTGTCTCGATTATTTTCAATGGGAATCAATCGATTTTCGATTTTATCAATCGCATTGATTTGGTGGTTGAGCTTAAAATAACCATAGCCTTGAAAAACTCCTTCTCGGATATACACAAAACTTTTCTCATCTCCTTTTTTTCCTTTATCGATGATGAGCATGTTTTCGTATGGATATTCCAACTGATCGACTAACTCTTGAATACGCGTATTGTAATGTTCGCATTTTTCTTCGGCCACACAGGCGCCTTTGCAGGCTTTCATCTGATAGCGGTCGCAATGCTTTTTAGCACTGGATAGCGAAGTGTGTTGAGCACACAATTCGTATTCGGTTATCCAATAAAAAAGTTTTTTTTCAGCCTCTTTTTTATTTTTAAACACTTCTAAGTACTCGTGCTCTTGTCGCACCTGTTCTACCAGAAGTTGGTGGTAGGGTGTTTTTTTATTCAGCCGTATCCCCATGGCAAAACGTCTAAATTTCATGGCGTGATTAAGCGGAGGCTGATTTTTCTTTATTTCGTGTTGTTCTTTCAGCAGAGCTAAGCATTCATTACCGCATAATTCAAAGGAAACATGGTTGATTTTTTTTTGAATTTTCTCCGCTTTTCGCGCGCTGCTCGTGAGGTGGGACAATACACGCTTCCGGATGTTTTTACTTTTTCCGATGTAGATAATTTCCCCTGCTTTGTTGTACAGATAATAGACCCCTGTTTCTGTGGGTAAATTCTCTACAATCGATAAATACTTATTCGGAACCTTTTTATTTCCTAGGGTTTTGACGTGCGCACTAATGATTTCTTTTTCACTGTCTTTTTCCAGTAAGACTTTAAATAGCTCCACGGTGGCCAAGGCATCTCCGTGGGCGCGGTGTACATCGGAAATGGGTATGCCCAGAGAGCGTACCAATTTCCCTAATTTATAGGAAGGTAAGTTGGGTAAAAGCTTTTGCGCCAACTCGACTGTACAAAGCGATTGACGTTCAAATTCGAATCCTAAACGGCGAAATTCCGTGCGGATGATGCGGTAATCAAACTCCGCATTATGCGCCACCAAAATGGCTCCTTCGGTAATTTCTACTATCCGTTTGGCTACTTCGTAAAACTTAGGCGCGTTGGTGAGCATTTTATTGTTAATGCCAGTGAGCCGAACTACAAAGGGTTGGATTTCTTTTTGCGGGTTAACCAAACTTGAAAAACGATCGACAATCTGTTGGCCGTCAAATCGGTAGATGGCGATTTCTGTAATGCCTTCCTCATTGAATTTTCCACCCGTGGTTTCTACGTCGAGTATTGCGTACATGCCTAGTTGCGTTCTCCAAAGATTTTACTCCCTACTCGAATCATGCTACTGCCTTCCTCTATTGCAATTTCAAAATCGCCACTCATCCCCATGGACAAGATGTTCATTGTTTCAAAATTTTGACGGAGGTTGTCGTAATGATGTTTTAAGGTGCGAAATTCCTTTCTGATTTGTGTTTCGTCTTGGGTGAAAGTAGCCATGCCCATGACCCCTTTAATGGAAACATGAGGAAGCGGATTGGCGCTCAATTCTTCTACCAGTTGTTGCAACTCTGAGGTGTCGAAACCAAACTTAGTACTTTCTTCCGCGATATGAATCTGCAATAAGCAATCGATAACACGGTTGTTTTTTTCAGCTTGTTTATTGATTTCTCTCAGTAATCTTCCACTATCTACTCCGTGAATCAAAGCCACATAAGGAGCCATGTATTTTACTTTATTGCGTTGCAGGTGTCCAATCATATGCCACTCAATGTCTTTGGGAAGGGCTTCCCACTTGGCGGTCATTTCTTGAACTTTATTTTCCCCAAAAACGCGTTGCCCTGCCGCATAGGCCGCTTCTATATCCGATAGGGGTTTGGTTTTTGAAACCGCCACTAGCGTCACCTCTTCTGGAATAAGCTGACGAAGCGCAGTGAGTTTTTTTTCTATTTCCATGGCGCAAAGATACTATCCTCCATGCTTTTAAAAGAAAAAGCGCTAGGCTTTCTCGTTCATAGGAAGCAAATAAAGTCCAGTAAATAATTTGGGAAGAATATAGGTGGTTTTTGGAAGAAGATTTTTTTTGGCTTGTGCAAGTTGAATAATTTCCTTAGCGGTTAAGGGATTTAAATGGATGGCCACTTCAAAGTCATGCTTTTGTTTTTCCCATTTCGATGGAGTTAGGTAGTGGATGCTGGTTTTGTCAATCTTGCCCGAGTTGAGGTAATGGGTGTTGAGGTAATCTGAAACTTGAACATTTTTAGGGATAGCTACGCCATGAGTTTCACCATTTATTTTAAAGCAAAGTTGCGCTTTTGAAGGGAGCCTCTTTTTTTCTTTCTTTATTTGTGTCATTAAGCCATTTGGGCATTTTTTAATTGCCCATACAAACGATTGGACAATGACCTTTTTTTGGTGCACCAAAAAGGTGAAAAGCGGATTGGAAAATCCAAAACGGTTTCCGGCCAATCGGGTTGAGGCCATGCGATGGTGCCCATCGGCCAGATGAAATTGCTCCTGACTTTCAGCTCTTTTTTGGAGGTCTAAAAATTCTTTTTCAGTCAGTTCCCAAAGATCATTTTGTGTTTCTCCAACTTGGTGGCTGCACAGCGGCGGTTTTTCTGAAATGTTCTGAAGAAGGTGATTTTCTAAGGCATCGCTTTCATGCATCACCAATACCGGTTCTGCTTGAATTCGAACGCGTTTTAAATACCGTGCAAAACGGATTTCTCTTTGTGGCAATGTCGCTTCATGTGTTGTTAATTTATGTTGGTTAATGTCATTGGTAGAAAGTCCACAAAGCAAACCGTGGCATTGTAAATGGGGAGTTCGCATACGGTAAATAAACCCTCCTTTTTTTCTGTACTATGATATTCATCCGCTAACAGCGCCTCTAATTTTATTTTTGCCCAATGGGTTGTGGCATTTTCTTTCAGAAAACGCACATAGGGTTGTGGCCCCATATTTCCATGGTGTTCTTTTGCATGAAGGAGGTTTTTTTTAGGCCAATAGAGCAATACTGGGAAGATTTTGGGCATGGCGTACTCTATTTCATTCTATGGCTTCAATAATTTGGTAGGCCACGTTGAGCGCTTTGCTGGCGTGCTTAAAAGTAACGATGGGTTCCGTGTCGTTTTCAATGGCATCGGCAAAGGTTTCCAATTCTTCTAAAATAGCATTTGTTTTTTCTACCGTAGGGGAATCGAAATAAATTTGTTTTTTAACCCCTTCCGCATTTTGTAGCAATAAGGCAAATTCATCCGTTTTTTTGGGGGCATCTTTCATTTTTACCACTTCCACTTTTTTGGTGAAAAAATCGACCGAGATATAAGCCTCTTTTTGGAAAAATCGAAGTTTACGCATGTTCTTAAGCGAAATGCGACTGGCAGTTAGATTGGCTACCGCGCCGTTTTCAAATTCGATACGGGCGTTCGCAATATCAGGGGTTTCGCTAATGACCGAAACGCCCGAAGCGGATACTTGCTTTACTTCCGAATCGATGACGTGGAGGATGATATCGATGTCGTGGATCATTAAATCCAAAACCACAGAAACATCGGTTCCACGCGGATTAAACTCTGCCAATCGGTGCGATTCGATGAACATGGGACGACCAAGGTTGTCTTTCACTGCTTTAAAAGCGGGATTAAAGCGTTCAACATGGCCCACTTGCCCTTTTAAGGCGTTGGCTGCTAAAAGGCGTTCCAATTCTTCTGCTTCTTCTACAGTGCTGGTAATGGGTTTTTCAATAAAAACATGTTTCCCTTCAAGGATGCATTGTTTGGCTACTTGATGATGAAAAGGAGTGGGGGTTACAATATCGATGACCTCGCACTGCTGAATCAATTTTTCGGCAGAATCAAAATAGGTATAGCCCATTTTTTCGGCTAAAGCGGAACTGGATTTTGGATCTGTGTCATGAAATCCCACAAGGGTATAACGCGACGATTCTTCCAACAAACGCAAGTGTATTTTCCCGAGGTGGCCTGCGCCGAAAACCCCAACTTTTAATTTATTTTTCAAAGCAAAACAATATTTAGTGTTTCAAATGTACGGATTTTATTAAGTAAAAAATCGAGTAGCGAGTTTGAACAATTCGATGTATTTTTGACCCCATGACAAAGCTAGCCGACACCCCTAAGCACCAAGGTCAGCGAATGCAATTGGTATCGCTCTTGGAAACCAAAGGGATTTCAGACCCCCATGTGATTGATGCTTTAAAGCAAGTGCCACGGCATTGGTTTATGGATGCAGGCTTAGTGAGTCATGCCTACAAAAACAAGGCTTTTCCTATTGCGGCCAATCAAACCATTTCCCATCCGTTTACGGTGGCTTTTCAATCCGAATTAATTGCGATTCAACCGTGGGACAAGGTGCTGGAAATTGGAACTGGCTCGGGCTATCAAACGGCCATTTTAAAGGCGATGAAGGCGCAGGTTTTTACCATAGAACGCCAGCGGGAATTGTATAAAAAAACACAGCGGTTGTTTGCACAAATCGGTTTATCGCCAAAAAAGAGCGTTTTGGGAGATGGCTACTTAGGATTGCCCGATGAGGGCCCTTTCGATGCTATTTTGGTCACCGCAGGAGCCAGTGAGCTTCCAAAGAAATTGCTGAGTCAAGTGAAAATAGGAGGGCGGTTGGTGATTCCAATAGGGGAAGATCCGCAAATTATGCATCGCTTTACCCGAACAGGCGAAAAAAGCTTTGACAAAGAGACCTTTGGCGAATTTCGTTTTGTGCCCATGCTGAAAAATAAAACCTAAGTAGAGCCGCGCTCAGCAAAGGCAGGAGATGAATAATTTACCTCTCTTAACCTTGCCCATTTAACAGTTCAATCCCTAAGGTATTGAACAGTTTTCCTTTGGCTTTAAGGAGGGCGTTTTCCAACTCGATGACCTTCAATTTATTTTCAATCAGTTTGACTTCTCGGGCATTGATTAAAAACAAAGAACTTTCTCCGATATCAAATTTACGTTCTTCCCCCTTTAAAAGCACGCTATAATCCGACACCATAGTATCTGCGAGGGTAATTTGATTTTGGTAGGAGCGGATTTCTTGTTGAACGCTGTTGAGTTTGTTTTTAATCCTTAAAGTTGTGGCTTGCCGATCATAAGCAAGGGCTTGTAGTTTAAAGTTCGTTAATTTTAAATTGGCTCTTTCTTTTCTTAAAAACAACGGGAAGTTTATCGACAGGCCCGTTTTATAATTCTCTACATTGAATGTACTTAGTGTTTTGGGCGCATTGCTTAAAACGTTATACTGCAAATCAATCTTGGGTAAAAGGTTATTTTGGTTCAAACGGCGTTCCACTTCCAAACCCTGGTATTTAAATGCCAGCGACTTTAGTTTGGGGTGATTGGTTAAGTTGGGTGTTGCTGTAAGCCGATTGATTTGCAATTCTTTATCGATGTAGAATTGGATTTGAACGTCGGGCCTTAGGTTGGCGGTAACTTCAACTGGAACCGATTCAATCCAAAGGAAATTTGACAAGGCTAGTGAAGCCTTAAGGTAACTTAATTTTGCCTTTTCTAGGTTCAGTTTTCTATTGTTAAAAGCGATTTTAGCTTCGGTAATGTCAATGGCTGGCTTATCGCCCAATTCAAAGTTCCTTTTTACGCTTTCCAATCGCATTGCGGCATTGGCCAAAAATTCTTCAAACACCTTTTTTTCTTGAAACGTTTTGAGCCAAGTAAAATAGGCCTTTGAAGCCTCAAATAGAATGTTGTTCACCAGTAACTGATTGTCTACTTCTGCTTGCTTTTGAAATAGTTTTGCCTGTTTTAGCGTGGCCATCCGTTCGTTGATGAGCAGCCCTTTGGCTAAAGAAAATGAAATGCCTACACTGTACAATCCCTCTTCGGGTAATTGGGCTTCAGGATTTAGGTTTACTCCTGTATTTTGCTCTAAATTTCCTTTTAAAGCGAGTCCGTACCAAGTTGGAATTTTAAAGCTCGAGTTGAGCCTGTCGAAGTAGGTAGCGTTTTTAAATTCTTTTTGTTGATGGTTTACTTCGAGCTTGGGGTCAAACGCTCCTCTTGCTTTAAGGAGTTTTGCTTCACTTTCACTGATCAAAAGATTCGCTTGTTTAACAATGGGGTGGTACTTCTTGATGTAGCCTAAATATTCCGAAAAAGAGAGTACATCTTCTTGGGCGTTCCCAATTTGAAACAAAAGCAATGACAAGAGGGAAACAATGTATTTTTTTATCATTTCTTTACAGCTGTTGTTTGTGGTTTATAAAAATTGGGAGGAAATCCATTTAATTGGCGCCATAATTCATACCAAATAGGAACATTGTTTAATAGGGCAATCGTTTTTGCACCCGAGCCTACGCGAATGGCGGTGGGCCATTGATGGTCTTCTTCATCGGGGAGAGTAATATTCTATACATCCCATTTTCGCTAATGAAATTTTCCAAAGCCACTACTTTTGCACCATAGGTTCCATAGGATACATTTTCCCACCCGCTAAACACAATTGCAGGCCACCCGTCAAACTGAACCCGTACCTTTTCTCCAATGTGGATTAGCGGCATATCGATGGGGCGGATGTAGGTTTCTACCGCCAATTGATAATCTGCAGGCATAATAGTGACCAAACTTTCTCCTTGTTGAAAGTTTTCGCCAATCCCCCTTTTAGGGCTTTGTTGATATAGCCATTTTGGGGGCGGTTACCCATTGGAGTGTATTCCTTTTGGCATAATTGGAATAGTTATTTTCCAATTTAGCCACTTCCGCTTGGGTGTTGAATTGGGAAGATTGAGCAGCATATACATTACTTTTCGCTTTTGCAATTTTGTCGGCATAACTTGCTTCTATTCGTGCTAATTCAATCTCCGCATTGCGCAATTTATTTTTTTGTACCACCAATTTCGCTTGTGCCCCTTGCCATTTCATACGTTTTTCTTCCACGTCTTTTGTGGCTTTTAGCCCTTCGGCTTGCAAGGCGACCACCCGTTCGAATTGCGTTTGGGCAATGGATTCGTTGGTTGTGGCGGCTTCCAAATCAATTCGGTGACTCTCTACTTTGAGTTCCGCCTGTTGGTATTTTAGCTTTTGCTCTTTACGTAGGGCGAGAATTTGATTTTCAAGTGTATTAACCTTGTCGCGATAGGCTTGTATGGACTGCGACTTGGATTGAATTTGCTCTCCTGTTCGTGCGACCAATTGATCATCAAAATAGTCGCTTTTAATTTCTGAAATACGCAAAAGGGTATCTCCTTTTTGAACATAATCCCCCTCTTGAATAAACCACTCTTCAATGCGCCCCGAAATTTGCGATTGAATGTTTTGAGGCCTTTGGTTGGGTTTTAAGGTTGTCACATTGCCTTGACCCGTAATGTTTTGTGTCCAAGGTAGAAGTAAAACAACTATAACCAGGGATAGAAAGAGTAACGACAGTCTGTTGAATTGTTTGTAATACTTTTTATTGAGAACGTATTTTCCTGATTTATATTCCGATAAATTGATTTTTTTATGGATGGATTTTTTTGAAATATTGAGCATTTCTTAGGTATTTTTAATTCGTAGGGTTCCTTCTTTTAAATCAATAACGGTTTTGCAATGGGTTTTCCAATATTCATTACTGCTCACTACCACCAAGGCCCATGGGTTGGAGGGTTTCGACAAATAGTCGATGATGGATTGAGTGTCTTCTTCGCTAAATTGATCCAAGGCATCTTCCAAGATCAATACTTTGGGGTTTTTTAAAATGGCTCTGGCCAATACAATTCGTTTGGCGATAGTGTACGACATCTGTTTTCCCTCGGGATACAAAACGGTATTAAACCCTTTCGGCAATTCTTTTAAAAACTTGGATAGTCCTATGTTTTTCAGCACTTTTAAGATGCTTTCATCGGTTATGGAGGGGTCTCCAAAGGTTAAATTTTCTTTTAGAGTGCCTTCAAAAGGGAATTCTTCAGAAAGGGACAAGCCCAGATTTCCTCGGTAATGATTCAGATTGATTCCTTCAAACGAAAAACCGTTTACATAGATGTTTCCTTGTGTGGGACGAATGATTCCTGAAAGAATGCGCAGCAAACTCGATTTCCCTGAACCGCTTTCTCCTTGAATAAGAATTCGGCTTTGGGGGTTAATATGTAGGGAAATGTTTTTCAAAATCGGATTTTCTCGGTTAGCCACTTCGTAGACGATTTGATCCAACTCAATATTCATTCCTTTTTCAAAATTAATTTTTTCTCCTCCTTGCGATTCCAAGGGCTTATCGACCACAACACCCAATTTTTCGATGGAGGTGAGCATATCGTATAGGGTTTCTAATCCCAAAATGAGTTTTTCGATGGAGGTAATGACCAATAAAATGATGATTTCTGCGGCCACAAACTGCCCAATATTCATTTGCTGATTCAATACCAAAACCCCACCAATGATGAGAAGTCCGGCAGTAATGATGGCTTTAAACCCAATCATTTTAATGTATTGCAGTTTTATGATACTAAAATGGCTTTCGCGGGCATGGAGGTAATCTTCAACTAAGGCATCGTTTTTTTGAAGCGCCAAATTGGTTTTCCCCGATAATTTAAAACTGACAATGGAACGGGCAATTTCTTGCATCCAATGGGCCACCCGGTATTTGTGTTTAGATTCTTCCAAACTTGTTATCAATCCTTTTCTGGCGGTGTATTGAAAAACCAAATAAACGGTAACCAAAAGCACCATTCCAAAAACAATGAATAAGGGATTGTAGAACGACAACAGAATCAGCGCAAAAATGATTTGCAAGAGGGCAGAGGGTACATCAATGAGCGCTTTAGAGATCCCTTTTTGAATAGAAAGTGTATCGAAGAAACGGTTGGCTAATTCAGGGGCATATTCATTGCGGAGGGCTTCCATTTTAATTTTTGGCACTCTGTAGCTCAATTCAAAAGAAGATTTAACAAATATGCGTTGCTGAATTGTTTCTATAATGCGGAGCTGCATCAGGTTAAGAATGCCCACAAAAACAACCCCAAGGGTAACCAAGACCACTAAAATAACCCAAGAAGTGGTAATTTGCGCGCCTTGAATAAGGTTGACAATGGCCTGAATTCCTAAGGGAAGCGAAAGCGCTACCAAACCCGAAAAGATGGCATAGAAAAAGATTTGCCAAATGTCTTTTCGTTCAATGCTGAGCAGTTGCAGGAACCGCTTCCAGGGCGTTAATTTTTCTTCATTCATTTTTTTTCTTTTTATTTTTTACTGAGGGTCCTAAAAACCAAGTCCATTAAAAACAGGGTAGGGGTAACTTCGTTTTTACAATCGGTGATGCTGGTGAAATGAGCCTTTAAAAAATGCTGATGTAAGGCCGTTTCTACCACCGTACTGGCCAAACTAGTAGCATAGGGGTAGGAGGCATCTACTTGTAGTATCATTTCTTTGATGCGCGTAATAAGGCGTTTGTAGATTTTGAAATAGCCCTCCTGGTTTTCTTTGTCGACTTCTTTGGTGAGGAACGATTTTGAATTTTCCTCCACGATAATTCGGTTAAGTAGTACCTCGTTGACGTGAGTAACTTCGGAGTCTTCTTCGATGGATTTAGTGATTATTTCGATTGCTTTTTTTAGTTTTTCAACAGGGTTGGCTATTCTATGCGTTTCTACAACGAGTTGATATTCCAGCCAAGCCCAATACCAACAGGATAGATAGATGAGCAATTTGTGTTTGTTGTCGAAATACCGATAGATGGAGCTTTCGTTGGAACCAATTTTTACTCCTAGCTTTTTGAAGGTGTAGCTGTCGAACCCAATTTTGTCGATGAGCTCAATGCTGTGCTTGATGATGCGTTTTCCTAAATCGGACGACTCCGGATCTTTGTTATAGATGGAGGCTTGTACAGCGATTTTAAAGTTTGAAAGTATTTTATCCATAACCGATTTTATTATTCGCAAATATAATAGTATTACTATTAATATTCCAAATTGGAAATTTGGTTTTAACGTTAAGAAAAAATAAAAAAATGCTTTTCAGTTTAACCAAGAAAACAAAGCGCTATTTGCGGTAATCTTTTTTAATCCGATCCAAGTTTCTTTTGTTGTCTCGGTCCTTAATGGTTTCGCGTTTGTCGTAAAATTTTTTCCCACGGGCAAGGGCAACCACCAATTTGGCATATCCTTTATCGGAGAGGAAAACACGCAGCGGCACAATGGTCAGCCCCACGTTTTTCACTTCTTTTTCCAGTTTCCGCAGTTCTTTTTTGTTCAGCAGCAGTTTGCGTTCGGCTTTGGGGCGGTGGTTGTAGCGGGTGCCCCAGGCATATTCTTCAATGTGCATGTTCACCACAAACAATTCCCCTTGTTCGTTAAACTCGCAAAAGCTATCGGTAATAGAGGCTTTTCCTAGGCGGATGGACTTTATTTCGGTGCCGGTCAATACAATTCCAGCCGTATATTGATCGATCAGTTCGAATTCAAAACGGGCCCGTTTGTTTTGTATGTTGATGTTTTTTTGCACAGCGCTCAAAGGTAAGGCATTTTATGTTTTTGTACTTGGAGCGGGCAACCGAAAATGTAAAACTTCTTTTTTATACAATGGGCTAGCTTTTATCAACCCACGAACAGGATGTGACTCAATGCAATACCGCTATTTTTCAAGCTGTTTTTTTAAAAAAATCAAGGATGAATTGATTGATGTTTTTGATAGAATAACGTAATTTTAAAAAAAGAATCGCTCATGTTACTTTCCGAATTTTTAGTGGCTTTACAACAAGTAGAGCAGTTGCGTTTTAAAACCCCTGATGGGCTTTTTGTACCGGCTCATTTTCACATTACCGAAGTAGGAAAAGTGGAAAAACACTTTATCGATTGCGGTGGCGTAGAGCGTAAAGAAGCGGTAGTTAATTTTCAGCTTTGGAGTTCTACGGATGTCGATCATCGGCTTTCTCCCCAAAAAGTGCGGGATATTGTTGGCTTGGCCATTCAGAAATTGGAAATCGAAGACCAGCCCATTGAAGTGGAATACCAAGCCAATACCATTGGCAAATATGGCATTTCCTTTGACGGCGCTCATTTTCAGCTGACCGCAACACAAACCGATTGCTTAGCAAAATCCGAGTGTGGGCTTCCCGAACCTTCCGAAAAAGGAAATTGCGCCCCCGGTTCAAATTGTTGTTAATTTCCTCTTGATAATTTCTTCGGGAAGCGAAGATTTTATTGGTGCAATCGCCGTCTTTTGCCTACTTTTGTGCTTTAATAAATGAATATGCAGAAAGACATCGCCATTTTTGATTTAATTCAAGAAGAAGAAAACCGACAACTCAATGGTATTGAGTTAATTGCCTCAGAAAATTTCACCTCTCCCGCGGTCATGGAAGCTACAGGTTCTGTGCTTACCAATAAATATGCCGAGGGTTATCCAGGAAAACGCTACTATGGCGGTTGTGAAGTGGTCGATAAAATTGAACAGTTGGCCATCGATCGTGCAAAAGAACTTTTTGGCGCAGAATATGCCAATGTGCAACCGCATTCGGGTTCGCAGGCCAATACAGCGGTTTTTCACGCGTTTATTCAACCGGGAGATAAAATCCTAGGGTTCGACCTTTCGCATGGTGGACACCTTACGCACGGCTCTCCAGTTAATTTTTCGGGGCGTTTGTACGAAGCGCATTTTTATGGAGTGCAAGAAGCAACAGGCCGATTGGATTATGACAGCATTCGTGCTATTGCCCAAGAGGTGCAACCGAAAATGATTATCGCAGGGGCTTCGGCTTATTCTCGCGATATTGATTTTGCAAAATTCCGCGAAATTGCGGACGAAGTAGGCGCTTTCTTGCTTGCCGATATTTCTCACCCTTCTGGACTCATTGCTACAGGTTTACTCAGCAACCCCATTCCACATTGCCATGTGGTAACGACCACTACGCACAAAACCCTTCGTGGACCGCGTGGAGGACTCATTTTAATGGGGAAAGACTTTGATAACCCTTTCGGGATTACCTAAAAAACGGAACGGTACGTAAAATGTCGCACTTGTTGGACATGGCCGTTTTCCCAGGAAACCAAGGAGGTCCTCTTGAACACGTTATTGCGGCCAAAGCTGTTGCTTTTGGCGAATGCTTGGCACCGACTTACAAAGCCTATATGGAGCAAGTGCAAAAGAATGCACAAGCAATGGCCAAAGCCTTTGTTGCCCTCGATTATCATTTGATTTCTGGAGGAACAGACAACCACTTGATGTTGATCGACCTGCGCAATAAAAACATTACTGGAAAAGATGCTGAATTGGCGTTGGTAAAAGCAGAAATTACCGCCAATAAAAACATGGTGCCTTTCGACGATAAATCGCCTTTTGTCACTTCAGGTATTCGTGTGGGTACTGCAGCCATTACCACCCGTGGATTAAAAGAAGCGGATATGGAAACCATTGTGGAGCTCATCGACCGAGTAATCAACAACTACGAAGACGAAGCAGTGCTGAATCAAGTAGGGCAGGAGGTACATGCATTGATGCAAGGCCGTCCGTTGTTTACCTACTAATTCAACCTAGCTAATATTGAAAAGCGCAAGATGATTCTTGCGCGTTATTTATATGCCTTATTCAAAAAGGGCATGAATGCTTTCTGGGATAAGCATCAGTTTATGGGTGCGCGCATCGAGGTAGCACCATTTGGTGCTGCATTGCACCACCAAGGCATCGGTGTCTTCTAAGAAAAAACGCACCTTTCGCTCTCTTTGAAAGCCTTCGGTCACTTCCACATGGGTAACCACCCGCAGGCGATCTCCTAATTTAGCTTGTCGTTTGTATTCGATATGATGTGAACGGACTACCCATAAGCCAAACTCCGTCGTTTGCCCTTCGATTAAGCTTTGCCAATGCGCTCCAGCAATGTCTTGCACCCATTGCAGGTACTGAACATTGTTCACGTGCTGCAGTTCGTCGAGATGTTCTGGTAAAACACGAATACGCTGTTCAAAGGTTTTCATTTACTTCTTTTTTAGCGTCACTTCAAAGAGTTTGCTCCAGTTTTTTCCGGTGATAAAAAAGGTATTTCGCTGGGGGTGGTAGGCAATGCCGTTGAGGACATTCAAACTTGGAATTTGATCTACTTGCTCTTTTAAACCTGAAAAATCGATGACCCGCTCAATGGCCCCCGATTGTGGATTAATAACCAACACTGCTTCCTTTTTTCCTTGGTAGGTGTTGGCATAAATTTTTCCATCCACCCATTCAAGCTCGTTGATTGAGGTAATGATTCTTTTGTTGGTAGTCACTTCGATATAGTCCAATTCTTTTCCATTGCTAGGGTCTAATCGCCATATTTTAGATGTGCCGTCCGATTTGTATAAAAACGTGCCATCGTTGCACAAGCCCCAGCCTTCTTTACTTTTATTATAGGTGAACGAACTTTCCATTTTTAGGGTGGCTAAATCGTAGACAAATGCGGTGTTTTCCAACCATGTAAGTTGGTAAATTTTATCTTTTAAAATAGTTAAACCTTCTCCGAAATAAGACGCATCTAAAGGGTTGTTTACTATGGGTTTACCTGTTTTGAAATTGACTTTCCGTAAACTCGATTTTCCTTTTAAACCGGTGCTCTCATAGAGGGTGTTTCCATCAAATTCAAGTCCTTGGGTATAGGCTTGTGAATCGTGGGGAAAAGCGTTGATAAGCGTGTAAGTCCATAATTCCGGTGGGCTGGAATGAAGCAAGCGAATGGCGCCTTGACTTTCAATTTCTTTTCCCTGTAAAAAGTGTTTTGCCGAAAGGCGATAATCTCCCAAGCGGGTTTCGGAAAGCACATAAGGCAAATCGATTCTTTTCTCGTTCAAATAGAAATGTGTGGAATCGATGCTGTGCTTTTTGTTGTGTTTGAGTTGTATGCGCAGCGTGTCGCCAACAAGGTAGGTATTGGCTTCGGGTTTGAGTTTAACGGTTATCGCAGGGGTGTCGTTACCACACGATTTTAAAGCAATCATTGCTGCGAGAAAGATGGACCATTTCATAGCGGAAAGTTTAGTTAAAAGTACTCAAAAAATCGAATTAAAATGATAGGGGTTTAAAAGGGAAGGATTTGTATATTTGTGACTTAGGGCAAGTCCTGTACAACCAGCTCCTATTGAACTCCCCAGGGCGGGAACGCAGCAAGGGTAGATGGTCGTAGCGGTGTGATATAGATCGCTTGCCCTTTTTTCTTTGATATGCAACAAACGGTTATTGTAACGGGAGCTTCATCAGGCTTGGGCAAAGCAATTGCTCATCATCTACATGCTTTGGGCTTTCGTGTTTTTGGCACCAGTCGTTCTCCTCATCGCTATCCCGAGACTCCTTTTCCCCTTTTGGCATTAGACATGAACGACGCAGGGAGTTTGGATTTGTTTCACGCGGAATTACTCCACCATACCCAATCGGTCGACGTGTTGGTTAACAACGCAGGACAAGGCATTACAGGAGCAGTGGAAGAGGTGAACATCGATGCCCTTCGTTCGCATTTCGATACCAATTTTTTTGGTCCTTTGGCCTTAACACAAAAATTACTTCCCTTGTTACGGAAAACGAAAGCAGGGAAAATCATCAACATCACGTCCATTGGTGCTTCTATGGGGTTGCCTTTTCGCGGAGGCTATTCAGCTTCAAAAGCCGCTTTACAAATTATTTCGGAAGCCTTGCGAATGGAAGTGGCTCAATTTGGAATTCAAGTATGCACCATTGCCCCGGGGGATTATGTCACAGACATTGCCTCCAGAAGATACTACGAACCCAATGAAGCCGCATCGCCCTACAGTCAACAATACCAAGAAAGCTTGGACACGATGAATGCCCATGTCGATCATGGGAATAATCCCGATGAAATAGCGCAAGGAGTGGCACGGTTGATCAAAAAGAAAAAATTAGACCGCACTATGCCATTGGGCCATTTATGCAAAAACTATCCTTAACTTTAAAACGAACCCTTCCTCAAGTGGTTTTTGAACGCTTGCTGAAAAATCATTATAACGTATAATTAAATCTCACCGACTATGAAATTCTTTATCGACACCGCAAACCTCGATCAAATCAAAGAAGCGGAAGCCATGGGCGTCCTCGACGGAGTAACCACTAATCCTTCACTAATGGCCAAAGAGGGCATTACGGGACAACAAAACATCTTGGATCATTACGTAGCAATTTGCAATGCTGTAAGCGGAGATGTTTCGGCAGAGGTCATTGCGACCGATTTTGAAGGCATGGTGAAAGAAGGGGAAGCTCTTGCAGCGTTACACCCACAAATTGTAGTGAAAATTCCTATGATTGAAGCAGGCGTAAAGGCCCTCCGATATTTTTCAGACAAAGGCATTAAAACCAATTGTACGCTAGTGTTTTCATCGGGACAGGCCTTGTTGGCCGCCAAAGCTGGCGCAACTTATGTTTCGCCATTCATTGGTCGACTCGATGATATTTCTTTTGATGTCCTTACGTTGATTGAAGATATTCGTCATATTTATGACAATTACGGTTTTGAAACGCAAATTTTAGCGGCTTCGGTTCGCCATACCATGCACGTGGTGCATTGTGCTAAAATAGGCGCGGATGTAATGACAGGGCCTTTGAGTTCAATTAAAGGCTTATTAAAACACCCCCTTACCGATAGCGGACTGCAAAAATTCCTAGAAGATTATAAAAAAGGAAACTAGCTTTTTGTCCAGGCGGCATTTGCAGCTAGTGCTTTTGAGTACATAGGGCAGTCTTTATCGTGTGCCCCCGGGAGGTAGCCGCTGGCCATCAGAAATTCTTTGGTGATTTCTTTTCCAGTAAAGCGAAAAGTTTTTTTAAATTGCTTGACCCATGCTTCCTCACTTTGTGGAGTATGGAGGTCTAACCATTTTTTAAATGAATGATGTTGGCTTTGTATTGCTTGCACTTGCTGAGCGTTGTATACAATGACTACTATTTTCTTTTTCATGCGAATAACCCCCGGATTTTCCAGCATCGTCTCAATGTCTTTCTCGGTAAAGGCTGCAATTTTATCGATATCAAAATCGGCATAAGCCGCCATAATGCTTTCTTTTTCTTAAGCACAATGTCCCACGACAATCCCGCTTGATTGATTTCCAATAGCAAACGACCAAACAAGGCATTGTCATCTTTAGGAGGAATGCCATATTCCAGTTCATGATAGGCTGTATGAAGGTCTGAAAATTGTCCTGCCCTTACTGCAGCGCAATACGAAAGCGATGGTGTCATTTTTATTTTTCTATTTCGCTTAAAAACGTTTTGGAAGCAAAGTTGTCAAAACCATTGATAAGGTTTCCATTTTCATCGAGCACTATGGCTTTGTTGAGGTGAGTAATTACCCAAGCACTACTAGCGCTTTCAAAATTGACCAAGGCATATTGGTCATCGACATTGATTTGCATAATGTCTTGGTATTCCCGTACCATATCGTTGTAGGGCTGTATGCTGATTCCTACAAAACGATAGTCAGGATATTTTTCTTGGTAATTTTTTACCCGCTCTTGGGTGCGTTTAAAATGATTCATTTGGGTTTGCGACCAAAAATACAAGACGGTCTTTTGCCCACTAAAAGCAAAATTACTCGGAATAAGGGTGTTTTTATGTGTTTCCAGCTGAACGATTGGTAGCTGCTGTCCTTTTTTCATTTTTAACAACGCGTAATGAAAATTTAAAACTTCTTCTCGGTCGTCGGCGTTGGTGTTAATGCCATTAAAAGAAGCGATAAAATCATCGTGGAGCTCATGGTTTTCAAAATTGAGCAATTCTTCATAGGCCACACTCCGCGATAAGCTATTTCTTAGTTTTTCATCTTGAATGTTTTCGTCAATGAGCCCCAAGCGTTTTAAATTATAAGCGGTCGTTTTCTTTTTTTTATTGAACGATTCATTTTCGTTTAGCGCTTCCACACTGAGGTAGCTCATCAAGTACGTAATGTAGGGTTCGTAGAAAGTCAATGCTTTGCTGTTGAAATCCACCGGTTTTCGAAAAGTAAAATAGTTAGAATCGTTTTTAACCGCAGCTTTTCCACGAATAAGCGTAAAGCGTTCTAATCGATTGATGTAAGGATAGGTATAGGTGGCTTCAGTAATTGTTATCACTAAAGGAGAAAATTTCTTTTGATTTGAAAAGGCTTGCCATTTTTTCTTTTTCTCTAAAAAAAGCGAATCGATGAGCGTTCTAAACGCACTGCTATTGAGCACGTATTTATTGGCTAAAAAATTACGCTCGTTATCTAAATCAAGCAGGATATTGGTTAGGAAATTGTTTTTTGCGGAGCCGGTTCCACTAAAAACCAATGAAGCATCGAAATCGGACATATTTGCGCGCAAACTGATCGAATCTCCTGCTTCTAAGACCATCATTTGACGTTCAGGAAGGTGCTCGAACTGAATTAATCCCAAATCAAGGGAGTCAAAAACGTAACTGAATTTCCCCTTTTCATCCAATGGAATCGTATCGAGCAATTTATTTTGCTGGTAGAGACTCACATATTTAGAGGAGGGGTTGATGATTTGACCATTTAAATGCGCATTTCGGTTGAAAGAAGGCTTTTTTTCACAGCTGGCGAAAAAAAGAGCAAGAAATAAAAGGGCCAATAGACGCATTTGGTTGGATATTAAGCTAATTTAAAAAAAAATGCTGTAGAGGGTTTTGATTTCATTATTTTTGCAGAAAATTTAACGCATGCTATCTGTTTCAAACTTATCCGTACAATTTGGAAAACGAGTCCTTTTTGATGAAGTAAATGTGACTTTCTCGCCGGGGAACTGCTATGGTATTATCGGGGCCAATGGGGCAGGAAAATCCACTTTTTTAAAAATTCTTTCGGGAAAACAAGATGCCAATTCAGGATCTGTTCATTTGGAACCTGGGAAACGGATGTCAGTTTTGGAGCAAAATCACAATGCGTTTGATGAATACCTTGTTTTGGATACCGTTTTACGCGGAAATAAGCCTTTTTATGAGGTAAAAACCGAAATGGATACCATCTATGCCAAAGAAGATTTTTCGGACGCTGATGGCGAACGTGTAGGGGAGTTGCAAATCGTTTTTGAAGAAATGAATGGCTGGAACGCCGAAAGCGATGCAGCGGCCATGTTGTCAAATTTGGGAATAGGTGAAAATTTACACTATTCGGCTATGGCCGATTTGGATGGAGTTCAAAAGGTACGTGTGCTTTTGGCACAAGCCCTTTTTGGAAATCCCGATGTGCTCATTATGGATGAGCCTACCAATGATTTAGATTACGAAACCATTTTATGGCTAGAACAGTTTTTAGCAAACTATGATAATACGGTCATTGTGGTTTCTCACGACCGACATTTTTTAGATGCTGTCTGCACGCATATTTCAGATATTGATTTTGGGAAAATAAGCCACTTTTCTGGGAACTATACCTTCTGGTATGAGTCGAGTCAGCTAGCAGCCAGACAACGCGCACAACAAAACAAAAAAGCAGAAGAAAAGAAAAAGGAATTGCAAGAATTTATTGCGCGTTTTTCTGCTAACGTGGCCAAATCGAAACAAGCGACTTCCCGTAAAAAGATGATCGACAAATTAAACATTGAAGAAATCAAGCCTTCAAGTCGTCGGTACCCTGCCATTATATTTGAGAAAGACCGTGAGGCGGGAGATCAAATTCTAAATATTGAAGGACTAAAAGCCACCCTCGATGGGGAAGTTTTATTTCAAGATGTCAACCTAAATTTAGCCAAAGGGGATAAAACCGTTATTTATTCTAAAGACAGCAGGGCGGTTACCGCTTTTTATCAGATTATTGCAGGAGAAGAAACTGCCGATGCTGGAGAATTTCAATGGGGAGTAACCACCACACAAGCCTATCTCCCTTTAGACAATGCCACTTTTTTTAACAACCAAATGTCTTTAGTCGACTGGTTACGCCAATATGCACAAACCGAAGAAGAACGTGAAGAAGTCTTTATTAGAGGCTTTTTGGGGAAAATGTTGTTCAGTGGAGAAGAGGCTTTAAAACAATCGAATGTGCTTTCTGGAGGGGAGAAAGTACGCTGTATGCTTTCAAAAATGATGATGAGCCGCTCGAATGTTTTGTTGTTGGATGAACCCACAAATCACCTCGATTTAGAGTCCATTACGGCCATTAATAACGCCCTGAAAAACTTTAAAGGGAATGTGATTTTAACCACGCACGACCACGCTTTTGCACAATCGGTGGGCGATCGAATTGTGGAATTGACGCCCAAGGGGGTCATTGACCGCCACCTTACTTTTGACGATTATATGACGGATCCTAAAATCAAAGAACTTCGTGAAAAAATGTACGCTTAATCTCAGTCTTCAATGAATTTAGATCTTTGGAAAAAGAAAGGAACCTATTTTTCTTTTGAGAAACACCGCATTTTCTTCATCGATGAAGGAGCGGGAGAACCTTTGTTGTTGATTCACGGTTTCCCAACTTCTTCTTGGGATTGGTCTTCCTTATTTCCTTTGCTCAAAAAACACTATCGCCTCATTACCTTGGATATGCTGGGGTTTGGTTTTTCCGATAAACCCCAAAAACACAGTTACTCTATCGCTGAACAAGCAACCTTAATTGAAAGCTTGTTGCGTCACCTCAAGCTTTCCAGTGTCCACATTATGGCGCACGACTATGGAGATACGGTTACTCAAGAGCTCATTGCCCGACAATTGGATCAACAGTTGCCTTTTCAACTTCAATCGGTTTGTTTCCTCAATGGGGGCTTTTTCCAGAAGTGCACCAACCGCTTTTGATACAAAAACTGTTAATGAGTCCCATAGGAAAATGGATCTCTCTTTTTTTTAATCAAAAAAAATTAACCCAAAATTTCAATCGTATTTTCGCTCCGGATACTCGTCCAACCCCTTCCGAAATGAACGACTTTTGGAGGGTGCTTTCCTATAATAACGGGAACAAGGTATTTCATTTACTGATACGTTATATGGAAGAAAGACGCACCTACAGGGCGCGTTGGGTAGGAGGACTGCAACAAACTAAAATTCCACTTCGGTTGATTGATGGTCTTTTTGATCCTATTTCTGGGAAGCATATGTTAGAAAGGTATAAAGTGCTCGTTCCAAATCCAGATACGATTGGTTTAGAAAATTGCGGGCATTTTCCATTAATAGAGATGCCAGAAGCAGTCTATCGGTATTATATCGATTTCCGACAAAAGCTAAATTCTGCTTAAACGTAAAAAACGCAGAAAGCAGTTACTCCTCTCCCCACAATTCAAACGTAAAATCAATGCATTTGAGTTCCCCCGTGTTCTTGTGATGATGCCTTAAATTGACGAGGAGTTGGGAGGTTACGTTTTTCCGAAAGTGTTTTTCAAGTCCTTTAATGCTTAGTCCTCCGTCATTATCAACAAAAGCATTGACCACTTCGGGTTTATAGTTCGTATCCACCACTTTTAAAATTAAATCTCCCCTTGGGAAAGTGCATAAGGGGTAGGTGTTGTTTTTGAAGAAAAAGGCTTTTAAAGGGTAATTTCGGTCATTAACAAAGCAAACGAGTTTGACCAAAAGCTCATGCTCTCCATAGTGATCATTTAATTTTCCTTTGGTGTAGAATACTTTTGCGGTTTGCTCTATGAGATATCCAAATTCATCGAGACAAAAGGCGTTTTTCCAGTGATTTAGGTTGGTTTGGTGATCGGGATCTAAACAATGCACAGTTTTCATAGGTAAGAAGATTTGAGATTATCAATTTAAAAGTTTTCTTTTAAAGAGCGTAGATTTTAACACTTCACTAGCGTTTAATAAAAAAAGGGCCACAATTGCAGCCCTTTTTTATTGAATTACTTTAAGTATTTTTTACCAAAAGAAAGCGTAAAGCCCTGCTAATACAATCATTAATGCAAAAGCACCCACATTAAAACTAGAGGAGGTACTGAAGATACCTTCTTCCAATTCAATGCCTTTGTCGTCGTTTTTATCTTTATTTTCTTTAAGACTTACCAAAGCAATGACCGCAATGGATAAAAGCGCGGTGTATCCCATTTGGTCAAGAAAGGGGAGGGTAGGGAACAAATCTTCCATTCCCGAACCTGCAGCCCATCCTTTTGGGCCAACTTTGAAAAATAGAGCAATAGGAATGGACGCCAAAGCACCAAAAATTGCTCCTTTGTTGGATGTTTTCTTCCAAAAGAGACCAAGCACAAAGACCGCTAAAATACCTGGGCTTACCACTCCAGTGTATTCCTGAATAAATTGGAACGCTTGATCGATCCCTCCAAGAAGAGGTGCCATAATGGTAGCAATGATTAAGGCAATAAGGGCGGAAATACGTCCAACATTTACCGTTTGCTTTTCTCCGGCATCTGGGTTAATCAATTGTTTGTAAATGTCCATAGTAAAAATGGTAGCCGTTGAGTTTAACATCGAAGCCAATGAAGAAACAATGGCACCAGCTAGGGCTGCAATGGCAATTCCTTTTAATCCAGTTGGAAGAAACTGCATCAACCACGGATACGCTTTATCGGCGGTGCCTCCTGTGGGCATGTTGTTCATTCCTGCTTCTCCGAGTGTGCCTAAGATTTGCGCATCGTTGACAATAACATAGGCCGCAATTCCAGGAATAACCACGATGATTGGGATAATCATTTTTAAGCCAGCGGCAAATAAAATTCCCTTTTGCGACTCTTCTAAGGATTTGGCAGCCAGGGTACGTTGAATGATGTATTGGTTAAAGCCCCAATAATAGAGATTTGCAATCCACATTCCCCCAATGAGAACTCCAATTCCAGGAAGGTTCATGTATTCGGGGTTTGATTTTTCTAAAATCATATCAAATTTCTCGGGAACAGCGTTGTAGACGATACCTAAACCATCGAAAAATCCTGTGCCACCAGAAACGGTGTTAAGCGCTAAATAGGTGGTAATTAAACCTCCCAACACAAGAACAACCACTTGTATGATGTCGGTCCAAGCCACAGCAGATAAACCTCCGTATAAAGAATAGGCCGCTGCAAAAGCCGCTAGACCTATAACTCCCGTTAGCATATCAATTCCTAAAATGGTTTGAAGGGCTAGTCCTCCTAAATACATCACAGAAGCTAAGTTGACAAAAACGTAAAGTCCAATCCAAAAAACAGCTAAAATGGTTTTAAGTTGACTTGAGAATCGTTTTTCCACAAATTCAGGAATCGTGTAAAGTCCTTTTTTAATAAAAATTGGGAGGAAGAATTTTCCTACGATAATTAGGGTAAGTGCCGCCATCCATTCATAGGTGGCAATGGCCAGCCCCACTGCAAATCCAGATCCAGACATTCCGATAAATTGCTCTGCCGAAATATTGGCTGCAATTAGGGAAGCCCCAATTGCCCACCATGGAAGTGATTTACTCGCTAAAAAATAATCTTCTGCACTTTTGGTTTCACCTTCTTTATCGCGTGATACCCATAGCCCTACGCCAAGGATTACAACAGCATAAAGTGCGAAAACCACATAATCAAGGGTTTCAAAACTTGTATTCATTATTTTCAATTTGGTTTACTATGGAAAATCATGACCCAAGCAGGTGTCTATAATTATTCCAAAATGATTTCAATGCAAAATAGGAAAAAAAAAAGAGAACCCTAGAAGAGTTGCTCTAAGATTTCTAGCGCTTTACCGTGTTCGTCGTTATGGACGTAAACTTGTTGTGTCAAGGGAGAATGCATTCCAAAACCAGCTAAACGAGCCGACTCGTTTTCGTCTTTTACGATAGGAGTAATGTCTGCACTGGACAGGGCTTCGCGCAAAGCGAGTACATCAATGGAAGAACCGGTAAATAGGTGATGGAAGTTTTGGGAGGACATAAAGCTAGGATTTATTGTATTTGTTGTTCCAAATCGAAGGATTAAAGTTTTTGCCCAATGCAAAGCCATAGAAGAGAACCACGGAGGTCAAGGCTTTAAAATTGAAAAAATATACCATCCAAAAGGTAGACGTACTGACCTTTTTTGTAAATATGGCCATGGGCGTAACTAAGGTGACAAAATAACTGATAACGAGCAAAGTGGAAAGTAAATTCCAAATGGTTTTAAACGGCCACATAAGCAGTTTTCTTAGCGGGTGCAAATCATTTCCCCATTGGTGAACTAAGTAATAGTAGTTGTTTCCTAGTGGAACAAATAACAAAGGATCGTCAGTGTTTTTTAAACGAAATAACTTTGAGGGCGCCATGATTTTAAATCCATCCAAAATCGTTTGATGCTTTTTTTCCAATTCGGAAATTTTATCAAACCCTTCTGGTGGAATGTCTCCTTTAAAATATTTGACATCTAAAAAACGCAAACGGTAATCAATACAAATGTTCTTAATGGTTTCAATATGGAAGATATTTTCCATTTCGAGTTCATCAAAATCAAAATCATTGGTGCTAGTTGGTTCGTGGATTAAGTTACTAAGCTGAGCGTCAATGTCGCTTGGCAAAGCATTCACTTCTCTTAGCTTTTCCGAAATGTTGGTGGGTGTTAATAGCTTCATCATCATTTTCATTCACAATTCACCATAAAATTAAGCAAAAAATCAATACCGATCCCCTTTCTGTCAGCTTATCAACGCAGTTGTGCATTAAATTCTTGTTCAAAGGCTTTTTTAAGCTTTTGCATTACTTTATCGATGTTTTTATCTGTAAGGGTTTTGTTTTCATCAGAAAACAGAAAACTGACTCCGTAAGATTTTTTTCCTTCGGGTAAATTTTTCCCTTCATACACATCAAACAAGTCCACTTTTTTGAGAATTTTCTTTTCAATTGAACGTGCTTTTTGTTGTAAATCCTCAAACGCAATTTCCTTATCGAGTAACAATGCAAAATCTCTTCTAGAAGAAGGGAATTTGGGAATAGGTTCAACTTTAACCTCCTTGATAAAGGTATTGTTGTAGAGGGAATCAAAATCAAATTCTGCGTAAAAAACAGGTTGATCAATCCCAAAATTTTTCAAAATTGAAGCGTTCAGATTTCCGAATTCAACTAAGGTTACTTCTCCAATTCCATAAGCAATTGAAGTAGAAAATAAATCGGATTTTCCTTCTGTAATCATCGTATTCCCTGCGCCAAACTGACCTAAAAGGGCTTCGGTGATCCCTTTCAAATGGAAAAAATCAGCGGTCTTGTTTTCACTATTCCAACGCTCTGGCGAAAGTTTACCTGTAAGAATAAGTCCCAGTTTTTTATTTTCTGCAAACCCTCCTTGTTTTTTGGCATATACTTTTCCAAATTCATAAAGTTTTAAATCGCGTTGTTGCCGATTATTGTTAAATGCTACGACTTCTAAGAGCGAAAACACAAGGCTTTTTCGCATTTCAGAAAGTTCTTTTCCTAAAGGATTAAGCAAATTAACTCCTTCCACTTGGCTGAGTTGTTCCGACAACTTTGAGTAAGCAGGGGTAGTAATGGAATTATTGATGACTTCATAAAACCCCATTCCTACTAGTTGATGAGCTATTTTCTGCTCAAACTTGAGGGGTGTTTTAAGTGAAAAATCGGGGTAGAAGGTTTTCATTTGATTGTCACTTTCTACTTTGTTGTAGCCGTAGATTCGTAAAATCTCTTCAATGACATCTGCAGGCCGCGTTACATCGACACGATAACGTGGAATTTTCATAGAAAAACCTTCTTCAGTAACGTTGATGATTTCAATTTCTAAGGCATTCAAGATGGTAATGAGTTCATCTTTATGGATATCTTGACCAATGGTAGACGAAATTTGCTTGAATTTTAAAAACAGAGATGCTTTTTCTTGAAGCGGTTGTGTTACATTAACAATTTCACTTGTGATTTTTCCACCCGCTATTTCTTTGATTAACTCTGCCGCTCTTTTAAGTGCAAATTCTCTCATTTCAGGATCGATTCCGCGTTCATATCGGAAAGAAGCACCGGTGTTTAATCCGTGTCTTTTGGCTGTTTTTCGAATGCTTACCGCATCAAAATAAGCCGATTCTAAAAAAATGTTTTTTGTAGAAGCAGAGACTCCAGCATCTTTTCCACCAAAAACTCCAGCGATACACAATGGTTTTTCTTCATCGCAAATCATGAGATCATCGGCATACAGTTTTCTTTCTACACCGTCCAATGTGGTGAATTCTGTTTGGTTGGGGAGTTGTTTAACTACAATTTTCCCTGTTATTTGGTCGGCGTCAAACGCATGAAGTGGTTGCCCCAATTCGTGCAATACAAAATTGGTGATATCGACAACGTTATTGATTGGAGACAATCCGATGGCTTTCAATTTGTTTTGTAGCCAAGTAGGAGAGGGTTTAACTTCAATATTTGAAATTGTTAATCCGCTATATTGAGGACAAAGTTCTGAAGCTTCAACCACCACATCAATGGGGCGAGAGGTGTTGTCTATTTTAAACCCATTGGTGTTGGGTGTTTTCCAAGCAAAAGGAATTCCTCTTTGGATGCATCCTGCTTTTAAATCACGAGCGACACCAAAATGACTCATCGCATCGGCTCGGTTAGGGGTTAAACCAATTTCTATGGTGGTGTCTTTTTCAACAGCAAACAATTCACGACAAGGCGTTCCGGGCTCTAAGGCGGAGTCGAGCACCATAATACCGTCATGACTTTCGCTTAAGCCGAGTTCATCTTCAGCACAAATCATTCCCATGCTGACTTCCCCTCGGATTTTACTCTTTTTAATTTGCCATGGGTTTCCATCGCCATCATACAAGGTTGTACCCACTGTGGCTACTGCCACTTTTTGCTGGGCAGCAACATTAGGAGCCCCACATACAATTTGTACGGGTTCTTCTCCTCCAAGGTTCACTTGGGTTACCCGTAAGCGATCTGCGTTAGGATGCTGTTCGCATGAAATTACTTCTCCAACAACAACCCCTTCAAGGCTGCCTTTTATAGATTCGAACGGAATATTCCCTTCCACTTCCAATCCAAGATCAGTTAAAAGTTCCAGTTGTTCTTCTAAAGGCAATTCGGCTTGGAGGAACGACTTCATCCAATTATAAGAAATTTTCATACGAAATATTTGAATGCAAATATAAGTAACCCATTTGCAAATTTTTTGTGTTTAGCTAATGTAATTCCAGATGTTTTTGTGCGCGGCTATTTTAGCATAGGTTTGTCGTATTCTTTGGTGCTGCTCTTCCGTTAAGTTGGGGTCGTCTTCAACAATAGTTTTAGCATAGTGCCGTGCGGTTTTTAAAATCTCTTGATCTTTTAATACATCAGCAATTTTAAGTTGCAATACCCCACTTTGTTGCGTTCCCATTAAATCTCCTGGACCACGTAATTTTAAATCCACTTCTGCAATTTCAAAACCATCGTTGGTTTGCACCATGGTGTTGAGTCGGGTTTTGGCTTCTTGCGACTGTTTGTTGCCTGCCATTAAAATGCAAAAACTTTGTTCGGCTCCTCGGCCCACCCTCCCCCGGAGTTGGTGGAGCTGTGAGAGCCCAAAACGTTCGGCGCTTTCGATTACCATTACAGAAGCATTTGGGACATTTACGCCCACTTCAATAACGGTTGTGGCTACCATGATTTGTGTTTTTGCTTGCACAAAGCGCTGCATTTCAAATTCTTTGTCGGCAGGTTTCATTTGTCCGTGTACCATACTGATTTGGTATTTGGGCTTGGGAAAATAGCGTTCAATGCTTTCATACCCATCCATCAAATCTTTGTAATCCATTTTTTCCGATTCTTGGATGAGTGGGTAAACCACATAAGCTTGTCTCCCTTTTTCAATTTCTTCTTTTAAAAATCGAAAAACATCCAAGCGTTTGGCATCACTTCTCACCACGGTTTTAACCTGTTTTCTTCCTGGTGGAAGCTCGTCAATCAACGAAATATCTAAATCTCCATAGACACTCATGGCAAGTGTTCTCGGAATGGGAGTTGCGGTCATCACCAAAACATGGGGTGGAAGGGTGTTCTTCTTCCATAATTTTGCACGCTGGGCGACACCAAAACGATGCTGTTCATCGATAACGGCTAAACCCAGCTGACGAAAAATGACCTTGTCTTCGATTAGTGCATGGGTGCCAATCAAAAAATGGATTTCTCCGTTTTCTACTCCCTTTAAAACAACCTCTCTTTCTTTTCCTTTTACCGTTCCCGTAAGTAGTGCAACTCTTATGGGCATCTCCCTTAGGGCTTCTGAAATCGATTGAAAATGTTGCTGCGCCAAAATTTCGGTAGGAGCCATTAAGCACGCTTGAAATTGATTGTCTATCGCTAAGAGCATGGTCATCAGGGCAACCATTGTTTTCCCAGAGCCTACATCTCCTTGAAGCAATCGGTTCATTTGCCGCCCCGAACCTAAGTCTTGACGAATTTCTTTAATTACCCGTTGTTGAGCTCCAGTAAGCGTAAAGGGTAAGTGATCCGAATAAAAGGTGTTGAAATGAATTCCTACTTCCATAAAAGGATAGCCTTTTATTTTTTGTTTTTGCATTCGGTTTTTTTGAACCAATTGCAACTGGATATAAAACAGTTCCTCAAACTTTAAGCGTCTTTCTGCTTGGGCGAGTTCGTAGGCATCTTTTGGAAAATGGATGCTTACAATGGTTTGGTTTCTCGGCATCAATTGCAATGCCTTAATCATGTAATCGGGTAAATTTTCGATCAACTGATTTTGCACCAAATCAAACAAATGCCCCACCATTTGCTTCATTACTCGTTGCCCCACACCCTTATTAACCAATTTTTCTGTTGAGGGATAAATGGGATGCAGCCGCCCTAATTTCTCTTTTTCAAGGTTTTCTTCTAAAGTAAGCTCCGGATGGGGTATATTGGGTTTTGTACCATACCACGACAAGCGACCAAATGCAACATAGGGTGTGTCCAATTTCAACTGTTCTTGAATCCATTTGTGTCCTCGAAACCAAACCAATTCCATACTCGATTGCCCGTCTGAAAATTGGGCTACCAAACGTTTTCCGCGCTTTTGCGGAATAACTTTTAGATCGACAATCTTTCCTTTGATCTGTACTTCGGCAGAAGTTCGTGGCAGTTCATTAACGCGATAAAACGTAGAACGATCAATGTATCGATTAGGAAAAAAATGCAAGATATCTTGATAGGTGCGAAGGCCTAATTCTTCCCGAAGCAATTGTGCTCTGTTTGGACCAATTCCCTTTAAATACTCGATGGAGGTCTGCAATAAATCCATTGCTACAAGATTAAAATATTTGCGTTAATTTGACTTAAAATTCATTTAAATTTATCAAGAATTGAATTGAATAAAATGAAAATAGAATGAAAAATGCCCTTGTCATTTCTGGAGGCGGAAGTAAAGGTGCTTTTGCAGGCGGTATAGCCCAATACCTTATTGAAGAGCAAAAGCGCACTTACGATGCATTTTATGGCACTTCCACGGGGAGTTTGTTGATCTCGCATTTAGCAGCCAACGAAATAGAAGCGATTCGAAGGGCGTTCACACAGGTTAACCAAAAATCTATTTTTTCAAATAACCCGTTTATCATTCAAAAAAAAGGGAAGATTTCAAAAATTAAAATCAATCACTTCAACGTTTTAAAGAACTTTTTCCGAGGAAAAAAAACGTTTGGGGAGAGTAAAAACCTTCGAAAATTATTAGAGAATCATATCTCTGAAGCCTTGTATGAACGCATAAAAGTTTCAGATAAAGAGGTGATCGTGAGTGTCTCAAACTTTACTGAAAACCGAACTGAATTTAAGCGCTTAAACGATTTTTCCTATTCGGATTTTTTGGATTGGATTTGGATTTCATGCAACTATGTTCCGTTCATGAGTTTGGTCATTAAGAACCGACATGAATATGCTGACGGGGGATTTGGTTGTCTTATTGCCATTGAAGAAGCGATTAAAAAGGGAGCCACCCATATTGATGCCATTATGCTGGATACGGAAGTAAAGCAATTGAATCGTATGCGATCCCGAAATGCCTTCGAAATTGTTTTGACTACCCTAGATTACATGGGTGACCAAATCACCAAAGACAATATCAAAGTCGGAAAATTATTAGCCAAACAACACGGGGTAACCTTAAATATTATTTACACTCCTCGTGTGCTTACGACCAATTCATTGGTTTTTGATAAAGACAAAATGAAAGGGTGGTGGGAAGAAGGCTTTCTTCACGCAAAATCTATTTTTCCTTTAAATAGTCCAACGTAAGTTGCACCATGCTTTTTAAACCGATAGCCAACCCTGCATCGTCTACTTTAAATTCTGGGGTGTGATGCGAGGGGGCATTGTTTGGGTCTTCGCCTGTTGCCAGTCCACCCAAATAAAAATAAAAGCCAGGGATTTTTTCTTGAAACGCAGAAAAATCTTCAGCACCGGTTACTGCCCGCATTTCATTTACATTTTCACTTCCTAATGCTTTAGTTAAACTTTGAACGGCAAATTCAGTAAGAGCAGGGTAGTTATAAGTGAGGGCAGCTGTTTCTTTTATATCCAATTCTGCACTTCCTCCATAGGCTTTGGCAATCTGCGGAACCATTTCTTTCATGCGCCGAACAATGGTTTTTTTCATGTCCTCGTCTAAGGTGCGTACAGTCCCGACCATCACTGCTGTTTCCGGGATAATATTGAAACGAATTCCGGAATGAATCGACCCCACAGTGATTACAGCACCTTCTTTGGTGAGTTCCGCATTCCTGCTGATGATGGTTTGTAAACCGGTGATAATCTGGGCAGAAATAACAATTGGATCCACGCTTTTCCAAGGCCGTGAACCATGGGCTTGTTTTCCATTTACGGTGATGGTAAATCGTTGTGCAGCTGCCATAATGCCTTCCGATTTATACCGTACTGTGCCCACTGGAGTGGCAGCGTTGATGTGCAATCCGAAAATGGCATCTACTTTTGGGTTTTCTAACACGCCTTCCGATATCATTAATGAAGCGCCACCCAATTCTCCTTGTGGTGGCCCTTCTTCCGCAGGTTGAAAAATAAATTTAACCGTTCCGCTGAAATCGTTGTTCTTTGCCAAATGCTCTGCCACACCCATCAGAATGGCCACATGGGCATCGTGTCCGCAGGCATGCATTACACCAGTAGTTTGATTGTTGAAGCTTGCGGTTACCTCAGATCGGTAAGGCAAATCGTTGCGTTCAGTAACAGGAAGTGCATCCATATCGGCGCGCAAAGCCACTACTTTTCCAGGATGCTTTCCGTGTAAAATTCCAACAACGCCAGTATGAGCTACTTGCGTTTGCACTTCGATTCCAAGCGATTTTAAATGGGCGGCAACTTTTTCAGCTGTTTTGAATTCGCGATTAGAAAGTTCAGGGTTCTTGTGAATGTCATGACGCCACGCAATCACTTTTTGTTGAATTTCGCTACTTATTTCTCCTTCTTGCCCAAAACAAACTGGAGCGATTAGTACAAATGCAATTAGAATAATTTTTTTCATGCGTTGTTGATTTACAGCAAAATAATCAAATAATTCAGCTGCGTCAATTTTTATCTTGTTTTTTAAATTGCATTTGAAACAAAACGGACAAGGGGGAATCTTATTTTTTTTAAATAAAGCTGTTTATAAGTCCCCACCTAAAAGCATTTTTTCACACATTAATTGGCTAATTTTATGCGATATGAAAAATGAATTAGAAGCGAATTTAAATGCTTTAAATGAAGCCCAGCGAGCACCTACATTGCACAAAGAAGGGCCGCTGATTGTGATTGCTGGTGCAGGCTCTGGAAAAACACGAGTTCTGACTTATCGCATTGCTTACCTCATGACCCAAGGGGTAGATGCCTTTTCCATTTTGGCATTGACCTTTACCAATAAAGCAGCCCGAGAAATGAAAGGACGTATTGCCAATTTGGTGGGTGAGAGTGAAGCTAAAAACCTTTGGATGGGTACTTTTCACTCCATTTTTGCAAGGATACTACGAGCAGAAGCCGATAAACTGGGGTACCCTTCTAATTTTACAATTTATGACACCCAAGACAGTGATCGTTTGCTATCGGCCATCATTAAAGAAATGGGCTTGAGCAAAGATCAATACAAAACCAAACAAATTCGAAGCCGTATTTCTTCGTTTAAAAACAGTTTGATTACCGTTCGTGCTTATTTTAATAATCCAGAATTACAAGAAGCTGACGCTATGGCGCAACGCCCTAAGATGGGGGAGATCTATGCCGAATATGTCGATCGTTGTTTCAAAGCGGGGGCAATGGATTTTGATGACTTGCTTTTGCGAACTAACGAGTTGCTGAATCGCTTTCCAGATGTGTTAGCAAAATACCAAGATCGATTTCGGTACATATTGGTAGATGAGTACCAAGATACCAATCATTCTCAGTATTTGATAGTTAGAGCGTTATCCGATAAGTTTCAGAACATCTGTGTTGTCGGCGACGATGCACAAAGTATTTATGCCTTTCGTGGTGCAAACATCAATAACATTCTCAACTTCCAAAAAGATTATGAAAATGTAGCAATGTATCGGTTGGAACAAAATTATCGTTCCACACAAAACATTGTGAATGCTGCGAATTCCATCATCAACCACAACAAAACCAAATTGGATAAAACCGTTTGGACAGCCAACGATACGGGAGCAAAAATCAAAGTACAGCGATGTCCTACCGATGCCGACGAGGGGCGCTATGTGGCGGGAAGTATTTTTGAATTCAATATGCAAGAGCAGTTGAAGTACGATCAGTTTACTATTCTTTATCGAACAAACGCTCAGTCGCGGGCCATGGAAGATGCGCTTAGAAAACGCGATATTCCTTATAAAATCTATGGCGGCCTTTCTTTCTATCAACGAAAAGAAATCAAAGACGTTTTGGCCTACCTACGCGTTTTGGTCAATCCAAAGGATGAGGAAAGCCTAAAACGCATCATCAATTATCCTGCGCGCGGAATTGGGCAAACCACTATTGATAAATTGGTGGTAGGTGCCAAACAGCACAACAAATCAATATTCGAAGTTGCAGAACAAGCACAAGCGCTCAATATTGGAGTAAATGCAGGAACAGCTAAGCGATTGACCGATTTTGTGACCTTGATTAAAAGTTTGCAAGTGTTTAATGAAAATGCCAATGCCTTTGAAATTGCGGACGAGGTTACCAAACGGACACGCATCGTGCTGGATTTAAAAAAGGACGGCACCCCAGAAGGCATAAGTAAAATCGAAAACATAGAAGAATTGCTCAATGGGATTAAAGATTTTACCGAAGGACAGCAAGAACTCGCAGACGCTACAGGTGCGTTAACCGAATTCCTTGAAGATGTGGCCCTAGCGACAGATTTTGACAATGAAAATGTGGAAGACAACCAGCCCAGGGTTTCATTGATGACGATTCACTTGGCCAAAGGATTGGAGTTTCCGTATGTTTATATTGTTGGAATGGAAGAAGATCTTTTTCCCTCTGCCATGAACTTAGATTCGCGCAGTGGATTGGAGGAAGAGCGGCGACTATTTTATGTTGCGCTTACTCGAGCAGAAAAAAGAGCCTTTTTGTCTTATACTCAATCGCGCTATCGTTGGGGAAAACTCAATGATGCTGAGCCAAGTCGATTTATTGAAGAAATTGATGAGCAATTTTTAGATCATCAAGTGCCCGTATCTAATTACGAATACAAGCCTTTGGTGAGTCCTTCAATTTTCGGTGATCATCCTCCTACAAAAGTAGCATCGCAGGTGCCATCTAGTTGGGATGGTTCAACAAATACAAAACCCAACCCCACTCAATTAAAAAAACTGAAGAAGCTCACTCCAGAAAAAACAATCACAAGTTCAAAAGAAGAATTAATCGATTTGCCCACGGGAACAAAAGTGGAGCATCAGCGCTTTGGAAAAGGGGTGGTTGTTCAAATCGAAGGAAAAGGGAACGATAAAAAAGCCACTATTCGTTTTGCGAATCAAGGGAGAAAAATTGCTGTTGCGCTTTGCCAAATTAAAAATTCTTTCGTGAAAACCCAGGTCTACACCTTTTATTCGAGTTCTCCTAATCAGCGCGATTTAGAAAAAGTAGCCATAGCGCTAAAAAAGGGTGCTATTGTCATTTTCCCAACAGACACGGTCTATGCGATAGGATGCTTAAGTAACCATACCGATGCATTAAAACGCTTTGCAAAGTTGAGAGCGATCAAAATTGAAAAAGCGCCTTTGAGTTTTTTATTTGAAGATTTTAGTGCGTTATCCAATTTTGTAAAGCCCATTAGCAATCAAGTTTTTCGCTTATTAAAGCGCACCCTTCCAGGACCATATGCCTACATTATGGAGGCGGCACATAAGTTGCCCATGCCTTTTCAGAAAAGGAAAAACATTGGGGTACGTATTTCAAGTCACCCCATTTTAATGGCTTTACTACCGCTTTTAGAAGCCCCTTTGCTCACTTCTTCCTTGCACGCTAAGGATGCTATCATGCAGTACCCTTCCGATCCTGATGAAATTTTGGATGAATGGGAAGGAAAGGTGGATGTTATGCTTCTTGCTGAAATGGGAGGGAAGGAGCCTTCAACGGTTATCGATCTTACTGCAGCGCCTTTTGAAGTTCTTCGTGAAGGAAAAGGAGACATTTCAATTTTATAAAAAAAACGCCCGAAGTTATCGAGCGTTTTATTATACTGGTGAAGCGAAAATTTACTCTTCTGTTGAAGTAGCGGCATCGGCTTGAATGGCTTTCTCCATTCCTTCATTAATTAAGTTATAAAATTGATCCAACTTAGGAAGCACCACAATACGTGTTCTTCTGTTTTTAGCACGTCCTTTGGAACTGTCATTGTCAGCAACAGGGACATACTCTCCGCGTCCAGCGGCAGTCATGCGCTCTGGAGCCACTCCAAAGTCATTTTGAAGAATGCGTACCACAGAAGTTGCTCTTCTTACAGAAAGGTCCCAATTGTCGGAAGTCCCTTCAATTTTAATTGGCACATTATCTGTGTGTCCTTCCACCATGAATTCAAGTTCAGGTTTGTTATTGATCACGGTAGCTACTTTTCCGAGGACCGCTTTTGCGGCTTTGTTTACTGTAAAACTTCCACTTCTAAACAAAAGCTTATCTGAAATAGAAACATAAACAACCCCTTTTTCTACGTTGACTTCAATATCGTCATCGTTCATGTTGCCAAGTACGCTTTTCAAACTGGTAACTAAAGCCAATGTTACAGAATCCTTTCGGGTAACTGCATCACGAAGGGTTTTAATACGTGTGTCTTTTTCCTTTAAGCTTTCAAGGGATTTTTCAAGATTTTCGGCACCTTTCTGAGACAGGGTAGTCAAGTTGCCAAGGTTGTTGATTAAATCTTGATTGTTTGCTTTTAAAAATTTCAATTGTTCTTCTAAGGAAGCCGCATTCGCTAATGCTGCAGCTTTGTCGTCTTCCAAGGTATTGATTTTTACCGTGGCGGTATTTAATAAATCGTTGGTGCTTTTCTGAAGCGCTTCGAGTTCAGAGAATTTTTTTGAAGAGACGCAAGAAGTTAAAAGTAGTCCGGAGAGGGTGGCGAATAAAAATGCTTTGTTCATTATAGAAAGGTTTAAAAGTTAAAGTTAAGGGATTTCAATGTTTTATTGGATTCAATTTAAAAAATTCACATTTTTTTAATACGAAATAGGCATACACGATGGAGTAAGTGTGGTAGTAAGTGCTTTTTTTAGCTGTTTTTGTTCTTTTTTTATGCGTTTTTCTCCATGTTTTATAAAAAGCAAAATGCGCTTTTAAAACGGCGATAAAGCTTTGGGGAGAGCCTCCGACAAGGTAACGTAAAGCAGCAATTCCATCCAAGATCATACGGAGAAATAGAATGGGAAATAAGCGCTTTGTGGGCAGGTTTTTTTGTAGCATCCACAGGGAATTCCGATGGTTATAAAATACTTTTCTCGGTGATTGCGCCAAGGAAGCTGCACCGAGATGGAAAACGCTTGATTCACTTACACAACCCACTTCTAGGTTCAAATGATGGGCACGCCAACAAAAGTCGATTTCTTCTTGATGCATAAAAAAATCCTCATCAAAACCCCCTAATGCATCCCAGGTTTCTTTCCGAACAAAAAAACAAGCTCCACTTGCCCAAAATAATTTTGCACTGGGGTACTGGTGTTCATTTTTTTCTAGTGCATCAAAGATCCTTCCACGACAATAGGGAAAACCAAAAGCATCCAAAAAGCCTCCTGCAGCCCCAGCGTATTCAAAATGAGATTTCTTTTTTTCGTCTAAAATTAAAGGCTGGGCTATGGCGATGGAGGTTTGTTCAAAAGTCTTTTTTATTGGAGTTAACCAGTTGGGGGTAACCTCCACATCATTATTGAGCAAACAGAACACATCGGCATCAATGGATTTTAATCCCTTATTGTACCCTTGGGCAAAACCATAATTTTCTGAAAGTGGCACAATCCCGATTTCTGGATAATGACTTTTCAAATACGTGACGGATTCGTCCTTAGAGGCGTTGTCAATTACATAAATTGAAGCCTCTTTAGAATGCTTGAGTAAACTAGGCAAGTACTTTTCGAGCAAAACCTTCCCGTTCCAATTGAGAATAACAACAGCAATTTTCATAAGCTTGAAGCGTGTTTTGGGAGGTCTTTTAAAAAGTGAAATTTGCCCTGTTCAAAATTCATTTGACTATAATAATGGTGAATTCCATTGGTTACCATTAAATAATTGCTTTTTAAATTGAGATTGTATTGAGCGATTTGATCAAAAGTTGCTTGTGTTATTTTCACATTCGGGGCTTTGCATTCTACTAAAATTTCGATGCCTCCAGTGGGAGAAAAAACAACAATATCGTAACGTTTTTGTGTTCCGTAAAGCTCAATTTGTTTTTCCACATTAATCCACCCGATGGGGTAATGCTTGTTATGAATTAAAAAATGTACACAATGCTGTCTCACCCATTCTTCAGGAGTAAGAACTACTTCCTTTTTCCGAATGATGTCGAAAATGTAAGGCTTATTTTCCCTATTTTTGATTTTGAAGGAATAGCGCTCAAAGTTCAGTTGTTCCATAGCATCAAAGGTCATCATTTTTTTTCATTGAAAGAAGCACAGCATTTATTGAATTCGATAAAAGATCAAAAATTTTCTCCCCTTTATTTTCTTATGGGAGAGGAACCTTTTTTTATTGATCGTATCAGTAAAGCCCTTGAAACTCATGTGGTAGAGGAAACCGCTCGAGATTTTGATACCGTTGTTTTGTATGGAAAAGAGACCCAAGCAGATCAGATAATTGAAGCCGCCAAGCGTTTTCCAATGTTGGGCCAACGACAGCTGGTTGTGGTTCGTGAAGCCCAGTATTTAGAACGAAATTTGGAGCATTTGGTCTCCTATTTTGAACATCCTCAACCGCAAACGGTACTTGTATTTTGTTATAAGAAAAAGAGTTTGGACAAAAGGACAAAAGTGTACAAAGCCATTTCCAAAAACGGAGTTCTTTTTGAATCTAAGAGAATATATGACAATCAAGTAGGGGGGTGGATTGAAACGCAAGCGAAAGAATTTGGCTTTCGTATTTCCCCTGCTGCAGTAGCACTTTTAACCGCCTTTTTAGGGAGTAACCTCGATCGCATTGCCAGGGAATTTGAAAAATTAGCCATCTTGGTACCGAAAGGTGAAGAAATAACACCAGAACGCATCGAAAAGCACATCGGTTTTAGTAAATCGTTTAATGTGTTTGAATTGCAAAAAGCCTTGGGAGCAAGACAGCTTTCGCATGCCTACAGAATTGTTTCTTATATGGCAAACAATGCTTCTCAGTACCCTATGCCTTTAATTATTGGAGGATTGTTCAATTTTTTCCAAAAGCTTTTTTTGTACCACAGTTTGCCTTCTCCATCTTCGGCTGCCAAAGTGTTGGGTGTCAATCCCTATTTTGTGAAAGACTATCAAGCCGCGGCTCAAAAATACAACCTCAGACAAGCGGCAAAAGCCATGTCAGTTTTAAAAGAAATTGATTTAAAAAGCAAAGGATTAGGAGCAAGTAATGCAAGCCACAGTTCCTTGCTAGAAGAATTGGTGCTTAAAATTGTATCGGTTTAAAGTTTAGGGAAACGCTTCGGGTCGCTTTCACTTACAATGCTGTAAGCCTTTTCCATAATATCATCTAACGACGGTTTTGAAAAATAATCCCCGTCGCTACCATAAGCAGGGCGGTGGGCTTTTGCAGTAAGTGTAAGTGGAGCCGCATCCAGCATTTCAAAAATAGATTGTTCATCCATCAATTGTTGTAAAATATAGGCCGATGCCCCTCCAGGAACATCTTCATCGATAATGAGTAGTCGACTTGTTTTTTGAATGCTCTTTTTGATGCTATGGGTTTTGTCGAACGGAATTAACGATTGTATATCGATCACTTCGGCTTCGATACCTAATTGGGCCAATTCTTTGGCTGCTTCTTCCACAATCCGAAGGGTAGAACCGTAAGAGACTAGTGTAATGTCTTTTCCTTCTCTTAAAATTTCCGTTAGGCCAATTTCAACACGATATTCTCCAAGATTATCGGGTTTTATTTCTTTTAAACGGTAGCCATTTAAAGATTCTACAACTAAGGCTGGCTCATCACTCTCTAAAAGGCTGTTGTAAAAACCGGCAGCTTGTGTCATGTTTCTCGCTACCAAAATATTTATACCACGCAATAAATGTAGTAGACCTCCCATAGGAGAACCGCTGTGCCAAATCCCTTCCAGTCGATGCCCTCGGGTTCGAATGATGAGAGGAGCCGATTGTTGTCCCACTGTTCGGTAGAGATAAGAAGCCAAATCATCGCTTAGTGTATAGAGGCAATACAATACATAATCCAAATATTGAATTTCAGCAATGGTGCGCAAACCGCGTAAAGCCATTCCAATACCTTGACCAATAATGGTTGCTTCTCGAATTCCTGTATCGAAAACCCTGGTGGTGCCAAATTCTTCTTGTAAACCTTCTGCTCCTTGATTGACATCACCTATTTTTCCGACATCTTCTCCAAACAACAGAAGATTGTCTTTTTTCTTAAATAAAGCCTTAAAATTATCTCGGATTATAATTCGTCCGTCTACCGTTTCACTTTTTTCGGAATACACAGGAGCAATAGGGGCAATGGAAGCAAGATTGTTTTGGGTTATACTGTAAAGATGAGAACTAATTTTCTTCGATAAATCCTGATGAAGCTCTGCCAGAAATGCACTCACTTTATCTTTTTCTTCTGCATTAAAGAAACGCGAAAAACGCAAGGCTTTTCTGCCTGCTTCTAAAATGTGCTTGAAAGTGAGCTCCTTTCGAGCAGAAAGGGATTTTATAATCAGTTGTATGTTGGGATCATTAGCTGTTTTTGTCTGGAGGGGCGCTAACAATTTCAGCATTTCCTCTTGTTTTTCTTTAATGGGTGTTTGGTAGGAGGTCCAAGCCGCTACACGTGCCACTTTCGCTTCAGATTTACACGCATTTTCGATTTCTTCCAGTTCCTGTTCGCTTGCAATATTTTTTTCTAAAATCCAGGCGCGCATTTTTTGGTTGCAATCAAAATCTTTTTCCCACTCCAAGCGCTCTTTAGATTTATAGCGTTGGTGGGAACCCGAACTTGAGTGCCCCAAGGGTTGTGTCAATTCATCCACATGAATTAGAACAGGGATGTGTTTATTTCTGGCGAGGTTATCCGCTTTTTGATAGGCATCGATAAGGGCAGGATAGTCCCATCCGTTGACACGAATAATTTCAACTCCTTTTTCATTTACCGTTCGTTGAAGCCCTGCGAGTGCTTTAGAGATACTGCTTTTGGTCGTTTGTTCTTCATTGCTCACCGAAATTCCATAGCCGTCATCCCAAACACTCATCACCAAAGGAATTTGCATTACTCCTGCGGCATTCAAAGCTTCAAGGAAAACCCCTTCGCTGGTGGAGGCATTGCCAATAGTGGCCCAAGCGACTTCATTTCCGTTGTTGGAAAATTGCTCACTCCCTTTGATGTCCAATTCCCGATACACCTTAGAAGCTTGAGCTAAACCTAAGGAACGCGGAATTTGTCCTGCCGTTGGGGTAATGTCTGAACTGTGATTGTATTGTTCGGTTAGATTAAGCCAATTTCCATCTTGATCATGGCTGGCAGTAACGAAATGGGCTCCCATTTGACGACCACCCGACATGGGTTCTTCCTTTAAATCGAGGTGGGCATACAGTGCAGCAAAAATTTGTTGGGGAGATAAAAGGTTTTGCGCCATCAAAATCGTTTGATCGCGGTAATAGCCTGAACGAAAATCTCCTTTTTTGAAAAAACGACTAAGCACCAATTGGGGAAGTTCCTTTCCGTCGCCGAAAATACCAAACTTGGCTTTGCCCATTAAGGCTTCTTTTCGGCCTAAAATACTGCATTCACGGCTCAGGACAATGACTTTATAATCGTCAAGCAATTGCGCTTTGAACGAATCAAAGGTCAAATCAGAGAGCTGCGTTTTAGTTGGATTGGGCATAATTGAAAAGCGATACGAATATACAAATTTTCAATCAGATTTTAGGATTGCTTCAACGCATTGATTTAAAACCATTTGCGCGAAATTAATTGCGACAGCGTACTGGGTTCTAGTACAATTACGAAACGAATTTTCTCTTCATAGTTGGGCTGAATCTGCCACCCAAGACTGTTGTACACTGGAAAATAAAGTTCAAAAAAATCGGGAACAATATTCAAGCGTAAGCCACTTCCGAATTTGAATTGGGAAGCGCGGTTCTTGTTTTTTAAAAGCCCTACATCGCCATAGGCTTCTATCCATTTCAAAAGGCCAATGCTGGTATTGAGCGTAAGCATGTATTGATTGGCAAAGGCCTCTTCAAATTTATCTTTAAAACCTCCTTCAGTAGGGATAAATTGTTGACTGTAAATTCCTGTGGTTTCTGATCGACCGAGGTAATTGTATTCAAACAGATAGTCTGTTGGCCGATCGAGGGCAAAATCAAAATAAGAAGAAGTAGTGTTCGAACGCCATAAAAAAGCCCCAGCAAAAGCTCTGAAGGACAGCTGCCTTCCACTGGGATATAAATGTCTGAAATCGAAAGTAGAATGCAGTTTTCCAAAAGTATCACTGGCTACAAATTTCAAGTTATATGTTAGGTGTTTGAGTGCCCCTTGGTTGGAAAATAAATAGCTAATTCCACCCACCGTATAATTTGGATTTTCATTCTGATTGCTATTTTGTTCTCTGTTGACGTATTGTCCAAAAATCCGTAAGGCTTCTTTTTTATTGTTTCTTAATTGACTTCCGCGTTTCAATAAAGTTGCAGAGCCCAATAGGAGGGAATACCGAAGATTTTCATCGTAATGGTAGCTCGAAGCAAAAAAGGAAGCGCTTTTCGAATAATAAGGGGAGCTTACATTGTATTGATTGTATAACGCGCCAAAGGATCCAACAAATGTTTTTAGATAGGTAGAATAAAAAGGCTCAGCAGTAACGGTGAGCGGTTTTCTTTTAACGCTTTTATTGTTGAGACGTACCCCCACCGAAAGCCCGTCATACTTGTTGAAATAGGAACGAGGATTATAAAAAATTTGATTGTATTGCGGTTCTTCTATGTCTTTAACGAAGCGGAAACGAAAGGGTTTATTTCCGAGGCCGCTGATTTTTTTCCAATTGTTTCTTGGGTTGAATTCTGCTAATTTTTCTGTGGGGTTTATGACCAGATAATCGGCGTCCAACGAAGCTAATTTTATTTTTTCTCCAAGGGCGTTTGAGGAAAATGCTTTTTCTTGAATCAGCCTGTCATTTTTGACCCACCCCAATGTAAACGGAAGCCCAATATTGTTTTTTTCTTCTATGGTAAGGGCTACCGAATCCTTTTCTCTTTTGAAATCCGAAAATTTGAGATCGATGAAATTTCTTTTTTCAAATACTTTAGAAAAACCTTCAATCTGTTCTGTATTGAAATAGGATTTAAATCCTTCTTGTAGCGCAGCAGCACTCAATGGCGCTTCTTGGAGTTGATCAATGAATGGTTTTAGAGGTTGAGCACTGTTTTTTTCAAGGTAATTGATTAAAATACCCACTTGACTCGGATGACCAATTTGCTCATTGAATTTAATTAAATCCTCTTTATTGGTGATGACAGGCTGCTGCAGGTTGTTACGAAGAATAAATTCATGAAACTCGCGGTAAGCATCTTTAAAATCGAGATCGACAAAATGATATTGTTTTAAGAAAAACAAAGCAATGGGCTGACGCATTAACAATCCAAATAATTTTTTATCGGGATAGTTTGCATTCACATATTGAATAATTAAATAGGAATGGAGCCCTCCAAGAAACCAAAAATCTTCCCTTGGATGCAGGTCTAGTGTTTCGGTCAAATAATCGTATAGCAACGTGTTTAAAACCCTCAGTTCATATTCAAATTGGACGGGGAAAGGTTTAAGCAGTTCGGGAATTAGGGTTAGGCCGTAAAAGGGGCGTTTGTCGTATTTCTCTTGGGCTACAATCAGTTTTCCATGGGGATATTTTCCAATATTTTCATTGAGGTAGTTGGATATTTTTTGAAGGCTATACAGTTTGGCATTATACGAAAGGTCTTCCGAAACAATATTTGATTTTAAAATGACACCTCCTACATTAAAACTCTCGTAAATGTCTTCGGTTCCAATAAAAAACAAAGTGCGTTTTTGCTGACTTGCCGAATACGAAACATACCGCTTATCTTGGAGGGTTTGCGACTTAAAGGCCGTTAAATTAGATTGTATCACAAGTTCCTTTGGAATTTCGAAATCAACTTTGTAGTTGCCAAAGCGTTGTGGAACGTCTTCTAAATCCAAATGACTTATTGATTTCCATTCGCCTTTATCAAAACGTCCTAGGCTAATAAAAAAATGCTCTAAAAGATAGTTGTTGTCGTCTATTTTTCCGCTTCCTGTAAACTTGGCATCGGGGAGATGAACCGCATAACGGAGTTCCAGTTCGATTACTTCGTTAATGGCTAGGGGTTGTTCCAAGGTTACATTGATCAAATCAACTTTATTTTGGGGTCGCGACCATTTCAAAGACTCGCCCTCTGCTTTGATGGATTCCATGGTGGTTTTCCCACGTTTGTTTTTATTGGAGAGATAAAAACTTCGGTTGTATTCTTCCACCAAACGAAGTGCTAACGGACTTTTTGTGCTGCTGTACGCATTGGCCCAGTCGTTGAGTTGAATTTGCGTTAAGGGAGTGGCACTCGGGTTTTTAAATTGAATTTTTTCCACTATATGGAGCATATCATTGCTGGTGTCTAAAACCACATCAATATCATATTGTGGAACGTCTTGTGCTTGTGAAAAACACAAACAAGTCATGAAAAGAAAAATGAGTGCTATTTTCTCTTTCATATCTACGAGTTAGGGGGTGGCGTAAAATTGTTCAATTTCCGAAATAACTTCTTCCTTGGTTTCCACCACTTTGAAAAGCTGCAAACTGTCATCGCCAATCATTCCTCGGTGATGCAGTGTGTTTTTAAGCCAATCCAAAAGTCCTCCCCAAAAGTCGTTGTTCACAAGAATAATGGGGACTGGATCTACTTTTTGGGTTTGCACTAGAGTCAGTATTTCGATTAATTCATCTAAAGTACCCATTCCGCCTGGGAGAACAACAAAAGCTTTTGAGTATTTGATAAAGATCATTTTTCGGATAAAAAAATGATTGAATTTTAGGCTGTGCGCTTTGTCGGTATATTCATTGGCTTTTTGTTCGAAAGGCAAGTCGATTTGAAGGCCAACGGAAGTTGCCTTTTTTGAAGCAGCACCCTTGTTGGCGGCTTCCATAATCCCTGGCCCTCCTCCAGTAATGATTCCGTAGCCTTTTTCGGCCAACATCGAAGCGATTTCTTCTGCAAGTCCATAAAAGGGACTGCTCGATTTTAGTCGCGCCGAACCATAGATAGATACACAAGGGCCAAGGCCGTCAAGACTAGTGTATGCCGATTTAAATTCATCCTGAATGGCCTCGATTGACCAATCCATGCGTTGAATTATTTTTCCAGACGGGTTTTCCATTGGCTAGATGTTTAATTCTCTTTTTAAATAGGGTGCCGTATGGCTCTTTTTCGATTTGGCTACCTGCTCTGGTGTTCCTTCAGCGATTATTTTTCCACCGCCTTTTCCACCCTCGGGACCAATATCAATAACGTAATCTACCTGCTTAATCACATCCATATTGTGTTCAATAATCACGATTGTATTGCCTTTGTCGGCAAGGTAATTCAACACTTTCAACAGTACTCTAATGTCTTCAAAATGAAGTCCAGTAGTGGGTTCATCTAAAATAAAAAGTGTATTTCCTGTGTCTCTTTTGGAAAGTTCAGAAGCGAGTTTGATACGTTGTGCTTCTCCCCCCGAGAGCGTTGTAGAGGATTGTCCCAAGGCAATATAGCCGAGTCCAACATCTTGAAGGGTTTTTAATTTTTTATAAATTTTTGGAATGGCTTCAAAGAAATCACATGCCTGGTCGATGGTCATCCCCAGCACATCGGCAATGGATTTTCCTTTAAAACGGATTTCTAAGGTTTCTCTATTGAAACGTTTTCCTTGACAAGTTTCACATTCTACATAAACATCGGGAAGAAAATTCATTTCAATCACTTTCATTCCTCCACCCGAGCAGGTTTCGCATCTTCCTCCAGAAACATTAAAGCTAAATCGACCGGGTTTGTAACCGCGTATTTGCGCCTCCGGGGTTTGGGTGAATAAACTTCTTATTTCACTAAATACACCTGTGTAAGTAGCTGGGTTTGACCTTGGGGTTCGTCCAATAGGACTTTGGTTCACGTCGACAACTTTGTCCAAATGTTCAAGCCCGTGAATTGATTTGTAGGAAAGCGGTTTTTTTACTCCGTTGTAAAAATGTGCGTTTAAAATAGGGTAGAGGGTTTCGTTGATTAAACTCGATTTTCCACTTCCCGAAACACCGGTCACACCTATCATTTTCCCCAAAGGAAGTGTGAGGTTTACCGTTTTTAAATTGTTTCCTTTACAGCCCTTTAAAGTCAAGTTTTTCCCATTTCCATCTCTTCTATGTTCTGGAATTTCAATGGCTTTTCTCCCAACGAGATAATCGGCTGTAAGCGAATTTGAATTGCGAATTTCTTTTGGGATTCCTTGCGAAATAATTTCTCCCCCATTTTTACCCGCATGTGGGCCAATATCGATGACATAATCGGCTTTTTCGATCATGTCTTTGTCGTGTTCTACGACTAAAACAGAATTCCCAATATCGCGCAGTGCAACGAGTGCCTCTATCAAGCGATCATTGTCTCTTTGATGGAGCCCAATACTCGGTTCATCCAAAATATAGAGCACACCGACCAACTGAGAGCCAATTTGTGTGGCCAAGCGAATACGCTGGGCTTCGCCTCCAGATAAGGATTTGGAAGAGCGATTGAGCGAAAGGTAATCCAGTCCTACATTGAGCAGGAAAGAGGTTCTGCTTTTGATTTCTTTAATGATTTCCTCGCCAATTTTCAATTCATTTTTTGAAAGCTTAGTTGGCAATTGTTCTACCCATTGGTAGAGTTCATTTAAATCGGAATGGGCTACATCTGCAATGGATTGCCCATCAATTTTAAAATGCAGAGCTTGTTGGTTTAAGCGGGCGCCACCGCAACTGTAGCACTCTTCTTGATCCATAAATTCACTTGCCCACCGTTTTAAATTCATAGAGTCGTTCTGCTCGTGCTGGTGCTGAATAAAATGAACAATACCCTCATAATCGATTTTGTATTTTCGAGTAATACCGAGCGATTTTGAAGCCACAGAAAAGGTTTCATTTCCCCCGTAGAGAATAATTTGCATGGCCTCTTGTGGGATGGAAGAAATGGGGTCGTTGAGTGAAAAACCGTGTCGCTGCGCAATGGTTTCCATTTGTTTGAATCCCCAAGAGCTCTTTTTGTTTCCTAAGGGTTTTATTCCGCCTTTTGCAATGGATAGTTCAGGGTTAGGAATAATTTTTTGGGTATTCACAACTTGTCGAACACCGATGTCTTTACAGCTTTGACACATTCCCTTGGGGAGTTAAAGGAGAATGAATTAGGCTCTGGAGCTGGGTAAGAAACCCCAGAACTTGGACACATGAGGTTGCGACTAAAATACCGCGCCTTGTTTGTTTCAATTTCCAAAACCATAAGGGTGTCTTCTCCTTGATACATGGCAGCAATCATGGATTCTCGCAATCTTTTTATGCTTCCTTCGCTATTGGAAATCGTCATTCGGTCAACCACCAATTCAATATCGTGCGTTTTGTAGCGATCTAGTTTCATTCCCTTGGAGAGTTCCAAGACCACACCATCGACTCGAACACGAACAAACCCTTGTCGAATTAGCGTTTCGAACTATTCTCGGTAATGCCCTTTTCTCGATTTAATGATTGGTGCGAGCAGCATTACTTTTTTATCCAGGTATTCTTCCAACAACAAATCAATGATTTGATCGTCGGTATAGCTCACCATTTTTTCATTGGAAAGATAGCTGTAAGCGGTTCCAATTCGGGCATAAAGAAGCCTTAAAAAGTCGTATAGTTCTGTAATGGTTCCAACCGTTGAACGTGGGCTTTTTGAAGTGGTTTTTTGCTCGATTGCAATTACGGGAGATAAACCATCGATTTTATCCACTTCAGGGCGCTCCATGTTGCCGAGGAATTGACGTACATAGGCTGAGAAGGTTTCCATATACCTTCGTTGTCCTTCGGCATAAATGGTATCGAAAGCTAATGATGATTTTCCACTGCCAGAGAGGCCTGTAATGACCACCAACTGGTCGCGTGGAATTTCAATATCGATGTTTTTTAAGTTATGAACGCGAGCGCCTTGTACACTAATGCAATTGTCTTTCATTTATTCTTTTTCTTCTACTAGGGTAAGCGTTGCAGCAGCATCTTCTCCACGCGGATCTGCACCTACCGATAATTTTCCTTTTTCGTTTACTAAGATAGCATCTACTTTTCCAATAATACGCGATCTTTTCTCATTAATTGTATGACCTTTTTCCTTAAGTCCTTGGAGCGTTTCATTTTTGAATTTTCCCTGCTCAACTCTGATGTAATCAGGTAACCATTGGTGGTGAAAACGAGGGGCGTTGACCGCTTCTTGCATTTCCATATCAAATTCGTAAACATTGAGCAAGGTTTGAAAAACGGAGGTGATTATGGTGGAGCCTCCAGGGGTGCCAAGCACCATATAAAGCGAATCATTTTTTTCAACAATGGTAGGTGTCATCGAACTCAACATGCGTTTGTTGGGCGCAATGCTATTGGCTTTGTTTCCCGTTAACCCAAACATATTGGGAACTCCGGGTTTACTGCTAAAGTCGTCCATTTCATTATTCATAAAAACCCCTAATTCCTCTACAAAAACGTGTGAACCATAACTGCCATTGAGGGTAGTGGTCACGGCTACGGCATTTCCTTCGGGATCTACAATAGAAAAATGAGTCGTTTCTTCGCTTTCAACCACAATAATATCGCCATGTACCACTTGTGAAGATGGGGTTGCTTTCATCGGATTAAAATCATTCATTCTATCCCATAGATAATCTTGTTCCAACATCAAATCGCTTGGAATAGCCACAAAATCGGGGTCGCCCAAAAAATGATTGCGGTCGGCATAAGCGCGGCGTTCGGCTTCGGCCATCAAATGCATTGTTTCCACTGCATTGTGCCCCATGGCTTTTATATCATAGGCTTTCACCATTTTCAATAATTGCCCTAGGGTAATTCCTCCGCTCGACGGGGGGCCCATTGAAATAACTTTCAGCGTTTTATAAGAAAACACAATGGGGTCTCTCCAAAAAGGGCGGTAATTGAGAAGATCTTCTTGCGTCATTATTCCGCCTGTAGCTTCTATTTTATCGAGCATAGCTTTTGCTACCCAGCCCTTATAAAATCCAGTGTTTCCTTTTTCTTTAATCGCATTCATAGTTTTGGCTAATGCAGGGTTTTTAATGGTGTCTCCTACTTGAAATGCTTTTCCAAAAAAGGTTTGTTCCCCGTTCATTTCAATAAAATTGGATCTGTTTCTAGCTAAACTTTCAACTTGTTTTTCGGTCAACACATAACCCTCTTCAGCCAAAGTAATCGCTGGTTGGATGACTTCAGACAAGGGGAGTTTTCCCATTTTTGAATGCGCTTCTAATATCCCTGCAACCGCACCAGGAACCCCAATAGCTAATCCTCCAATGCGGCTTAAATTTGGAACAACATCTCCATTTTCGTCAAGAAATAAGTCTTTATGGGCTTTTGAAGGGGCGGTTTCTCGATAATCAAGTGTGCCCGTTTCTCCGTTGGCTTTTCGGTACACCATAAATCCGCCACCGGTGATGTTTCCCGCTTGAGGATAAACCACTGCCAATGCAAAACTTGTTGCGGCCATGGCATCAAAAGCATTGCCTCCCTTGGTAAACATTAGTTTACCGGCCTCAGAGGCTTCAATTTTCGCCGATACCACAGCAGCATCGATATTGGGTTCGATTTTTGGAGAATCGCAGGCTAAGAAGGCAACTAAAACGGTGTATAGGGCGTAGTTTTTCATAAAAAAGATTATCCTTTAAAGGTACGAAAATCAACGGATATGTTTTTGTCAGACAAATAAGCTTGAACATGCTGCTGGAGCGCATCAAAGAAAAGATGAAACTCGTCGGTTAAAAGGGCGCTGTGTTCTTTGAGGGTTGGTATTGCTTTGGTAAAATCAGACGGGAAAGAAGTCCGTTTACTCATGTGATAAAAAATATGTTCAAGTCCTTCTAAACTTCGGTATTGCAGTAGCCAATTTTGTTTTTTCATTGTTGAAAAAAGAGGCTGCATTTTGGGAGGCAGTTCGTGGCTTCTGAGGCTTGTTTTTTGGAAAAATAAAGCGGCATATTTTTCCAATTCGCTAGGGTGGTAGTGCTCCCAATTCTGTGCTAAAACATGATCGTAAATCACATCCATCAGCACACGTGAGTAATGTCCATGGTCTTTTGAAAAAAGTCGACAATGCTTTCTGAATATTTCATTTTGATCTGTAAACGTGTCAATTGCACGGTGAAGTTGAATTCCTTGTTGAATGTTTGGAGGAAAAGAATAAAGCTGTTTCCCTCGAACTGCATCTGCAATAAAATTTCCAAATTGTAAGTCTTCGTCCTCGCCCGATAAATACAGATGCGCTAAAAAATTCATAGATCAAATGTAATTTCCTTTTTTGAATCACACCATATAAATATATTTATCTTTGATAAAATTATTGACATGACATTAATCACCTCTATTTCGGGAATCCGCGGCACTATTGGCGGGTCTCCAGGGGAAAACTTAACTCCAGTCGACGCTGTAAAATACGCTGCGGCTTATGGGACGTTTATAAAACAACAAAACACTGCAACTTCTCCCACCATTGTTATTGGGCGCGATGCGCGTATTTCAGGAGAAATGATACAATCGCTTGTGATGCAAACCCTTGTAGGGCTTGGGATTGATGTTATTGATTTGGATTTATCGACTACCCCAACGGTAGAAATGACTGTTCCCGCAATGCAAGCCCAAGGCGGTATTATATTAACGGCAAGCCATAATCCGAAACAGTGGAATGCTTTAAAGCTCTTGAATGATAAGGGTGAGTTTTTGAATGCTGTAGCAGGGGAGCAAATTCTTTCCTTAGCAGAAGCCAATCAATTCGATTTTTCGGAAGTCGATCAATTGGGAACCATTAAAAAGAAAACCGATGCTATTGCGGAGCATATTACTCATATTCTAAACCATCCTCTGGTGGATGTGACTCAAATAAAAAACACGAGCTATAAAGTTCTTGTCGATGGTGTTAATTCTGTAGGAGGCATCGCCATTCCAATGCTATTGGAACAACTGGGAGTGGAGTGCATTCCTTTGTATTGTGAACCCACTGGACACTTTCCTCACAACCCCGAACCGCTAAAAGAGCACTTGGGCGATTTAGCTGCTGCTGTGGTTCGTGAAAAAGCAGACTTTGGAATTGTGGTGGATCCTGATGTGGATCGATTGGCATTTATGGATGAAAATGGAGAAATATTTGGCGAAGAATATACCCTTGTGGCATGCGCCGATTATGTTTTATCTAAAACCCCAGGAAACACTGTTTCCAATTTATCCTCAACCCGTGCCTTAGCCGATGTTACCGAAAAAGCAGGTGGAGTCTATTTTGCTTCTGCTGTTGGGGAAGTTAATGTGGTAGAAATGATGAAAAAGAAACAGGCAGTTATCGGGGGAGAAGGCAACGGAGGAATAATCGATCCTCAGCTTCATTATGGGAGAGATGCACTTATAGGGATTGCCTTGTTTTTAACCCATTTATCGTTGAAAAACTGTTCTGTCGCTGAACTCAAAGCTTCTTATCCTGCTTATTTTATGAGTAAGCAAAAACTCAGTTTGTCTTCTTCAGTCAATGTGGATGGAATGTTGACCACCTTGGCAGAAACTTATAAAAACGAGCGTTTAACGACCATTGATGGGGTAAAAATAGATTTCGATGCCAGTTGGGTACATTTACGAAAATCAAACACAGAGCCCATCGTTCGGATTTATACAGAGGCAAAAACGCAAAAGGAAGCCGATGCACTTGCCAATCGTTTTGTTAGCGAATTAAAGCAATTGGCTTAACCCTCTTTTTTTGGCGCTAGGTGACTGTATTTAAAGCGATTGTGCGACCATAAGTATTGATGCGGATCACGCTTGATTTGCGCTTCTAAGCGTTGGGTAAAAAGATCCGTTATTTCATATTCTTTGTAGTCCGATGGTTTTTCTACCAGTTTAGAAATCGTGGCGGTGTAATAACCGCGCTTCACTCGATTAATTTCCGCATAAAAAACAGGTAAATCAAATTCTCTGGCCAAGCGTTCTCCTCCTGTAAATACAGGGACTTCAACCCCTAAAAACGATCGCCAATAATTCTTTGGTTTCGGTCGGGGTGACTGGTCACCAATAAATCCATACATGGCAAATTCTCCTTGGGCGATACTGTTTTTAATAAAATCAATGGTTTTATAGCGCGATAGTAAATAGGCCTTGTGCTTTTCTCGAGAACGCGCAATTAGTTTTTCGAAGTATTTATTTGTTAAGGGGGTGTAAACACCATATCCCTTTCCCAACAAGTCATAGCCAATGCTCAGCATTCCTTCCCAGTTGGAAAAATGCCCTAAAAGTAAAATCGTACTTTGTTTCTTTTTCTCTTGTTCGTTAAGCAGTTCAATCCCTTTGAATTTAAATCGCTTTTTAATTTGCTTTTCAGAAATGGTGATGTTTTTTGCCATTTCAACAAAAACATCGCACAAGTGTTTATAAAAATCCCGTTCAATTTGTTTTCGCTCTTTGTCGCTTTTTTCTGGAAAAGCCAGCTTTAAATTTTTTTGAACTACTTTTTTTCGAAAGCCAAATACCCGATAAAGTAAAAAGCGGAGCAAGTCCGAAAGGGCATAAAGTAAAGGGTGAGGTAAAAGCGAAACGCCCATTAAAATGGGGTAGGTAAGGAGGAAGATGATACGTTGCAAGACTACATTTGGTTTGAAACAAATATAATTATATTTGAGCTCATTTCTCACTATGGCAACAACTTCCCCTGTAATTCTTTTTTTGATGGCTGTGATTGTGCTTTGTAGCTTTCGCGCCTTCAACGACCGTACTTTGTTCGATCGATTAAAATTCAATGTGCGCTCGGTGCGCTATGGAGAATATTATCGGTTACTCACCGCTGGATTCATTCATGTGGATTTTAACCATTTGCTTTTTAATGGATTTACCCTATATGTGTTTGGTGACAATGCCCTTTATGGTTTGGGGTTGTTTCCTTTTCTCATTCTTTATTTTGTGAGTCTATTGGCGGGGAATCTTTTTGCTTATGCCTACCATAGTCAGGTTCCCTATTATTCTGCAGTAGGTGCCAGTGGTGCTATAATGGGCGTAGTGTACGCTTCCATTCTTATGTTCCCCGATATGAAACTGGCTCTTATTTTTCTTCCGATTCCTTTTCCTGCTTATGTTTTTGGGATAGGTTATTTGGTGTATACTCTTTTCGGAATGAAATCCAATAACGACAACATCGGTCATACCGCCCACTTGGGAGGGGCAATTGGAGGGATTGCTACCACTGTTTTCTTTTTGCCTTCAGTACTGCAAACTTCTCTAATAACACTTGTGTTAATGGTTGTTATTACGCTAGGCTTCTTTTTTGTAAAGCGGAATTAGTTTCCTAGGAGTTCCTCAATCTTTGCATCGAGTTGTGCTCCGCGAAGGTTTTTAGCAACAATTTTTCCGTTTTGATCGAGAACAAAAGCTGCTGGAATGGCTTTTACACCATAAAGTTTCGCAATGGGATCAGACCAGTATTTAAGGTTAGAAACATGATTCCAAATCAAACCATCGTCAGCAATAGCTCTTTCCCAACTGGACTTATTTTTGTCTAGGGAAACCCCCACAATTTCAAGCCCTTTATCATGCATGCGCTTGTAGAGGCGTACTAAATTCGGATTTTCAATTCTACAAGGGCGGCACCAAGAAGCCCAAAAATCAATAATAGTAACTTTTCCGCGGGTAGTGGCAAGGTCGAAAGACGCACCAGCGGGAGTAGGCCCTTCAAAAGTTGGAGCAATTTGACCAATTGCGGTAGGATTAACAGGTCTGTTGATAATATTGGACACATTCAGCCCAGAACGACTGCTGCGAATACGATTCGCATAGGAAGTGTAAATTAGTTTGGCTTCGTCTACTGCAATTAGCTTTTGCGAGAGAAAACGCTCTAAAATAAGGGAGGAAATGTAGGAATCTGTGTTCTGACGCATAAAATCCAATTCATAGGCATTCAGTCGATCTTGAACAGCTCTATAGTCTTCTTGAAGTTGTTCCACATAAACATTATCACCCATGGAATTGGCTGATTGAATTTCGCTAACCAATTCGTTCATTTCAATTGCAAAATCAGTGGTTTTTTGTCGGTAATTTTTTAAGTCATTGTTTGAAGGAGTTCCGCCAATGATTGATTTATTCAAACTGTCCTTGAACATTTCAATGTCAATAATTCCCTCTTCAACAACAAAAGGAATGTTTTCGTTTTTCCTTTCAATGAAAAGAAAGTTAACATCAATTTGTTTAATTTCGCCTTGAAATTCAAATGCTTTTCCGCTCACTTTTGTAGTGTCTACATGCACCGGCTGGTTGTTTGCATTAGAAACCACACGAAAGATTTGAGTGCCTTCTGGTAAGTCGGTTTTACCTTTTAAAATAAAAGTGTTTTCTTCAAGTTGGGTGCAGGCAACAAGAAAGCTCAAAGCACCAAGAATTAAAGCAATTGTTTTTTTCATAGCACAAAAGTAATCATTCGAACTGAAATAATTTTATTCGGACTAAAACCTATTCTTTTTGACCCATAATATTGTGGTATATTTGTCAAAATTTAATTTTTATGGCAGGAAATCAGTTTGGATCGTGTTTTCGAGTAACAACATTTGGGGAATCGCATGGCGCTGCTATTGGTGGTGTAATTGATGGTTGCCCGGCGGGCATTCCCATTGACTTAGAAGCAATTCAGGAGGAATTGAATCGAAGAAAACCCGGCCAATCGGCCATTGTAACCCAACGAAAAGAACCGGACGAAGTCACTTTTTATTCGGGTATTTTTGAAGGAAAAACTACGGGGACACCCATAGGCTTTGCCATTCACAACACCAATCAAAAATCAAAAGACTATTCCCATATTAAAGACAGTTATCGTCCTTCACATGCCGATTATGTATACGATCAAAAATATGGTTTTCGCGACTATCGAGGTGGAGGGAGAAGCTCGGCTAGAGAAACGGCCAGTCGGGTGGTTGCTGGAGCAATTGCAAAGCAATTTTTGGCTTCTATTTCATTCCAAGCCTACGTTTCAGCTGTTGGACCAATACAATTAACGACTCATCCTTCAGACTTGGATTTTTCATCGGTAGAAAGCAATCCCGTTCGCTGTCCAGACCCTAAAGTAGCGGAAGAAATGGAAGCGTATATTCGTCAAATTCGCAAGGAAGGAGACACCGTTGGAGGCGTGGTGAGCTGTGTTATCAAAAACATACCCGTAGGGGTTGGAGAACCCGCATTTGACAAGTTGCATGCCGTTTTGGGTCATGCCATGTTGTCGATCAATGCCGTAAAGGGCTTTGAATATGGAAGTGGTTTCGAAGGAGCAAAACGCAAGGGAAGCGAACACAACGATTTATTCAATACTGATGGCACGACCAAAACCAACTATTCTGGTGGAATCCAAGGTGGAATATCCAACGGAATGGATGTCTATTTTAATGTGGCCTTTAAGCCCGTTGCTACAGTAATGCAAGCTCAAGACACCATCAATAGCAAAGGCGAAGAAGTGGTTATGGAAGGGAAAGGAAGACACGATCCTTGTGTGGTTCCAAGAGCCGTTCCAATTGTTGAAGCCATGGCCGCATTAGTTATTGCAGATTTTGTACTTTTAGCAAGAACCAACAAGAAATAAACAAAATGAAAAAACTTGAGCTGCACTGGAAAATCCTTCTTGGGATGTTTCTGGGTGTTTTGTTTGGCTTAGTATTGTCTTTTGTCAATGGCGGCGATGTTTTTATCCATGATTACGTTAAACCCTTTGGGACGATCTTTATTAATTTATTGAAATTAATTGCCATTCCCTTGATTTTAGCTTCTCTAATCAAAGGGGTTTCCGATTTAAAAGACATTTCTAAGTTATCGCAAATGGGCGGGAGAACAATTCTTACCTATTTATGCACCACATTAATAGCGGTAACCATTGGTCTGTTTTTGGTTAATATGATTCAGCCAGGGAAATTCATTTCGGTAGAAACACGAAAAGAATTGGTTGATGCCTATTCCACAGATGTAGATGCAAAAGGAAGCGGCCGCCAAGCAACGAGAAGCTGGACCCTTGCAACCGCTTGTAGATGTGGTTCCTTCCAATATTTTTGGCGCAATGAACAGCAACAGAAACATGCTGCAAGTCATTTTCTTTGCTTTGTTTTTTGGAATTGGAATGATTTTAATTCCAGAAAAATCCTCTAAACCTGCAAAAGACTTTTTTGATTCGCTCAACTCCATTATACTCAAACTCATCGATTTGATTATGTTGAGTGCACCATACGGGGTTTTTGCGCTTTTGGCCGCTTTGGTGGTTGAAGCGCCTAGTTTGGAACTTTTTCAGGCTCTAGGTTTATATGCCTTGACCCTAATTTTAGGCTTGCTTGTAATGATTGGAGTTTACGCACTTGTTGTTAAAACCTTTACCAAACGATCTGCAGTCTCTTTCTTTAGGGGAATTGCCCCTGCGCAGCTTCTTGCGTTTTCAACCAGCTCTAGTGCGGCAACCCTGCCAGTAACCATGGAGTGTGTTGAAGAAAACTTAGGAGTAGACAAAGAAGTGACCAGTTTTGTTCTTCCCATAGGCGCAACCATTAATATGGATGGAACCAGTGTATACCAAGGGGTAGCAGCAGTATTTATTGCCCAGGCTTTTGGTCTCGATTTGGGGTTATCTGCTCAGCTCGGCATTGTTTTCACAGCCACTTTAGCTTCCATTGGAACCGCTGCAGTCCCCAGTGCAGGAATTGTCATGTTGGTCATCGTTCTTGCTCAGGCAGGAATTCCAGAAGCAGGGTTGGCGCTTATTTTTGCCATCGATCGCCCTTTAGACATGTGTAGAACGGTGGTTAACGTCACCGGTGACGCAGCCGTATCCATGCTGGTTGGAAAGTCGATTGGAAAACTACACGATCAATAAAGATATCCTTTTTTAATCCCTGAAGCACTGAGACAATAGAGGGCAAATGCAATAAGGATTACCACCGTGGGCATCGCATAGGCAGAACCGCCATAAACGTCAACTACGCTTGTAAAAAAGAGCCAATAGTTCATTTGCACAAGGGCAGCAACTAAGGAAGCTGCTAAAAATAGTTTAGCCGCTTTTTTTTTCGATACAATAAAAGCAAACTTTCTCCAAGCCCCCCAAAGACGGCAATTGCAAAAGCAATATTGATCCAGAGCGGCGTGCCAGAAATTAACTGCTGTTCTTCATAGGGAAGTTCATTCAATTCAGAGGCAGACATCAAGATTTGACTAATAAAATTAACAATGCCCATAAAGTTCCATATTAGGGCGAGAAAGGCGACGGTTTTAAACCATACAGGGAGTGATTTGTTCATAAGAATAAGAATTGGTTATGCTCTAAAGTACATAGATTCAGTCAATTAAAAAAATCCAAAAGAGTTTTTGCTTTTATTTTAAAGAAACTTATGCGCAAATTGAGGATCGGGAAGGGGGCAAGCATCGTATTTGCCAAACCACTGGTAGCGATTTTTTGCAACGAAACGGTACAATGAATTACTGAGGATTTTTGGGAAAAAGCGAAGCACAGCGATCATTTTAAATCCAAAACTCAATTGCTGTAAAATGGTAAAAACGGCTTCTGCTTCTGTGAAATAAGCATGGGGTTTTTTCCAAACAATCACTGAAGTTGGAGTGCCTTGAGGAAAATTGCGCTCTTTGGCAAATTGGATAAAGAGGGGGTGATCAAAATTGGCAAATCGAAAACGATCGTTTTTATCCAGTTGACATAGAAACAGCACCCACCGGTTGCAGAGTACACAGGGCCCATCAAAAAAGATAATCAAGGGCTCCATCAGCTATTTTTTTCCTTTTTTCACAAGCTCTAAAGCTTCTAGGTTAACTTGAGTAGTAAACACACCATAATTCACCACAGCTTTTCTTTTCTCAATAGCATCTATGGTTCCCACCGATTTTCCATCAAACAAACGAACTTGATCGCCAATGGTGAAATCCACTTTAGGACGCACTTTTTCTACAACGGGCTTTGTTTTTTCTTTTTTCTTTTCCTTCCGAATTTTTACTATGGCTTGTTGTGTTTCTTGTTCGGCTTTCTTTTTTGCTTCTTTTTCCTTTCTTTTTTCGGCTGCAGATTTCTTTTTTCGCTTGGCGTTTTCAGATTCTACTACACGGAGTAAATCGGCAATCAAGGGACGTTTTTTGCCGTTATCAAAATACCGATCTGCGACTTCGTTTACTTTGTTTCCGAGGACAATCATGCGTTGGTTGTGATCGTATAGCTCTTGGTAACTACTCAGTTTCGCTTTTACTTTTTGGTTCAATTGTTCTAATTTCTCACCTTCTTTTTCAGCTTTGTTTTCCTTTGCTTTCAATGCAGCATCGGTTTCTCTCATTTGCTTGCGCTCTTTTTGAAGCTTTGCAATGGTGGCGTCAAAACGCACTTTTCCTCGCTCAATTTTCTTTTTTTGCTCGGTTAACAAGGCTGTACGGAATGCCGTTTTTCTGTGCTACCTCGAAAGTGAAAGAGCTCCCCGCTTCTCCTGTAATGAGTTTAAAAACAGGCTCTAAAGTGCGGTTATCAAACTGCATGTTGGCATTGGTCATATGGGGGAGTTCGCTGGCCAATACTTTTAAATTGGAATAATGGGTTGTAATTATTCCGTAAGCCTCACGGTCATAAAACTCTTCTAAAAAAGCTTCTGCCAAAGCACCACCGAGTTCTGGGTCGGAACCTGTTCCAAATTCATCGATTAGAAAGAGGGTTTCTCCATTGCACTTTCGCAAAAAGTACTTCATGTTTTTTAAGCGATAGGAGTAAGTGCTTAAATGGTTTTCGATGGATTGATTGTCTCCAATATCAGTAATAATTTGTTTGAAAAAGCACACCCTTGAGCGCTCGTGTACAGGGATTAAAAGCCCACTTTGAAGCATCAATTGAAGCAGGCCTACCGTTTTTAGGGTAATGCTTTTTCCTCCTGCATTGGGGCCAGATATAACAATGATGCGATGGTCCTTTTTTAAGGCAATGTCTTGCGGGTAAGTGGGTTTGTTTTCTTCTTTGTGGTTGAGATACAACAGGGGGTGGTAAGCATCGAAAAGTTCAAGTTCCCTTTCGGACGATATTTTAGGGAGTAACGCATTGATGCTAACCGCAAATTTAGCCCGTGCATAGAAACAATCCAAGGCGGTTAAATAATCTTGGTAGGCTTGAAACAAGGATCGGAAGGGTTGAAAAAATGCGGTGAGTGCTCTCAGTATTTTTTGCACTTCTTCACTTTCTTCGTATAGCAAATTATTAAGCTCTCTAGAGTACTGAAGGGTCGTTTCTGGCTCGATATAAACAATGCTTCCGGTTTAGGAACTCCCCATGATAGCGCCTTTCACTTTACGGCGGTACATTGCTTTTACAGCAAGTACCCGCTTGTTGTCCACAACAGACTCTCGTATATCGTCTAAATAGTCGGCACTGGTATAGGTGCCCAATGCGCGCTGAAAACTTTGTCCAATTTTTCCTCTTACGCTATTGATTTGCTTGCGAAGACGATTCAGTTCCTCGGATGCATCGTTGCGCACTTCGCCAAAACGATCGATAACGGCATTTACTTCATTTTTGGGAACTTTTGTCAGTTCGATGTGTTCGCCTAAGGCGTGTAGGTTAGGGTAATATTCTTTGAATTTTTTTAAAAACTTAAGGAGGGTATTGACGATTTCGCATGTCGCTGCTATTTTTCGAAACCCTTCGATTTCCATCATGGCATTATCTACTTTTAGCAGACTGATTTCTTTGGACAAATCGTCAAAGCCGTGATTGGGAACGCGGTTGTCGTTTTCAAACGAGGCAGTAAATTCAGAAACCGACTTCAATTCGGTTACAATCAATTCTTCTTCATTGGAAGGGGAGAGGCGGAGTGTTTTTTCCTTTCCCATGGGGGTAATACAGTGGGTTCCCACTTGTTGAAGTACCGTAATGAATTCTAAGTCTTGTAACGACTTTTCAGGGATTTTCAAGGATAAATTTTTCTTACATTAGCTCCACAAAAGTACATAAAATATGAAGGTTCGCTTACATGCAAGCTGGGAAAAAGAATTAAAGTCGGCCTTTGCTTCCCCTGAATTTTCAGAGCTGGTTGCTTTTGTTAAATTGGAATACCAAAAACAACTTTGTTTTCCTCCTGGAAAACAAATTTTTGCTGCCTTTGACGCCTGTCCTTTCGATCAAGTCAAGGTGGTTTTGTTGGGACAAGACCCTTATCACGGTCCCAACCAAGCAGAAGGGTTGTCGTTTTCCGTTCCTGAGGGAATAGCCATTCCTCCTTCATTGAATAATATTTTTAAAGAAATGGAGGAAGATATAGGAAAACCCTATCCTGCGCACGGACATTTGTCTTCTTGGGCAGCCCAGGGGGTGTTTTTACTCAATGCCACTTTAACGGTACGTGCACATCAAGCTGGGAGTCATCAAAAAAGAGGTTGGGAAGAATTTACTGATGAAGTCATACGGACGTTATCGGAGCGACACCATCATTTGGTGTTTCTGTTATGGGGTGGCTATGCAAAGAAAAAGGCTAAGCTAATAGACGGTTCTAAGCATTTGATTTTAAGCAGTGGACACCCATCGCCTTTAAGTGCTAATCGAGGGTATTGGTTTGGGAATAAACACTTCAGCCAGTGCAATAATTACTTAAAAAAGCACCAAAAGCAATCCATTCTTTGGTGACTTTCTATCCCCCAATTCTTTTGACTTGATGTCCTAGGCTTTTAAGTTTTTCCATCAATTGTTCTCGGTAATTGCCTTGGATGATTATTTCCCCGTTTTTAATGCTTCCACCAACACCCACGTGGTTTTTTAACATTTTAGCTAGCGCTTTTATTTCTTGCACGTCTCCTTCAAAACCTTTGATGATGGTCACCGTTTTTCCAGCTCTTCCTTTATTGCTAAAATGCGCCTCCAGTTGTTGCGGCTTCACTTCGGGCGCCGTTTCTTGCACTGGCTCGGGGTCAGGGGCAAGGTTGTTAAATTGAATAGAGGCTAGGGCGTCGAGGCTATTTAATTTCTTGGCCATTGGAAAATAAATTTAAGCTAATGTACTATTTTAGTACCTTTAAAACGAAATCCATGCGCCGCCTTTTCTTATTTTTAATCATTACAACCTCCGTTATGCAAGCACAAGAACCCCTTCCCTTCCACGAAATTTCAGAGGCGCCACAAGAAATAACTCCTTCAACGGTACTTTTGCGGATGACACAAGGCCTAGGCTATCGTTTTTATTGGGCTTCCAAAGATTTAACTCCCAACGATTTGGAATACCGTCCAAGTCCAGAAGCCTCTTCTAGTTTAGAAACCCTACAGCACATCTATGGTTTATCGGATATGATAAAAAACGCCTCGCTCGCCCAGCATAGTCAGCGCCCTTTAAAAAACATCCCAGAGGGCTATACGGCGCTTCGTCGCGCTACTTTGGGAAATTTAGCAGCAGCGGCAGCGGTCTTTTCAAAGGATGCTTCACAACCCTTGGAGCAAATGAGTATTGTGATTGATCGCGGAGAGAAAAGCTATACATTTCCCCTATGGAACTTAATCAATGGCCCCCTTTCCGATGCAATTTACCACACCGGACAGTTGGTTAGTTTTCGGCGCACTACGGGAAACCCCATCGATAGTGGGGTCAATGTGTTTATGGGTAAAACAAAAGAGAAGAAGTAATGGAAATTCAAACCCCGCACCAAAAACGTTACGATAACACCCTACAGTTTCTGGCAAAGCATTTAACCCCCAACAGCAGCCTTCTCGACTTAGGCACCGAAAACCCATTTACCCCTCAATTGAAAAATGCGGGATACCGGGTGCAAAACACGCGAGGTGAAAATTTAGATGACTGCTATATGGCCTATGCCCAGCAAGAGGTGGACTGTGTCACCGCTTTTGAAATATTTGAGCATATGCTAGCACCATATAACATTTTAAAAGCGATAAAAAGTAAAAAATTGATCGCTTCTGTTCCGCTAAAGCTTTGGTTTGCAGAAGCCTATTGGAATGCCAATGACGACTGGGACAAGCATTATCACGAATTTGAAATAAAGCAATTTAATTTTCTCCTTGAAAAATCGGGCTGGAAGGTTTGTGATTACCAAAAATGGGCGTCTCCAGACCCAAAAAAAATAGGAATACGTCCCTTACTTCGTTATTTCACTCCGCGCTATTATATGGTGTATTGTGAACGGATATAGCTAGTTATCCCGTTTTTCGAAGGTTTCATTCTCCTTGTCATTGATGCGTTTAGCAATCACAATAATTAAAAGTACAAGAAGGATTCCCCCAACAATCATATCCATTATTATACAGTTACTGCTGTTCCGTAAGCCAGAATTTCTGAGCAGCCTTGCATGACCATAGAGGTGGTTATACGCACAATTACAATGGCATTAGCGCCCATGCGCTGAGCATCTTCTTGCAAACGTTCAAGTGCCTGTTCTCTTGAATCGGCTTGTAGTTTGGTGTATTCTGAAATTTCGCCACCGACGATATTTTTCAAGCCTGCAAAGAGGTCGCTACCTACATTGCGAGCACGAACGGTACTTCCACGGGCAATTCCGTGTACTTCGGTTATGGCTTTGTTGGGAACGGTAGGGGTGTTGACTAAAATCATTTTTTAAGGAAATAAGGTGTTATCAATGGCGGGTAATATACGCAAAGCATTTTTATAATAGACTTTTTGCAAGACGGAATCGGGGAGGGCCAAGCCATACATTTTCCAATAGGCGTGTCGTTTTCGATAATAATCAAAATATTCGTCTTCGGTTTCTAGAACCCGGAAATAGGTGTAGTATTCTTCTACTTTATAGGCATCTTTTCCAAAAAGCACTCGGTCTTGATAGTCAATTAAAAACTGTCGTGCACGACGGGGTTGGCGTCCCAACTCAGCTAGAACAGCGCCAATTTCGGTCACCACATTGGGGTACTGATCCAAGTGTTTTCCCAAACGCTCCAAATCATTGCCCATCCATCCTAGATGCGCATTAATAAAAGTGGTGTTTGGGTGATTTTTAAAAATGCGGTGCTGCTCCGCGATGATGGATTCAAAAGAGGGGTATTTCGCAGGATCGCGGTAGCGACTAGGCTTTTGCTTAAGTTCCAACCAACGCTCGTTATTTTTGTCTTTAGGCAACCAAAAAGAAGCCGGTTCGGCAGAGTGAATCAGCACAGGAAACCCCAATTCCCCACAGCTTTCCCAAATGGGTGCCAGGCGAGGATCGTCAATAGCAATGCGGTTGCCCTCACGGTCTTTATCGGTAAGACCAAGGCCTTTGTACACTTTTAAACCCATTGCACCAGCCTTGGCTGCTTCTTGCAAAAGCTGGGTGTTTTTTTCGGCAAAATCGCGAGAATCAATGGCTTCCCAATCAATATTGACGAATAAGCCAAAACGGTTGGAGGCATTTTCCTTTACATTGTCCAAACACTTTTGAAGATAGGTCCCACGCAAACCACTAAAATTAACCATAAACGCCATGTTGAGGCTGTCCATTTCGGCGGTGAGCTTTTTTAAATCCTTTATCGGCATATCGAATTGTTGGTTGTGCATATCGATAAACGGATATTTTGCCTTTTTCACCTCATTTGTTGGCACCACAAGGGTAGAAGGAGGGTTGTATACCTCAAAACTCATGATGTTTTGGCGGTACTGAATTTTTCCCATCACATAATAGGCGAAACCTCCTATAACACTAATGAATAGAAAGGCTTTAAGAAAATTTTTCAAGGAAAAAAACTTCATTCGGAAAGGGGAATACGAACAGAAACGGTGTCCCAACGCATATCCATAAGGATGTTTTCTCCGTCTTCTTTTAGGGTGATGGTAAATTGATCAACAGGGGTGCTTAGTGGAACAACCGCAGCGTTGACACGCATTACATCTTTGCTAAAATCGGGTTCGTTGTACCCAAAAGCGCCATATTCTTCGTTTAGAACGACTTGCCAGTGATCTGCTTCGGGAATGGCATACAAGCGGTAAGATCCTGCTTCAAGGGTTCTTCCGCCAAAGGCGATGGTTTGGTTGACCGTAAAACTGGTGGCCGCATTTGCTCCCAAACGCCAATATTGGCCGTAAGGAACTAAGGCTTTGTTTTCGGATGTACCAAAAATCAAACGTTCTTTTTTGTAAGGACGACTGTATGCTACTTTGATGTCGGTATCGTTTTTTGAAATTTCAACCACTTGCTTGGGACTTTTAGGGTTGATGAAGGTGCTGTAATATCCGTAACCCATTGCAATGACCACAAGGGCGATTAGCGCGATAATAAATTTTTTTAACATGATCTGGTTTTTTAATGTATTCAAATATATAGAATTCTATTGGAGTGGTGGTTTATTTAACTATTTTACATAATATTAATTATAGTTGAACGTAATTATTCTAAAAGTAGCTATATGGGCCTGTCATTTACTGTAGTGGTTCGCATGTTTTGGTGGCCGTGTCGACTAAGGATAAAATTTTCCATGCTGTACCGTTCCAATACAAGGAAAACGAATTGTAGCCGCAGTGCAACAATTTACCGTCCAAATAAAAATGAAACGGCACCCAAACTGTAGCCAGGTTTTGGTGTTGCTCTACACGAGCTGTTCCTAAACGTTCTTCCCAAGTGGGTTTTTCGGGGCGCGTGCTCACTGCTGTAATGAACCGCTGTACCGACGTTTGTTGCATTCGTGGTTCTCCTTTTTGCATTCCTGTGCGGTATATGACCGCTTTATCTGTAAAATGACTTTTTAGCTGTACACTGTTACGAGCATGAAAGGCAACAAAAAACGCCTCCACAGCGGTATACGGATCTGGTTTTTCTTGGGCGTTTACACTGCCAACAAAACAACTCATTAAGCAAATAAAAAGGGAATGTTTCATAGCGACAAGATAATGGTTTTTAAACGCTTCCCTCCTCATTATTTTATTGCTTGCGGAGAAAAGGGCTGGCTGTTAAACGACTATTTTAGGTCAGTCTGTTATAATTTTATTATCATTGTAACACAATCGACCCCAAATCGATACGTATGAGTGAGTTACCTACCCCACTCCCCTCCTTTTTCGTGTTGTTTTTTGGGACATTGCCCTAACCGTGCTTTGGCACACCCAAATCTTATGCAATGCCTACACACACTGCAAACAATAACCTACACAAGGCAAAAAATGCCAAAAAAGACGAGTTCTATACCCAACTGGAGGACATCGAAAACGAACTGAAGCACTATACCCATCATTTTAAAAACAAGGTGGTCTATTGCAATTGTGACGATCCCCGTATCAGTAATTTCTTCCGCTATTTTGCTTTTAACTTTGAAAAGTTAGGCCTGAAAAAACTCATCACCACTTGCTACCAAAACCAAAGCATGGATTTGTTTAGCGAACATAGCAGTGAGCGCGCTATTTATTTACTTTTCAAAGCACTTTAAAGTTGTGTATAAGCGCATTAATCTGTTAAAAACTCGGTGAACAACCTTCTACTCTTTAGGGTCGTTTCGATTTAAAAAGCCCCTAACTTTAAGTAAAACATCCGTTATGAACGATCGTCCGAATGATTTGTTACGCATCCGCCCCGAGATCAAGAAAACCCAGCAATTTGCCACCATGGGCCAAGAAGAGCGCTTTCAAAACGAAACCCTCCGCCCTATTTTAAAATTGCAAAACCCTTTGTTTATTGCTGTTTTTCAAAACTATATCGAAAAGCGAAAAGGCGTTTTTTACGATTTGGGAGTAGAGAAAAAGCTGGCTTATATCGAAAGCAGTTTGATCAAAGACCAAAAATTCCGCAACTCGGTCAAGGGAATGATCATTGGTCATTTCACCCTAGAGGAATACCAAACCTATAGCGCCAATTCTTCTTCGCTCAACAAGCGCATGATGAACATGGTCATAGAACGGTTAAAAGACCAGGTACAGGCGTTTGTTCAGTCCAATAGCCTGACCAAGGTCAGCTGATTTTACAACAAAGACACTCCGTTTAAATCGGTGGTGAGCACACTGCTCATGTAATCAAAAAACGGGCGTACTGCTTTGAAATCGCTATTGACTTGCTTTAGAAAGTCGGGAGCAAGTGCTTCCTCGTCGGAATAATGCTTGGTAAACAAATAGGCTTTCTTTTTAATCAAATCAATATTGGGGTCTTCTTTAGAAAAGCCTTTGGGTGCGGTTTTTACTTCGTCTCCTTCCAAAGCACCCCACACTTTTTTAAATTTTGGTTGCTGCATCAGATCCCGAAATTCTTGGGCATCCACTTCCATTTCTTTACGAATCCTAGCTAAATCTTCTTTTTCAGGATTCCAAAAACCCGCAGCCACAAAAGTATCCCTCGGTTTAATGTGCAAATAATAGCCACCGCGTAAGGCGGGTTTTTCCCGATGAAAAGAAATCCCAAAATGAGTTTTATAGGGGGTTTTGTCTTTTGAAAAACGCACATCGCGGTACACGCGAAACAGTTTAAAACGTTCGATACGGTCGTGTGCATTCATCAGCTCCACCAATTCGGTAGCAAAGGCTTTGATGGTGTTTTCATTGGATTTAAAACGCGGCTTTTGCGTTTCAAACCATTCCCGGTTGTTGTTAAGTTCGAGTTCGTGGAAAAAGGCAAGTGCGTCTTGAGGAATTGTATTCATCGCTTTTTTGCTTAAAGCTACAAAAAAAGTCCTAGCCCTCCCCTTTTACTTTTTACGCGCTTTCAGCACCTCTTCAATATCGCGAAGTTGATAGCCTTTGGCTTGAAGTAAAATAAGGTAGTGAAACAGTAAATCTGCACTTTCGTTTAAAAAGAGATCGGCATTGTCGTCTTTGGCTTCAATGACCGTTTCTACGGCTTCCTCCCCTACTTTTTGCGCTATTTTATTGATGCCCTTGCGAAAGAGGGAAGCAACATAGCTGTCGTCGTCGTCAGCGGTTTTGCGCTGGGCGATGGTTTTCTCCAATTCAGAAAAGAACCCAAACTGGGATTGGTTGTTTGCTCCCCAACAGCTATCGGTTCCTTTATGGCAGGTGGGCCCTTGTGGAAGCGCTTGTATCAGAAGTGTGTCCTGGTCGCAATCTTCCTTCATTTCGACGAGCTGCAAAAAATGACCACTTTCTTCCCCTTTGGTCCATAAGCGTTGTTTTGTACGGCTGTAGAAAGTCACCTTCCCCGTTTCCTGTGTTTTTTTAAGGGCTACAGCATTCATATACCCCAGCATTAAAACGGTTTGGGTAGAAGCATCTTGGATGATGGCGGGTAAAAGTCCGTCGGGCGATTTTGAAAAATTGAGTTCCATAACGTATTAGATTCGAACAGCAATCTGCTGTGCTTTGAGTTGTTGTTTTAAATCGGGGATGCTGATTTCTCCAAAGTGAAAAACACTAGCGGCCAATGCGGCATCCGCTTTTCCGTGGGTAAAGGTATCGATAAAATGAGAAGTGTCCCCAGCACCTCCCGAGGCAATAACGGGAATATTGATTTCTGTAGAAAGACGAGCCAAGGCCGTATTGGCAAAGCCATTTTTAGTGCCGTCGTGGTCCATGGAAGTGAATAGGATTTCTCCAGCCCCGCGCTGTTCCACCTCTTTGGCCCAGTCGAACAAATCGATTTCCGTAGGCACCTTCCCTCCTACCAAATGCACTTTCCAACTGCCGTTGATTTGTTTGGCATCGATGGCCACCACAAGGCATTGACTTCCAAAATGGGTTGCCACTTCGTTAATGAGTTCTGGGCGTTTAACAGCCGCGGAGTTGATGGATACCTTGTCGGCTCCGTTTTTTAAGAGCAGGGAAACGTCTTCTACCGCGCGAATACCTCCTCCAACGGTAAATGGAATATCGATGGTAGCGGCAATTTTTAATACCAATTCGGCTAGCGTTTTGCGTTGCTGCTCCGTAGCGGAAATATCGAGGAATACCAATTCATCGGCGTTTTCGCGGGCATACTGTGCGGCCAGCTCCACTGGATCTCCTGCATCACGGAGGTTGACAAAATTCACCCCTTTTACCGTGCGGCCGTCTTTGATATCTAAACAGGGGATAATGCGTTTGGTTAACATGTTATTTGTTTGAAAGAATAAATTGTTCCAGCTGTTTTAGTGAAATGCGGTTTTCGTAAATCGCTTTTCCAATAATGGTACCCTCACAGCCCATTTCAGCAAGGCGTGGGAGTTCGTCGAATTGGGAAATTCCCCGGAAGCTATAAGTTGAATTTGGGTTTCCTTTAATATCTTTTCATACAAAGCAAAAGAAGGGCCTTGCAGCATTCCATCTTTGCTGATGTCGGTGCAAATGCTATACATAATACCCTGGGCTTGGTAATGCGCTAAAAAGGCAAAGAGGGATTGATCGGACGTTTCTAACCACCCGTCTGTGGCTATGAATTCTCCTTTTACATCGGCTCCCAAAATGATTTTTTCGGCGCCATAACGGCTAATCCACTCCCCAAAAACCTCGGGTTGCTTTACGGCGATGCTTCCGCCGGTTACTTGCTGTGCACCACTATCAAAGGCAATGCGCAAATCTTCATCGGTTTTTAGTCCCCCTCCAAAATCTATTTTTAAATTGGTCTTTGTGGCTAGGGTTTCCAACACCTTGTGGTTGACAATGTGCTTGGACTTAGCACCGTCTAAATCGACCAAATGCAAGTGCTCAATCCCGTGTGCTTCAAAGGCTTTTGCAACTTCAAGCGGATTTTCGTTATAAGTTTTTTGAGTGTTGTAGTCTCCTTTGGAAAGACGTACGCATTTTCCGTCGATAATATCAATAGCAGGAATGATTCTCATAATGCTAAAAAGTTTTGAAGGATTTGATTTCCGCCCTTGCTGCTTTTTTCGGGGTGAAATTGCACTCCGTAAAAATTATCTTTTTGCAAAGCAACGCTATACGCCCCATCGTAGTGGCTTTGAGCGATGGTTTCTTGGGTTAAAGGGACATAGTAAGAGTGCACTAAATACATGAACTCACCTTCTTTAACATCTTTAAAGAGAGGACTTTGTAGGTTTGAAATGGTGTTCCATCCCATTTGGGGTACTTTCACTTTATTCGAAAACCGAACGACCTTCTCTCGGATAATCCCCAAGCCATTTACGTTGCCCTCTTCGGTGCATTCGCACAACAATTGCATTCCCAAACAAATGCCCAAAACAGGCTGTTTTAATTGTGGAATAAGCAAGTCGAGCCCATTGCGCTGTAATTTTTTCATCGCACTTTCTGCGGCTCCTTGTCCGGGAAAAATAACCTTTTCTGCTCCTCTAATCAGCTCAGGGTCATCGGTCAAAACGCTTTTTACTTGCAGGCGTTCTAGCGCAAACTGTACACTGCGAATGTTTCCTGCACCATAATCGATAATTGCTACCATGCTAGAGTAATCCTTTCGTTGAGGGAAGAATCATTTTATCGACATCGCGTTTGATGGCTACTTTAATGGCTTTGGCAAAAGCTTTAAAGATGGCTTCTATTTTATGATGCTCGTTTTCTCCTTCGGCTTTGATGTTTAAATTGGCTTTGGCTCCATCGGTAAAGGATTTAAAGAAGTGCATAAACATTTCTGTGGGCATCTTCCCAATCATTTCTCTTGAAAATTCGGTTTCCCAAACCAACCAATTTCTTCCGCCAAAATCAATAGCGACTTGGGCGAGACAATCGTCCATTGGCAAACAAAAGCCATAGCGTTCAATGCCCAGCTTGTTTCCCAAGGCTTTGGAAAAGGCCTCTCCAAGTACAATCGCGGTGTCTTCAATGGTGTGGTGTTCATCCACTTCGAGGTCCCCTTCAACTTTTAAGGTGATGTCCATGGCGCCGTGGCGTGCAATTTGATCGAGCATATGATCGAAAAAGGCAATCCCCGTTTGGATATCGCTTTTCCCTGTTCCATCCAAATTAAGTTGTAAATCAATTTGGGTTTCGTGGGTATTTCGAACCAAATGCACCTCGCGGTTTTTCAGTTTTAAAAATCGGTAGATATCACTCCACAACCTTGTTTTTAAGGCAATAATTTCTTCAGAATCGGCAACGGCTTCATCGGCCCCCAAGGTTTCGTCGGTTGTTATAAATATGCCTTTGCACCCTAAGTTTTTAGCCAACCCCATGTCACTGACTCGATCGCCAATAACAAACGATTGCGAAAGGTCGTACTCCTCCGAACCGATGTATTGCGTTAGCATCCCCGTATTCGGTTTTCTGTTGGGCGATTTGTCTTCGGGAAGACTGGGGTCAATATGCACCTCCGAAAACGAAATCCCTTCATTTTTAAAGGTTTGTATCATCAGCTGGTGTACCGGCCAAAAGTCTTCTTCTGGAAATGAAGCTGTACCAAGTCCGTCTTGATTGGTAACCATAACCAGTTCGAAGTCGAGCTCTTTGGCGATTTTACCCAAATAAGTAATGACTTCAGGATAGAATTGAAGTTTAGAAAAAGCATCCAATTGGTAGTCTTCTGGTTCTAAAACCAAGGTACCGTCCCGATCGATAAATAGTACTTTTTTCATGAATGATTCATTTGATTACACGCGTTTAAAAGCGCATTATTTTCTGCTGGAGTACCAATGGATATTCGTAAGGTGTTGGCACACAAGGTCTGCTTTGAAGGATTGCGAACGACGATGCCCTGTTCAATGAATTGGTGATAGCGTTGTTGACTATCATCTACTTTGACCAGGAAAAAGTTAGCATCCGAGGGATATATTTTTTGAATAAAATCAATTTTGCTCAGTGTGGAAATAACACGGGCTTTTTCGCTCAACATCTCTTCTACTTGCTTTGCAACGAGCGACTGTTTGTCCAACTGTTCGATGACCGCTTTTTGGGTAAGGGAATTGATGTTATAAGGAGCTTTGATGCGATTAAAAAGGGCAATAACGGTAGGATGGGCAAAACACATCCCCAAGCGCACACCGGCCATGCCTTGCGCTTTTGAAAAGGTTTGCACGACCACTAAATTCGGATATTGGCTGAGTTCGGGTAAAAGGGATTGGTTTTCCGCAAATTCGACATAGGCCTCATCGACCACCACCAGACCGTTAAATTCCTTAACGATGCTGATGATTTGCTCCCGATCAAAACAATTCCCCGTGGGGTTGTTGGGACTGGGAATAAATATCATTTTGGGTTGATGTGCGTAGGCGGCTCGAATGGCAGCGAGATCCAATTGAAAGTCTTCTGTCAATGGAACAGAAAGGGTTTCTACCCCATGAATGTCTGCACACACTTGATACATCCCAAAAGTTGGTGGCAAAAGGATGGCTTTGTCTTTATTTGGAACACAAAATATCTGCATGAGCAAACTCAGAACTTCATCACTTCCGTTACCCACGAAAATATGATCTTCAGCCGTTTGCTTATGCTGTGCAATGCGTTTTTTCAATTCCACTTGCATCGGGTCGGGATATCGATTGACCGAGGAAGGGTAAGGATTTTCATTGGCATCCAACAAAATCATTTCTCGGGTACCACCAACAAATTCCTCACGGGCCGATTGGTAGGCCTTTAACGAAACAATTTCGGGACGTGCCCAGTTAAGTAATGTCTCTTCTGTTGTCATTTGAGGTCGTTTAATCGAACTGTAACCGCATTTTTATGGGCCTGAAGGCCTTCGGCTTCTGCCATGCATTCAATGGCGGGACCAATGGCTTTTATACCCGTAGCTGAAATTTTTTGAAAAGTCATCTGCTTTAAAAAACTATCTAAATTCACCCCACTGTATTGCTTAGCATAACCGTTTGTTGGAAGGGTGTGATTGGTGCCTGAAGCATAGTCACCTGCGCTTTCGGGTGTGTATTTTCCTACAAAAACAGAGCCTGCATTTTGCACTTGCTCAAGATACATCGCTTCTTTATCCATGCAAATGATATAGTGTTCTGGACCGTATTCGTTGATAAAATCAATGGCTTCTTGATCTTGCTCAAAAACAATTATTTTAGAATTTGCAATGGCTTTAGCAGCAATGTCTTTTCGTTCTAACACCGCAATTTGCTTCTCAATTTCAGTTTGAACAGCTGCAAGCATTTCTTGTGCTGTTGTCACCAATATCACTTGACTATCAGGGCCGTGCTCAGCTTGAGACAGCAAATCTGCTGCGACATAAGCTGCGGGCACACTCTGGTCTGCTACTACCAACAACTCACTCGGCCCTGCAGGCATATCGATGGCTGTATTCAGTTGTGTGGCCCATTGTTTGGCTACCGTCACAAACTGGTTGCCCGGTCCAAAGAGTTTATACACCTTTGGAACGCTTTCCGTTCCGTAGGTCATAGCGGCAATGGCTTGCACCCCTCCGGCCTTTACAATTTTCTTTACGCCACATAAGGCTGCAGTGTAAAGTACCACATCAGGTAAGCTACCGTTTTTATCTGGAGGAGAACACATTACGATTTCTTCACATCCAGCAAATTTAGCTGGAATGGCCAAAATTAAAATGGTTGAAAACAAAGGAGCAGAGCCCCCAGGGATGTATAAGCCTACCTTTTGAATGGGGCGTTTTTCTTGCCAACAACTCACCCCTTCCGTAGTTTCAATGCTTACTGTCTCGGTTTTTTGTGCCCTATGGAAACGTTCAATGTTTTCTTTTGCAAGTGCAATGGCCGCTTTCAGTTCCTCTCCTACCCTTTCCTTAGCTTGTTCTATTTCATCTTCTGTAACTAAAATGTTATCCAACGAAACCTTATCATAGGTGGCTGTAAAACGGTTTACCGCTTGATCACCTTCTTGTTTAACCGCATCAAAAATCTCTTTCACCAACGGAAGCAAATCGTCATAGGTCGCTGTAGGGCGTTGACAAAGCGCTGGCCATTCTTTTCGGCTTGGCTGACTGTATACTTTCATTACAACACCATTTTTTCAATTGGACATACCAAAATATCTTCTGCACCTACTTCTTTTAATCGATCAATGACTTCCCAAAAATCGCCCGAATTAATGACAGAATGTAGGGAGCTCCACCCAGATTTAGCCAGAGGGAGTACCGTTGGGCTTTTTAAAACAGGTAAGATGGCACTTGCCGCTTCAATTTGATCATTGGGAATATTTAGCAGGATATAGCGCGATTGCTTAGCACGTAAAATAGCTTGGATGCGGAACTGTATGGTTTGAATCAATTCCAATTGGGCTTCGGCCACTTTAGGAGACTGTACCAAAACAGCTTGCGAATCTAGGATTTGAATCACCTCCTTGAGGTTGTTTTTAAACAAAGTGCTTCCCGAAGAAACAATATCGCAAATGGCGTCGGCTAAACCGATATTGGGTGCAATTTCAACCGATCCGTTAATGACGTGAATATCGGCTTCAATTCCATTTTTGCTTAAAAATTGCTTTACCGTTTCGGGATAGGAAGTTGCGATTTTCTTTCCGCTCAAATCGGCTACACCATTGAACTCCTTCTCTTTTGGAACCGCAATAGAAACCCGACATTTTGAAAAGCCCAGTTGCTCAATTATTGTTAAATCTTGGCCTTTTTCGATCAGGGTGTTGCTTCCTATAATGGCTAAATCGACCACCCCGTCTCGTAAATACTGAGGGATATCGCCATTGCGTAAGAAAAAGACTTCTACAGGGAAGTTGCGGGCCGAAGCCTTTAACTGGTCTTTTCCATTGTCAATCGATATGCCGCATTTTTTTAATAAGTCGAGGGATTCTTGATTGAGTCGTCCTGATTTTTGTAAAGCTATTCGTATCATTTTAGTTATGCTCTAGTTCAAATTTTTTCGCACATTTTTTTAAAAAAAAACCCGCTTGAAATTCAAACGGGTTAATATAGATTTAAACAATATCCATTAGCACTCGCTTGAAAGGGAGAGTAAATGATGGATATGATGTTGTTTTTTGTTCATAAGGGTACAAATATACGTTTTCCTAAGAATTTGAAAAATAATTTTTACTGATTTCCAAGAATAATGGGCATTCCCGATTTTCCACTTCCAATGACAATTACTTTTGAATTGGGTGACTCGGAAAGCTTAATGGTGGCCTCGATTCCTTTTTCTTGCAGAATTTTATCGGAAAGCGACGCATTCAAAATTCGGTTGGCTGCGGCTTTTCCTTCTGCGTCAATACGCTGACGTTCTGCTTCTTGCTTGGCCTTTTCAATTCGGAATTCGTATTCCAATGCTTCTTGCTCTTGACGCAATTTACGCTCAATCGCTTCTTTGATGGCTAAGGGTAAAGTAACATCTCGTACCAGTACGGCATTGACTTGAATGTGTTGTTCGTCGACATTCTTTAAGGTTTCTTCAAAAATTTCGTTTTGAATGGCATCGCGTTTTGTCGAATAAAGTTGCTCAGGAGTATAGCGTCCTACAACGGAACGAGCTACGGCACGAATCTGAGGAATGAGCACGATGTTGACATAATTTTCTCCCTTTGTTTTGTGCAACAAGCCAAGCTCTTCATACTTGGGCTGATACAACACAGAAACGTCTAAAGAAATTTCTAGACCGTTAGAAGAAAGCACCTGCATATTGCCTTCGAAAAACTCTTGTTGTTTTACGTTATAGACATATACTTTGTTCCAAGGCGCAATAATATGAAACCCTTCACTCAAAGGAGGGGTATCAGTTACGACCCCACCACTAAAGGTTTTAAAAAGCACTCCTGCTTCTCCATAACCAATGTTGATGGATGATTTCGAAATAAAAACAATAAGGATGAATCCCAAGGCGAGCATGGGCAATCCGATTTTAGGTAATTTTTGCATAATAATTAATTTAGGTTAACATTCCACCGTCTACATTTAGGACTTGCCCAGTGATGTAGCTGGATAAATCTGATCCCAAGAAAACGCAAGCATTAGCTACGTCTTCTGGTTGTCCACCTCGTTTGAGTGGAATTCCATCACGCCACCCTTGTACAACTTCTACTGAAAGTTTGGCGGTCATTTCTGTTTCAATAAAGCCTGGGGCAATGACATTAGAACGAATATTTCTCGATCCTAATTCTAACGCAATTGATTTAGAAAAACCAATAATTCCTGCCTTGGAGGCTGCATAATTGGCTTGCCCCGCATTCCCTTTTACGCCAACCACGGAGCTCATATGAATAAGCGATCCTTTGCGCTGTTTTAAGAACGTTCGTTGCACGGCTTTGGTCATGTTAAAAACCGATTTTAAGTTGATTTCAATCACTTTGTCAAAATCATCTTCGTTCATCCGCATTAAAAGGTTGTCTTTTGTAATCCCTGCATTGTTGATTACAATATCAATCTGACCAAAATCAGTAAGCACATCCGCAATAAGTTGTTCTGCTTGCGCAAAATCTGCTGCATTGCTTTGGTAGGCCTTTGCGTTAATTCCTAGCGCTTTCAGCTCCTCCTCTAAAGCATCAGCAGCTTCTTTTGAGCTGCTGTAAGTGAATGCAACATCGCAACCGTGTGCGGCATACACACGAGCAATTCCACTTCCTATGCCTCGGCTAGCTCCTGTAATGATTGCGGTTTTCCCTTCTAATAATTTCATCATCTCAGAATTTAAGCGAGTACTTCGGCTACTTTACTTCCAATAGCTGCTGGAGAATCAACGACATGAATCCCGCACGCTCTCATGATGCGCTTTTTAGCTTGAGCAGTATCATCGGCTCCACCTACAATTGCACCCGCATGCCCCATGGTTCGTCCTGCAGGAGCAGTTTCCCCAGCGATAAAACCAATTACCGGTTTTTTTGTACCCGATGCTTGGATAAATCGCGCTGCATCGGCTTCGAGCTGACCTCCGATTTCACCAATCATAACGATGCATTCGGTTTCATCGTCGTTTAAAAACAATTCCACCGCATCTTTGGTCGTTGTTCCAATAATAGGATCTCCCCCAATTCCAATGGCCGTAGAAATTCCAAATCCTTCACGTACCACTTGATCAGCAGCTTCGTAAGTTAGGGTTCCCGATTTGGAAATAATTCCCACGTTTCCTTTTTTGAAAACAAACCCGGGCATAATTCCCACTTTTGCTTCTTCTGGAGTAATTACACCAGGACAGTTAGGTCCAATCATCGTACAATCGCGTTGTTTGATGTAGTTTGCTGCCTTTACCATATCGGCTACAGGAATTCCTTCAGTGATGGTAATAATCACTTTAATACCTGCATCGGCAGCTTCCATGATAGCGTCTGCAGCAAAAGCTGGCGGAACAAAAATAATAGAGGTGTCAGCACCTACTTTTTCAACGGCTTCTGCAACGGTATTAAACACAGGCTTGTCTAAGTGCGTTTGCCCTCCTTTTCCTGGGGTAACCCCTCCTACAACTTGTGTACCGTAATCAATCATTTGCTCAGCGTGGAAAGTTCCTTCTCCACCTGTAAAGCCTTGCACAATAATTTTTGAGTTTTTGTTTACTAAAACGCTCATTTTTAATTTTCTATTTGGTTGTGTTATTATTCTTTAATTCGTTCTTGATAAGAAGCTTTTTCTGTATCGATCTTAATTTTATCCCCTTCGTTAATAAACAAAGGAACATTAATTCGCGCTCCTGTTTAAACAGTAGCGGGTTTTGTAGCATTGGTGGCGGTATTTCCCTTAACCCCGGGTTCGGTATGGGTTACTTCCAGCACTACGCTCCCTGGCATATCTACTGACAAAGGCATCCCGTCTTCAGTATTGATGGAAATTGAAACCACTTCCCCCTCTTTTAAGAGTTCGGGGCGATCCAAAATATTTTTTTCGATACTGATTTGGTTGTAATCGTCATTGTTCATGAAGTGAAATGTGTCGCCTTCATTGTAAAGGAACTGAAACTTATTGGTTTCCACACGAATATCTTCAATTTTGTGTCCTGCAGAAAAGGTATTGTCGACAACCTTCCCTGTGGTCACACTTTTCAATTTAGTACGAACAAAAGCGGGTCCTTTTCCTGGTTTTACGTGAAGAAATTCAACGATTTTATAAATGTCATTGCTGTATTTGATGCAAAGTCCTTTGCGAATGTCTGAAGTTGTAGCCATATTTAATTTTTACGTGTATATCCTTTCATAATTCCTCGATGCGAATTTTTGATAAAGTCAAGAATTTCGTCTCGTTCCGAACTCACCTCCATTTCTGCTTCAAGAATTTCAAAAGCTTGAGTATTGTTGTAGTTTTTTTGATATAAAATGCGATAGATGGATTGTATTTCTCTAATTTTCTCTGTGGAGAATCCTCTTCTTCGAAGGCCTACCGAATTTACTCCCACATAAGACAAGGGCTCGCGAGCGGCTTTTACAAAAGGCGGAACATCTTTTCGCACCAAAGAACCTCCCGTAATGAAGGCATAATCGCCAATGGTGCAAAACTGATGAATTGCCGTCATTCCAGCCATGATGACATAGTCACCTACATTGACGTGACCTGCTAGGGTACTGTTATTCGAGAAAATACAATTATTCCCTACCCTGCAATCGTGAGCAATATGGCAGTAAGCCATAATTAAACAATTTTTACCCACTTGCGTTTTCATTCTATCGGTGGTACCGCGGTTAATGGTTACGCACTCTCTTATGGTGGTATTGTCGCCGATTACCGTTTGGGTCTCTTCCCCGTTGTATTTTAAATCTTGTGGAGGAGCAGAAATTACTGAACCAGGCAAAATGGAGCAATTTTTTCCAATTCGCGCTCCTTCCATAATGGTCACATTCGAACCGATCCAACTCCCTTCTCCAATAACCACATCGTTATTGATGGTTGTAAAAGGTTCGATAACAACATTTTTGGCAATTTTTGCGCCGGGGTGGACAAAAGCTAAAGGCTGGTTCATACGTTTTCTTTTCGGATTATTTGTGCCATTAATTCTCCTTCAGTCGTCAATTTCCCGTTGGCAAAAGTATACCCTTTCATGTGGCAAATGCCTCTGCGAATGGGTGTTATTAATTCTAATTTAAAAACAAGTTGGTCCCCCGGATGAACAGGGTGTTTGAATTTGACATTGTCTATTTTCATAAAGAAAGTCAAATAGTTTTCTGGGTCGGGTACTGTATTTAGTACCAATACGCCACCTACTTGCGCCATGGCTTCAACCTGAAGAACTCCCGGCATTACGGGTGCTCCAGGAAAATGTCCTTGGAAAAAAGGCTCGTTCATCGTTACCCCTTTGGAACCAATGACATGATTCTCTGAAAGCTCATGAATTTTATCTACCAATAAAAAAGGTGGACGGTGGGGAAGCATTTTCATGATCTGGGTCACGTTCATAAAGGGAGCAGCCCTCATGTCTATTTTAGGTACATTCAGTCGCTTTTCCTGCTTGATGATTTTGGCCATTTTCTTGGCAAACTCCACATTAATTCTATGACCAGGTTTATGTGCAATTACTTTTCCACGTATGCGTTGTCCAATAAGCGCCAAATCACCAATGATGTCTAATAGCTTGTGCCTTGCTGCTTCATTTGGATAATGCAACGACAGATTATCGAGAATTCCATTGGGCTGAACCGCAATTTCATTTTTATTAAAGGCTTTTTTAAGGCGCTCCATGGTTTCTTCAGAAATAGGCTTATCGACATAAACAATGGCATTGTTTAAATCCCCGCCTTGAATAAGACCATTTTCCAACAGCATTTCCAGCTCGTGAAGAAAACTAAAGGTTCTTGAGGGAGCAATTTCAGTTTCGTAATCCGATAAACGCTCCAGGGTAGCATTTTGTGTTCCTAGAATTTTCGTACCAAAATCCACCATGGTGGTAATTTGATAGTGATCGGAAGGGATAATGGTCATTTCACTTCCGCTTTCATCGTCTTTAAAATGAATGACTTCATTAACGATGTACTCTACACGTTCTTCATCTAATTCTTCAATCCCCGCTTCTTTCAATGCTTTTAGAAAAACAATGGAAGATCCGTCCATGATTGGAGGTTCTGGCGCATCCAAGTGAATGTAACAATTATCAATTTCAAGCCCTACTAGGGCAGAAAGCACATGTTCAGAGGTATTTATAATTACCCCGTTTTTATTGAGGTTGGTACCGCGTTGCGTATCCGATGCCCATTGAACATCAGCCTCCACTTCAGGAGACCCTTCTAAATCGACTCGAACGAAGCGATAACCCGTGTTTGCTGGGGCTGGTATAAATTTTAGGGTTACGTCTTTCCCGGTATGGAGACCTACTCCAGTAAGAGTAAGCTCTTTTTTGATGGTTGTCTGTAGGCTATTCATTATGCTGTTTTTCTAAAGATTCTAGTCGTTTAACGATGGATGGGAACTGTTTAAAATAGATATACGATTTCAGGTATTTTTTATAATCGTAGGCTGGAGTTCCATAAAGAGCCGTATTTTCTTTGATGTTTGAGGTGACACCAGACTGCCCTTGGATGCTCACATTATCTCCAATTTTTAAATGGCCAATGATTCCCACTTGACCGCCAATAATGCAGTTTTTTCCCACTTTTGATGAACCTGCTATTCCCGATTGTGCGGCAATGACAGTGTGTTCTCCAATTTCTACGTTATGCGCTATCTGAATTTGATTGTCCAATTTTACCCCATAGCCTATTTTTGTTGCCCCTAAAGTGGCGCGATCTATGGTGGAATTTGCACCAACATCAACATGGTCTGAAATCACAACATTTCCAGTTTGAGGAATTTTATTGTAGCTCCCATCGGGATTGGGCGCAAATCCAAAGCCATCTGCACCAATGACACATCCACTGTATATTTCACAATTGGCACCGATTTCTGTTCCGTGGTGAAGTATGGAATGGGAATGAATTACCGTATTCTCTCCAATCGTGACATTATCTTCCAAGATAACATGGGGATGAATAAAGACATTTTTTCCTATCGACACGTTTTTCCCAACAATGCTGTAATGCCCAATATAGGCGGAAGTATCGATTGTAGCTTCTTTGCTAATTATGGCTGTTTTTTCTGTTCCAGAACGCTCTTTTCTTTGTTCTTCGTAGTAGGACAATAAGGTTGAAAACGCTTGGTAGGGGTCTTCCACACGAATAAGGGTAGAAGAAATATCCGCTTCGGGTTTGAAATTGTTTTCTACAATTACCAAAGAGGCGTTAGTAGAATAAATGTGGTTGGTGTACTTAGGATTCGCTAAAAAGGTAAGTGAGCCATGCACGCCCTCCTCAATTTTTGAAAGTTGATTAACAACAATATTCTCATCTCCTTCAACCGATCCATTGAGGATATTCGCTATTTGTTTAGCCGAAAATTTCATTAGAGCAAAACTACAAAAAACTAAAGACTATTCTACCCTTAAGTAACAGAGATAATGCATGCTTTCCGCACTGGTGGCTGACGCATTTGAAAAATGAGTGGAAAGGTCTTGAAAAGGAACGATTTTCCCTGACTTTTTTAAAAAAGAAATGGGGGGCTTGTTTAAGTCATATGCCGTTGAAGAGACTGTTCCAGAAAAAACATGCAGCGCAACGAATTCGGAAGAATATCCCTTGTCTAAAAGCAGCTGTTTCTTTTGGGCTATTTTTTCCTCTGAAAAGGGAGTGTTGGAGAGCTTAATTTTAGATAAGTTTCTATAGAGAAGTTTCTTTGCAATCGAAGACAAGACTGGGTCGTCATGGTGTTGCCATTGTTTTAATGCGGAAAAAACATCTCCATCATCAAGTTGTGCAAATTGATGCAACACTTTGCTGTTGCTGACGTCTAGTGTATTGTTTTCAAAGAAAAACAAAAGGGGTTTTGGCATGGGCAAGGTCATGCCCCTTTGCACTAACTTACGAACGTAGGTAAACAACCGACTCAACATGAGTTCGGCCGACAAGCTGGTTTTGTGCAAATACACCTGCCAATACATCAAGCGTCTGGCCATGATGAATTTCTCAACAGAATAAATGCCCTTTTCTTCCACCACCAGGGTGTCTTTAACCACATTAAGCATTGCAATGATACGCTGTGCGTTGATGTTTCCCTCTGTTGCACCAGAATAAAAACTATCTCGTTTGAGGTAGTCTAAGCGATCTAAATCCAACTGACTTGCTACCAATTGACACATGAATTTTCGAGGATATTCGTCTTTAAAAATGCGTAGGGCTAAATCTAATTTCCCTTTGAATTCGCGATTGAGGGATTCAATAATCCCCAATGAAATATCTTCATGCGATACTTTATAAAATAGGTTGCGTTCCGAGGCATGAGAAAATGGACCGTGGCCAACGTCGTGCAGCAGCATGGCAATGGCCAAGCCCAAATGCTCTTCTTTGGAAATTCCCACCCCTTTTCTACGTAAGGTAAACACCGCCAGATTCATTAAATGCATGGCGCCAAGCGCGTGCTCAAAGCGGCTATGCCGCGCTCCAGGATAGACCAGCGAGGATAGCCCCATTTGCGATATCCTTCTGAGACGCTGGAAATAAGGATGATCGATTAATTCAAAAATCAGAGGGTCATTTATCTCAATAAATCCGTAAATTGGATCGTTTAATACAGGTACTTTCGTAGTTTTCAAAAGTGATATTTTTTCAAAGATAACGAATATGAAACCAATCCAAATCTTATGGGTCGACGATGAAGTTGATCTTTTAAAACCCCATTTTATTTTCTTAGAGACAAGGGGCTATGCACCTCACCCCTGCACCAACGGCCAAGAGGCAATTGAACTGGTAAACAGCAGGCCTTTCGATGTAGTGCTTTTGGATGAAAATATGCCTGGACTCAACGGTTTAGAAACCCTTCAAATACTAAAGTCCAGTCACCCTGATTTGCCCGTTATTATGGTTACAAAAAACGAAGAAGAAAAAATCATGGAGGAAGCCATTGGTTCAAAAATTTCGGATTACCTCATAAAACCCGTTAACCCCAACCAAATTTTACTTTCCCTTAAAAAAACGCTTAATCACCATAATTTAATCTCCGAAAAAACATCGACTAATTATCTGCAAGAATTTCAAAAAATAAGCCTGGAATTGCTTGATATAACGACAGCTGACGCTTGGTGCTCTTTTTACAAAAAATTGGTGTATTGGCAAATGGAGTTGCAAGGATTGGATGACACCCAGCTGCTTGAAATATCGGAAAATCAGCGTGTAGAAGCCAATGTTAATTTTTGTCGTTTTATTCAAAAAAATTACCCTAGTTGGATTGCCAACGAGGAGGAAGCTCCCCTGCTTTCACAAGGTTTATTCAAAAAAAAGGTTTTACCGGAATTGAAAGAAAACACCCCCACCCTTCTTTTGGTTATCGATAACCTGCGCTGGGATCAATGGAAAAGCATTGCGCCACATCTTTCACCCTATTATAAACAGGAAGAGGAAACGATGTATTTCAGTATCCTTCCAACGGCAACACAGTATTCCCGCAACACTTTGTTTTCGGGTCTATTGCCTGCAGAAATTAAAACGCATCTCCCTCAGTTTTGGAAAGACGATATCGAAGAAGGAGGGAAAACCTTTTTGAAGAGGAATTGTTGGTACACCAATGTAATCGGTTTAATGTAAAAGGAAAAGTAGATTACAAAAAGATCACCAATTTAAAAGACGCAAAGGGGCTCATCGAACAGTTGCAGAATTACAAAGACAATACCCTTTTGGCAGTGGTATATAATTTTGTAGATATGATTTCACATGCGAAATCGGAAATGGAAATCATCAAAGAGCTCGCCGCCGATGATAAATCGTATAGGGCATTAACAGAAACGTGGTTTAAAAATTCGCCTCTATTATCTCTAATTCAAAAAGCAAAACAATTGGGTTTTCAATTGATGATCACCACCGATCATGGCACCATCAATACCCAAACCCCCAGAGAGGTGGTTGGAGACAGAGAAAGCAGCTTAAATTTACGCTATAAAACAGGAAGGAACCTCAATTTTTCTTCCAATAAAATCATGCAAATTAACGACCCTAAGGCATTTGGACTTCCCTCCCAAGGCTTAAATAGTTCGTATATCTTCGCTAAAGAAGCCGATTATTTTGTGTATCCAAAAAACTATAATTATTACGCCAATTTATTTAAAAACACCTATCAACATGGCGGGGTATCCTTAGAGGAAATTCTCATTCCTTTTGTATTTTTGACTTCAAAATAAAAACAATTGCAAAAAACATATACGCTTAACGAACTTCCTGGGCTAGCGAAAGAGCTTCTCCCCTTGATTGACACCTCCATTGTATGTTTTGAAGGGGAAATGGGTGCCGGGAAAACCACCCTCATTAAAGCTTTGTGCAGAGCTATGGGTGTTGAGGATAGGGTTTCTAGTCCCACGTTTTCGTTGATTAATGAATATCGCGATCTCAAAAATCAGCCCATTTATCATTTTGATTGTTATCGTATAGAATCGCCAGAAGAAGCCTATGATTTTGGCGCAGAAGAATACCTGTCTTCCGGTGCGCTATGTTTTATTGAATGGCACCGCAACATTGAACGGCTTCTCCCAGCGCATTATAGCCTGATTACCATTCAAAAGAAAGAGGAACAAGAACGCTTGCTAAATCTACAATCCCTATGAGTTTTCTGTACCGTTTAGGCTTTTATTTAGGAGGTTTTTCCATTGGATTGGTTTTTCTGTTTTTTATCCTTAATGGAAAACGCACCCAATGCAATTATGGCCCACAAGCTAGAGTAATCAACGACTTGAGCAAGAAAGAGTGGCTGGATAAACCAAATCGATTTCTTGAGGATACCCTTGCGTTTTCTCAATTTTTAAAAGGAGCCTCCGTCAATTTCAATCAAAGCAATACCCGACTCGAAAAATGCAAACAGTATCAACTCGAGGGGTATTTTAAATCCGAAGCTCTTAAAATGCGAGTAGAAAATTGTGAAGAAACAGTGCGTGTTCTTCACTTTGAAACTGAGAACTAGGTTAGTCTTCTTCGTTTTCGTTCTTTATGAATCAATTCGAGCTCACGAACGCTTTGCCCTTCTACAGAGGTGTTTTCTTCTGCACGGCGAATGAGATAGGGCAATACGTCTTTTACAGGGCCAAAGGGTAAATATTTACTGGTTTTATATCCAATTTTTGCCAGGTTAAACGTGATGTGGTCACTCATACCATACAACTGTCCAAACCAAAGATGAGGATGGTCTTTGGGAATATTCCTCTTTTCGATTTCTTCTAGAATAGCATAGGTGCTATCTTCATTATGACTTCCAAAATAAAGTGAAAAATGATCGAGATGATCGAGCATAAACTTCCAAGCCAAATTAAAAATTGTATCCGTTTCTTCTTTTGAAGAACAAACAGGGTTTTCTATGCCTTTTTGCTCTGCGTATACGGCCTCTTTTTCCATATAAGCACCACGAACTAGTTTCACCCCGGCTACAAACCCTTTTTCTTTCGCCAGCGAAAGTAAATGAGGTAAATAATCCAATCGCTTTTTCAAATAAAGTTGGGTTGTGGTGTGCACAATGGGAATTTCCCTGTTAAAGGTCATCATCAAATCTTCGATAATCTCATCCACAGCAGGTTGCAACCAACTTTCTTCCGCGTCAATAAGCACTTTAATCTGCGCTTTTTTTGCTGCTTCTATGCATTTGTAAAAACGTTTCCTTACACGTTCCCATGCTGCTATTTCTTCTTCCGTTAGTGGTGCATGTTCACTTTTTTTCTTCAGTAAGCTTGGGTGTGCAAAACCAGTAGGCTTAAAAACCGCAAACGGAATAAAGGAGGATTGTTTTGATGTTTGTATGGTCGCAATGGTATTTTGTAAACACTCATCCAAGCTAATTTCCTCTTTGGCTCCTTCAGCAGAATAATCGAGCACAGAAAACACATGGTCTTTTTCGAGTTGCTTTACCACTTTTAACGATTCATTTGCGCTGGTGCCAGCACAAAAATGATCAAATACAGTTGCGCGAATTAACCCTTCTACAGGTAAATGCGATTTTAAAGCAAAGGAAGCTACCTTGGCTCCTATTTTCACTAAAGGTTGATTGGCGATTAGTTTAAATAAAAAATAGGCCCTTTCAAGAGCAATGTCGTTTTTATTTGAAAAAGCTACGGCCGTGTCGTCAAATAGTTTCATAGTCTATTTAAACAAAATTGAAAAAAAAAGGGAGAAAAAAAAGCGGCTCTTAAAAAAGAACTGCCTCTTGTAAATAATTATAGTATGTTATTTATTAGAGGCATGACAAATATAGGTCTTTCTATCAAATAAATCCTTAATTTTGACGGAAATATGAGAAAACTTGACGCAGGCGACCACAGCCTTTATTTTACCACAGAAGACACTTCTTTTTTTAAGGAATTAAGCACCAAAAATAACTACTCAAAATGTTTTATTTTGGTAGATGAGAATACCGAAGAGCATTGTTTGCCTTTTTTCTTTTCCCAATATCCGATTCAGAAGGATGCTGAAATCATTTGCATTGAAGCGGGAGAAGAAAACAAACACTTGCAAACGTGTCAAGGTGTTTGGGAAGCACTATCCGAATTGGGTGCCGATCGAAAGAGCTTGTTGATTAATTTAGGTGGAGGCGTAGTTACCGATTTGGGTGGCTTTGTTGCTTCTACTTTTAAACGTGGAATCGATTTTATCAATGTCCCCACTACCCTATTGGCTATGGTAGATGCCTCTGTAGGTGGAAAAACAGGTGTTGATCTTGGGCCGTTAAAAAATCAAGTTGGTGTAATTAATAACCCTATTGGTGTTGTGATTGATGCCCGATTTTTAGCCACCTTACCCAATAATGAATTTAGAAGTGGATATGCTGAAATGCTAAAACACGGGCTTATTCAAGACTGTGAATATTGGACTCAACTTGCCGACTTCTCAAACATTAAAAAAGAAGAAATTGATTCGTTTATTGCGCATTCAGTTGCCATTAAGCAAAAAGTTGTCGCTGAAGATCCTAGAGAAAATGGTTTGCGTAAAATCTTGAATTTTGGTCATACCCTAGCGCATGCGATCGAGTCGTATTTTCTTTCCAATTAAAACAAAACCACCTTACTTCACGGAGAAGCAATTGCGATTGGAATGATTATGGAAGCTTTTCTAGCAAAAGAGATATGTGGGCTTTCTGAAAAGGAATGTGAAGAAATAAAAAAGGTCTTTAATGCTATTTATCCTAAGGTTACTATCGACCCACAGGAGGAAAGTGAAATCGTGAAGCTTTTGATTTTCGATAAGAAAAATAGTCACGGAAAAATACAATTTGCCCTGCTGAAAGCTATTGGGGTACCCCAATGGGATATTGAAGTACCCGAAGATAGCATTACAAAATCGTTTGCTTATTACAGAAACGCCTAAGCGGAGTTTCTGCTGGCGTTGATGTTTCCAAACAAGGAACGTGTGACTAATTTTTCATACGATGCTTGTAGGGACGGATTTCCTTTTTCTTTTAGAATTTCTTGAATTTTCATCAGTCCAAATTGCTGAATCGTCAATAGAGGCAAAACAATTTCTTCCCGTAAATCGATCGACTTTTTACCTGCGGGTTGATCTTGCATCAACACCTCAAAACCGGTCAGTTTTAGCAAAAGACGTTTACTCAATTCGTATTCATCGTGAATAATGGACCAAAACGCGCCGTTCTCAGGATCCTTCTACATATAGGCAGTAAAAGCAAAGAAGGATTTTGAAAGACTCATCATGGAGTTAGCAACAAGGGTCTTAAAGAAAGGAGAATTGTTGTAAAGGGAAACGACTTTATCAAAATCACCCGCATCTTCATATTTTTTTAACGCACTACCAACGCCAAAAAAGCCTGGAACGTTTTGTTTCGACTGACTCCAAGATCCTACAAATGGAATGGCACGTAAATCGGAAAAATTCAATTGTTTGGCGTTTCCACGTTTTGATGGGCGACTTCCAATGTTCGTTTTTGCATAAAACTTCAACGTGCTCATATGCTCTAGGTAAGGAACAAATTTTGGGTGAGCCTTAAATGCTTTATAGGTTTCATAACTGATATCCGCAAGGCTTTCCAGTGTTTCGCGATCATTGTCCGCTAATACCGCACTCCCGTCTCCAAGGACTTGATTTTGAATTCCCGAACTCAACAACTGTTCGAGGTTGAATTGTGAGGAATCTAAGGTTCCAAAATTGGAACTAATGGTTTGTCCTTGAATCGTAATTTGAATATCTCTGGCACTAATTTTATCACCTAGCGATGCATAGAACTGATGCGTGTTTCCACCTCCACGTGCTGGGGGTCCCCCTCTTCCGTCAAAAAAGGCAACCTCAATTTCATTTTCGCGTGAAACCTTCGAAAGTGTTTCTTTGGCTTTGTAAATACTCCAATTCGCCATAATGTATCCGCCATCTTTTGTACCATCGGAGAAACCAAGCATAATGGTTTGTTTCTTGTTTCGTCGGCTTAGGTGGGCTTGATAGGTTGGATTGTTGTATAAACGATGCATGATTTCTTCAGAAGCCTGAAGGTCATCTACCGTTTCAAAAAGTGGAATCATGTCTACAGAAGGCGATTCCCATCCGCAAATACGGTGGAGCGCAAACAACTGTAAAATACTTTCTAAACTGCCACAATTTGATATGATGTAGCGATGGCAACCTCGTTCGCCATTGCTTTTTTGAATGCTTTGCATGGCATAAACAGAGCCAAGGGTGTTGCGTGTCATTTCATCTTCAAAAATGGAAACAGGGACTTTCCCGGTTAGTTTGGGGAGAATTGCTAAACGCTCTTCTTCGGGCAGGGAAAGGAAATTTTCTGGAAGATGATCTATGTATTTATGAATGTCGGGGTGAGTCACTATGGTTTCAAACACTTTTTGGTGAACACGTGAATCTTGTCGAATGTCCAGTGCAGCAAAGTGATAACCAAATAGCTTGACCTTATTTCTCAATTCTTGGATTTCATTGATATAAATCCCTTGATGCTTTTCTTTTAGAATTTCAGTGATTTCCTGCAATTCATTTTCAAGATGCGCTAAGGAAACATTTTCTCCTTTTTCGGGGTAAAGAAGCGTCGTATACATTTGGTCTTCTAATGCCTCTACTTTTTCGTCAACCAAATCAAAAGACAACTTTCGTTTTAAACGACGTAAATCGCGGTAATAGTTCCGTTGGATGGAATATTTTAAACGTTCTGCTGTTTTTTAGGTTGTTTCTGGAGTTACAAAAGGATTTCCATCTCTGGCCCATCCTGGCCAAAAACCAAAGTCGAACAAGGTATTATCCAATTCACCTCCATCCAACAAATGCTGTTGCAAATAACTGTAAATACGACTTGCAGAGTGGTAGAAAACGTTTTCTAAAAACCACATCAAACTTACCGCTTCATCGAAGGGTGAGGGCTTTTCTTTTTAAAAAAACGTGTTTTTCCCAATTGCATTAGCAATTGTTTGATCTGTGGTAAATCATCGCTTTTAATAGCAGAAGAAAGGTCGTTGATAATACCGAGCACAGAACCTGGGTAAAATTGCGTTGGGTGAGCCGTAAGCACTAGGCGAACATTAAAGCGATTTAAATAGGCTTTGAGTTCCTCTATTTTTCCACGGCCGATACTTTCTTCTTTAATATAACGTAAAGTTCCTCTCCCATGCATGTTGTTGACTTCTGCAAAGGCAGCATCTTCAATGGCATCAAAAAGCACAACTTGCCGCTCTATAAACTGAATAAAACCAAACAACAATTGAATGATTTCTTCTTCCGACATTTCCTGAGCATAAGTAGAAAAAAATCCTTCTATGATGGATTGAGGAGATTGTTTGTTTTCAAATCCCTTTTTACAATAATCCGAAAACAGGGGCAAAAAACGAGAGGTTAGCGGAATGCTATCAAAGGGGAGGGTTAAAAAGAGACTATTAAAAATTTCAAATTTTGCCAGGACAGCTTCATTAAATCTTTCTGATTTGGTTTTTCTAGCCATTAGTTTAGATAGGTGCTTAATTAATTGGTTTATAATTCGTTAAAAATACTGTGCATTAATCGTTTTTTGTCATTGATGCTTTCTTCCAAGGAAATCATCGTTTCCGTTCTTGAAATTCCATCAATATCATCAATCATAAAAATCAACTCTTTGGCGTGCTTGGTGTCGCGCGCTCGTAGTTTACAGTAAATGTTAAATTTTCCTGTGGTGATGTGCGCTACAGTGATGAAAGGTATACCTTCCAATGACTTGAGCACAGATTGTGTCATGTTATTTTTTTCTAAGTAAATACCGATGTAAGCAATAAAGGTATAACCCAGTTTTTCGTAGTCAAGATTTAAAGAAGAGCCTTTTATAATACCTGCATCTTCCATTTTTTTGACACGAACATGTACCGTTCCAGCGGAAATCAATAGGCGTTTTGAAATGTCTGTGAAGGGGACGCGAGTGTTGTCGATTAAAATATCGAGAATTTGATGATCTAAATCATCGAGTTTAATTTTTCCCATGACGCTTTTTCTTTAAATATAATGCAAAAATAAGGCTAAAACCTTAATAATTCATCAATTTTTTAAGGGCTTCTAAAGGGTTTATTTCCATTTGATTGAAAATTTCTAGCTCTTTAGGGTTCGCTTCTTGTAGCTCAAAAACCCGTAAACCTTTATAATTCCCTTTATTTTCAATGCATTCAGGAATAAAATGCACCGCATCCTCAACAAGCAATTCTTTGTAATGCACAAATCGTGAAGAATTTGTGATATTCTCCTTGTTTACATTTGTAACCAATCTCAATTCAATATCCCTCAAGCGATTACCATTGTCTGGAATACTAAAATAATCTTCTATAGAAAATGAGTCATAGCTTTGGTTTCCGATCAATTCCAAGCATTGTAGCAGGGATTTTAAAACGAGTGACCTTGTCTTAATTCTATCATAATCATTAGGGTAATGTCCCGCTTCAAAAAGAATAATGGGTGTACCTTGAGACATAAAATAATCACCCGTACAATTGATGCTAAAAGCATCGTCGTAGCGACCGATGCCCCATGCATCACTTTGTGGATGTGCATTAACAATACCAGCAATGAGCTGCATCGCCTTGGTCCTTACCTCATTTATACGCAGGGATTCATCTACAGCAGGAGCTAAAAACGACAAACTTGCTGGGCGTGTGGTTGTTCCAGCGGAGAATATCGTACGTTGCCCATGTAAATTCAAGCAATAATGCGGCTGAAAGGAGGTATACTCGCTAATCAAAACTTTCATTTCTGGCTGTGTTTGAAGCGATGCGTCTCTATTAAGATCGATTTGACTGGCATTTTCTCTTGTATACAAATGTGAACCATCGGGATTCAACTGAAAAATGATTCGTAATGTCACTTTATCGAGGACGGTTTTCTCAGGAGAAGATTGAAAAGATTTAAGTAATGCAATTAAAGCGTGAGTGGTTGTCGATTCATTCCCGTGCATTTGTGACCAAGCCATGACCTTTTGTGGCCCATTTCCTATTGTTATGGCATATATAGGGCGATTTTGAACTGAACGCCCTATCATTTCTAATTCAACGCCTGTTTCCAGTTGGGTGTAATCGTTTAAAAACCGCTTTGGAGGGTAATATCGTTCTTTACTAGGTCCAATCATGTTTCAAAAATACGCATTCCTTAACTACCTTAACTCAATTAATACGGTTTACATATGTTATTTATATCGTCACAATTGTATATAAATGTAATTTTCTGGAATTAGTATTCAATTTAAAAGAGCTTATATATTTAAAACCAGTGATTTAAAAACAATAATTAAACAATAGCATGAGGAATTGGGTTTTCGTTGTGTTTACTTTTCTCAATTCGTTTTCATATCTTTAATTCATTAAATAAAACAGCCTTGGAAGCACAACAGATTATCGACAGAATTCAATACTTGATGGAAAAGGAAAACCTTACCCCCTCCTCTTTCGCTGATAAGGTAGGGGTGCAACGTTCTAGTATTTCGCATATTCTTTCCGGGAGAAATAAGCCCAGTTTAGATTTTATTCTAAAAATCGAATCAGCTTTTGATTATGTTTCATTGGAATGGCTCATTAAAGGAGTGGAAATTTCTGCACCCGCCTCCCCTTCTCCTGTCCAATCAGTTCCTAAAGAAAATAATACGGACGAAACAGCTTCTATTTCAGAAGCAATAACCCCACCCCGAGAGGAGCAAAAACACAAAACCCAGTTAAGTGTTCCTGAGGAGCCAGTAAAGATTGTTCATTATTACAAAGACGGAAGCTTTGAAAGCTTCTATAAAAGGTAATATCTTTGAGAAAAATCAAGATATGCGTTTAACTCCAGCGTTGCTTTTCCTCCCTCTTTTATTTTTCAGCTGCTATTCTGTAGAGCGCGATTGTGAGCGTTTTCATACCGGTACTTTTCAGTTTCAACAGTTTATTGGACAAGAGCTAAAAACCTCTACTTTCTTGCGTTCTGAGGATTTGGAAATCGAATATTTTGAATCTAAAATCGATTCTGCTTCCATTCGCTGGATCAATCCTTGTGAGTGTATTTTAACAAAATTAATCCCTACGAGCAATCAAGACAAACGTCCTATTGCGATTAAAATCATCACAACAAAAGGGAATGACTATGTATTTGAATATGCGCTTGTAGGCGAGAAGGGGAACAAACAACGGGGAACCATCACTAAATTGAGTGATGCATTGGTAATTCCTTAGAAGTTCAATTTTGTTTGTGGAGGCTCATCCCCTTTTATTTCTGTCGAAGCATTGACTTCAATTTCAGAAACAATTGTTTCTTCTGGGGGTTCGTATGGAAGTGTTTCTTTTAATGTAATGGCTTTCACTTTCTTGTCTGTAAGTTGATTCCCCATAGCCTTATACCCTTTAATGGCAATAAATTCGTCAACATTAACCACTTTTGGGGTTATAGGATCTCCGCCTCTTGGCTTAACGAATTCAATTTCAATAACAGGGCGCCATTCGGTCGATACAAAAAGAAGTTTTGCGTTTTCTTTAACGAATTGATCTTCTCTGTTTTCATTTTCGATTAAAAAGCGCTTGATGAAGCAACGATCTTTTTCATTGTCAAAATAGACAGCAGTAATGGGCTTGTCGGCTACCCAACGCTCTAAAATGGTTGGAAGAGAAGAAAAATGCAAACTCATTTGAGGAACAACGGTTTTGGAAACTGCTTTGTCATCAATAATCAACAAACGATCTTCGCCTCGGAATGCGCCAAGAAGTTTTCCTCTTTCGTCCAAATTGAGCTTCATTACCGTTTCATCAAACCATATTTTTCTTGGTTTAAGCGTAGAAACCCCTTTTTCTTTGAACTCTACCTTTAGCACATTGTATTTAGAAACAATGTTTCCTTTTACTCCTCGGCCTTTAATTTGCAAATCAGCAAAATCGAGCTCCCATTTCAATTTTTTTATTTGTCCCGTATTTCTCAAAACCACCTGAACCGTTTCAGCTTCTCCATTGGGGTTGGAACTGAAATAAAGTAGTTTAGATCCTGGTTTTCCTTGGGTAATCTGATAGGGCTTATCTCGCGTTATTCCAGTCACAGCAAAACGTTTGATGTAGGAAGTACCTATTTTTCCATCCTTATAAATAACATTATAAATGGTGCGGGTATCTTTTTCTTGAATACTGCCACATAAATAATGTCTTTTCCAACAAAAACTTTGGTGTCTGCTTTTACAACTGTCATGGTGCCGTCTTCGGTAAACACGATAATATCGTCGATGTCCGAACAATCGCAAATGTATTCGTCCTTGCGAAGCGAAGTTCCAATAAAACCTTCAACGCGGTTGACATAAAGCTTTAAGTTTCGAACAACTACTTTTTTAGCATCAACATCGTCAAAAACTCGAATTCCAGATTTGCGCTCCTTGCCTTTGCCGTAAGTGCTCTTTAAATGCTTAAAGTAGTCAATTGCATAATCGATCAAGTGATCCAAATGATTTTTAACTTCTGCAATTTCCCCTTCTAAGGCTTCAATTCGTTGTTGAGCCTTATCAATATCAAACTTGGATATACGCTTGATTCGTATTTCTGTTAATCGTACCAAATCTTCCTCTACAACAGGACGTTTCAGGTGCTGAACAAAAGGGGCAATTCCCGCTGAAATGGCTTTTAAAACACCCTCCCAGGTTTCTTCCTCTTCAATTAGACGGTAGATTTTATTTTCAATAAAAATACGCTCTAAAGAGGCGTAGTGCCATTGGTTTTCGAGTTCACCTAATTTGTGCTCCAGCTCTTTTTTAAGCGTGCTAACCGTGGTGTCGGTAGAAATTTTAAGCATTTCTGAAACCCCAATAAACACGGGCTTATCATTGATAATGACGCAACCCAAAGGTGAAATAGACGATTCACAAGCAGTAAAAGCGTAAAGTGCATCGATGGTTTTGTCGGGAGAAATACCCGAAGGGAGGTGCACCAAAATTTCGACTTCTGCCGCTGTATTGTCTTCTATCTTTTTAATTTTAATTTTCCCCTTGTCATTGGCTTTTAAAATGGAATCAATCAATGAAGAGGTGGTTGTGCTGTAAGGAATTTCGTTGATCACTAAAGTGCTCTTGTCGCGAACACTAATTTTGGCGCGAACACGTATTTTTCCCCCGCGCAGGCCGTCGTTGTAATTCTGTACATCAATGATACCCCCGTTTGAAAATCAGGAAAAAGAGTGAATTTTTTCCCCTTCAAATAGGATATGCTCGCTTGAAGGAGTTCGTTAAAATTGTGGGGTAATATTTTAGTTGAAAGTCCTACTGCAATCCCTTCGGCACCTTGCGCTAGTAGCAATGGAAACTTGACTGGCAAATGAATGGGTTCATTTTTTCTTCCATCATAGGAAAGTTGCCAATCGGTTACTTTCGGACTAAACACCACCTCAAGAGCAAATTTTGAAAGGCGCGCTTCGATGTATCGCGATGCTGCAGCACGGTCTCCTGTGAGAATATTCCCCCAGTTTCCTTGCATATCTATCAGCAAATCTTTTTGTCCAATTTGCACCATCGCATCGGCAATACTTGCATCACCATGAGGGTGATACTGCATGGTATGTCCTACAATGTTCGCTACTTTATTGTAACGCCCATCGTCCAAGTCTTTCATAGAATGAAGAATACGGCGTTGTACAGGCTTTAATCCATCTGCAATAGCAGGAACCGCACGTTCAAGAATTACGTAAGACGCATAGTCCAGAAACCAGTCCTTGTACATCCCAGTTACTTTCACCAGGGAAGTCCCGTCGTTGGCACTGTTTTCTTCGTAAAATTCTTTATTCTCCTCCATATTAAGCATCTAGATCGGCTAAATCGAGTTCTACTTTTAGGTTGTTAATAATAAACTCTTGACGATCTTGGGTATTTTTCCCCATATAAAAAGCCAAAAGCTGTTCTATGGTGGTTCCTTTGTCAATCATTACAGGGTCTAAACGAATATCATCTCCAATAAAGTGTTGAAACTCATCGGGAGAAATTTCACCCAATCCTTTAAATCGTGTTATTTCTGGCTTTCCTGTGAGCTTTTCAATGGCTGCTAATCGCTCGGCCTCTGAATAGCAATAGTAGGTTTCCTTTTTATTTCGCACACGAAATAGTGGGGTTTGTAGAATATAAAGATGTCCTTCTTTAATTAATTCAGGAAAAAACTGCAAAAAGAAGGTGATTAAAAGCAATCGAATGTGCATTCCATCGACATCAGCATCCGTAGCAATAACGATGTTGTTGTACCGTAAATCTTCTAATCCGTCTTCAATATTTAGCGCCGCTTGAAGCAGATTAAATTCTTCATTTTCATAAACAATTTTCTTGGTCATCCCGTAGGTGTTAAGCGGTTTCCCCCTAAACTAAATACGGCTTGGGTGTTTACATCACGAGATTTTGTAATGGAACCACTCGCCGAATCCCCCTCGGTTATAAACAAAGTAGAATCCAATCGACGGTCTTTCTTCAGATCGCCCAAATGCACCCTGCAATCGCGTAATTTTTTATTGTGGAGACTCGCTTTTTTTGCTCGTTCACGCGCAAGTTTTCGAATTCCAGAGAGCTCTTTCCGCTCTTTTTCGGCTTGAAGTATTTTTTTCTGTATGCTTTGTGCAACTTCTGGATTCTTATGTAAAAAGTTATCCAGTTGAGTCCCCAAAAAATCATTGATGTAGGCACGTACACTTGGCATACCGTCCCCCATTTCGGTTGAACCCAATTTTGTTTTGGTTTGCGATTCAAAAACAGGTTCCATTACCTTGATGCTGATGGCGGCAATAATTGATTTTCGAACATCAGATGCATCATAGCTTTTTCCAAAATGGTCTCTTATGGTTTTGACAAAAGCCTCTCTAAAAGCAGCCTGATGCGTTCCACCTTGGGTGGTGTTCTGCCCGTTGACAAAGGAATGGTATTCTTCGCTATATTGACTTTTACTGTGACTTATGGCCACTTCAATGTCTTCCCCTTTTAGATGCAAAATTGGGTAAAGCAAATCACTTTCATTAACGCGATCTTCCAATAAATCCTTTAGGCCATTTTCAGAAAAGTACTTTTCGCCATTAAAATCAATCGTTAACCCCGGATTGAGGTAAACGTAGTTTTTAATCATTTTAATGATGTACTCGTTTCGGAAGGTGTAATTTTTAAAAATACTCCCGTCAGGAATAAAACTCACCTTGGTTCCTCTTCTGGCTTTTGTTTCCAAAAGGGGCGACTCTTCCACCAATGTACCAAATTCGAAAGAGGCACTTTTACTTTGGTTTTCACGAACCGATTCCACAATAAAAGAAGAAGAGAGGGCATTAACGGCTTTTGTCCCTACCCCATTCAAACCAACTGATTTTTTAAAGGCACGGGAATCGTACTTTCCTCCCGTATTCATTTTAGAAACCACATCCACTACTTTCCCTAGGGGAATTCCTCGGCCATAGTCGCGAATAAAGACCTGACTATCAACGATTTTTATTTCAATCGTTCGCCCAGCGCCCATCACAAACTCGTCGATACAATTGTCCAAAACTTCTTTGATCAATATGTAAATTCCGTCGTCGGGAGAAGAACCGTCTCCGAGTTTTCCAATGTACATCCCCGGACGCATTCGAATGTGCTCTTTCCAATCGAGAGAGCGAATATTGTCTTCGGTATATTGTGTGTTATTGGCCATAAGTGCGTAATGCTAATTTAAGCGGTAGAACCTTTTAGAAAAGAGAATTCTGCCAAAAAAAATTAACAATCTGCGTTGAAAACTGCTAATTCACTAGTGTTGTGATAGATAGTTCAGAATATTTTGCTCGATTCGAGCTTCAAGTTGATCGTTGTCTTCTTTGATAAAGGTCTTTCCTGTAATGTTTTCGTACAATTCAATGTAGCGTTGCGAAACCTCTTGGATATAGCTTTCACTCATTTCAGGAACGGTTTGCCCTTCTAATCCTTGAAAATTATTCTTAATGAGCCATTGCCGAACAAACTCTTTCGATAATTGCTTCTGCACTTCTCCTCGCTTCTGCCGCTCTTGGTAGCCTTCAGCATAAAAATAACGAGAAGAATCTGGGGTGTGAATTTCATCAATTAAAACAATTTCTCCCTCACTTGTTTTCCCAAATTCATATTTGGTATCCACAAGAATTAATCCCTTGGCCTGCGCCAACTCGCTTCCGCGTTGGAAAAGCAATTGAGTGTATTCTTCTAATTTTTTATATTCTTTTTCTGACACAATCCCTTGTTCAATAATTGCTTCACGACTAATATCTTCATCGTGACCTTCGTCAGCCTTTGTGGCTGGAGTAATTATTGGTGTTGGAAAGGCATCGTTTTCAATCATTCCCTCAGGCATAGGCACTCCACATAGCATGCGTTTCCCCGCTTTGTATTCTCTTGCAGCATGCCCCGAGAGTTAGCCTCGAATCACCATTTCTACTTTGTAGGGCGTGCATTTTTTCCCAATAGAAACCATAGGATCGGGAGTAGCAATGAGCCAGTTGGGAACAATGTCCTTAGTGGCGTCGAGCATTTGGGTGGCTATTTGATTTAAAATTTGTCCCTTGTAAGGTATTCCTTTAGGCATGACCACATCAAATGCAGAAAGACGATCTGTGGCAATCATCACCAACAAATCATTTTCAAGGGTAATAACTTCACGGACTTTTCCCGTGTATTTTTTTTGTTGGCCGGGCAAGTGAAAAGAGGTCGAAAGTAAAGTACTCATTTAGTTTTGGTGTTCTATGTGTTTGTAGGCATCAATAATCTTTTTGACCAATTTGTGTCGAATTACATCTTTGTCATCAAGATATAAAATTCCAATGCCTTGGGTTTCTTTTAATATCAATAGGGCTTCTTTTAATCCAGAAATAACCCTCCTTGGCAAATCAATTTGCCCAGGGTCGCCTGTGATGATGAATTTTGCATGTGGTCCCATTCGGGTGAGAAACATTTTCATTTGCGCATGGGTGGTGTTTTGCGCTTCATCGAGAATAACGAAGGCATTGTCCAAGGTACGACCACGCATAAATGCCAAAGGAGCAATTTGTATGGTTCCTTTTTCCAAATAATTGGCCAAGCGCTCTGCTGGAATCATATCGCGAAGCGCATCGTAGAGCGGTTGCATGTAGGGATCGAGCTTTTCTTTCATGTCACCAGGTAAAAAGCCTAAATTTTCTCCTGCTTCCACCGCTGGGCGAGTCAAAATGATGCGTTTTACCTTTTTCTCCTTCAATGCCTTAACGGCTAGTGCTACTCCTGTATATGTTTTTCCTGTTCCGGCCGGACCAATGGCAAAAACCATATCGTTGGTCTTGCTCAGTTCCACCAAGCGTTTTTGATTAAAGGTCTTGGGTTTTATGATCTTCCCTCCTACACCATGAAAGATAACGTCATTTTTATTGTCTGTGGCTTCATAATCACGCGAGTCGTCAGAGGAAAGTATCAGTTCAATTGTTGTTCGATCTAAAGAATTGAATTTCCCAAAATGGGCCACGAGCATATCCAAGCGCTTTTCAAATTCTGTAAGAATATCTTCTTCTCCCAACGCTTTGATGGTGTTGCCGCGGGCAATAATTTTTAATTTAGGAAAATAGGTGCGGAGTTCGGTGATGGTATGGTTTTGTTCTCCAAAAAAATCTTGTGGGTTAACCTCGGTAAGTTCAATCGTGATTTCGTTCAAAAGCGATAGATATTAATTATTATGGTTACAGTTTTGTAAGTTTGTATTCAAATTTACATTTTTCATTACAATCTAATCTTAAATAAAAAAGAACTTTATGTCGATCATCACTTTGACCACCGATTTTGGGCATAAAGATTATTTTGTATCCGCCATTAAAGCGGCTTTATTGCAAGAAATTTCGGAACCTCAAATCATTGATATTTCCCACGACATAAGCCCTGTTAACCATACTGAAGCGGAATATATACTTAGAAATGCCTACACTAATTTCCCAAAAGGGAGCATTCATCTTGTGGGAGTAGACTCTGAGCTGTCGCCCGAAAACCAGCACTTAATTATGGCGTTTGATGGGCATTATTTCATTGGCGCTAACAACGGCATATTTTCTTTGCTTATCGAAGAAAAAAAGTACGATAAATTAGTTGAAATTAATATTCACAATAACATTATAAGTACGTTTCCTGTACTCGATGTATTTGTAAAAGTAGCTGGACACATAAGTCGAAATGGGGCTTTAGAAGTCGTTGGAAAACTATTTAACGAACTGAAAGAATTGGTGGGAGTACGTCCAGTAATTCACGAATCGGAAAAGAAAATGATAGGAAGTGTCATCTACATAGATAATTTTGGTAATGCGGTAACCAACATTACAAAATCCGACTTTTTAGCCGTTCAAAAAACACGATCTTTCACCATTTATGCTCAAAGCGTAAAGTTTCATGCCATTTACAATGCCTATTCAGAAGCCATTAATTTTTCAATTGAAAAAGGAAAACGTGAAGAGGAAGGAAAAAAAATAGCTTTATGGAATGCCGCCGGACATTTAGAATTGTCTATCTATAAAAGTAATCCAAATAAAGTTGGAAGTGCAAATAGCCTCTTTGGACTCGATTTTCGCACACCCGTAATTATTGAATTTGAATGATATGTGGGGAATTATAAAACAAGAATTAAAAAGTTTTTTCTACACCCCAATGGGCTATGTTCTTTTGGGAAGTTTTTTCTGCCTCAACGGCCTTTTTTTATGGGTTTTTAAGGGACCTTTTAATCTTTTAAATGCGGGCTTTGCCGATCTAAACCTGTTCTATGAATTAAATCCTTGGCTGCTGCTTTTTCTTGTCCCTGCTATTGGAATGCGCTCTTTTGCTGATGAGCTAAAAAAGGGAACCTTGGAATTGCTTTTGACAAAACCCTTGAGTAAATCGACTTTAACCACAGCTAAATACATCGCTTTGTTATTGGTATTATCGGTAGCGCTTTCCCTTGCCGTTTTCTATTTTATTCTGCTGACTCCTTATCTTCTTCCCAATCAGCAAATGGATTGGGGTATTTTTTGGGGTTCCTTTTTGGGGCTTTTTCTTTTAACAAATGCTTTTACTGCCATAAGTGTGTTTTCGTCAACCCTCGGAAATAATGTTTTCACTTCGTTCATTATTGCGCTTATCCTTTGTTTTTTTCAATATTATGGATGGGTAGAAATGGCCAATTTGTTTGAAGACTTCAAATGGTATTCCTTTTTCAAATCGCTTGCACTGCAAACCCATTACAGCAATTTAAACAAAGGCGTAATTCAGCCATTTAACCTTGTTTTTCTCTTAGGGCAAAGTTTTCTCTTTTTGTACTGGGCAAAGTTAAACCTTGATAAAAAAACCCGATAATGCATAAAAAAGAAGCTTATAAACTTTTCGCGGCAGCTTTTTTATTACTTGCTGTTTCTTTTATTAGTACGCGTTTTACTTGGATCATTGATCTCACTTCCGATCATCGTTACACCCTTTCTGAAAACACAAAATCATCCCTTTTAGAAATTCGGCAACCCGTTATTATCGACGTGCTTTTGGGGGCGATTTACCTCCTGAATACCTTCGCTTGCGAAGCGAACTGGAAGTTCTTCTAAATCAATTTAATTTAAGCATAAATCCGCTTATTCAATATGATGTTGTCGATCCTTTTAAAGGAGCTACCCAAACGGAAGCGTTGGTTCAAGAACTCTACGAATTTGGTTTAAATCCAGAAATAAGCATCGACCAAGAGAATCAATCTTCAGCACAAACCATTGTTGTGCCTTGGCTTATTCTCAACAGTGAAAATAATTCTTCTCGTGTGGCGTTGCTTCAAAAAAATCTTGGAGACACTCCCGAGCAGCGTATAGAACAATCGATTGAACAATTGGAATATCAGCTATTGGATGGTTTTCATAAATTGCTTCTCAAGAAGAAAAAAAGAATTGCAGTCATCAGCTCTCATCAAACCAGTGAAGATGTGTTGCTCGCCAGTCTTTTGAATGGCCTTCTCCCCTATTACAACATTGCTTCTTTTGATTTGAAAGCATTTCCAGATGCCCCAGAAAAGACCTTAGAAAATCTTTTACGTTTTGATTTGGTCATGGTTTCTAATCCTAAAGAGAAGTTCAGCCCCACCGAAAAATTCATGCTCGATCAATTTACACAGCAAGGGAAAAGCAGTCTCTATCTCATCGACCCTGTTCAAATCGCTAGCGATAGCTTATTTGGATTTAAAGGAAATTCAGTTGCTGTGCCGTATCCTATCGAATTGGATGAATTGTTTTTTAAATACGGGGTGCGTCTCAATCAAGATCTTGTAAAAGACTTATACAGCGCCCCTATTGTTCTGGCACAAGGGGAAAATGCAAAATCGCAGTACCAACCTTTTCCATGGACCTATCATCCGCTAAACAAACCTGCAGCGCATCCCATAGGCAATGCCATTTCGAATGTGCTTTTGCGTTTTTCAAGCAGTATTGACACCCTATCAAATCCGCTTAAAAAAACAATTTTGTTGGGTAGTTCAGAGCGTTCACTAAGTGTTTATCCCCCAGTTCTTATTGAACTGGAAGAAGCTACTCGCCCCTTAAAGCCTTTCTCATTTAATGAATCCAATAAAATTTCTGGAGTGCTCCTAGAAGGAGAATTCCCATCGCTTTTTAAAAACCGTATTTCTCCTTTTGAATGGGAAAAAATTGCAAATCCAAAGGCTGCAAAAACAGTAATTTTTTCTGATGGAAATCTAGCTGAAAATCAAGTTGATAAAGGAAAACCATTGGATTTGGGGTATGATAAATGGACCAATAACTTATATGGTAACATGGCTTTTCTTCAAAATACAATTCATTATTTAATGGGAGAAAGTAAACGCTTAATGCTGCGTTCTAAAGAAGTTCGATTGGCCTTTTTAGACCGCACATTAATCAACGAAGACAAAAGCAAAATACAACTTTTAGCCCTTGGAATTCCTTTACTATTTTTAGTTGTATTGGGAGGAGGCGCATCGCTTTGGCGAAAAAAGGAAAGCGGTCAATAACTTTTAATAAGTTTCTTTTCACTTTGATTGCTTTTCAAATATATTTGGGAGTATAAGTCTAAACATCAACAGCATGAATTTTATTGTTTCAAGCAACCAATTACTCAAGCAATTGCAAATATTGCAAGGAGTCATCAATACTTCCAACACCCTTCCTATACTCGATAATTTTCTATTTGAGCTTAATCAAAACCGTTTGACTATAACGGCATCGGATTTGGAAACCACGATGTCCACTGGCATTGATGTAGAGTCGACTCATGTAAGAAATATTGCTGTACCTGCTCGTCTTTTGGTCGACACCCTTAAAACCTTTCCTGAACAACCTTTGACGTTTACAGCAGAGAACAATACCATAGAGATTAGCGCTAATAATGGAAAGTACAGCTTGGCTTATTTAGCAGGGGAAGATTTTCCAAAAGCAGTTAGCGTAAAAGATCCTAGTAGCACCCATATTCTTGGCGACACACTCGCTTCAGCGATTAATGCTACCCTATTCGCTTCAGGAAATGACGATTTACGTCCAGTGATGAGTGGGGTTTTCTTTCAGTTTGCTACTGACGGTCTTACTTTTGTAGCCACAGACGCACATAAACTAGTAAAATATAAACGGACAGACCTTACCGCTTCTTCGACTGCGGAATTCATTATGCCTAAAAAAGCATTGCAGTTGTTGAAAGGTGTTTTGCTAGGCAACGATGAAGAAATTAAAGTAGAGTACAACGAAACCAATGCACAATTTTCATTTGGTAGAACCTCTTTAAACTGCCGCTTAATTGAAGGTAAATACCCTAACTACGAGGCCGTTATTCCAAAAGAAAATCCAAACGTACTCACCATTCAGCGGGACACCCTTTTAAATTCTCTGAAACGGGTAAGTATTTTTTCCAACAAAACAACCCACCAAATCCGCCTAAAAATTGCTGGAGCCGAACTTAATATTTCAGCAGAAGACTTCGATTTTAGTAATAAAGCGGAAGAACGTTTAAGTTGCTCTTACCTTGGAGAAGACATTCAAATTGGATTCAATTCCCGTTTTCTTATAGAAATGTTGAGCAACATCAACGCAGAAGAAATCAACTTGTCCATGTCACAACCTAACCGAGCAGGAATCATTACTCCCTTGGATAATATAGAAGATGGAGAAGAAATTACAATGCTTGTGATGCCGGTGATGCTCAACGAATAGTCGGTTGAGCAAATCGCTGTGAAGCTAGACCAATCAGAAAAGAAAAAGCTTAAGGCCTTGCCTTAGGAAACTTCAATAGCTGCAGACATTCTTTTGTAAATTCCGTTGTTCAGTTTCTCTCGTATTGAAGAAAAAGCATCCAATGTGATGGATACATCTTCTAAATTATGAGAAGCTGTAGGAATTAAACGCAATAGAATTAATCCTTTAGGAATCACTGGGTAAACCACAATGGAACAAAATATACCGTGATTTTCTCTCAAATCCTTAACCAATACCATCGCTTCGGGAATACTTCCTTTTAGGTAAACAGGAGTCACACAGCTTTGGGTAGTGCCTAAATCAAAACCACGATCGCGTAAACCGTTTTGTAATGCATTTACATTTTCCCAAAGTTTATTTTTGAATTCTTCTGGACGAGAACGCAACATGTCTAGGCGTTTAAGAGCTCCTGCAACCAATACGGATTGCAATGACTTTGCAAACATTTGGGAACGCATGTTGTATTTTAAATAGTCGATAATTTCTTTATCTCCGGCAATAAAAGCACCAGTAGAAGCCATTGATTTAGCAAAAGTGGCAAAATACACATCGATATCATCTTGAACGCCCTGCTCTTCTCCAGCTCCAGCCCCTGTTTTTCCTAGGGTACCAAAACCATGCGCATCGTCAACCAACAAGCGGAACGAAAATTTTTGTTTTAAAGCGACAATTTCTTTCAATCGCCCTTGCTCACCTCGCATTCCAAAAACCCCTTCGGAAATTACTAAAATTCCTCCACCGGTTTGATTGGCCATCTTTGTGGCGCGTTGCAAGTTTTTTTCTAAACTTTCAATATCGTTGTGTTTGTAGGTAAAACGCTTTCCGTGATGAAGACGTACCCCATCAATAATGCATGCATGAGCGTCTACATCATATACAATAACATCGTTTTTAGAAACGAGTGTGTCAATGGTAGATAAAATTCCTTGATAACCGAAGTTCAATACATATGCAGCCTCTTTGCTTACAAAAGCAGCCAATTCGGTTTCCAACTGCTCGTGCAAATTGGTGTGCCCCGACATCATTCGTGCTCCCATAGGATATGCAGAGCCGTATTGAGCCGCTGCTTGTGCATCTACCTCTCTCACTTCAGGATGATTGGCCAAACCTAGATAATCGTTCACACTCCAAGTAATGACTTCTTTTCCGTTGAATTTCATTCGGTTTGAAATTTCTCCTTCAAGCTTAGGAAATACAAAATATCCTTCTGCAACCGAGGCCCATTTTCCTAAAGGCCCTTTATTTTCCTGTATTCTTTCAAATAAATCTTTAATCATACTGTTTTCAATCTCATTAATACATTAAATGTATTCTACTTTTTGAGGTTCTTCCACATGCTCTGCATCGAAAAAACCCTGCTCCTTCATCCATTTATCACTGTAAATTTTACTCATATAGCGCGAACCGTGGTCTGGAAAAATTGCCACTACCTTGCTATTCGCATCAAATTCACCTTCTTTGTCTAATTGTTTTATCGCCTGCACTACAGCGCCACAGGTATAACCAACGAACATCCCCTCTTTTTTAGTGGTCTCCCTTGCAGTATGAGCACTCTCTTCATCCGTTACCTTTACAAATTTATCGATCACATCGAAATTTGTAGCTGTTGGAATAAGGTTTTTCCCCAAGCCCTCGATGCGATAGGGATATATTTCTTTCGGATCTAATTCTTTGGTTTCATGGTATTTTTTTAAAACCGAACCGTAGGCATCTACTCCAATGATTTTAACATTTGGATTCTGCTCTTTTAAATATTGTGCGGTACCCGAAATGGTGCCTCCTGTCCCACTACAAGCAATTAAGTGGGTGATTTCTCCATTGGTTTGTTCCCAAATTTCTGGTCCGGTCGATTTATAATGGGCCGTGGTATTGAGTTCGTTGAAGTACTGATTGATGTAGATCGATCCTTTTGTTTCTTCGTGCAAACGTTTGGCTACTTGATAATACGATCTTGGATCGTCAGCAGCTACATTGGCTGGACAAACATATACTTTAGCTCCCATTGAACGGAGCATGTTAATTTTGTCTTCGGATGATTTTGAACTTACCGCCAAAATGCAGTTGTACCCTTTTACCATAGATACCATAGCGAGGCTAAATCCAGTATTTCCAGAAGTAGTTTCTATAATGGTGGTGTCTTTTTTAAGCATTCCTGTTCGTTCTGCTTCTTCCACGATGTGCAAAGCAATTCGATCTTTATTGGAATGACCAGGATTGAATGCTTCCCATTTTGCAAAGAACTCTCCCGAAAAACCTTTAACGATACGATTTAACTTGATTAATGGGGTTTCTCCCACCAGAGCTAACAAATTTGGATACGCATTAATACCTGGTTTCATAAAAAAGTGTTGGATTATAATCCATCGCAAATTTAGTTAAAAAAACTCACTTCACCTTATTCTCTAAGCTGAGAAGAAAAGTATATTTTTTCGAGGTTTCTTTTAAGGAATCAAATCGCCCTGATGCTCCCCCATGCCCTGCTGACATGTTGGTGTCTAAAAACAACACGGACGAATTGGTTTTATGCTTCCTCAAGCGAGCCACCCACTTTGCTGGCTCCCAATATTGCACTTGTGAGTCATGCAAGCCTGTGGTTACCAATAGGTTTGGATAGGCTTGTGCTTTTACATTATCGTAAGGAGAATAGGCTTTGATGTAATCGTAATAGGCTTTATCATTCGGATTTCCCCATTCATCGTATTCACTTGTTGTTAATGGAATGGTGTCGTCCAACATGGTGGTGACAACATCGACAAAAGGAACCGCTGCAATAACCCCTTTGTAAAGTGAGGGCGCCTCATTTAAAATTACTCCCATTAAAAGCCCTCCAGCAGAGCCACCATAGGCATATAAATGCGAGGGAGAGGTCATTTTTTGCTGGATTAAAAATTGAGAGCAAGCAATAAAATCAGAAAATGTATTCTTTTTATTCAACATTTTTCCATCATCATACCAAGAGCGTCCTAAATATTCCCCTCCTCTTACATGGGCAATTGCAAAAGCAAATCCTCGATCGAGTAAACTCAATCGAGTAGTTGAAAAACCAGGATCTATTGTGGAACCATAGGAACCGTAGGCATAGAGCAATATTGGAGTGTTTGGCGTCAGCTCGGTATCTTTATGTCGAATAATTGAAATGGGCACTTTAACCCCATCCTCAGCAGTTGCCCAAAGGCGCTGTTCTGTATAATTTTCTGCTTGAAATTCATCCCCCAAAACTACTTGCGTTTTAAGTACTTTATTGGCTTTTGTTTTCATATCAAACTCCATAACCGAGGTTGGCGTTTTCATAGAATTGAATACATAGCGCAATTTCGAAGTGTCAAAATCAATGTTGGTTGATGTATAAACGGTGTAAGTTTCTCCTTCTAGCGGTAAATAATAGTCTTCCTCTCCATCCCAGGAGATCACCCTGATTTTTGTCAGCCCATTCTCGCGTTCTGTTACCGTCCAATAATCGCTAAACAATTCTAAGTCTTCTAGGAGCACTGTTGCTCTGTGAGCCAACATTTCTTGCCAGTTTTCAATTCCAGGCTGAGCCACCGAAGTTTTCATTATTTTGAAATTCTTAGCCCCGTTTGCATTGGTAAAAACATAGAAACTGTCTTTGTAATGCGATACACTGTACTCCAAATTCGCTTGTCTTTCTTGAATCAGCTGAAAAGGTGCCAAAGGAGTTGAAGCATCTAAAAATTGATATTCTGTTGAAAGGGTGCTGTAGGAACCAATCAATAAATAATCTTCTGATTTTGTACTGGTTACATAACAAGAAAAGGTTTCGTCATGCTCTTCATACACCAGCTCACTGGGCGATTTTAGTGCCTCCATTGAATGTCGGTAAATAACAGACGAACGAAGGGTAACTGGATCTTTTTGGGTGTAGAAAAAGTGAAGGTTGTCTTTGGCCCAAACACTTCCCCCCGTTGTGTTTTTTATTTAAGTTTCGAAAATTTCTCCTGTACTCAAATCCTTTACTTTTAGGACATATTGTCTTCTCGATACGGTATCGATTCCAAAAACAGCTTTGGTGTTGTCTGGACTTATATTAATTCCCACAAGGCGAAAATAGTCGTGCCCTTCAGCCATGGTATTGCAATCGAACAAAATTTCTTCTTCTGCCTCCAATTGGCCTTTATGGCGCGCATAAATGGGATAATCTTTTCCTTTTTCATAGCGTGTTACGTACCAGTAGCCATTGTAAAAATAGGGAACCGAGGTATCATCTTCTTTGATACGCGCCTTCATTTCTTCAAAAAGATTTTCTTGGAAAGAAGTGGTATGCGCCATGGCCTTTGTGTAATAATCGTTTTCTCGCTCTAGGTAGTCAATTACCTCGGGGTTTTCTCGGTCGTTTAACCAATAAAACTCATCCACACGAATGTCGTTGTGGAGTTTGTGTACATATTGTTTTTCTGTGGCTTTTGGCGGGGTCAAATGAGCTGTTTCTTTCATATTTGTTTGTGGGTTACAAGCCATTAAAAATAGACTCGTAATGAGTGTAAAGGGTGCAAATTTCATAAAATAAAAGGATTTGAGATTAGATTTGGGAATTAAATCGAGAAAGCACACTAAGTACATAGTCATGCTGCTCGCTGGTATAGTCGCGGTGGGTAACCAAACGCAATTTTTTAGCACTCATTTGTATCAGCGAAATCGCGGCCTTTTGCATATGATTTAAAAACTCGGTTTTTAATTGATCCGATTCCATTTCAAAAATAACAATATTGGTTTCTACAGGAGCTACATACGCCACCCCTTTCAATTGAGTAATCGCATTGGCGAGTTCTTTGGCTTTCGTATGGTCATCTTCAAGCCCATCAAAATGGTGCTCAATGGCGTAAATTCCTGCAGCGGCTAATACTCCTGCTTGTCGCATTCCCCCGCCAAGCATTTTGCGGATGCGTAACGCTTTTTCCATCAAAAGGGTCGATCCTATTAAAACAGAGCCCACAGGAGCACCGAGGCCTTTGCTAAGGCAAACCGAAATTGTATCAAAGTGTTGGCCAAAAAAGGTAGCAGGGATATTGGTTGCTTTCATGGCATTCCACAAACGTGCTCCATCCAAATGCAAGGGGAGCTTTTCTTTATCGCAAAGGGATTTAATGCTTTCTATTTCTTCTTTTTTATAACAAGCACCCCCGCCTTTATTGGTGGTGTTTTCTAGGGCTACCAAAGCGGTTTTTGGGGAGTGATAAAAATCAGCAGGATTGATTTTTTCTTGAATTTGCTCAGCGGTAATTCGTCCACAATCCCCTTCAATTAATGCACAGGAAACGCCACTGTTAAAGCTAGCTCCCCCACCCTCATAATTGAATATATGGGCGTAATGATCGCAAATCAATTGCTCTCCGGGTTGAGTGTGTAGTTTTATTGCCGTTTGATTGGCCATTGTCCCGGAAGGGAAAAACAAGGCAGCCTCTTGCCCAAACATCGCAGCTACTTTTTCTTCCAATCGATTTACGGTAGGGTCATCTTTAAACACATCATCGCCAACATCTGCGCTCATCATGGCAGCATACATGGCTTCTGATGGCTTTGTTACGGTATCACTAATCAGGTTTACTTCCATCATCAATTACACATTAAAGTCGTCCCTATGGGCGAACCATCGGGAATACGTGGAGCTTGGTCATTCTCAATCATCACTGGAGCAGCCAAAAATGATTTGATTTGCTGTTGGAAATAGGGTGCGTAGGCTAGTGATGAAGTGTTCAAATCATCTGCCAATTGCTGAAGCTGTCCAAAAGCTTCTGCACGAACTGCAACGGGTACTTGTTTGCTTTTCCCCAATAAGATGAGGTGTTTTAAAACATTGCCTTGTACCACCGTTTGCAGCGCTTGATCAATACCAGAAGCTGACGGTTTTTGAAAGGTTGCTTGAAGTAAGGTTGAAATTACTTCAGAAAGCCCTAACTGTCTTTTATCTAAGGCCTTTTGTTGGTTTAATCGCGATGCACGTTCGGGATGTAAAAGCATTTTAATGATCTGATCGCTAAGCGTATTTGCGGCACCCATATGATCGAAAACAGGTCCGGTCTGCGATTGAAAACTCTCCCGAGAAGCACCATAACCAAATGCGTGTGGAAGTAAATTATCATGAATCGACTTTGGAATTTTTAATTCTTTGGCTTCTAACGTTTTCAATAAAGTTTGAAAGGACTCCTTCTGCTCTGCAACGGCTATGGGTTTGCTCGTAGAAAAAACATCTCCTTTACGTGCATATTGGTAGGACTGTCCGCCAATGCTTTTTACCAAGGCTTCCAGTTGATAGCGATGTAAAAAATACAAGGGCACTAAACGGTCTCTTAAAACGGAAAGTGGCTCATCGGGTTTCAACTGGTCAATCGAAAATTGGTTTAAAGCGATTTGGCGTACTTGCAATAAATGATTCATTTCATCCGCCGCAGAAGAACCATTGTCCCAGAGATGCGCTTTTGGATGCGCTCCTCCTAAAGGCCGAGCATCTTGATCGGTAATAAACAAATGATTTTCTTTCATCGCTCTCGTCATAAGCGCGTTGAGGGATTTTGTTTCTTCCTCCTCACTAGAAAAATCGGAATAACTGTATTGAACCGCTATTTTATCCCAGGAACCAATTCCTGTGGCATAGGCGTTTTTAAAATCAATTGTTTTATTGATTATGGAAAGTGTGGGATGCGGATAATCCATAACCGAAGAACGGTTTTTTGTACTTGCAGCGAAGTTGTGAGCAAAACCTAAGGTATGCCCAATTTCATGTGCCGAGAGTTGACGAATTCTTGCCAAAGCCATCTCCATCATTTCAGCATCATCGGTTTTCCCATTGGCATAGGGCGCTTTAGTTAACGCTTGTGCAAGCATAAAATCTTGACGTATTCGCAAACTTCCTAAGCTAACATGCCCTTTTAGGATTTCGCCACTACGCGGGTCTACCACACTAGCTCCATAACTCCAACCGCGGGTAGATCGATGTACCCATTGAATTACATTATACCGCACATCCATTGGATCTGCGTCATCTGGAAGAATTTTTATCTGAAATGCATTGCGGTAACCCGCTGATTCAAAAGCTTGATTCCACAATTTTCCTCCTTCTAAAAGTGCAGAGCGCACAGGTTCGGGGGTTCCATTGTCCAAATAATATACGATAGGTTCTACCGCTTCACTTACAGCGGCTTCTGGAATTTGTTTTTCAAGTCGATGACGAAGCGTCACTATTTTCCTGGTTGATGCGTTAACAGGAGTGGATTAATCGTAATAAGTAAAAGGAATGGCCCCGGAACGAGGATCAAAATCGCGCATTTCCATAGGCGCTTCTGGGAGCGCAATAAAGGAATGATGTTGATGGACTGTTACACTGTTAGCAGATGGGGTTACCGAGCGAATCCATCTCCCTTCCGGATTACCAGCAAAGGTAAGCATCACGTCAAACTCGGAATTTTTTGGAAAATTTTTAGTGCGTTCTAATGCGACTGCGGATCGTTTTGTATCCAGTTTATAATTCCCTTGTTTTGTGCGCTTTAAACGTTGAGAAACGCCATGCGTATCTTGCATCAAAAACGGAGTTAAATCAATTTCAAAATGGTCAGAAGTGGTGTTTTCAATAGGAAACCCAAAAAGTACCGATTGAGCAAAGGCTTGTTCAATAGACGCTTTTTCTAACGGATTATTCGAACTGCTTCTATAGCGCAAATTGGGCTGAATAAGCATGAGCTTGTTCCCCATTTTTTTAAAAAAAACAATGCGCTCGTTTCCCAATTGACCCCGATCGAGTCCAATGTCATTACTCCCAATCCCCGAACTTAAACCATTGACATACAGAAAAGGCTGCTCCAATTGTGTTTTTCGGTTCACCTTTAAAAAAACTTTTCCATCATTTAAAGCATAACGGAAATAGAAAAACCCATTGAAATCAATTTGCTCTTTTACTGGCTTGGAAGAGGCAGTATCTACTTGTTGTGCAAGTAAATAAGTTCCACCTAACCCCATGAGGGCCATGACAAGAAAATACCATTTTTTCATCCTTAACTCTTTGATGTGTTAAACTATGAAATTTTTCTTGCTAAAAAGAATTTTCGTTGCGATAAAACTTATTTTTACAAAAATTAAATGCATGCTCACAACCGATCAAATCAAAGATCTTTTTGAACGCCTTGGCGCGTTAAGGAGGTATCTTTGACCTCGATGCAAAAGAAATTCAGATTCATAATTTAGAAGAGGTTACCCTCGATCCCGATTTTTGGAACGATCCAAAAAAAGCGGAAGTTCACATGAAAAATTTGCGAACGCAGAAAAAATGGATCACCGATTTCCAAAAAATACACCAACAAGCCGAAGACCTCGAAGTGCTCTATGATTTTTTTAAAATGGAAGAAACTTCAGAAGAAGAAGTCACCCGTGCTCATCAGGCATTGTTATCCGATTTAGAAGCTTTAGAATTCAAAAATATGCTCTCCGATGAAGGAGATGGTTTAAGTGCTGTTGTTCAGATTACTGCAGGGGCTGGAGGTACCGAAAGTTGTGATTGGGCTCAAATGCTTATGCGGATGTATATCATGTGGGGTGAAAAGCAAGGCTTTAAAATCAAAGAATTGAATCACCAAGCCGGGGATGTAGCAGGAATAAAAACCGTTACTCTGGAATTAGATGGCGACTTTGCTTTTGGGTGGCTAAAGGGAGAAAATGGGGTGCACCGACTGGTGCGTATTTCACCTTTCGATAGCAATGCAAAACGACACACCTCTTTTGCTTCGGTCTACGTGTATCCCTTGGTGGATGACAGCATTGAAATTGTCATTAATCCCTCCGAAATTAGTTGGGAAACCATGCGTTCAAGCGGTGCGGGTGGACAGAGCGTCAATAAAATTGAAACGGCGGTTAGGCTTCGGCATGCCCCCTCTGGAATTGTGATTGAAAATTCGGAAACCCGATCTCAATTGGAAAATAAAACCAAAGCAATGCAGCTTTTAAAATCGCAACTCTACGAAATAGAATTACAAAAGAAAATGGCTGCCCGCGATGAAATTGAAGCGGCTAAGAAAAAAATAGAATGGGGATCGCAAATTCGCAACTACGTAATGCAACCCTATAAACTGGTAAAAGATGTTCGTACCCAGCAAGAGACCAGCGACGTGGATAGCATCTTAAACGGAAATATCGATGAATTCTTAAAAGCCTATTTAATGTTTATGGGGCAAAAAGAAGAGGACAATCAACTCTAAAAAAAGGAAAGAAAATGGATTTGAAAATTTACCATAACCCACGTTGTAGAAAATCGAGAGAAGCACTGGCCTACTTAAACGATCAAAAAATGAGCGTGGAAGTAATCAATTACCTGCAAAACCCTTTGGAAGAAGAAGAATTAAAAAATGTGCTTGCTCAACTGCAAATTCCTGCCCTGGACTTGATTCGCAAAAACGAAGCCATATGGAAAACCGATTTTAAAGGAAAAGATTGGGAAGAAGAAGCACTCATAAAAGCAATGTTAGATCACCCCAAACTAATGGAACGCCCCATAATTTACAATGGGAAAAGTGCTGTGATAGCCCGCCCCATCGAAAAATTGCATTCTTATTTAAAATAGTTTCATTTAAGTGAAACTATTTATCGAAAAAAGAGTCTAATGGAATATCTATTAAATGCTATGAAAAAGATACTTCTACTATTTACACTATTTTCGTTTGCTTTTCAATTGCAAGCACAACGTCCTCAAGGCGCGGGTGGACCGCGCAATTTTCAAAAAATAAAATTGAGTGGAGTTGTGATTGATGAGGAAACAAATCAACCGCTGGAATATGCCACCATTACTTTAAAAAATGCCAGACGCCCCGAATTTCTTCAAGGAGGAATAACCAAAGCGGATGGAAGTTTTGAATTTGAAGTTTTCCCAGGTCGCTATACCATTCTCACCGAATACATTTCGTTTGAATCCAATGTTCAAGAAAATGTAGCTTTAAAAGTGAGCACAGACTTAGGCACCATTGCCCTTGGAATTGCTATTGATTCACTCGATGAAGTGGAATTGGTAGGAGAACGAACGGAAGTGGAAATTCGCTTGGATAAACGTGTTTATAACGTAGGGCGAGACATTACGGTTCGCGGAGGAAGTGTTTCAGATGTTATGGACAACATCCCTTCCGTTTCTGTGGATGTAGAAGGGAATATCTCCTTAAGAGGAAACGATAATGTGCGAATTCTTATCAACGGAAAACCCTCTGGCCTAGTCGGCCTATCTGGACCCGATGCCCTGCGTCAACTTCCTGCTGAGTCCATTGAAAAAGTAGAGGTCATTACTTCTCCCTCTGCCCGCTATGAAGCTTCTGGTACAGCTGGAATTCTAAACATTATTTTAAAACGCGAAGAATTGGAGGGTTTTAACGGATCTTTTATTGCCAACGGAGGTTTTCCAACAACCTATGGAGGAAATGCGACCTTAAATTGGCGAACAGAAAAACTGAACCTCTTTAGTACGCTTTCCTATAACGACTCTGAATCCTTAGGAGGAGGGGTGTTCAATAGCGAATATTTTAACGGAGATGCACCCAGCACCTTTACTAACGAGGACAGAGACTATAACCGACAAAGGGAACGGGTGTTTGTCAACCTAGGGGCAGAATATTATTTTGATAAAAACACTTCGCTAACACTGAGTGGTTTTATGCGTCGATCGGATAATGAGAGCAACAATACCACGATTATTCAAGACCGCGATAGTAATGACTTGATTTTGAACGAAATTGGTCGTTATCAAGACGAGACAGAAGAGGATAATTCACAACAATTCACGGCTAACTTTACCAAGAAATTCGACGACAAAGGACATGAACTGATTATCGAATTTCAAACGGAAGAAAGCTCAGAAGACGAAAGTGATTACGCCCGTAACACCAATGTGGATGATCAGCGTTCTACTACAGACGAAAAACAAAATCGCACCTTACTTCAAATCGATTATGTGTATCCAATTGATGAAAACACTCAATTTGAAGCGGGGTATCGCGGGAATTTTAGTGTGCAAGACACCGATTACCAAGTATTTGATATCAATGAGCAAGGAAGTACATTAAACACCAACTTGACCAATTTTCTAAGCTTTACTCAAAATGTAAATGCGGCTTATACCCAATTTGGAAAAAAAATAGATAAGTTCTCTTATTTGTTGGGGCTTCGAATGGAAAACACGCAAATAATTATTGACCAGCGCACTAGCAACGAATACAACGAAAAGAAATATACCGATTGGTTCCCCACAGTGAACCTTTCCTATGAATTTAATGAAAAAGAGAACATTACCTTGGGCTATAGCCGACGTATTCGACGTCCGCGTTCTTGGTCACTCAACCCTTTTCAGTCGTTAACGAGTTTAACCTTTTTCCGTCAAGGAAATCCTGATTTGGATCCCTCCTATGCCAATTCCTTTGACTTTGGTTATTTAAAACGTTGGGGAAAATTCACCTTCAACGGATCGGTTTACTATGCGAAAGCCAAGCAAGTTATCACACGAATTACAGAGGAAACAGGAACAATCGTCCGCATCAGTGATGACCCTGTAATCGATGTGCCTGCCTTGCGATCTACTTCCATTAACCTTGCAGAAAACATAAGAACGGGAACAGAATTTACACTTACTTACTCCCCGAAACGACAAGTACGCATTAGTGGTAACTTTAATATTTTTAACTCCAACACCATAGGAACTTATGAAGGGACTGTCTTTGATGCAGAAATCATCAGTTGGTTTGCTCGAATAAATGCTAGCTTCCCGCTCCCTGCAGGATTAACAACTCAACTAAGAGGGTTTTATCGCGGACCCAGAGCGACTGCCCAAACCGAAACACAGGGGGTCTTTTCCATGTCTGGAGCCATCAATAAAAACTTATTTAAGAAGAAAGCTACGCTCTCTTTTAGAGCAAGTGATATTTTCAATTCCAGCCGAAGAAAAAGCGAAACGAACACAGAAAACTTTACCAACTACACCGAGTTTCAGTGGCGACAGCCCACTTACGTTTTCACGTTTACGTACCGAATTAATGAGCGTAAAATGGATCGTAAACGAAGAAGATCCAATTACGGTGGAGGTGATGAAGGCGGTGAATTCGACTTCTAAGACAAAAGTAAAGAACAAAAAAAACACCGCATTTAGCGGTGTTTTTTTTTATTGTCGTTTAGGAACTTCTTTTCTTCCGTCCTTTTTTTCTTGAAGCCATTCTAGGAATGAGCCCGTTAACCAATAAGGGATAACCATGGTCAACAAAAAAATCATTAGCCAAAAGCCAATGGTGAGAATAGAAAGGAAAGTTAAAAATCCGAGGTATTGGTCAAATTCAAACATGATTATCAATTTGTTTTCAAAATTAATGCATTTCGGCGGTCTGACCAACAGTGTGCGAATTTTTATTCACAAAGGTATTCACATGGTATTTGTATGCGATTGTTGTATTTTTGAAACAAATTTTATCAGATGGAATATCGAATTGAAAAAGACACCCTAGGAGAAGTTAAAGTACCTAAAAACGTTTATTGGGGAGCGCAAACAGAGCGTTCTCGTGCCAATTTTAAAATTGGTGCTGCTGCCAGCATGCCCTTAGAAGTAGTCTATGGATTTGCTTACTTGAAAAAAGCGGCCGCCTATACCAACCACGAACTGGGGGTGCTCGATATCGATAAACGCGATTTAATCGCTCAAGTATGTGATGAAATTCTAGAAGGAAAACTCGATGATCAATTTCCTTTGGTGGTTTGGCAAACCGGTTCTGGAACCCAAAGCAATATGAATGTTAACGAGGTTATCGCTAACAGAGCACATGTTCTTGAAGGGAACACTTTAGGAGAGGGAACAAAAACGCTTGCACCCAATGACGATGTCAATAAATCGCAATCTTCCAACGATACATTTCCCACAGGAATGCACATTGCAGCCTACAAGAAAATTGTTGAAGTCACCTTGCCAGGAATTCATCAATTAAGAGAGGCATTGGCTCAAAAAAGTCAAGAATTTAAAGATGTAGTTAAAATTGGTCGGACGCATTTTATGGACGCTACTCCCCTCACCTTGGGACAAGAATTTTCCGGCTATGTTTCTCAATTGGATCATGGGATTGCCGCTTTGGAATTTACTTTAAACCACTTGTCGGAATTGGCTCTTGGAGGAACAGCAGTAGGGACGGGAATCAATACCCCTAAAGGCTATGCCAAGCGTGTTTCGGAATTTATTGCCGAGTTTACAGGACTCCCTTTTATCACGGCTAAAAATAAATTTGAAGCCCTTGCAGCACACGACGCCATTGTAGAATCGCACGGTGCTTTAAAACAATTGGCTGTTTCCTTGAATAAAATTGCCAATGACATTCGCTTAATGGCTTCAGGTCCTCGTTCAGGAATTGGAGAAATCATTATTCCTGCTAATGAGCCAGGAAGTTCAATTATGCCCGGGAAAGTAAACCCAACACAATGTGAAGCCATGACCATGGTTTGCGCGCAAGTGATGGGGAACGATGTGGCTATTACCGTTGGAGGTACGCAAGGCCATTACGAACTCAATGTGTTCAAACCCATGATGGCGGTCAACATTTTAGAATCTGCACGTTTGTTGGGCGATGCTTGTGTTAGCTTTACTACCAATTGTGTAGAAGGAATAGCACCCAACCACCAACGCATCAATGAATTGGTCAACAATTCATTAATGCTGGTAACAGCATTAAACACGAAAATTGGATACTATAAAGCTGCTGAAATTGCCAATAAAGCACATACAGAAGGAACAACCCTTAAAGAGGCTGCCGTGACACTAAACTACCTAACAGCGGAAGAATTTGACCAATGGGTACGCCCCGAGCAAATGATAGGAAATGAGTAAGCTTCTTTTCCGAAAGTTTGAATCGAAAGATTCGGCTGTGTTTAAAGCCTTAAACGTAGCCTGGCTAGAGGAGTATTTTGAGGTTGAACCTTATGATGAAAAAGTACTAGGAAATCCAGAGGAAGAAATCATTGCCCAAGGCGGGCATATTTTAATGGCGGATTTCGAGGGGCAACCCATAGGCACATTTGCATACATCAAGCGGGAGGAGTCGGTTTATGAATTCAGTAAAATGGCCATAGCTGAAGCTTTTAGAGGAAAAGGATATGGCAATGAAATGATGAAGTTTTCGCTACATTATGCCGAAAAACACCATTGGAAAAAACTCATTATTTATTCAAGTCGCAAATTAAAAAATGCCCTCCATTTGTACAGAAAGTTCGGCTATATCGAAATTCCAATTGAGGAAAATGCGTTTTACTCACGGGGGGACATTAAAATGGAATTAGTCCTCTAAAAAAGTAAGGACCAGGTTAAGGCTTTCCTCTGGTCGCTCTTCCATTGGAACATGACCTGTTTTTGGCATGATGATGATTTCCGCATGAGGAATTTTTTCTGCAAATTTTGCGGCATCGCTTACAGGAATCCAAGCGTCTTCCTCTCCCCAAAGCACCAAAGTGGGTTGTTCAATCAGTGAAAGTCGCTCGGTATAATCTTCACGTTCTATCTTCGCACGATCAATAAAGGCTTGGCGATTTCCTTCGTAGCAGGTGAGGTCGTGATAGCGTTCTATCGTTTCAGCTGTGATTTTTGAATCGTCAAAGTAGACCTCTTTCAAGTTTTTCTCAATAAAAAATTGAGGTGTAAAATACTTTAAGAACAAGTTCAAAACCGGGGTTTTAGCCAATTGAATTACTGCAGGGGTCGTATCAAATGGAAAACCACTCGCATTCAAAAGAAACAATTTTTTCACTTCTTTTGGATAGGTTGTCGTGTACAACCAAGAAACCAAACCGCCTAAAGAATTTCCTCCCATATAAAATTCTTTAACGCCTAATTCTTCTAATAGCTTGTGAATAAGCGTCACATAATCGGAAGACGCATAGCGTTGTTGAGGGTCGGCCCCTGTAAGGCCATAGGCAGGAAGATCTAAACGGATAACCCGATGGGTGTTTTTTAAGCGATTGACCCATGCATCCCAAGTATGGAGCGAAGCCCCCGTTCCATGAATCAAAACGATCGGAAAGCCTTCTCCTTCATCTCGATAATGAACTTCGACCCCATCAATTTCCATAAATGAGGAGGCTGTGGTGATGTATTTAGCCGATAATTCTTCTTTTGTTCTATCAGGAGAAAAACTGTATTTCCCGATTAAAATAAGTGCAACAAAGCTGTAGGTAAGCCAGCGAATAATAGGGCTTTTAAACATTATTTTTCGAGATGAACGGTTGTGGTCGGGTAGGCAAAATCACTGCCTTTTTCTTGCACCAAAGCAATAATATTGAAATTGATTTCTTGTTGGGTGTCGATAAGGATTTCCCAATCGGGACTGTCTACGTAATACAACACCAACAAATCCAGGGAACTGTTGCCAAAACTCAAAAAACGAACACGTGCGCCATTTTCTGTCGTTTTAGGATGTTCGTTAATCATCTTCTCCATGGCAGAAATAATGTCTTTCATTTGTTCTACAGAAGTAGAATAAAGAAGCCCCAAGGTGAACTTTACGCGACGGATGGGACGAACTCCCAAATTATCCAATTCCGCGTTAACCATGTTTTTATTGGGAACGGTAACCACACTTTTATCAAAGGTGCGGATTCGGGTACTGCGAAAACCCACTTTTTCCACAGTTCCTGTGTAGCCGTTTACGGTCACAATATCCCCATAAGTGAAGGGCTTATCAAGAAAAATTGTAAAAGAACCCAGCAGACTTTCTAAACTTTCTTTTGAAGCCATTGCAATGGCAATCCCACCAATCCCTAAACCGGTAGCTAAAGCAGCAATATTCACATCAAACACACTGCTTAAAACCGTGAGAGAACCTAGAATAACAACAATTACCTTGACGATTTCAACAGCAAATGGCACAATTTGATCATCCATTTTATTGGCCGTTTTCGCTGCTCTTAAAATCATGACCTCCCCAATAACGTCAACCAAACGAATCAGAAACCAAAAAAACAGATAGGCAATAAGGAGGACATAGCCTTTATTTAAAACCATTCTCAACCCAAACTCCTCCGCATCGGCTAAATCCAAAAAAAGGGAAACTGCAATTGTTGGAAGCCAACAAAAAGGGCTATCCAAAACACAAACAAGCGAATCGGTCGTTGCAGTTTAAGGTCGCTATCTTCCCTAGAAATCTCTTTTGTTGCAAAACCCACTAAACGATAAATGGAACCACAGAGATAGCGAGCTACGCTATTTTTAAACAACAAAGCCAATAAAATCAGTAAAACAAAAAGAAGATAATTTTGTACTGTGTTCTCTAAAAATTCAAGCTTGAGTAGTTCTAAAAAATCCATTTGGGGTTCAATTTAGTTGCGGGTTAGTTTTTTGTATTGAATTCGTTTCGGAATCAAATCCCCGCCAAGACGTTTTTTCTTGTTTTCTTCATAATCAGAATACGACCCTTCGAAAAAGTAAACTTGTGAGTCGCCTTCAAAGGCGAGAATATGCGTGCAAATACGATCTAAAAACCAACGGTCGTGAGAAATTACCACTGCACAGCCTGCAAAGTTTTCGAGTCCTTCTTCCAAAGCACGGAGGGTATTTACATCCAAATCGTTGGTGGGCTCATCCAATAAAAGAACATTTCCTTCCTCTTTTAAAGTCATGGCGAGGTGGAGGCGGTTGCGTTGCCCCCCCGATAAAGTGGCTACTTTCTTATTTTGATCGTTACCACTAAAATTAAATCGACTTAAAAACGCTCTGGAGTTCACTTGTTTTCCTCCGAGCATAATCAGGTCTTGCTCATCAGAAAAGTTTTGCCAAATTGTTTTCTCAGTGTCAATGTTGGTATGCGACTGGTCTACATAGGCGAGTTTTGCTGTTTCTCCAACCGAAAACGTTCCGCCATCGGGGGATTCTTGCCCCATTATCATTTTAAAAATGGTAGATTTTCCGGCACCGTTTGGACCAATAACTCCAACAATTCCCGCTTGTGGAAGAAGAAAATTAAGATCGTCGTACAATAACTTTTCACCAAAGGCCTTGGATACGTTTTTTGCTTCAATCACATTGGTTCCTAAACGGGGCCCATTGGGAATAAAAATTTCAAGTTTGTCTTGCACCTGCTTTTGGTCTTGACTCATCAATTTATCATAATTCGATAAACGCGCTTTTTGCTTGGTCTGCCTTCCTTTGGGTGCCATACGTACCCATTCAAGCTCGCGCTCAAGGGTTTTTTGACGTTTGGAGGCTTGTTTTTCTTCTTGCGCCAAACGTTTTGCTTTTTGATCTAACCAGGAAGAATAATTCCCTTTCCAAGGAATCCCCTCTCCTCGATCCAGTTCAAGAATCCAACCTGCCACATTATCTAAGAAGTAACGGTCGTGAGTAACGGCAATGACCGTTCCTTGGTATTGCGCCAAATGGTGTTCTAACCAATGTACTGATTCCGCATCCAAGTGGTTGGTGGGCTCGGCCAACAACAGTACATCGGGTTTCTGAAGCAACAAACGACAAAGGGCAACACGACGACGTTCACCACCAGAAAGCACCCCTATTTTTTGATCGCTCGGCGGAGTACGTAAGGCATCCATTGCGATTTCAAGTTGGGTATCCAATTCCCAAGCGTTGCTAGCGTCTATTTGATCTTGCAGTGCAGCTTGCCGATCCATTAAGGCTTGCATTTTGTCGGCATCCTCATAGACTTCTGGAAGGGCAAATTGATCGTTGATTTGATTGTATTCGTCTAATACCGCTACGGAAGAAGCTACCCCTCTTTTACTACATCTAGAACGGTTTTTTCGTCATCCAATGCCGGTTCTTGTTCCAAATAACCCACCGTATATTCTTTGGATGCCACGACATCACCTTGGTAGTTTTTATCGAGCCCTGCAATGATTTTCAGTAGGGTGGATTTCCCCGAGCCGTTTAAACCAAGAATACCGATTTTAGCGCCGTAAAAAAAACTTAAATAAATGTTCTTTAAAACAGGCTGTTGGGCTTGAGGGTAAGTTTTGGTTACCCCAGCCATTGAAAAAATTACTTGTTTGTCGTCTGCCATAGTTATATTCTTCCTTTTAATGCATTAAAGGCCCAGGCAACGGCATAAAAACCTACTCCTGCTACTGAAAATCCAATTGCGTATTCTCGGTATTTAATCAAGCCCAAGGCAATCAATGCAGTTCCCATTATTCCTAGGACTAAAGCTGCAATTCCAAATATTTTGTTTTTGTTCAAATTCATAAATCATATCTCTTCCAAAAGCAAATATCGTATTTTATTTGCGATTGTTTTTCATTTTAAGAAAAAGGAACAAATCGCTAAATTTAAATTCTTAGGAAACATTCCTAAGGCTAACTGTGTATTCTTTCTTATTTTTAACAAAAGATTTCTATGGACTTGAACTTCAACAAAAATGAAGATCACAACAAACTGCTCTGGTCTGGTATTGAACAACAACTCGCTAAAATTAAACTCGGCGGGGAAAAAAGCAATTAGCCAAACTAAAAGCGCAAGGGAAAATGAATGCGCGCGAGCGCATCACTTCCCTACTCGACCCTAAAACCAAAAGCCTTGAAATTGGAGCGTTTGCTGCCAAAGACATGTACAGCGAGTATGGAGGAGCTGCTTCTGCAGGAGTCGTTGTCGTATTAGGCTACATTCAGAAACGCCTGTGTGTGGTGGTGGCCAACGACGCCTCTGTAAAAGCAGGCGCATGGTTTCCAATGGCTGCTAAGAAAAACCTTCGCGCTCAGGAAATAGCCATGGAAAACAACATTCCCATCATTTATTTGGTCGACTCAGCAGGGGTTTTCCTTCCTATGCAAGATGAAATTTTTCCCGACAAAGAACATTTCGGAAGAATTTTTCGCAATAACGCCAAAATGAGCAGCATGGGTATTACCCAAATTGCCGCCGTTATGGGAAGCTGTGTGGCAGGGGGAGCGTATTTACCTATCATGTCCGATGAATCTTTGATTGTGGATAAAACCGGAAGCATCTTTTTAGCGGGGAGTTATTTGGTAAAGGCAGCCATAGGCGAGGACATTGACAATGAAACCCTGGGTGGAGCTACCACGCATAGTGAAATCAGTGGGGTAACGGATTACAAAGTCCCCAATGACACTGCTGCACTGACTAAAATTAGAAGCATTGTCGGTAAAATTGGAAAACCCGAAGATGCTGGATTCAATCGCATCAAAGCGGTTGCTCCATTAAAAGACGACAGCACTCTTTTTGGCTTGCTCCCAAGGGAACGCAACACCCCCTATGACGCCTACCCGATCATCAGTCAACTGGTTGATGGTGGAGAATATGACGAATACCAAGCAGGTTATGGAAAAACGCTCATTACGGTTTATGCCCGAATCGACGGGTGGTCTGTTGGCATTGTCGCCAATCAGAGAAAAGTAGTGAAATCCAAAAAGGGAGAAATGCAATTGGGAGGCGTTATTTATGGTGATGCTGCCGATAAAGCCACGCGATTCATTGCCAATTGCAATCAGAAAAAAATTCCCCTGGTTTTCCTACAGGACGTTACCGGTTTTATGGTAGGAAGTAAAGCCGAACACGGAGGAATCATAAAAGACGGGGCAAAAATGGTGAACGCCATGGCCAATTCCATCGTGCCAAAATTCACGATTGTTTTAGGAAATTCCTACGGTGCCGGAAATTATGCCATGTGTGGTAAAGCTTTTGATCCGCGAATGATGGTGGCTTGGCCCTCAGCAGAAATGGCCGTTATGGGTGGAAAACAAGCCGCAAAAGTGCTTACTCAAATAGAAGCCAATGCCATGGAGAAAAAAGGCGAGGAAGTGGATTCAGAAATGCAAGAAAAGCTATTTAAACAAATCAGTGACCGCTACAATGCACAAACGAAGCCCGAATATGCCGCAGCACGTTTATGGATCGATGCCATTATTAACCCCACGGAAACCCGACAATGGATCAGTATGGGAATTGAGGCAGCCAACCAGGCACCCCTAAAACAACCCTTTAATATGGGCGTGCTACAAGTTTAATAAGGCCAATGTGTCTTTGCGCTGTATTTTTCCAGTGGCCGTATAACGAAACCTCGGTAAAAAATAAATGGCTTTGGGCTTTTGATAGGCCCCCATTTTAAATTGCTCAATGGCTTCGGTCAGGGTTTCTTCCCTTTGCCCTTCGATCAAAAGAATGGCTTTTTGTCCCAATTGCTCGTCTGGAATTCCAATAACAAAAAATGGATTTATAATAAGGGTAGACAGTTGTTTTTCAACGTCTTCTGGGAGTATTTTTATTCCTCCTGAATTGATTATGTTATCCCTCCTGCCCTTCAATTGAAAATGAGTAGGGGAAGTGATTTCCACACAGTCATTGGTTACAATTTCTTTTTGATCCAAATGCGCGCATCGAATGACCAAACACCCTTGGGCGTTGGATTCGATTTCTACACCAGGTAGGATGGAAAAGGGTTGATCGCTTTCTTCTATTTTTCGAGCGGCATCATGCGTTAATGTCTCTGTCATCCCGTAGGTTTCGTAGGAAAGCACTTTCTTTTTTGCCAAGGCCTTTTTTAAAGGAGTCGCTAAAGAGGTACCCCCAACAATGAGTAAACGGATGCGCTCAATTTCCGACAATGCTTTTTCTACTTGTAAGGGCACCATAGCAACAAATCCGTAGTTTTTATTGTTGTGTTTTAGCGGATTGCCTTCTGGGGGAACAAGATCGATTTCCAGCCCTAAAATCATGGCGCGAACCAGCATCATTCTCCCAGCGATATAATCTGAACTTAAGCAGAGTAGCGCCCTATCGCCTACTTTTAAATTGAAAAAATTCCCGGTCGCTAGGGCAGAATCCACTAGGGACTGCTTTGAGAAAACCATCTTTTTAGGCTTTCCTGTGGAGCCAGAAGTCAGCAGGGTCAACTCGGAAGACGGATGCGCCCAGTCCAAAAAAATTCCCCGATGGCACGTTCATAAGCTGTACCCTCTTTAACGTAAGAATAGCCTACTTCGCTCAGCTCATCAAAGGTGTAGTGCACCCCATTCAAACGAAAGCGATTATGAATGTTTTTATAAGTGGGCTTTGTCATGAGGTATGGGAGTAAACAGTTTCGAAAGCTTATTTTTCCAGCCGTATTTTTTTCCTAAGAAAATCAGGACCAAAGGGTAGACTATGCCTAAAAATAAAATCAATTCTGGAAGAAGTTGGGGTTCGCTAAGATCTTTAAAAAGAGATTCCGTTTGAAAAGCAGTCCAATCTGCAGTAACCCACAAGGCGGTAAATAAATTGTTGGCGACATGAAAACCAATGGCCAATTCAATACCTTCATCCAGTAGGCTTATGATGCCAAAGAAAAAACCGGTACCGATATAATACGCCAGAAGGCCATAACCCAATTTACCGATCTCCGGATTTAGGATATGAAGCGATCCAAAAATGATGGAGGTCAGCAAAAGAGAAAGCAAAGGGCTACGCGTAAGCGTTGTAAAACCTTGAAGTAGATAGCCGCGAAACAACCATTCTTCTAAACCCGATTGGATGGGAATAAAGAGACAAGCAATAAGGGCCATGATTAAAAAAGGAAGGGTTTAAAATTCCATTGAAAATCATCGGGATGCATAGCAATATCTATTCCAACAATAAGTGTGCTTATCATTCCCCAAAATAGAAATCCAAAGAGCATCCGTTTAAAATCAATAGCATCGCGCGAAGTGGTGACGCTAACAAGCGTTTGATCGTGGAGGCGATAGACCACCAAAAGGAATCCAAAAAAGGCGGTCAAAGAAGGAATAAGCAACAACAAAAAAGTGAGGTTACTATCCAAATGCGCAAACATATCCATGGGATTTGAACTGGTTGGAAGTTGGGAAGGCAAAAAGAAAAACATGGGGAACTGCCCAATAAAACTGCAAATAATCACAATAAGTGAACCCAATAAATAATAACTAAATCCGCGTTTTTGGGTACTAAACCGCGTTAAGAAATGAGCGTGCTTATCTTCGGCCATGGTTCATTTTTGTTCACCGAAATATAGCCATTTTTAATTTGAAGCGGCGAAGGAATGTTATTGGTGTACAAACTTCCAGTTCCCAAACCTTGTGGCCCAGAAAAACCAGTGTTATAGGTCCATTGGGCAATGGCATTTAGTCCGATATTGCTTTCTAAGGCACTGGTTACCCATGCGTCTATCCCCTGTTCTTTTGCCAATTCGGTCCACTGGGAAGCGCCCGACAATCCCCCAATAAAACTGGGTTTTAAAATGATATAGCGTGGGGAAATGGTAGAAAGCATCCGCTTTTTTTCTTCCGTGCTTGTAATTCCAATCAACTCTTCATCCAACGCAATGGGAAGGGGCGTTTTTTTACACAGGGCTTTGGTTTCTTCCCAATTTCCTGCCGGAAGCGGTTGCTCAATGGAATGAATACCCAAATCGGCCAAACGACTCAGTTTTTTGAGTGTATCTGTAACTAAAGCCCCGTTGGCATCGACACGAATCATCATTTCTTTTTCAGAAAAGCGATTTCGGATGGCGCTGAGTAGTTTCATTTCTTGTTCAAAATCAATGGCGCCAATTTTCATTTTGATGCATCGAAAACCCGCTTCAATTTTCTGAGCTACTTGCTCTTGCATAAATGCTTCGTCGCCCATCCAAATGAGCCCGTTGATGGGAAGCGCATCTTCGCCTTTGGTGAAACGACTTGGAAATAAAGCAAAAGGATCTTCTGCCTTTAAAGACATAAAAGCGCATTCTAATCCCATTTGAATCGATGGAAAATCAACCAAGGCCTTCCTTAAAACCTCTTCTCCTTGATGGATGTGCGCGCACACCCAAGCCAATTTTTGTTCATAGTCGGGACGGTCATCAAAACTCAATCCCCGAAGTAAACCGCACTCACCAATTCCAACTCGCCCGTTTTCTTCTAAAACTAGGAACCATGTTTCTTTTTCTTGCAACACCCCCGGGAGGTGCCGCTGGGCTTTTTAAAGTGTAATATATGTTGGTGATAGGTCGCTTTCATCGTTTATATTCCTTGACTCACCGCCCAAAGCAATGCAATAAAAAAGGTAGACAGTGCCACTACTTTCAATTCAGGGTCAAAAGCTTTGGGAGACTGATGGGAAAACACCCGCACAAGATGCGCCGCCAAAACCAAAAAAGGGAGGATTGCAGCATAGCCCCATCCCGTTGGGGTGTAAAAATAAAGATGGGTGAGCGTAGAAAAGAACGCGCCTACAATCAAAAACAGATGGTAATATTTAGCCTTCTGAATCCCCAAAATAACAGGAAGCGTAATTTTGTTCATCTTTGCGTCGTTTTCATGGTCGCGCATATTGTTTAAGTTCAAAACGGCTACACTTAAAAACCCGATGCTAATGACAGGAAAAACCAAGGATAAATCCAGCTGCATGGTTTGCAAATAGAATGACCCCATGACACTGACTCCCCCAAAAAAAGAAAGACAAAAAGATCGCCCAAGGCATAATAGCCATAGGCGGTGTCCCCTACTGTGTATTTAATGGCAGCAACAATACTGGCTATTCCCAAGCCCAGAAAAAACAAAATTTCAATCCACTGATCCTCACCAAAACTCAATCCAATCAGCCAAGCACTCATCAGCAACCCTAGAAGCGCTGCAATTTGCACCCCGCGCTTCATCGCCTTTTTCTTAATCAGTCCGGCTTGCAACATGCGCTCGGGACCCAGGCGGTCATCGTTGTCTGTTCCTTTAACGCCATCGCCATAATCGTTGGCAAAATTGGAAAGTACTTGAAAAACAATGGTGGTTAAACAGGCCAAAACGAAAATTGGAAAACGAAAGTTTCCAGCGGCATAGGCCAGCCCGTTCCCTACGATAATTCCCGATAAAGACAAAGGAAGAGTGCGCAATCGCGCGGCTTTCAACCAATAGATTCCCTTATTCATCCCTTTGTGTTATGGCCTTTTAAAATCATTATGGGAACTTAGGATACTGCTTAAAGTTCGGATCTCTTTTTTCTAAAAAGGCTTGTTTTCCTTCTTGCGCCTCATCCATAAGGTAATACATCAAGGTAGCGTCTCCAGCCAACTGCATCAGTCCGTGTTGCCCGTCGAGTTCTGCATTTAAACAGCGTTTTACCATGCGCAAGGCCAAAGGACTTCGTTTTTGCATGATGGCGCACCATTCCAATACGGTTGTTTCAAGCTCTGCTAAAGGCACCACTTTGTTTACCATTCCCATTTGTTCTGCTTCATGGGCAGAATATTGCTGACATAAGAACCAAATCTCACGGGCTTTTTTCTGTCCTACATGGCGTGCTAAGTAAGAGGAACCAAAGCCACCGTCGAAACTCCCAACCTTAGGCCCTGTTTGTCCAAAAATGGCGTTTTCGCTCGCGATGGTCATATCACAAACCACATGCAGCACATGGCCTCCTCCAATGGCATAGCCGTTCACCATGGCAATAACGGGCTTAGGGATTTCTCTGATTTTTTTATGCAAGTCCAAAACGTTTAGGCGCGGCACTCCGTCTTCTCCAACATAGCCCCCTACTCCTTTTACGTTTTGATCTCCGCCACTACAAAAGGCTTTTTCGCCAGCGCCAGTAAACACCACCACATCAATATCGTTTCGCTCACGACAGATGTCCATCGCTTCTAACATTTGGTTATTGGTTTCCGGACGAAAGGCGTTGTACACCTCTGGGCGGTTAATGGTAATTTTTGCTACTCCATTGTAGAATTCAAACAAAATATCTGAATAATCTTTAATGGAAGTCCACGTTGCTTTTGACATAGTTTTTGTTTTTTAAATTAAATCATTCTTCATTCATCTTACGAAAATAATCCAATAAGACGATATCATTTATTTTTCTTGGGGTTTTAATTTCGAGTAATTGGGGACGGCTGCTCGGTTTAAAAAAGCGTTTTAATTGCCAGCGTAGGCCCAAAGAGGATTGTGCAGATTGGTAGCCGATGTTGTGCATCTTACAAAGGGCTTTTGCACTTCGCTTTTGCACCGTTTCAAAATAGGTGTCGTAGGCTTGGGTGTCTTTTTCGCCCGGAAGGATACGGAAAATACCCCCACCCTGGTTATTGATAACAATAATACGTGTGGTCGCTTTTAAATAGTTGTTCCACAGCCCATTGCTGTCGTAATAAAAACTTAAATCGCCCGTAATAAATACCGTAGTCGCCGGATTGGTGTACGCTGCCCCCATGGCGGTGGCCGTACTTCCGTCGATGCCACTGGTACCCCGGTTGCAATTCACCCCTAAAAGGGAGGGCAAAGGAAAAAGTTGGTTATAACGAATAGTGGAACTGTTAGCCAGTTGAAGATGCACTCCCTCGGGAAGTGCATTATGGATGTGTTCAAAAGCCTTTAAGTCGGAAAAAGGAATGGTTTTTAAATAGGCCAACCCGCGTAGTCGCTGCGCGTGGTATTGTTGCAATACCGAAGCACAATAGTCACTTACAACATAGGGTTTTTGTGGGGTATAGAGCGTTTTAAAAAACGCATTGGGCGATTGTACAAAATGGGTAGATAAGCAATAAAAAGTGTCGTAGGCCTTTTTTGGATGCACATGCCAATGCTGCTTAGAGCGTAGGCTCTTAAAAAGGCTTTCACCTTTTTGGAAACAATCATTCCGCCAAAACTCAACAAAATGTCGGGTTGCAAGGCTTTCAGTGCCGCCTTGTTTTTTTCTAAAGGAGCGATTAAACTATCGATAGAACTCACAAAAGAGGTATGCGAAATATTGGAAGTGGTTTCGGTAAGCACAACCACCGAAGGGTCTGCAGCCAGTTCTTCAATCCATTGTTTTTCCAAACTATTGGGAGGCAACACCCCAACCAACACCATTTTTTTGGAAGAAGCGTGCCATTGCTTTTGGACATCGCCTAGCTCCTCCCCGATGGCAGTAGGCTTTGCAGGCAAACAATGCTGTAAAACCAAAGGTTGATCAGTAGTATTGTACAAAGGCTCTTCAAAAGGAAGGTTAATGTGCACCGGTCCCGATTGGGTAAGTGCAACGTTCAATACCCGATTGATCGCCTTTTCATTTTTTGCTTGCACTTCCGCTTGCAAGGTTTCAATCGTTTTTTGACTTGCGTTTTTAGGAAGTAATTTTTGTGTAGGGTGCGCCAGTAAAGTGGCTGTGGCGTGCACAAGATCGGGAGATAAATATGTGGCATCTTCCAAATGGGGTTCAAACACTTTTTCCTGGCGAATGGTTTGGCCGTCACCAATATCGATGCGGTGCGGCATGCGGTCGGCCGACAATACCACCAAGGGAATATCGCTGTAGTAGGCCTCGGCCACAGCAGGATAATAATTCAGCAAAGCCGAACCGGAAGTACATACCACCGCGGTAGGCACTTGCAACTGCTGGGCAATTCCCAAAGCGAAAAAAGCAGCGGCCCGCTCGTCGACGATGCTATAGGTCGTGAAAAACGAAGCATTGGTAAACCCCTTTGTAAGGGGTGCATTTCGCGAGCCTGGAGAAATCACAATGTGTTTAATCCCTTTGGCTTCACAAAAGCGAACCATGGTTTGTGCCAACGGAATGACCGAGTAAGCTTCCGAATGGGATGCAGACGTTTGTTTCATAGCGGATACAAAAATACAAAAACAAGCAGGGATTGGTTTTCGAATTTATAAAAAAACAAAATACACTTATCGATTTATAGAATTTGGGCCAAGGTAGTCGCTTTTCTGCATATTTCTACCCACTCTTTTTGGGGATCGCTCCCTAGGGTGATGCCCGCTCCAGCATACAATTGCCAATGGGTAGCATGGCGCTGAGCACAGCGAAGGTTGACAAACAAATCGGCCTGTTGCTCCCCAGAAAATGGACCTAAAAAACCCGTGTAAAAACGACGGTTATAGCCCTCATGCGCTTCAATATAGGCGATGGCTTCTTGCTTGGGTAAGCCGCCCACAGCTGGGGTGGGATGCAAAACGGAAAGGGCTTGTTTGATTTTTAAAAGAGGGCTTTCTGTACGAATTTCGGTTTGCAAGTGCTTTAGGTTTCCCGCTTCGATGGTGGTGCGCTCCCCTATTTGAATTTGATGAGGCGCACAAAACGTTGACAAACCCGCCACTATGCTGTCTGTTACCACCTGTTGTTCGTGCTTTTCCTTTTCCGTCCAGTCGGCGGCAGTGGCACCCTCGGGAAGGGTCCCTGCCAAGGCCACTGTTTGGAGGTTGTTTTCGCTTAAAGAAAACAAGCGCTCTGGGGTGGCGCCCACCCAGTCGTTGGTTGCTGGATGATGCCAATAGTAAACAAATGCATTGGGGTAGGCTGCTGCTAAACGGATAAATTCGTAAAGCGGATTGCTCGCTTTTTCTTTGGCAAGGGGCAACGAAAAGGAAGAAGACAGCACCATTTTTTCTACAGCAGTTGCAGCAAGATGCGTATGGGCGGCTTTTACTTTGTTTTGAAAGAGGGCGCTGTGCTCCCTATTCCCAGAAAAAAGCGTGGAAAGGGAAGCCCTATCCCTCGCTTCCCTTTGGGTAAACGCAAGCGCTTTTACCTCAGAAAAAGGAAGGCTTTCTCGATGGGTGGAAGGAATAAACAAATAAGAAGCTTCGGGTTGAAAAGGAGCAAAAACAAAGCCCGTTTCCTTAAAGTCGGTGGTGGTATGCCGTTGGTCGTTTTCTTGAAAAAACACCTGCACCTCTTGGGTTTGGGGATACCGAAAAAGCACAAAAGGAGAAGCGGTCTCCGTTATAGGGTTTAAAAAGAAACTTCCCATTATTTGGTGAGTGTCATGGTGGTCAGTTTGATGAGTGACACCAAACGGTTTTCGTCATCGGTGACTTTGATTTGCCATATTTGTGTGGTTCTACCGCCGTGAATTTGTTCGGCACGGGCATGCACATGCCCCTTGGAAACGCTGCGAACATGGTTGCCCGACATTTCTATCCCGCGCACCATTTGTTGCTCTCCTTTAGAAAAAAGATGGGCTGCCACGCTCCCAACGGTTTCTGCTAAAGCAAAAGTAGCTCCCCCATGCAAAACCCGATCGGGTTGGTACACCGTTTCGTTTACCGGCATGCTGGCCACCAAATAATCCGCTCCCAATTCGGTAAACCGAATGGCTAGCGTTTTTAGCAAATAATCGTTGGAACTCGCGTTTAGCAACGCCAATTTTTCTTTGTTATCCATCCTTTTTTTGGTAAAAATAAGCCATAATTCACGAACAAAAAAAAGCCGCAGTGAACATCGTTCATAGCAGCTTTAATCGAAGGTCAAATGTTAAGCTAACCCAATTACTTTTTCTCTTTACTCAAGAGTAAGTTCATTGCCTCTTTTAGGTTTTGAATTTCTAAGGCTTGTGCTTCTTGAAGGGCCCGCTGCTGATCGATTTCTTTGGCCTGCGCCTCTATTTTCTTTTTCTTGTTCTAGCGTGTGTAAAAACAATTCTTCCACTTTTTCGAGGTTGGTTCTTACGTTTTCAGTCACGTTCCAATGTCCTTTTTCTTCAATTTCTGCGCGACTTTGAACCCCCGGTAAGTGTTTGTTGGTTTTCATAAACGCTTCTAGTTCCGATAAGGAAAGAATACGATACTCTGTATTGTATTCGGATTTATTATCGAAGTATTTTTCAAACACATAATCGGGATGACTATAGGCCGTACCTGCTTTGGTAATGCTTCCGTTTACTTCCATATTTCCCGTAATTTGGGCCGAACCATTTACAGATAAGGTTTCAGTAGGGGTTGTTGTACCTATTCCCATGTTCCCTTGGTTATCGACATAAATACGTTGGTTACCCTCTCCATCCGCAATGATGACGGTATTGGAAAGGTCAGATGCAAGGCCCCTTACTTTAGCACCCACTATGGTGTTGTTGCTTCCAGTAGTTATTCCTTCACCTGAGTTATGACCCAAGACCGTATTGAAATCTCCTGTGGTATTATAATAAAGGGCAAAAGCACCATTGGTCGTATTACCGCTTCCATAGGTATTATTATAAAGAGAAAAAGCACCATTGGAGGCATTATTGGCTCCTTAAATATTTTTCTGAAGTGAACCAGATCCAATGGCTACATTTTGGTTATTGTTCAAATTATCAACTAAACCTGCATTATTTCCAATAAATACGGAGTTTCCACTGTTGAGTACATCCAAACGCCCGCCTGCCTTCATTCTAAAGTGCTCAGCCCCAGAAACGTTAAAAATAAGTTGGTCTGCATCGGCAGAGGCTTCCGCATCAATAAAAGTATCGTTATCGGCATCTGCAATTCGTGAGCTAGAGCCACTGCTGCCACTTGGGGCATCGACCCAGTTGGTTCCGTTGGCGGTGGTGGCAAGGATTTGCGCTGCCGTTCCAGCATCGCCATCGCTGTCTTTTAAGGCTCCTGTAATTTGTGCCGTTCCATTTACGGATAAAGTTTCGGTAGGGTTGGTCGTACCTAAGCCCGTGTTTCCTTGGTCGTCGACATAAATACGTTGGTTCCCTTCCACATCGGCAATGATGACGGTATTGGAAAGATCAGCCGCAAGGTCTCTTACATTAGCACCCAAAATGGTGTTGTTGCTTCCAGTCTCTATTCCTCGACCCGTGTGTATACCCAAGGCAGTATTCCCAGATCCTGCTTTTAGATTATTAAGGGAATAATTACCAATTGCTGTATTACTCGATCCACTAGAGATCGGAAGATAAATAAACAGTGGCAGAAGCATCTGTTTCGCTTTCAACAATTCCATCCACTAAGGATAGGGGACCAAAAAAACCGGCAGTGCTGTTATCTTTTAATGTGACATCCCCATGAATTCCAATTTGGGCATGGAGCGAACCAATAAAAAGCAGATAAATAGGTAAAAGGTAGAGGTGTTTCATATTGATTTGGGACTTTAATACGAAACGAAAATAGAACTTCTAACTTGGCTTCTATCTACAGATTAAATAGGTGGTATTCTTTATGATATTCGAGATATAGATTTTGTAATATTCGGTATAAGTGCAAAAAAAAACAACCCTTTCAGGTCGTTTTTACACTTTATAGAGAAAAGAAGCATTATTTAACCTCTTCAAAATCGACGTCTTGCACGTCGTCTCCCTCTTGCGTGGGTGCTCCAGCGTTAGGATCTGCTTGCCCTCCCCCTGCTTCAGGACCTTGTCCTTGGGCATCGGCTTGCGCTTTGTAGAGTTCTTCAGAAGCATTTTTCCAAGCCTCGTTGATTTTCTCTAAGGCAGGGTCAATCACGGCTAGGTCTTTCGTTTCAAACGCTTTCTTTAATTCTTCCAAAGCCGCTTCAATGGGCTTTTTCTTGTCTTCAGAAAGCTTTTCTCCGAACTCTTTCAATTGGCTTTCCGTTTGGAAAATCATTTGATCCGCGGCATTGAGCTTATCGGCTTGTTCGCGCGCTTTTTGATCCGCTTCGGCATTGGCTTCAGCTTCTTGTTTCATTTTCTCAATTTCTTCCTCGGTCAATCCTGAAGAAGCTTCAATACGAATGTCTTGGGTTTTTCCTGTGGCTTTATCAGCTGCAGTTACTTTAATAATTCCATTTGCATCGATATCGAAAGTAACTTCAATTTGAGGTGTTCCTCTGGGGGCAGGTGGAATTCCATCGAGGTGAAAACGACCGATGGTTTTGTTGTCTGCCGCCATGGAGCGTTCTCCTTGAAGCACGTGAATTTCTACTGAAGGCTGGTTGTCTGCTGCGGTAGAAAACACCTGCGATTTTTTGGTTGGAATGGTGGTGTTGGCTTCTATAAGCTTGGTCATTACACTTCCCATGGTTTCGATTCCAAGGGATAGTGGAGTAACGTCTAATAAGAGAACGTCTTTTACATCACCCGTTAACACCCCTCCTTGAATGGCTGCTCCAATGGCAACTACTTCATCTGGGTTAACTCCTTTTGAAGGCTTTTTTCCAAAAAATTTCTGTACTTCTTCTTGAATGATTGGAATACGGGTAGATCCACCAACTAAAATGATTTCATCTACTTCAGTGGTAGAGAGTCCAGCGTCATCTAAGGCTTTTTTAACAGGCGCCATCGAGCGTTTTACTAATTCGTCTGCCAATTGCTCAAACTTAGAACGCGATAATGAAGTTACTAAGTGTTTTGGTCCAGAAGCAGTTGCTGTCACATAGGGCAAATTGATTTCAGTTTGTGTCGAAGAAGATAATTCGATCTTCGCTTTCTCTGCTGCTTCTTTTAAACGTTGAAGTGCCATCGGATCTTGACGTAAGTCAATTCCCTCTGCCTCGTTGAATTGATTGGCTAGCCAGTCGATAATCACCTGATCAAAATCGTCTCCTCCAAGATGAGTATCTCCATTTGTAGCAAGCACTTCAAAAACGCCATCTCCTAATTCTAAAATAGAAATATCGAAGGTTCCCCCTCCTAGGTCATAGACCGCAATTTTTTTATCCGAACCCCCTTTGTCAAGACCATAGGCCAAAGCGGCTGCAGTAGGTTCGTTGATGATCCGTTGTACTTTAAGTCCGGCAATTTCACCCGCTTCTTTTGTCGCCTGACGTTGTGCGTCGTTAAAATAAGCGGGAACGGTAATGACCGCTTCGCTTACATCTTGTCCTAAATAGTCTTCAGCCGTTTTTTTCATTTTCTGCAAAGTCATGGCAGACAATTCTTGTGGGGTATACAAACGGCCGTCGATGTCGACACGTGGAGTATCGTTATCCCCTTTGACAACCTTATAGGCAACCGTAGAGGCTTCTTTAGACGATTCCGTGAACTTATTTCCCATGAATCGCTTCACCGAAGCAATCGTTTTGGTTGGGTTGGTTACAGCCTGACGTTTAGCAGGGTCGCCCACTTTTATTTCTCCGCCTTCTACAAAAGCGATTACGGAAGGCGTGGTTCTTTTTCCTTCTGCATTAGGAATAACAACGGGTTCGTTTCCTTCCATTACAGAAACACACGAATTGGTTGTTCCTAAATCAATACCAATTATTTTACTCATTTGAATGGATATTTAAATTTTAAACTCAATAGTCAAGCACTATGCCAAGTACAAAAAACTGTCAGCTTGTCAGTTTTATAGGAGTTCAAAGAAAATAATTTCTTAAAAGGAAGAAATAAGGTACTTTTACAAGAAAGTAAAGCACGATGTCAGCAGCCAAAAACACCTATACGCGAGTCACCACCAATTCGTTGATTCAAATGAAAATGAATCAAGAGAAAATTTCCATGCTTACCGCTTACGATTATACCATGGCGAGTTTAGTGGATGCCGCCGGGGTTGATGTTATTTTGGTGGGGGATTCGGCCTCGAATGTCATTGCAGGTCATGAAACCACCCTTCCCATTACCTTAGATCAAATGATTTATCATGCGGGTGCTGTGGTGAGGGCCGCTAAACGCGCCTTGGTGGTGGTTGATCTCCCTTTTGGCACCTATCAAGCCGACTCTAAAGAAGCTTTAAAATCGGCCATTCGCATCATGAAAGAATCGGGAGGCCATGCCGTAAAATTAGAAGGTGGAGCGCCACAACGCCAATCGCTGGAACGTATCTTACAAGCAGGGATTCCTGTTATGGGCCATTTGGGACTTACGCCACAATCGATTTATAAATTTGGAACTTACACCGTGCGAGCCAAAGAAGAAGCTGAAGCAAAGCAACTGATCTCCGATGCAAAACTGTTGGAAGAGGTAGGGTGCTTTGGTGTGGTTTTAGAAAAAATACCTGCCAAATTAGCCAAGCAAGTGGCCGAATCGATTGCCATACCCGTTATTGGAATTGGTGCTGGAAGCGATGTCGATGGACAAGTGTTGGTGCTTCAAGACATGCTGGGGATGAGCAAAGAATTTAGTCCGCGTTTTCTTCGTCGGTATGCCGACTTGCACACCACCGTTACCGAAGCGGTTTCACATTACACTAAGGATGTAAAATCAGGGGATTTCCCAAATGAAAAAGAACAATACTAGTCCGCTACTCGCCTCTTCTGCGGTCTTGTATGAAGATAATCATCTGTTGGTGATTAATAAGGCAGCAGGGGAACTGGTGCAAGGTGATCAAACGGGAGATGTGCCTTTGGTTGAAAAGGCAAAACAGTATCTAAAATTAAAATACCAAAAACCGGGGAATGTTTTTCTAGGAGTGGTGCACCGCTTGGATCGACCTACCAGTGGGGTGCTTGTTTTTGCACGTACCTCCAAAGCCCTATCTCGTTTAAATGATCAGTTTAAACAACGAGAAACCTCCAAAGTTTATTGGGCCATTGTCGAGGGGCATCCCGAAGACCAAACCCAGCTGACGCATTGGTTGCTGCGAAAGCCTAAAAACAATAAATCCTATGCCTATTCCAAAGAAGTGAAAGGAAGCAAAAAAGCCATTTTGGATGTTAAAGTGGTGCGGCATTTGGACCGCTACAGCTGTTTGGCCATTCAATTGCATACCGGAAGACACCATCAAATTCGAGTGCAATTGAGCACCTTGGGCCATCCTATTAAAGGCGATGTAAAGTATAACGCTCACCGCGGAAATGCCGATGCAAGCATTCATCTTCACGCAAAAACACTGTGCATAAACCACCCCGTATCCCAAGAGCGGATGTGCTGGGAAGCCCCCTTGCCTATCGATCCGCTGTGGAAACTTTGCGCAAACGATCGGTTCGATTCACCTTCTCCTTAATGATGGCAGCGATTGGTCGATTTTGAATTTTACTCTCTAACCACGAAAGAATATCGAGGTATAAAAACGACCGCTTTTCATAAGGGTCATTTTCCAAGACCGCTAAATTGGCATGCAAGGTTTTAAATGCTTTTTTTAACTCGCCAGGATAAATGTTTCCTAAGCCGCGGAGGAAGGTAATCATCGATTTTTGAACCGCGTGCAAATCGTTCATTTTCAAAAGAAAACGATAGGTTTCCCTTATTTGCTGATCGATATGAAAATCCAAACCGGCTTCGTAATGGGCAACCAGACTTAAAACGCGAGCAAAACAAAGCAAGTCTTCACGCATTTTTAATGCCTTGTTATCGATGATTTTATTAAGGTATACAATGGCCTCTTCACAATTATCGTTTCCAAAATACAAGCAGGCGATTTTGTAATACATCAACATAATATGATGTTGATCGATGCGGGATTTGTATTTTTCAATTTGCATTAGGATTTGTGGCACGATGTCCAAGCCCGTTTTAAAATCGCCTTCCATAAACAACAAATTGAGTTTATTGGTATAGAGGTACAAAAACGAAAGGGCTTTCACATTGTCGTTGGAGGGGAATTGAGAGGAGTGAATCATCGACTCCATTTGCTGAAGGACCTCGCGAAACTGCGCTTTGTATTTGATCAACGAAAGGGCTTCCAACAAAAAATTATTTGCTTTCAGATAAAAAACAGGATGCGATTGAAGCATTTGGGGGAATTGTGTAAAAAGGTTCACCCACCGATTGGCATATTTGTAGCCCGAAAGAAAATCTTGGGTGATTAAACTATACCAAACAAAAGCTTTACAATACCACATGCGCTCGCGAAAGCCCATTTCTTGATAATTTACCTTGGGTAAAGTGGTATAAAAAAAGTGCTTTACCGTTTGAAACTCCTCATCGCTTTTTGCATAGCCCGCTTTAATGAGTCGTTCATACAACTGCAAAGACAAATTGGAAAGTTGACTGCACAATTCATTTTGCTCTGATAAAAAGGAGGCGTCTTCAATCAAACGCTGCGTCCTGTTGCTCATGCTTCGCGTAATGTATTGGGATTCAATCACCTTTTCCAATTCCACAATTTCAAAAGCAACGTATTTTTCTTCCAATCGAATGGCAATGGATTTGGCCTTATCGAGTGTTTTTAAGCTTTGTTTATAAAGTCCTTTATGATACAAAACGGTAGCAAAATCGAGCTGTTCTCGAATTTGCATTCGTGTGTTTTGAATGGAAGGATTCATGCGCAAGCTCATTAAAATTTGACGGTAGAGATGCGCTTTTAAATTCGATAATTGCTGTTTTGTCACAAAGTTTTTTTTCAAAATGGAAGCTTCGTCGTAACTTTCCATCCGATCCATGGCATCAAACAATTTTAGGAATTTTGCTCCTTGATGCGCAGATTGTCTTCCGGCATACAATTTGAATTGTCGCTTTTCGGCTTTGGACATGGATTTGACCAAATGAAATACATTTTCTTTATGATCCGTAGTCATCGAATTGAATATTGCTGTAAAGCTATGTATTTAAATGGATTAATTTATAAAAATAGGGCTTGAAAATCGTAATAAATTTCTCTAAAAAAGCGCCTTCGTATTCCAAAAAAAGTATTTTCGTTATTCTAAATGAACCGATATACAAATGGATAAAAATCACGTCCAAATATTTGACACAACCCTGCGTGATGGCGAGCAAGTTCCCGGGTGTAAATTAGACACCAAAAACAAACTTGTCATTGCCGAACGACTAGATACTTTAGGCGTAGATATTATTGAAGCAGGTTTTCCGATTTCAAGTCCAGGCGATTTTCATTCCGTTGAAGAAATATCAAAATTAGTCAAAAATGCCCGCGTCTGTGGACTGACACGTGCGGTAAAAAAAGACATCGAAGTAGCTGCAGACGCTTTAAAGCACGCTGTACGCCCTAGAATACATACTGGAATTGGTACTTCCGATTCACATATCCAGTTCAGATTTAACAGTACCCGTGAAAAAATTATCGAGCGTGCTGTGAACGCCGTGGCCTATGCTAAAACCTTTGTGGAAGATGTGGAGTTTTATGCCGAAGATGCGGGGAGAACCGACAACGCCTTTTTAGCGCAAGTTTGTGAAGCTGTAATTAAAGCAGGTGCTACTGTACTGAATATTCCAGACACCACAGGCTATTGTTTACCCGATGAGTATGGGGCTAAAATCAAGTACATCAAAGAAAATGTAACAGGAATTGAAAAGGCAACTTTATCTTGCCATTGTCACAACGACTTAGGTTTGGCCACTGCCAACTCTATCGCTGGGGTAATAAATGGCGCGCGACAAATTGAGTGCACCATCAACGGGATTGGTGAACGTGCCGGAAACACTTCCCTTGAGGAGGTTGTCATGATCATGCGTCAACACCCTACCCTTAATCTTCAAACCAATATCAATACCACCCTTTTGTACGACACCAGTCAAATGGTTTCTGATCGCATGGGAATGGTTGTTCAGCCCAACAAAGCAGTGGTTGGTGCCAATGCCTTTGCCCACAGTTCGGGAATCCACCAAGACGGGGTTATCAAAAATAGAGAAACCTACGAAATTATGGACCCTAAAGAAGTTGGGGTAACCGAATCGGCCATTGTCCTTACTGCGCGCAGCGGAAGAGCCGCATTAGCTTACCGAGCAAAAAACATCGGTTTTGAACTTGACAAGCTTCAGCTCGACAAGGTGTACACCGAATTTTTAAGAATGGCTGACTTAAAAAAGAAATTAGTGACGATGATATACCTAATCTCATCGCATCTGCAAATATTTAATTCTTACAAGAACGTACTTTACCAATGAAGAAAACACTTTTTGACAAAGTTTGGGACACCCATGTGGTGCAACATGTAGAAGACGGACCGGACATCCTTTTTATCGATCGCCATATGGTGCACGAAGTAACGAGTCCTGTTGCCTTTTTAGGCTTAAAAAACCGCAACATCCCTGTGTTGTACCCCGAGCGTACATTTGCTACAGCCGATCACAACACCCCGACCATTAACCAACATCTTCCTGTAGAAGATCCCCTTTCTGCTAATCAGCTAAAAGCGTTGGAAGAAAATGCCAAAGCACATGGTATTTCGTATTGGGGATTAGGGCATGAGAAAAACGGTATTGTTCATGTTGTTGGACCAGAATACGGAATTACTCAACCTGGCGCAACCATTGTATGTGGTGATTCACACACTTCTACCCACGGCGCTTTTGGTGCCATTGCCTTTGGTATTGGAACTTCAGAAGTGGAAATGGTGCTGTCTACGCAATGCATTATGCAACCCAAACCCAAAAGTATGCGCATTAACATCAATGGGGAATTGGGGAAAGGAGTTTCTCCTAAAGATGTGGCCTTGTATATCATTTCAAAATTAACCACTTCTGGAGCCACCGGATACTTTGTGGAATATGCTGGAAATGTATTCAAAGACATGAGCATGGAAGGACGTATGACCGTTTGTAACCTCTCCATCGAAATGGGTGCACGTGGTGGAATGATAGCGCCGGATGAAAAAACATTCGACTACATCCAAGGACGAGAATTTACCCCCAAAGGCGAAGCATGGGATAAAGCAAAAAACTATTGGGATACGCTTTACACCGATAAAGGAGCAGATTTTGATAAAGAATATCATTTTGACGCTGCCGATATTGAACCCATGATTACCTTCGGTACCAACCCAGGAATGGGGATCGGGATTTCAAAAGAAATTCCGACTTCAGATCAAATTGAAGGAGGTGCTGCCACTTATAAAAAATCATTGAACTATATGGGCTACAACGAGGGAGAAGATATGATTGGAAAAACCATCGATTTTGTCTTTTTAGGAAGTTGTACCAACGGACGTATTGAAGATTTTAGAGCCTTCACTGAAATTATAAAAGGAAAACAAAAAGCCGATCATGTGACAGCATGGTTGGTTCCAGGATCTCACAAAGTATTGCAAGCCATAAAAGAAGAAGGATTATTGGCTGAGCTTAATGCAGCAGGGTTTGAACTCCGCGAACCCGGATGCTCTGCTTGTTTAGCTATGAATGACGATAAAATTCCTGCTGGAAAATACGCTGTAAGCACTTCCAACCGAAATTTTGAAGGGCGACAAGGACCCGGTTCTAGAACACTCCTTGCAAGCCCAATTGTTGCTGCTGCAGCTGCAATTACAGGTAAAGTAACTGACCCACGAACACTCTTATAAATTATGGCATACGATAAATTTACGGTACTTAATAGCACCGCCGTTCCCCTCCCAATAGAAAATGTAGATACGGATCAAATCATACCCGCTCGTTTCCTTAAAGCTACTGAGCGAAAAGGGTTTGGCGATAATCTTTTCCGTGACTGGAGATACAATCAAGACGACACTCCAAAAGAGGATTTTGTTTTGAACAACCCTACCTACAGCGGGAAAATCCTTGTGGGTGGAAAAAACTTTGGCTCAGGATCATCTAGAGAACACGCCGCTTGGGCAGTCTATGATTATGGATTTCGATGTGTTGTATCCAGTTTTTTTGCTGATATCTTTAAAAACAACTGCTTGAATATTGGGGTGTTGCCAGTGCAAGTATCTCCTGAATTTTTGGCAGAAATTTTTGCGGCCATCGAAGCAGATCCAAAGGTGAACATCACAGTGGATTTGGCCGAACAAAAAATTAAACTAGGAAATAGCGGTGGAGAAGAAACCTTCGCCATCAATAGCTACAAGAAAGGAAATATGACCAATGGTTTTGATGACATTGACTACCTTTTGAACATCAAAAAGGACATAGAATCCTTTGCTGCGAAAACGCCTTTATAGAAAAAAAGTGAGCGCAACATCTCCTCGTAGAATCGAAATAATGGACACTACCCTTCGGGATGGTGAACAAACTTCTGGTGTTTCTTTTTCTGCCTCAGAGAAACTGACACTAGCAAAACTGCTGATCGAGGACCTGGGTGTAGACCGAATAGAAATCGCTTCTGCACGCGTTTCTAAAGGGGAATTTGAAGCAGTGCAACGCATCACACAATGGGCAAAAGAGAACAAGGTACTCAACCGTGTTGAAATCTTGACCTTTGTCGATAATGGCGTGTCTTTGGAGTGGATGATAAACGCTGGTGCTAAAGTGCAAAACTTACTCACCAAGGGATCACTCAACCATTTGACGCATCAGTTAAAGAAGAGTCCTAAAACGCATTTTCAAGAAATTGAAAATAACATTCTTCAAGCCCAAGAAAAGGGCATTAGCACCAATGTTTATTTGGAAGATTGGAGCAATGGAATGCGAAATTCAAAGGAATATGTTTTCTCTTTTTTAGATTTTTTATCTCAGCAGCCCATTCAACGTTTGTTACTCCCCGATACCTTGGGAGTACTGACCCCCGAAGAAGCGGGATCTTTTATACAAGAAATCAAAAATCGATACCCCAAATTACATCTCGACTTTCACGGACATAATGATTATGACCTCGGAGTAGCCAACGCTATGGAAGCAGTGAAAGCTGGAGCTCACGGTTTGCATTTAACGGTGAATGGCATGGGAGAACGCGCAGGAAACGCCCCCTTGGCCTCTGTCGTAGCGGTCTTGAATGATTTTGTTCCTGAAGTTTCCACCAACATCAACGAAAAATCGTTGTACCGCGTAAGTCAATTGGTAGCTACTTTTACAGGCTTCCGAATCCCTGCTAACAAACCCATTGTTGGAGCCAACGTATTTACGCAAACCGCTGGTATTCATGCCGATGGTGACTCAAAAAAGAACCTATATTTTAATGATTTACTCCCGGAACGCTTCGGGAGAAAACGATCATACGCCTTAGGGAAAACCTCAGGGAAAGCCAATATTCTTAAGAATTTAGAAGAATTAGGGCTCACCCTCAACCAGGAGGAACTCAAGAGAGTGACTCAGCGCATTATTGAATTGGGAGATAAAAAACAGAAGGTGACTGCCTACGATTTGCCTTTTATCATCTCGGATATTTTACACAGTTCGCCAGAGCAAAAAAAGGTAGAAATCCACGGTTATGTTTTGACCCATTCCAAAGGACTAAAACCCTCAACTACGGTTTCCATTGCTATCGACGGTAAAATATGGGAAGAAAATGCAAGTGGCGACGGACAGTATGATGCTTTTCTCAACGCCATTCGAAAAATATTTAAAGCCCTTAAGGTTGAATTGCCTCAGCTCATCGATTATGCAGTGCATATTCCGCCGGGAAGTCATTCTGATGCGTTATGTGAAACAACCATTACATGGCTAAAGGGGAAGCAAGAATTTACTACACGGGGCTTAGATTCCGATCAAACCGTATCTGCCATTAAGGCAACAGAAAAAATGTTAAACACACTAAGTGAATCTTTATGAATATGAATATTGCGCTTTTGGCCGGTGATGGTATCGGACCAGAAGTAACAGAACAAGCCGTAAAAGTAAGTAATGCAATTGCTGAAAAGTTTGGCCACAAAATTGAATGGACCCCTGCACTAACTGGTGCAGCAGCCATTGATGCCGTGGGAGATCCTTATCCCGACGAAACCCACGCCATTTGTGAGGCTTCCGATGCGGTACTTTTTGGAGCCATTGGTTTACCCCGTTTTGATAACAATCCTTCGGCAAAAGTGCGCCCAGAACAAGGTCTTTTACGAATGCGTAAAAAACTAGGGCTTTTTGCTAATGTACGTCCTACGTTCACTTTTCCTTCTTTATTGGATAAATCGCCATTAAAACAAGAACGGATAGAAGGAACGGATTTGGTTTTTTTACGAGAGCTTACAGGTGGGATTTATTTTGGAGAACGCGGCCGTGAAAACGAAGGCAATACCGCTTTCGACACATGTACTTACACCCGAGAAGAAATCATCCGTTTAGCTAAAAAAGGATTTGAATTGGCAAGAACACGAACTAAAAAATTGTGTTGTGTAGATAAAGCAAATGTTCTAGAAACTTCCCGTCTTTGGAGAGAAACCGTTCAAAGCATGGAGAAAGACTACCCAGATGTAGAGGTTACTTACGAATTGGTAGATGCTGTGGCCATGCGATTGGTGCAGTGGCCTAACAGCTATGATGTTTTAATTACAGAAAATCTATTTGGGGACATTCTAACAGATGAAGCCTCCGTGATTTCTGGATCCATGGGATTGATGCCTTCCGCATCGGTAGGTTCAGAAAATTCGCTTTATGAACCCATTCACGGTTCCTTTCCTCAAGCAACAGGCTTAGACATTGCCAACCCTCTTGCTACCATTCTTTCTGCAGCAATGATGTTTGAAATGTCGTTCAACTTAAAAGAAGAAGGCACTTTAATCCGAAAGGTGGTTGATCAATCGTTAGCCGATGGGGTGGTTACAGAAGACCTCGCCAATGGAGCAAAAGCCTACAAAACTTCAGAAGTGGGTGACTATCTAGTCGATCTAATTTCAAAAAGTTAATTCTTTTTTAAACCTAAAAAAAGCCCGCTTTTTCAAGCGGGCTTTTTTTTTGTCTTATCCTTTCTTCAAATCAAATGCGTAACTTTCGTGTAAATTAAGCCTTATGGAGATTACTCAACTCAAAGAATTTTTACGAAAATGCACCCTGATCAACATGGCGATTCTTGTGTTTATGTTTTTGATCCTCTTCTTTTCGGAAGCAGTGTATTCCATTCACAAACATTTCTATGCTGGGAGCTTAGAAGAATTTGAGCATTTGCTTTATGTCATGATGGGAGCCTATAAACTAATATGGCTCTTTTTCAATGCGATTCCTTATTTGGTTCTTCGACAAATGAAAGGGTAAAACCTTACAAGAGGTATTCCGTATTGACAAAATTGGATTCTTTTGCATTCATTAATGCATCCAAAATTTCATTGTTATAAGGATTATCTTTTGCTGCTACAAACGTTCGAATAGAAAAAGAACGCAACGCATCGTAGACACTCAAGGTGCTTACTGCCGAATTTTTTCTTCCTGTAAATGGATACACATCTGGGCCACGCTGACAAGCTGAATTTAAATTCACACGGCAAACCAAATTGGCCAGAATATCGACAAGCGGTCCAATTTTTCGAATATCACGTCCGAAAAGGCTTACTTGCTGTCCATACTCTGAAGCCGCCATGACATTGAGCGGTTCATTGATGTCTTTATATGACATGATCGGAATGACAGGACCAAATTGTTCTTCGTGAAAAACATCCATATCACTTGTTACAGGATATAAAACTGCAGGATAGGAATAGTTATGAGAAAGCGCACCTCCTTTTTTATTGAGCACTTTAGCGCCTTTGGCCTTAGCATCTTTAATTAAATCTTGAATATAAGCGGGCTTATTGGGTTCAGGTAGCGGCGTTAGAAAAGCATTGTCGTCCCAAGGCATACCGTACTTCAAGGCGTCTACTGCTTTAGCAAAACGACTATTGAATTCGTCGATAATGGATTCGTGAACAAACAACATTTTTAGTGCGGTACAACGTTGCCCATTGTAAGAAAGCGTTCCTGAAATGCATTCTTTGATGGTTAAATCCATATCGGCATCTGGTAAAATAATTCCAGGGTTTTTGGCTTCCAACCCAAGTACCAAACGCAATCTGTTTTTAAACGGATGCTGATCTTGTAAAGCAACCGCAGAAGAGGAATGACCAATAAGTGCCAATACATCTATTTTACCCGTTTGCATAATGGGAGTAGCAATTTTACGTCCACGCCCAAATACAATATTAACCACACCAGGAGGAAAACTTTCGTGGAATGCTTTCAACAAAGGTGTAATTAGTAACACCCCGTGCTTAGCGGGCTTAAAGATAGCCGTATTCCCCATAATGATAGCGGGAATCAACAAACAAAAGGTTTCGTTTAAAAGGGTAGTTGTAAGGCCCTAAACACAATACTACACCTAGCGGCCCTCTTCGAATATGTGCATGGATACCGGCTTGTTTATCAAACTTAGCGCTCTTGCGATCGAGTTTTTTGTATGCCTCAATGGTATCGTAAATGTAATCGATTGTTCGGTCAAACTCTTTGTAAGAATCGGCCTTGTTTTTTGCAATTTCCCACATCAACAATTCAACCACCTCTTCGCGATGGGCTTTCATCTTTTCCGCAAAAGTTTCAAGGCACTTTAAACGGTCTTTCACGCGCATGGTAGGCCATGTACCTTGCCCACGATTAAATGCTTTTTCAGCAGCATTTAACGCGTCCAAAGCAGCATCGGTTTCCATGTCGGGAATCGAGCCCAAAAGCGTGGGACCTGACTCTCCCTCTTGGTTTTCGGTATAAATGTTTGAATACACCGGAGTGGTATTCCCCTCCCATGTTTTTAATTCTCCATCAATTAAATATTGCGTGGAATGTAATGGTGATGCAAATGGGTTTTGCGCATCAACTAAGGGTTGATTAAGCGTTTCCATAGATTTCTTTTTCTTTTTTGATTAAATTTAAAACATTAAAATCAAATAAGCTGATATTTAAGCAGTTAATTTTATTTTAGTCAATAGTATACCAAAACTTGAATTAAACGAGGTTTTCAATGTCAAAAAAATAGGACTGCTCGCCGGACCACTGCTCTTTTTTATCTTTCAACAACTTTCTGTTTTTCATTTAAATGAAGACGCAACAGTGGTTATTTCGCTTGCACTCTGGATGGTTTGTTGGTGGATTTCTGAAGCAGTGCCTATTGCCGTCACTTCCCTACTCCCTTTGATTATTTTTCCCCTTTTTGGCGTTATGGAAATGAATGAGGTGGGCGCAAACTATGGGAGTTCAATTGTCTTTCTCTTTTTTGGAGGTTTTGTCCTTGCCCTGGCCCTAGAAAAAGTAAAGTTACATCAACGCATTGCATTGCATATTATTCAAAAAACAGGAACTTCACCCAACAGAATTGTTCTCGGTTTTATGCTGGCCACTGCCCTACTGAGCATGTGGATTTCGAATACGGCCAGCACTGTTGTTATGCTGCCCATAGCCCTTTCGGTGATTCAACTGCTCATTAAAAGCAACGGTGTTTTTTCCATAGAAGAGCAGCGTTTTTCGATGTCGGTCATGCTGGGAATTGCATTCTCCGCCAATGCAGGAGGTATCGCTACCATTATTGGCACACCCCCCAATTCGGTAATGATTGGCTTATTGGAAAATGAATTCAACATCGAAATTTCGTTTTTTAAATGGATGCTTGTGGGGCTCCCTTTTTCTTCCATTCTCCTAGCCGTCATTTATTTTTTACTCACCAAAGTGTTACTCCCTTCCCGTGAAATCGATTTTAAAGCTTCTCGATCAATCATCAACGGGCAAATAGAAGCTTTGGGACCCATTTCCAAAAGGGAAAAACATGTGCTTGTGATTTTTGCCATTACCGTTTTTCTATGGGTTTTTCGTGGGCTAATTAACCGTTTATTACCCGATCTTATGCTGAGTGACACCCTCATCAGTGTAGGAGCAGCCGTTGCGCTATTTGCCGTACCCTTTCAGTTTCAAAAGAATCGCTTTATTTTGGAATGGAAAGACACAGAAAAGTTGGCATGGGGGATTTTACTGCTGTTTGGTGGAGGCTTGGCCTTAGCAAAAGGCATGTCCATTACGGGACTAGTTGATGCCATTACGCAATCCATCGCACAAGCGAATTTGCCTATTTTCCTAACCGTTGCACTTTTGATTACTTTGATGCTTTTTATGACCGAATTGATGAGTAATGTGGCTTTAGTAGCTGTTTTGGCTCCTGTAATTGCAGGGATTGCAATTGGGCTAAACGTCCCTTTACTTCATTTGCTTATCCCCATCACCATGGCAAGCAGTTGTGCCTTTATGCTTCCGATGGCCACGCCTCCCAATGCCATTGTGTTCGCTAGTGGACATATCAAAGTAGCCCAAATGGTGCGGGCTGGTTTTTGGATTAACCTCGCATCAATTGGGCTACTGTTGGTATTTTACAAATGGGTTATCCCCTTTGTTTTTCCCTTGACTTAAACGATTTTCTTCATCGCAGTCATTGAAGATCGCAATTCATATCCGATCATTTCAATAGGATGAAAACGAATGATTTCGTTTACATCAATAAGGGTTTTGTTGTCCATACCATTGTCATTGCTGAAAGCTTTACCGATCACATCCACGTCAATTTCTTTCATGAAATCTTTTAGTAGAGGTTTACACGCATGATCAAATAAATAGCATCCGTATTCTGCAGTATCCGAAATAACACGGTTCATTTCAAATAATTTTTTACGTGCAATGGTATTCGCAATCAAAGGAGTTTCGTGTAAAGATTCGTAGTAAGCAGACTCTTCTTTGATTCCTGCAGAAACCATAGTATCGAAAGCCAATTCTACCCCTGCACGAACGAAAGCCACCATGAGTACTCCATGATCAAAATATTCTTGCTCAGAGATTTCATCTGAAGTTGGAGCTGTTTTTTCAAAAGCAGTTTCTCCAGTTGCTGCACGCCATCCCAAAAGGTTTTTATCATCATTTGCCCAGTCTACCATCATGGTTTTTGAAAAATGACCTGACATAATGTCGTCCATGTGCTTATGGAATAATGGTGCCATGATTTCTTTTAACTGTTCCGAAAGTTCAAAGGCTTTTACTTTAGCGGGATTAGAAAGGCGATCCATCATATTGGTGATTCCTCCGTGCTTTAATGCCTCTGTAATGGTTTCCCATCCGTACTGAATCAACTTCGATGCGTAGGCAGGTTCAATTCCCTTTTCCACCATTTTATCAAAACACAAAATAGAGCCTGTTTGCAACACCCCACAAAGAATGGTTTGTTCTCCCATAAGGTCTGATTTAACTTCAGCAACAAAAGAAGATTGTAGAACTCCTGCACGGTGCCCTCCTGTACCAACTGCATAGGCTTTCGCTTGTGCTAACCCATGTCCTTGTGGATCATTTTCGGGGTGAACAGCGATTAGAGTAGGTACGCCAAAACCTCGCTTATATTCTTCTCTTACCTCTGATCCTGGGCATTTTGGGGCCACCATAATCACCGTTAAATCTTTTCGGATTTGCGTTCCTTCTTCTACAATATTAAATCCATGTGAGTAAGAAAGCGTAGCGCCTTCTTTCATTAATGGCATTACTGCTTCAACCACTGGAGTGTGGTTTTTATCGGGAGTAAGGTTAATGACTAAATCCGCCGAAGGAATCATTTCATCGTAATTCCCTACGGCAAAATCATTGTCTACTGCATTCTGATAAGATGCACGTTTTTGATCGATTGCCCCTTGGCGTAGTGTGTAAGACACATCCAAACCGGAATCGCGCATGTTTAAACCTTGATTGAGGCCTTGCGCACCACAACCGATGATTACAATTTTCTTGCCTACGAGTGCATCTACTCCATCGCTGAATTCATTTGAATCCATAAAGCGACAGTGCCCTAGTTGTTCGAGTTGCTCGCGGAGAGACAGTTGGTTAAAATAATTTGCCATTGTAGTGTTTTATGAGTTGTTTTTATTGTTGAATTCGTTGAGTAGTTGACTAATGCCCATTGGCGCTTTGGTTACCGATATGCGTCCAGAGCGAACAAACTGAAGCAGTCCGTAGGGAGCAAGATCCTCACGGAGTTTCTCCGTTTCTTGTCGAAAGCCCGTTTTTGATATCACAAAAAATTCGGGGGATACCGTTACAATAGTCGCATGGCTTTCCTTAATGATGTTTTGAATTTTACGTTCTTCAAAAAGATAACTGGATTTGACTTTGTACAACGCCGACTCCATGTAGATGGTTTCTTCGTCCGTGTGATAATAGGCACGAATGACGTCGATTTGTTTTTCTATTTGCTGTACCAATTTTTTTACTTGCTCCTCGGTAACTTTCACCACAATAACAAATCGAAATACATTAGGTATTTCGGACTGAGAAGTAGAAAAGCTAACAATATTTACATGTCGCTTAAGAAAAATGGAAGAAACGCGATTGAGCAACCCAATGTTGTTTTCTGAATAAATAGAGATGGTATATCTTGAATTAGTGGTTGTCATTAGCTTAGTCTTACATCCGAAACCGATGCACCGGTTGGAATCATTGGAAATACGTTATCTTCTTTTTCAACACAAATTTCTAGGAAATAAGGGCCTTCGGTAGCAATCATTTCATTTACTGCTTCTTGCAGCTCCTCTCGTTTTGTTACACGTTGTGCCGGGATATGATACCCTTTGGCAATGGTCACAAAATCGGGATTTGTCATTTCAGTAGACGCATATCGTCTATCGAAAAAGAGTTGTTGCCATTGTCTTACCATCCCGAGATAATCATTGTTCAAAACTACAATTTTTACTGCGGCTTTGGTTTGAAAAATAGTACCAAGTTCTTGAATGGTCATTTGATATCCTCCATCGCCAATGACAGCGACGACATGCCGATCGGGAGCACCCATTTTTGCACCAAGCGCAGCAGGTAGAGCAAAGCCCATAGTTCCCAATCCGCCTGAGGTAACATTGCTCTTCGAACGAATAAATTCAGCATAGCGGCAAGCAATCATTTGATGTTGTCCTACATCGGTAACAATTACAGCATCACTCCCTGTGGCGTTGTTAATGGCTACAATGGATTCCCCCATGGTGAGTCCTTCTTTGGTTGGACGGGTATCTTTGGAAATCACTTGTTCAATTTCGGTCTCCATGTACTTGGAAAACTCCGCTTTCCAATCCACCAATTCTTTGTGTTTCACCAAAGCGGTTAATGCAGATAAACTTTCTTTGCAATTAGCAAGAACAGGATAATCCGCTTTTACGTTTTTATTTACTTCTGCAGGATCAATCTCTAAATGAACTACTTTCGCCTGCTTGGCGTAGGTAGCTAAATTCCCAGTTACACGATCATCAAATCGCATACCTATAGCAATAAGCACATCGCATTCGTTGGTTAACATATTAGGACCATAGTTTCCGTGCATACCTACCATCCCCATATTAAGCGGATGCTGAGTCGGCAGTGCAGAAAGTCCCAAGATGGTCCAAACAGCGGGGATTCCCGATTGTTCTACAAATGCTTTAAATTCTTTTTCGGCTTCGCCTAAAATAACGCCTTGCCCCCATACAATCATGGGTTTTTTTGCCGCATTAATGGCCTCAGCAGCTGCAGTAACCTGATCGTTATCTAACGAAGGTGTGGGTTGATAGGAACGAACTCCGGTGCACTTCTCGTACTTAAAATCAAACGTATCGAACTGGGCATCTTTGGTAATGTCAATCAAAACAGGACCAGGTCGGCCCGATTTAGCAATATAAAATGCTTTTGCCATGATTTCAGGAATCTCACTTGCCTTGGTGATTTGATAGTTCCACTTGGTTACTGGGGTAGAAATCCCAATGATATCAGTTTCTTGAAAGGCATCGGAGCCCAACAAATGTGAGGCTACTTGTCCTGTTATACAAACCATAGGAGTAGAATCGATTTGCGCATCGGCAATCCCAGTAATCAAATTGGTTGCCCCTGGACCAGAAGTGGCCATGGCAATTCCTACCTTGCCTGAGGTGCGAGCAAATCCCTGAGCGGCATGAGTTGCGCCTTGTTCATGACGGGTAAGCACATGCTGAATTTGATCTTGAAATTTGTAAATTTCATCATAGATGGGCATAATTGCTCCTCCAGGATAGCCATAGATCAAATCCGCGTCTTCTTCTAAAAGACAACGAATAACCGCTTCTGCTCCTGTAATTCGAATCGTTGAATCTTGTTTCATATTTATTCGTCAGTAACACACCCATCAGAGGCCGTGTTTACATTTTTTATGTATTTGTATAAAACGCCACTACTAAACTTCAATGGAGGAGCAATCCATTTTGCTTTTCGCGCCTTAATTTCTTCTTCTGAAAGGCGCACTTCCAAGGTGTTTTTTTCCGCATTAATTTCAATAAAATCTCCATCTTCAATCAAAGCGATGGTGCCTCCCACTTGAGCTTCAGGCACGATATGGCCCACTACAAAACCGTGGGTTCCTCCCGAAAATCGTCCATCAGTAATCAAAGCAACATCTTTCCCCAATCCAGCACCCATTATAGCTGCAGTCGGCTTAAGCATTTCTGGCATTCCAGGGCCTCCTTTGGGTCCTTCGTAGCGAATAACCACAACTTCTCCTTTTTGAACTTTTCCATTTCGGATACCATCGTTCGCTTCATATTCTCCGTTGAAAACACGAGCAGGACCTTTAAATAACAAGCCTTCTTTTCCCGTAATTTTAGCGACAGAACCCCCTGTTGCTAAATTTCCTTTTAGAATACGAATGTGTCCAGTCGCTTTGATGGGGTTGCTTACCGGCATAATGACTTCTTGCTTTTCAGCCAGTGGCTTCGCTTGTTCAAGGTTTTCAGCTAAGGTTTTTCCAGTAACAGTCAAACAATCGCCATGGAGCATTCCTTCTTCAAGCGTAAACTTCAATACAGCTGGAACACCGCCTACCTCGTGTAAATCTTCCATTAGGAATTTCCCACTTGGTTTTAAGTCCGCTAGAAAAGGGGTTTTATCCATAATGGCTTGAAAATCGTTGATGGTAAATTCAATTTTAGCCGCTTTTGCAATGGCTAAAAAGTGAAGCACAGCATTGGTAGAGCCTCATAAAACAGCAATCAAACGAATGGCATTTTCAAGGGATTTTCGAGTGACAATGTCCGAAGGTTTAATGTCGTTTTCAATAAGGTGCTTCAGTGCTTTTCCTACACGACTACACTCCTCTTTTTTGTCCACGCTAACAGCGGGATTCGAAGAATTGTAAGGCAAAGCCATTCCCAAAGCTTCAATCGCAGAAGCCATCGTATTCGCGGTATACATTCCACCACAAGCTCCTGCTCCAGGGCAGGCATTTTGAACTACCGATTGGTATTCTTTTTCGTCGATAGTACCGGCTACCTTTTCGCCCCAAGCTTCAAAAGCAGATACCACGTCGAGTTTTTTGTTTTTATGACAACCCGAAGCGATGGTTCCTCCATAAACTAGAATGCTAGGACGATCGAGTCGAAGCATGGCCATTAAAGCTCCCGGCATGTTTTTATCACAACCCACTACTGTAACCACCGCATCGTAAGACATGGCTTGCACTACCGTTTCAACAGAATCGGCAATCACATCGCGTGAAGGCAAAGAAAAACGCATTCCAGGGGTTCCCATGGAAATACCATCGCTTACTCCGATGGTGTTGAAAATCAATCCAACCAAATCCTCCTCTTGTATTCCTTTTTTGATATCGACCGAAAGATCGTTCAAATGCATATTGCAAGGATTACCTTCATAACCCGTACTGGCGATGCCAATCAAGGGCTTTTCAAAATCTTCTTTTGTTAAGCCAATGGCGTGCAACATGGCTTGTGCAGCTGGCTGAGTAGGGTCTTGCGTTACTACTTTACTGTATTTATTGTGACTCATTTTTATATATAATGTGCTAATTTACTATCGCTTCATGCGATGATTTTTAAATCAATGATTTTACTATTATATCCAAACGCATTAATTAAATCATAAATAATTAACTAACAGTATTTTAAATTAAAATTACTGCTGATGTTCAAGCGAAATTATTTTGAATTTAAAGCGCTTAAAAAGAACTAAAAAAAAAAGTTTAATACCTTTAGGCACGCTTAGAAAAATTGCATGGAAATTTACGACATCTATCAAGAGCAGAAAACTTTTTTTGCTGCTAAAAAAACACGGGACATTACCTTTCGTAAAGTTGCTTTAAAAAAAACTCGAAAAGGTTTTGATTGCCCACGAGCAGGAGGTTTATGCTGCTTTACAAAACGATTTAGGAAAACCAGAATACGAAGCTTACTTAACCGAGGTTTTTGTCATTTTCGCTGAACTAAAGAAAATGATAGACAACATCGGTCGATGGTCTAAAAAAAGAAAAGTAAAAAGCAGTCTTTTGAATTTTCCGTCGAGGGATTATCTCATTCCTGAACCCTACGGATGCACCTTACAAATCAGTCCATGGAATTACCCATTCCAACTCTCACTAGCAACATTAATTGGAGCGGTTGCAGCAGGAAATACAGTGCTTTTAAAACCTTCTGAATACGCCCCGCATACGTCTGCCCTTTTAGAAAAAATCATTGATGAAGCTTTTGAACCCGGCCATGTAAAAGTGTTGAATGGCGGTGTGGATGTTGCCCAATCGCTTTTGGCATTGCAATGGGACCATATCACCTTTACAGGCAGCAGTGTGGTAGGAAAACAAATTGCCAAAGCAGCAGCAGAACACCTCACCCCAACGCTATTAGAACTTGGAGGGAAAAATCCATGTGTTGTAGAAGCCAGTGCTAAAATTCAACTTTCAGCCAAGCGCATCGTTTGGGGAAAATTTTTGAACTGTGGACAAACCTGTATTGCGCCAGACTATCTGCTGGTGGATCAATCCATTGTTGGGGAACTCGAACAGGCATTGATAAAAGAAATAAAGCAGGCCTTTGGTGAAGACGCCTCCACTTCGAATAGTTATGGAAGAATTGCTCATCAAAAGCATTATGACCGACTTTCTCGAATGATTGAAGGAGAAGAGGTATTGTATGGAGGGCAATACAAGTCTTCCTCCCGTTATTTTTCCCCAACGCTTATTCGAGTATACACGCTTGAACATGCCGTGATGCAAGAAGAAATTTTTGGACCTATTCTCCCTATTCTAACCTATGAGTCGGTAGATGAAATTGAAAAAATCATTACCCATTTTGAGCGCCCTTTAGGAGCTTATGTTTTTTCTACAAACAAAAAGTTCATTCGCGATTACGCAGAAAATTATTCTTACGGCGGAGGGGTGGCCAACGACTCCATCGTTCAGTTCGTTAACGACAATTTACCCTTTGGCGGCATAGGAAATAGCGGCATGGGTTCCTATCACGGAAAACATTCCTTTGATGCCTACACACACTACAAGCCTTTTATAGAAAGAGGACATTGGATCGATCCCTTTTTGCGCTATGCTCCCTACCCTACTTCCTTTCAATGGCTAAAAAAACTATCAAAATATTTTTAAATGACACCATCCACATTCGAAGAAGCTGTTGCATATCGACGATCGGTTCGTATTTATAAAGCTGAAAAAAAAACTGTCAACCGAAGAAGTCAAGCAATGTATCGAACAAGCCACTCTAGCTCCCAATAGCAGCAACTTGCAACTGTGGGAATTTTATCATGTTGTAAGTGACGAAAAAAGAAAGCCCTTACCCATGCCTGTTTAGGGCAAATGACCGCCAAAACCGCTCAGGAATTGGTGGTGGTTGTAGCGCGAAAAGACCTATGGCAGAAAAGAGCATCAGCCAACGTTCAGTTTTTAAAATCAGTATTTGAACAACAAGAAAAACGCGATCCCAAAAAAGAAAAAATGACTTACGGATATTACCAAAAAATCATCCCTACGGTGTATCGTGATTTTTTAGGCATTTTAGGTTTTGCAAAACGAGTTGTGGCTACGCTCAAAGGAATTTCTTCTCCCATGTACCGACAAGTACTATCGCGAGACACAGATATTGTGGCGCAGAAAAGTGCTGCCCTAGCCGCACAAACCTTTATGTTGGGCATGGCCGCCAAAGGGATGGACACCTGCCCTATGGAAGGATTTGATTCCGTTCGTGTAAAGAAAATTTTAGGGTTACCAAAGGCCGCTATGATTACGATGGTCATCAGCTGTGGAATACGCTCCAAAAAAGGGATTTATGGCCCCCAATTTCGCGTGCCTTTCAATGAGGTATATACGAAAATGTAAGTGCACAAGCCTCTCCTTTTTGTGATAAAATGGATTGTGCTTCCTCTGTCAATTGCAAGACCTGAAGATAGCCTCCCGTTACTTGGCCATCGGCCATGGCCACAATAAATTCTCCGCCAGGAGTAAGTTGTACCATGCCGGGAATTACCATTTGACTTTCAATGGAGGTGAAATCATTTTCTAGTCCCCCAGCGAGCTTATACCCCATTCGGTTATGCGCAATGACGCTTAATTTCGCTTGGAGGATTTGATGCTGTTGTTCTTTTGAAAGCAATCCCCAGTCGGGGCCCTTTTTTGCTTCCAAAACGGTTTGGTTCAAATAGCGATCGTCGACCCGAAGATGCGCCATGGCTTTATCGCTCCCCCCTAAAGGATTCCCTTTTATTACCTCATTATTTTTAAACGTCGGAGGGGTTATCGGAAAATAAAAAGAAACACTCCCCATGGTTTCAGGCACATTTAATTGGGCCAAAAAACGAATGTAACACCGAATTCCTTTGGTCATTTTTCCAATGTCCAAGCAACTCCCTTTTTTCCCGTTATAAACGCGATTCAAAACAATCGTAACTCCATCCAATTGAAAGTCTCCTTGTGCTCCAGTAATCACGAAATGCAACTCCTTTTCAAACTGCATTTTAGGGCCAAGATAGGTACACTCTATGGCATGGCAGTCATTTTCTAAAGGCAAAAGTGCCTGGGCCATCGCAAAAGCTTTTTTGTCCATAGGGCCCGCTTGTGGAATACCCAAAGCGCGGTAACCGAAACGTCCTTCATCTTGAAGGCTGGTGTAATATCCGGCCCGTAAAAAACGAATCATAGCTTGAATTGATCAAAATTTAACTGCCCTTGTTCGGCTTGTGTTTTTAGGATTGAAAAACGATCCTCATCCACAGCATAAAATGCAACTTCACCTTTCGGTTGAATGAACACATGAGGCGGCGTTTGAAAATTGATCCACGGTATTGGGCAACGGCAAATGCTGTGCCAGCCGCCAGGACTTTCTTGGGGATAAACCCCAACAAAAGGGCCGCCAATGGCAACTGTTCCGGGCAATACATTGTGCTTGGGGTTTGCTTTTCTGGGCAGAATCATGTTGGTTGGTAAGCCCGACAAATAGCCAAATCCGGGGAGAAAGCCATAAAATTCTAAACGGAATTGAATCGATAAAAATCGCTGAATATAATCGGATACTGCAAAAGCATTCCCCTTAAAATAAAGGGACAAGTCACTTTCATCAGAAGCTTCTAAGCAGATGGGCAAGCGCCAAGAATTCCTTTGTACAAGTTGCTTTTTAGGGGTTGAAAAAACAGCATCGATGTAGGGAACTAAGTGATCCAAAGCAAGTGGAGTGGCAAAAAAAAGGTGCAACCGATCTAAAGAAAATGCGATTTCTTGGAGCTGAGGGAGACATCGTTCTAATTCCAGTTTTATTTCGGGTAAATACCCAGCCCTTTCTTTATTCAATTTTACTGAATAAATGGATTTCGAATGCTGAAAAATTTCATACTGCATGCACCACCACTCCTTCCTCTTTTAATCTTTTGCTGACATGACTAAGATTGCGTACTGCATTTTTTCCATCGCTATGAAAACAAAGGGTTTGCACCTGCAAAGGAATAATTTTACCCGTGATGGAAGTGACCCTTTGTTGGGTAACTAACTGCAAGGCCTGTACTGCCATTTCGACTTCGTTTTCTATCAATGCGCCTTGTTTTGAACGTGCCACCAAGGTCCCGCTAGCCGTGTACCTCCGATCAGAAAAACCCTCATAAACGGGAACCAAAGAAGAGCCTTCAACAACTTTGCCCAAGGCACTTCCGGGAGCGCAATATATCTTTTGATGAGGGTGGTAGCGCAGGAACAAATCGACTAAAGCCTCCGCTTTTTCAATATCGCTAAAAACATCGTTATACAACGCACCGTGCAGTTTGATGTGGTGCACCTCAGCACAGAGATCATGGAACAAATCCAATTGATGTTTTAAGCTTTCCAGCAATTCGTGAAGCGAGAGGGACATGGATGTTCTACCAAAATGAACCCGATCGGGATAAGAGGGATGAGCCCCTGCTTTTACCTGCCACTGTGTGGCTAACTGAAGGGTTTCTTTAACGGTGTTTTCATCTCCAAAATGTCCGCCACAAGCAATGGAACACGAACTTAAAAAAGGCATTAACTCCTGGTCGTGTGGTTGGCCTTCTCCCAAATCTGCATTTAAATCTATTCTCATTTTCATAGTACAATACCCAGGCTTTTCACTCCTAAATAAAGGAAGAAAAATTCAATCAAAAGGAAGATAAAATTTTGAAGTTTTGAGGGGGTTTCCCCGCGCATCAAAGGCTTATTATTCACCATAAACAATAAAAGTAAACCTATGATGGGTAGTAGCAATCCGTTGGCTACTTGCGCAAACCGAATGATTTGAAGGGGGACGGCACCCAAAGTGGTGCAATAAACACCTACAGCAAGCACACAAAACGCGGTGAGGCGATAAGCCCAACTCTTTTGAGAAAATCCAAAACATTCCGACACCACAAACGCTGCTGCCAAAGGAGCGGTTAAAGCTGAGGTGAGGCCTGCTGCAAAAAAACCCAATTGAAACAAAAAGGGCGCCGCCTTGCCATAAAGCGGAGTGAGCGCTTTGGCCAAATCCATGGCGTTCTGCACCTCAATTCCTTCCAAAGCTGCAGCTGCGATAATGATAAAAAGGGAAATCAATCCACCTATTCCTACAGAAAAAAATGTGTCACGACGAAAATCAGAAAAAGGGGTGTTGGGTGATTGCGCAATTAAAGCCGCGTGTAAAAAAAGATTGTAGGGCACCACCGTAGTTCCCAAAAGCCCTAAAACAGTAAGCACTTCCTTTTGGTTAAGCGAAGGAACAAATAGGCCTTTAAAAATTTCCACTACATCAGGCTGAGTCAACAGTGCCGTTATAAAAAAGGCACCACTCATTAGCAACACAATTCCAATTAAAAGGTTTTTTAAAAAACGGAGGTTGCCCATAAATAAAAACAGGCCTACAAAAGCACCAAATAAAAGGGGCAAGACATCCAAATTTCCAGCGATGGGAAGAAAATTTATTCCAAGCATGCCCTTTAAACCAATTAATCCGCCCGATAAATTCCCAGCTTCGTAGGCAGCATTTCCAATAAAAATAGCACCGATTAAAAGCGCGCGCAGCAACCACTTCACAATTGGGTTTTGGGTTTGCTTTAGCACACTTTCTGCCAAACCGTTTCGGGTAGTCCATGCAATTCGTGCCGCGGTATTCTGAATAAAAATGGTAATAAAAATGGAGAGCAACATCGCCCATAAAAGCGTAAATCCGCTTCGAATGCCCGCTAAAATACACATGGTGATGGTTCCTGGCCCAATAAAAGCGGCAGTAACCAACGCGGCAGGGCCGATTTTTGGTAAATAGCGCATTCTCATTTTTGTTGAAGGTAAGCAAATATTCAATACATTCTAGAAGAAGAATGGATCATCAAAATGCAAAAACAAAATCATGAAAAAGAGCGATTTTACAAATAGGATATTAAAAGGTTAATCATTTCTTTATTTCCACAAAAAAATGGACTTCGCTGGTGAAGGGAGGTCGGTTCGATTTCTAAAATACGTTGATTCATGCTCCTAGCGGCACCTCCTGCTTGTTCAACAATAAAAGCAATGGGATTGCATTCGTAGAGCAAACGGAGTTTTCCGTGCGGCGATTTTTCGTTGAGCGGATACAAATACAATCCTCCTTTGAGCATGTTCCTATGAATATCCGAAACCATAGAACCAATGTAGCGCGTGGTATAGTCTGGGTCTTCCGACTTTCGTGCTTTTAAATAGGTTTTAATGGTGTCGGGAAAAGAAGCAAAACTGGCTTCATTTATCGAATAAATATGACCTGAACTGGGCAATTGAATGTTGGGATGCGAAAGGTAAAAAGTACCAATGGCAGGATTGAAAGTAAAGCCATTAACTCCATTTCCTGTGGTGTAAACAAATAAAGTTGATGTGCCATAAAGAATGTAGCCTGCGGCCACCTGTTCTGTTCCCTTTTGCAAAAAATCGGCTTCGCTTACTCGTTCGTTTATGGGAGAAATGCGTTTGTAAATTGAAAAAATTGTTCCCAAAGAAACATTTACATCTATATTGGAAGAACCGTCTAAGGGATCAATCAAAACAATGTATTTACTTTCTGGGTCCTCTTCCGCACCATGTACATCGATAAAATCCTCAGCTTCCTCACTTGCAATACCACACACTATTCTCCGATTGGTTAACGCTTCTATAAAAAGATTATGGCCTACACATCCAACTTTTGCTGGCTTTCGCCTTGTATGTTGGTTGTTCCAGCATTTCCAATCACATCGACCAAACCGGCTTTGTTGACTTTATGACTAACCACTTTTGCGGCCAAACGTAAAGCGTGGATGACTTTACTGAATTCCCCGGTACTTTGCGGGTGTTTTTGTTGACTGGTGATAAGAAATTCTCCTAGGGTGTGCACTGTTTATTTTTGGAGTGAATTTAAACGTTCTCAACAAACAAAAAAGCTGCTGCGCTTTTTTTTATGCTATTATTATTAACCTCATTTTTCATTTAACAAACCATTGAAAGAAAGAGAAAATAACCCTGTTTTTTATAAAAAAAGTCAATATCTCCAACTGAAGGGAATTTAAATTTCCGTCATATATAATTTCAATTGAAAAACTAATGAGAAAAGCCCCCTTCAATTCATCCACCCTTCTCGATCCAAGCTTCGGTATTGAATGGCTTCGGTCACATGGTTTTTATGAATGGCCTTACTGTTTTCTAAATCGGCAATGGTGCGGGCTACTTTTAAAATACGGTCATAGGCGCGGGCAGACAGCCCTAAAGTCTTCATGGCGTTTTTAATCAGATGGAGGGCTTCCTTTTCTAAGGCGCAAAACAACCGCAATTCATTGGCGTTCATTTGGGCGTTGTAATGCAAGTGAGGGCGCTTTAAAAAACGCTCTTGCTGTCGTTTTCGGGCTTGGGTCACCCGCTCGCGTATGCTTTCGGAGGACTCGCCCAATTGCTTTTTTGCCAAGTCTTCGAAGGGAACGGGTTCCACTTCGTTGTGCAAATCAATTCGATCGAGCAAAGGCCCCGATAATTTACTTAAATAACGACGGGTTTCAATGGGGGTATGCGTCCCTGTGTCGAAGTAACCCGAAGGACTGGGGTTCATGCTGGCCACAAGCATAAACGAACTGGGATAGGTCACTGTAAAACGCGCAGGGGAGATAGTCACCTCGCGATCTTCAAGGGGTTGTCGCATCACTTCCAGCACGGTTCGTTTGAACTCCGGAAGTTCATCCAAAGACAAAATCCCATTGTGCGCAAGTGAAATTTCCCCCGGCTGAGGATATGTTCCGCCACCCACCAAAGCCACATCGGAAATGGTATGGTGCGGCGATCGAAAGGGGCGTTGATGAATTAATCCCCGCTCCTTTACTCTCCCCAAAACCGAATGAATTTTAGTGGTTTCTAAGGCCTCAGAAAGTGTAAGGGGTGGCAGAATGGAAGGTAGGCGTTTGGCCAACATGGTTTTTCCTGCCCCCGGGGACCAATCAAAATGATGTTGTGACCTCCAGCAGCGGCGATTTCCATACAGCGCTTGGCAGTGGCATGCCCCTTTACATCGGCGAAATCCAAATGGGAAAATTTACCTTTCTGCTCAAAGAGCGCGCGGGTGTTCACCTCCATCGGTTTTAATTTTGCCTTCCCTTCAAAAAAAGAAATCACCTCATTGAGATGCGCAACGCCATAAACGTCAATTCCTTTAACAATGGCTTCTTCTTGCGCGTTTTCTTTAGGGAGAATAAAACCTTTAAAACCATCTTTTAAGGTTTGAATGGCAATGGGCAATGCTCCTTTAATAGCTCGGATACTTCCATCGAGGGCAATTTCGCCCATAATGATGTACTCCCCAATCTGAGAGGTTTTTATTTGTCCTGAGGCAGAAAGTATTCCCAAGGCAATGGGAAGGTCATAGGCCGAACCCTCTTTACGCACATCGGCTGGCGCCATGTTGATCGTGATTTTTTTTCCCGGGAGTTTATAGCCAGTGTTTTGCAAAGCCGCAGCAATGCGGTAGTTGCTTTCTTTGATGGCATTGTCGGGCAAACCCACCAAATGGTAGCCAATTCCTTTATCAATATTTACTTCTAGGGTAATTTTTTGAGCATCAATGCCAAAGACAGCACTGCCATAGATTGTATCAACATAAGTAGGTTATTTATTTAAAGATACAAAACCCTGACTAACCGAAAAATTTGACTAAAACAACGGAGAATACACCTTCGTTTCAAGGGCAAAGCCAAGAAAATAGAACGAAAGTTAAAGGACATTTGTAAAAAGTTGGTGCTATCCTAATTGCTTAACCCCTCTTGCAGCCACTTCAAATAAGTGGAGGCATCGGTGTACTGAATGGGAGCGTTGAGTAAGGTCCCATCGGGTTGCATTAATACATAGTAGGGTTGCGAGGCGGTATTAAAATTTAAACTTTGGAAAGTGGCCCATTTTTCTCCAATGGTATTAATTCGTCGGTTGCGCCCATATGGGAATTGGAAATTAAATTGTTCCGCTTCAGGAAGTTCCTTTCGATCGTCCACATAAAGGGAAATCAAAACCACTTCTTCATTGAGGAGCTGAAAAACATCGGGTTGCGCCCAAACGTTTTCTTCCACTTTGCGACAATTGACACAAGCCCACCCAGTAAAATCGAGCAGAATAGGTTTGTTCTGTAATTCGGCAACTGCTTTTCCTCGAGTAAAATCTTTATAGCAATCTAACCCAAGGGGACAGTTGTTGTCTTTGGCGGTGAGGCTATAAAATTCTGGAGGAGGAAATCCGCTGAGCAAGGTCAAGGTGTTTTTCTCACTTACTAACCCTGTAAGCAGATAAGAAGTGAGCAACAATGAAATTCCAGCCATTACCAAACGCCCTTTAGTGGGTTTGGTTTTGCTGTCGTGTGGAAAACGGATGTACCCGAATAAATAAAGGGTCATAAGAAAAGCGAGTAAGACCCAAATCCCGATAAACACTTCGCGTTTTAGAAGCCCCCAATGAGACACTAAATCGGCATTGGACAAAAACTTTAGGGCAAGAGCAAGTTCCAAAAAGCCAAGGATAACCTTCAAAACAGTCATCCATCCGCCCGATTTTGGAAGGGCTTCTAAGGCACGAGGAAAAAGGGCAAACAAAGCAAACGGAAGTGCTAATGCGGTTCCAAAGCCCAACATACCAATACTGAGCTGGGTGGCCCCTCCATCGGCAGTGAGTGAACTTGCTAAAAGCGTTCCTAAAATAGGGCCCGTACACGAAAAGGAAACAATGGCCAACGTAAGTGCCATAAAAAAGACACCTATTTTCCCTTGCGTGGCCGACTGCTCATCAGCTTTGGCACTCCATTGCGAAGGAAGGGTGAGTTCATAATAGCCGAAAAAGGAAAAAGCAAAAAAGACAAAAATGCCAAAAAAGATAAGGTTAAGCGGCACGTTGGTCGAAATGGTATTTAGGATTTCCGGATTTAATGAATCTAAAAAATGAAAAGGGAGACTGAGTAAAAAGTAAATGAGTACAATAAAAAAGCCGTAGATAAGCGCGTTCCAAAGACCTTTATTTCCTGAAGATCCTTGTTTTAAAAAATAAGAAACAGTCAAGGGAATCATAGGGAAAACACAAGGCGTCAATAAAGCCAAAAAGCCACCTAAAAGCCCTAGGAAAAATAAATTCCAATAGGAGGCTTCATCAGTTTCATTTAGTGAAACATCGTTGAGCAAAGCCTTGTTTTTTAAATCGAGCTGCAAAAGTGCCGATTGTGCTTTGTCTTTGTCCGATATGTTGAGGGGAGTAACAGCGGCTGCTTTACCGTTGAACGAAAAAGCAAAGGGCTCGGTTCGGAAAATGCAGACTTTATCGTCACAGGCTTGGTAATTGATTTCTCCTCTCAATTCGCTCACCTCCTTGGAAAGCAAACGAATACGCTGTCGGAATTCTGCTTTTTGATCGAAATAGGGTAAATCAATTTCAAAAATTTCATCAAAAGAAATTTGTGGCTCACTGGTTGCCATTTCGCCAGCTAAAGCAATTTGGAGGCTATCGATGGTATAACTGAATTCTGTGGGAAGTGGGCCATCTTCAAAATATTGTGTGGAATATAAATGCCATTTTTCCAAAATTTTTGCATTGAAAACAAGCACAGCGGTACTGTCGTTCTCTTGGATAAGTTCGGTGGTCCAAGCAACGGGCTCATCGGCAGTTTGTCCTTGCACCACCAGCACAAACAAAAGCGCAAATAAAGTAAAAACACGTTTTATTGACATTGAAGAATTAGGGTGTTTGAGGTGTTTTCTTGGGCTGCAAAACGCGCATCGATGCGCTTTCCAATCACCCAAACAATTTGATTTTCCGAACATAGCAACCATTGATTTTCTTTTTCTAGCATGGAATATTTTTCGTCTTTAAAAAACTTACTCAGCTTTTTCTTGCCTTGCATTCCATGAGGGTAAAAATAGTCGCCTTCTTCGTATTTCCGAAGACTTAAGGGATATTTTAATCGATCGGCATCTAAAATTGCATTTTCTGCCGTAGGTGTATTTTCTCCCCCTACTATCAAATGCAGAGGAAAAAGCAAATCTTGATGCGGAGTCCAAAGTACAGCTTCCTCCGATGCTCCATCCAATTGAGGGGTCAAAAGCAATTCTTTCCTGTTTTTTATCAGCCTATGTGTTTTAGAAAACAACTGCTTCCCACTCTCGGCAGCAAGCAAAGCTTTTATATCCACACTATGTTGCAATCCATAAGGCGCAAACAAGGCATGCAAATAAAAATCCAAGTCGGGAAGGTTTTCAAAAGCTTTTAATGGAATAGCAATATGCGTTTCTTTATTGATGAAAAATTGCTTTCGAAACTGCGCCATCTGATTATCGAGTACCTTTTGGGCATCTTGAAGGTGGTGCAAAGTGGATTGAAACTGGGACAATCCTTCAGGAAAAATGGATTTTATCTGTGGAATAACGTGATGCCGAAATGCATTGCGTACATAATCGTCTTTTTTATTGGAGGCGTCATCACGCCAAGAAAGACTGTGTGTTTTTGCAAAAGCGAGCAGTTCTTCTTTTGAAATCGTTTGCAATGGACGCAAAACTGTATGATCGGGAATTCCACACAAGCCTCTTAAGCCCGAAGAGCGAAAGGTATTGATGAGAAAAGTTTCGAGTTGATCATCCAAATGATGTGCCGTCATGATATGCGTAAACCCCTCTTCCTTTTGTAGTGTTTTAAACCACTGATAACGCAAATCGCGCGCAACCATTTGGATGGAGTCTTATGTTTTATTCTTTTGAGCAAGTGTATGGAAGCGCTTTGTAAAACAGGGAATTGCATTTTTTTCACACCACAAACGGACAAATTCTTCATCTGCATTACTTTCGCTTCCCCGCAATTGAAAATTGGCGTGCGCAACAGCAAAGGAATAATCGAGTTGCTGGAGTAAAAAAAGCAACACCATACTATCTACTCCTCCACTACAAGCCAGGAGAATGCTGGTCTCTTTGGGGAGAAACCCTCGTTCATCAAAATAATTTTGTACGATTTTTAACACCTAACAAATATAATGTTTTAAAAAATCGAAAAACCGATTGTATGGGCTATGAATTTGGTGAACTGAATAAATTCTTGCATTTTTGTACCACGATATGAGAAATGCATGTAATTTATCAAAAAGCTTTGTGCCGCGTCCGCGTTTACGTCGCCCCTTGGGGGTATAATCTTTCTATGGAATATAGGTGCGTCCGATTCCTCTCTTTCATCTCACTCCTTTTCATTCATCGTATTACTAAAAAATCCTAGCCATGGAAATCATCATAGCAGGTCCAGAACATTTACATTTCGCTAAGACTATAAGTCAAACTATTGAAGAATCGGCAAAAGACCGCGGTACGGGTATTGCTCGAAGGTCGCCCGAGTATGTGATGGAAAAAATGCAAAATGGAAATGCAGTAGTGGCCTATGAGGGGGAAAAGTTTGCAGGCTTTTGTTATATCGAAGTTTGGGGACACGGGAAGTATGTGGCCCATTCTGGACTTATTGTCGCCCCGGGATTTCGAGGACAAGGGTTGGCTAAAAAAATCAAAAAGAAAGTGTTTAACTTATCGCTAAAGAAATTTCCTGGAGCGAAGATTTTTGGAATTACAACCGGGCAAGCAGTGATGAAAATCAATTATGAATTGGGCTATAAACCCGTTCATTTTTCTGAACTAACCGACGATCCTGAATTTTGGAAAGGCTGTCAAACATGCAAAAATTTTGATGTGCTTACCCGAACCGAACGAAAGCTGTGTTTGTGTACAGGAATGTTGCACGATCCCAACGAAACAAAAAAAACAGAATCAAAAACAACTGCTTTTTTAAGCGGTTTATTTAAAAAGAAATCCAAATGAAAAAACTTGTTTTGGCCTACAGCGGAGGACTTGACACCTCTTACTGCCTAAAAACCCTTTCTCAAGAAAATTATGAGGTGCATGCGGTAAGTGTAAACACCGGAGGATTTTCTGAGGAAGAAATTAGTGCCCAAGAAAAAAACGCGAATTTGATGGGTGCTACTACCTACAAATCCATTAATGCACTTGATTCATTTTACAATAAAATTGTAAAATACCTCATTTATGGCAACGTATTAAAAAACAATACTTATCCATTATCCGTCAGTGCCGAACGCATTGTTCAAGCCATTGAAATCATTGAATACGCCAAGCGCATCGATGCGGCCTATATTGCGCATGGTAGCACGGGCGCGGGAAATGATCAAGTTCGGTTTGACCTCATATTTCAGGTGCTTGCACCCGAAATAGAAATCATAACGCCCATTCGAGACCAACAACTCTCAAGAGAAGCAGAAATAGACTACCTCAAAAGCCAAGGCATTCACCTTTCTTGGGAAAAGGCGCAGTACTCCATTAATCAAGGTTTATGGGGGACCAGTGTAGGAGGAGCTGAAACCTTAACCTCGCACCAATCCCTACCCGATTCTGCCTATCCAAGTCAGTTAACAAAAACGGAACCCCAACAAATTCGCCTTTCTTTTATACAAGGAGAGCTCAGTGCTTTAAACAATAAAAAAGGGACGCCTGTAGCCCTTATTCAACAATTGCAGGCGCTGGCAAAACAATATGCCATCGGAAGAGATATTCATGTGGGCGATACCATTATCGGTATTAAAGGGCGTGTTGGCTTTGAAGCAGCAGCACCCATGATTATCCTGAAAGCACACCATTTATTGGAAAAACACACCCAAAGCAAATGGCAGCAGTTTCAAAAGGAACAAATGGCTAATTTTTACGGCATGCAGTTGCACGAAGGCAATTACCTCGATCCTGTTATGCGCGATATTGAAGCCTTTTTAACTTCTAGTCAAGCAACAGTAAATGGTGATGTAATCATTACCCTTCACCCCTATCGCTTTGAACTTGAAGGAATTGAATCATCGTATGACTTAATGCAAAGTTCTTTTGGGAATTATGGGGAAATTAACAAAGCCTGGTCGGCAGAAGATGCCAAGGGCTTTATAAAAATTAGTGCCAATGCCCATACCATTGCACAACATGTAAAAAAACAAAACCAATGAAAAAAGTAGGAATAATTGGAGGCTCTGGGTACACTGGAGGGGAATTGATTCGCTTGCTTTTGCAACACCCAGCCTTGGAAATTGATTTTGTTTACAGTACCACGCGTCCTCACACGCCTTTAAGCGCCACTCATATTGACCTTACGGGGAGAACTTCGCTACAGTTTACCGATCAAGTAAACTCAAAAGTCGATGTGGTTTTTCTTTGCCTAGGGCACGGGAATTCTTCCGCTTTTTTAGCAAACAATGCTTTTTCAGAACAAACAATAATCATTGATTTAAGCAACGATTTTAGACTTGAAAACGATGCCGTTTTTGAAGGAAAGGAATTTGTGTATGGCCTACCAGAAATCAATCGTTCTCAAATTGAAAGGGCCACTGCAATTGCCAATCCTGGCTGTTTTGCCACTGCAATTCAACTGGCACTCTTACCTTTAGCAGAAAAGGGAGAACTTAAGAAAGAGGTGCATATCAATGCCACTACGGGAAGTACTGGTGCAGGCGTTAAGCTCATGGACACCACCCATTTTACATGGCGCAACAACAACCTTTCGTATTACAAGCCCTTTACGCATCAGCACTTAGGAGAAATTGGTGAAACCCTCCAGGCTGCGCAAGGCGCTTCTCCAAAACTTCATTTTCTACCTTTAAGGGGTGACTTTACCCGCGGTATTTTTGCCACTGCTTACACCCAATATGACAAAGGAATAGACGAAGCCCTAGCTACCTATACTGAGTTTTGCAAAAACGAACCTTTTACGCATGTGGTCGAACAACCGCTCCATCTTAAGATGGTTGTAAACACCAACAACTGCTTTATCCACTTGCATAAACACGAAGATCAACTGCTGATTACTTCAGTGATTGACAACCTTGTCAAAGGTGCCTCTGGGCAAGCCATTCAAAACCTTAATCTCATTATGGGGTGGGAAGAAGACTTAGGACTTCAACTCAAACCTTCTATTTTTTAAACAACGCACTATGAAAATCGCCATCATCGGAACCGGTAATTTAGGTTTAAGTATAGCCAAAGGGCTGATTGTGAACAACAGCATTACTTCGCTATATCTAACCAAAAGAAATCCGGGAGCACTTAGCGAATGGACCAACAATAAAACCATTTTTGCTACTAGCGACAACAAAGCGGCTGTAAAAGCCTCAGACATTCTGATTTTTGCAGTTCAACCCAGTCAATTTGAAGCTATTTTGAACGAAATCAAAGATAAACTGACCGAAAAGCACATTGTTATTTCTACCATTACTGGGTTTAAAATTAAGCGAATTGAAGCCATCTTAGGGTAAGAAGTCCCTATCATCCGTTCAATGCCCAACACGGCTATTTCCGTAGGAAAATCCATGACGTGTTTATGCAGTAATGAAGTAGGAGAAAAACGCATAGCCATCGCTTCGGCCATTTTCAATGGCTTGGGTACTTCCATCATAATCGAAGAAGAACATATGCAAGCTGCAACGGTCATTTGTGCCAGTGGAATTGCTTTTTGGATGCGCCTTATTCGGGCGACAACACAAGGAGGGGTACAACTTGGATTTGATGCCTCTGAGGCCATCAAAATGTCGATGCACACCGCTTTAGGTGCCGCCAGTCTTTTAATTGAAACTGACACCCATCCCGAACAAGAAATAGACAAAGTAACCACCCCAAAAGGCTGCACCATTACCGGATTGAATGAAATGGAACACCAAGGACTGAGTTCTTCATTGATCCAAGGATTGGTCGCATCTTTCAATAAGATTAACGAAATTTCAAAAGAATAAGATGAAATTATTTGATGTTTATCCCCTTTATGATGTAACCCCAGTTCGCGCCAAGGACATGTATGTCTACGACGAAAAGGGGGTCGAATATTTGGATTTGTACGGAGGACATGCAGTAATCTCCATTGGTCATGGCCACCCGAAGTTTATAGAAAACCTTACGCATCAAATGCATCAAATTGGTTTTTATTCCAATGCCATTAAAAATCCCTTACAAAATACGTTAGCAGAAAAAATAGCGCTTCATTCTTGCTGCCATGACTATGCCTTGTTTTTGTGTAGTTCGGGAGCAGAAGCCAATGAAAATGCGCTCAAGCTCGCTTCTTTTCATACAGGGAAATCCAGAGTGATTGCTTTTGATAATGCATTTCACGGACGTACAAGCGCTGCGGTTGCCACCACAGACAATCCCTCAATTGTAGCGCCTATAAATGCTCAACAAAAAGTGACTTTTCTTCCCTTCAACGATGTTGAAAAACTAGAAAATGAATTAAAAAAAGGAGATGTTTGTGCAGTCATTTTTGAAGCCATTCAAGGGGTTGGTGGACTGGATGAACCTGAGGAAGATTTTGTTTATGCCCTAGAAAAATTGTGTAACCAATACGAGTGCTGCCTTATTGCAGATGAAGTACAAGCTGGTTTTGGAAGAACAGGAACCTTTTTTGCTTATCAAAAATACCAAATCACCCCGCACATTATTAGCATGGCAAAAGGCATGGGGAACGGTTTTCCGATTGGCGGAATTTTAGTCCACCCGTCGATTGAAGCAAAATATGGATTACTAGGAACCACTTTTGGAGGAAATCATTTGGCTTGTATGGCTTCGATTACAGTATTGGACGTGCTCGAAGAAAATGAATTGCAAAAACACGCTGAAGAAATTGGCGCTTATGCCCTTGAAAAAGCGAAAGAAATTGGCGCTGTAAAAAAGGTAAAAGGGAGAGGACTTATGCTCGGTTTAGAATTTGACTTTCCCGTGGGAGAGCTCAGAAAAGAATTGATTTATATCCATAAAATATTTACAGGAGGAAGCAGCAACAAACAGTTACTCCGTATTTTACCTCCAATGACCATAAAGAAAAAACATATCGACTATTTTTTCGAGCAGCTTCAAATGGCGCTTAATACCCTATCCGTATGAAACACTTCATTTCTTTAAACGATTTACCTGATTTTGATCAAACCCTTGCTTTGGCCAAAACGATAAAAAATGCCCCTTTTCAATTCGAAGAAGCGGGCAAAAGAAAAACCCTGTGTTTGCTTTTTTTTATTCCAAGTTTGCGCACACGCCTGAGTACCCAAAAAGCGGCACAGCAATTGGGTTTTTCTACCATGGTTATGAATTTTTCGAACGAGGCATGGGCATTGGAATTTGAAGATGGAACCGAAATGCGAGGCATACGATCGGAACACGTTAAAGAAGCTGCAGCGGTGGTGTCTCAATATTGCGACATGGTGGCCATTCGTGCTTTTGCCTCTTTGACCAATAAAGAACAAGATGAAGCCGAAATTGTGCTCAACAGTTTTGCCCAATATGCTACCATTCCCGTAATCAATATGGAAAGTGCTACAGGACACCCTTTGCAAGCTCTTGCCGATGCCATTACACTTTCAGAACACCCAACACCCCACCGACCAAAAGTGGTGCTTACGTGGGCGCCACATCCCAAGGCCCTCCCCCATGCGGTAGGAAATTCGTTTGCGAATATGATGCGGTTTCAAGATGCCGATTTTGTGATTGCCAATCCTGAGGGGTACGATCTGAATCCAGAAATCACCAAAGGATTTACCGTAACTCACAACCAAGAAGAAGCTTTAAAAGAGGCCGATTTTGTGTATGCAAAAAATTGGTGTTCCTATTCACAATACGGTCAAATTTTAAGAACCGATAGCGAATGGATGCTTACCCCTGAAAAAATGAAGTTGACGCGAAATGCAAAATTCATGCATTGTCTCCCTATTAGAAGAAATATTGTTGTGGCCGATGGAGTGCTCGATAATGAAAATTCTTTGGTCGTAGAACAAGCCAATAACCGAACTTACGCTGCGCAAGCGGTGCTAAAAACGCTCTTGGATCATGCCTAAACTCAATGTGGTTAAAATTGGTGGAGGAATCATAGAAAGGCCTTTGGAGCTGGAGCTTTTTCTGAAGGACTTTGCCGCTATGGAAGGACCCAAAATATTGGTTCATGGAGGAGGAAGAAAAGCGACTCAGTGGGCAGAAAAAATGGAAATTCCTGTACAAATGCACCAAGGCAGACGCATTACAGACGAAGCTACACTCCCCCTTATTGTAGCCGTATATGCAGGCTTAATCAATAAAACCATTGTAAGTCAGTTGCAGGCATTTAATTGTAATGCTATTGGACTAAGTGGGGCTGACGGAAATAGCATCAGTGCAAAAAAAAGACCAATAAACCCGATCGACTTTGGATGGGTCGGTGACATTGAAAAAGTCAATCCTCAAATTTTTAACGACCTAATTGAAAAAGGATACACCCCTGTTTGTTGTGCGTTGAGTCATGACAATAACGGGCAACTTCTCAATACCAACGCCGACACCATTGCAGCAGAAATTGCAAAGGCAATGAGTGCAGATTTTACTAGTATTTTGAATTTCTGTTTTGAACTTAATGGGGTACTACGCGATATAAAAGACCCCAACTCAGTCATAGAAAAAATAACCCCAGCCCTTCTTAAAGAACTCACCGAAAAGGAAATTATTTCTGAAGGTATGCTTCCTAAACTCCACAATGCTTTTGCAGCCATTGCTCAAGGAGTGAGTGAAGTCGCCATTGGCTCAACCAAGATGATCAACACCAATGTTCCTTACACCTCAATAAAGCAACAATGAATAGACACGCAGAAAACGCTATCGCCTTACTAAAAGATTTGATAAAAACACCTTCTTTTTCGAGTGATGAAGGAGTGACTGCAGACATCATCGGGCAATGGCTGAACGAAGCAGGAGTAAAATTTCAAAGACAAGACAATAACATTTATGCTTTCAACAAAGCGTATGATCCAAAAAAACCGAATTTACTACTCAATTCGCACCACGATACAGTAAAACCCAATGGAGCTTACACCAAAGATCCTTTTCATCCGCATATTGAAGATGGAAAATTATTTGGTTTGGGAAGCAATGATGCTGGAGGTGCTTTGGTTTCTTTATTAAGCCTTTTTGTTCATTATTACGAACATCCCAATCCTGCATACAATCTCATCATGGCGGCAACTGCTGAAGAAGAAAGTTCGGGTCCCTTGGGGCTAAATAGCTTGCTTCCTACTCTACCAGCCATTGACGTAGCCATTGTTGGCGAACCCACATTAATGGATTTGGCTATTGCGGAAAAAGGTTTGGTCGTTTTTGATGGAACCATTAACGGAACTGCAAGTCATGCCGCACACCCCAACACTGATAATCCCATTTTAAAACTCCCTAAAGTAATTGAATGGCTAGAGGCCTTCCAATTTGAAAAAGTATCGGATGTCTTAGGCCCAGTGAAAGTAACACTCACCCAGGTAAATGCGGGGAAACAACACAATGTGGTGCCTTCAGAAGTGGATTTGGTGATTGATGTGCGCGTAAACGACTGTTATTCAAACCAAGAAATTAGTGCCCTTTTACAAGAAAATGCTCCGCTAACACTACAACCGAGATCGTTGAATTTGAATTCCTCATCCATTCCGCTAGAACACCCCCTTGTGCAAGCTGGAATTGCATTGGGAAAGAAAACCTACGGTTCACCAACCCTTTCCGACCAAGCAAAACTTTCGTGTCCTTCTCTAAAACTAGGCCCTGGGGACTCCACGCGCTCTCACACGGCAAACGAATTTATTTATGTTCGTGAGATTGAAGAGGGAATTCCTTTTTATATTGACCTTCTAAAACAAATTTTATCCTAATGAAATTGTGGCAAAAAGGGGCAACGGCCCACGAAAAAGTAGACCAGTTTACCGTTGGTAAAGATCGAGAATACGACCTCCTACTCGCTAAATATGATTGTCAGGCCTCTAGGGCACATGCTCAAATGTTGGCGAAAATCAATTTAATTGAACAAAAAGAAGCCAACGCCCTTTGCGAAGTGCTGACCGAATTAGAGCAAGATGCTGAAAAGGGAGACTTTATCATTGAGGATTCGTTTGAAGACATGCACTCAAAAATTGAGCATGTATTGACCGAACGCCTTGGGGATCTAGGAAAAAAAATACATACCGCTCGTTCTAGAAACGATCAAGTTTTGGTGGCCATGCATCTGTATGTAAAAAATGAAATTAAAGCGATAGAAGCGCGCGTGGTAGAATTGTTTCACCTTTTGGTGGAACTGGCAGAAACGCATCAAAATGTGTCCATCCCGGGCTACACCCACTTGCAAGTGGCTATGCCTTCTTCGATTGGGCTATGGCTATCGGCCTATGCCGAATCGCTGATCGATGACCTTCATTTTTGTAAAACAGCTTACCGGATAGCCGATCAAAACCCCTTGGGTAGTGCCGCTGGATATGGAAGCGCTTTCCCCATCGATCGGGTTTTCACTACGGAACAGCTTTATTTTTCAACATTGAAATACAATGCCGTTGCCGCACAAATGAGTAGAGGGAAACTTGAGAAAAGCACAGCCACTGCTTTGGCAAGTATTGGAAGTACTTTGGCAAAACTAGCCATGGACGTATGCTTGTATATGGGACAAGATTTTAATTTCATTTCTTTTCCCGATAACCTCACCACAGGGTCGAGCATTATGCCACACAAAAAAAATCCCGATTTATTTGAACTCGTACGTGGAAAATGCAATGTGCTTCAGGGACTTCCCCAACAACTCACCCTTTTAACAACAAATTTACCAAGTGGGTATCACCGAGAATTACAATTGGCAAAAGGACCGCTTATTGAAGCTGTTGAAGAAATGAAATCCTGTTTGGATATTTTGAGCTTTAGCCTCCCTAAACTCAAAGTCAATAAAGACATTACAAAACAAAACAAATACGATTACCTCTACAGTGTAGATACGCTCAATGCCATGGTACTCTCGGGTATTCCATTTCGTGATGCCTACCGAGAAATAGGTGCTGCCATAGAAAACAATGAATTTGTGCCGAACCGAGAGGTGCCTCATACCCATTTGGGAAGTAGTGGAAACTTGGCGTTAGAAGAATTAAAAAATAAGCTGGAAGCTGTACTTGCTTTGTAGTTTGCTCAAAGGATTTTGTATCTTGAAAAGCAATGCAATTAAGCAAATCCAAGAGACTCTATTTTATTGACGCCCTTCGGGCTTTTGCCATCCTGATGATGCTTCAGGGGCATTTTATTTCAGGCCTTCTGTTACCTGAACTCAAAGCTTCAACAGAACCTTTGTATCGCTTTTGGCTTTATTGCCGTGGATTTACTGCGCCTGTTTTTTTTACCATTACCGGCTGGATTTTCACTTACTTATTAATGAAAAATCCCGTTCAAGGAAAGCAAAACCCCCGGCTTAAAAAGGGATTACAAAGAATGCTTGAACTTTTATTTTGGGGATATCTATTACGATTAAACCTTCCGATGCTTTTTAAAGGAAAAATCAACCCCTCATTTTTGATGCCCGATGTACTCCAAATTATTGGTCTAAGTTTAGGGGTTATCGTGCTTTGCTACCTCCTTTTTATTTCTCTGAAAAAGAAAATTGGCCTGCTTTTTATTCTTTTTGGAACACTTATTTTTTTAACCGAACCCCTTTATGTAGACGCCTCTTTTACGGATCTCCCAAAATTCATTTCCGCTTATTTTACCAAAGCGAATGGGGGTGTTTTTTATTTATTCCCGTGGCTAGGATATGTTTTTTTTGGCGGAGGAATAGCTTGTTTGTTTAATGCTCAAACTCGACAATTATCCCGCTGGGCCATTGGGAGCGTTATTTTAGGAACTGGTCTTATTTTCTATTCTTCCACACTACTTATCCACTTATTTGATACAACAGGAATTGAATTATTTAAAAGCGTTGCCTACAACAACTTTCTGTTTATTCGGCTTGGAGATGTCTTCGTCCTTTTTGGGGTGTTTATGTTGCTCAACCGCTTTTTTAAAAATGGTTTTTGGGTAAGGGTCGGACAAGAAACCTTATCGCTCTACATCGTTCATTATTTCATTTTGTATGGAAGTTTATTCGGTGTTGGAATCTATAAGTTCTACAAATACAGTTTCACCTTTGCAGAAGCCATAGTAGGTGCCCTCCTTTTTATTGGGGTTTGTCTTGGTGTCGTTTTCACCTATCCGCTAGTTCAAAGAGAAATGCGTAAATTGAAAAACCGATGACCAAGCAAAACTAAAATGAAAAAAACATCCTTTCTTATTTCTTTCATCATTAGCGCTTTTGTTTTTTCTTGTTCAAATCGTTCAACAGCAAAAAAAACGGACGATAAGGAAATTACCGCCACTACGACTAAAGAACAAATAAACACAAAAACCTTGCGGGTGTTACTCTACTCTAAAGCCAACGCTTGGGTACACGAAGACGCTATTGCGGCTGGGAAAGAAATTTTTCCGAAGCTCGCAAAAGAAAAAAGGATGGAATATGGTGGTTTCAGACGACAGCCGGCTGTATCATTTGGACAGCTTAAGGCAATTTGACGTTGTAATTTGGAATAATGTCACAGGGAAAAGCTTAAACGCAGCGCAACAAAATGCTTTTCGCACTTTTCTAGAAAACGGTGGAGGCTTTGTAGGGATTCACGGAGCTGGAGATTCCACCCAAGAATGGGACTGGTATGAGCAAAAGGTTATTCGCGCCTCTTTTTCTCATCATCCGATGGAACCCCAATTTCAAACGGGGATACTTACGCGAGAAGGAAGTCACGATTTTCATCAATTTAATCATTTGCCCAAGCAATGGAAATGGGAAGAAGAATGGTATGTTTTTTATGAAAGTCCGCGACAAAAAGGAAGCACCATTTTATACACCCTTGATGAAACGGGTATGGTGATGAAGGGAGAACATGAAGGAAAATGGAAAGATAAAAACTGGGGGATGGGCAAAGATCATCCTATAGTTTGGTACCATTCTCTTAAAAAAGGAAAAGCCTTTTATACCGCACTTGGGCATAAAGGCATTTATTACAGCGACCCGCATTTTCAACAATTAATCGTCGAAGCTATCGCTTGGGCTGGAAATTTTAACAAACAAACATAACCATGAACGTAGTAAGAACTCCCGAAAGTGCCTTTTCTGATCTCCAAAATTATCCCTTTCAATCTCACTATTTACAAGTGGCGGAAAACCTTAGAATGCATTATATCGACGAGGGTGAAGGACCTACCCTATTGCTATTGCACGGGGAACCGAGTTGGAGTTACCTTTATCGAAAAATGATTCCTGGGTTGGTAAAGTTAGGTTTTCGGGTGGTTGTTCCAGACCTTATCGGTTTTGGAAAATCGGACAAGCCCAAGGAGCAAAAAGATTACAGTTATGCGAAACACATCATTTGGATAAAAGCCTTTTTGGATGCTGTGCAATTAAACGACATTCATTTGTTTATTCAAGACTGGGGAGGGCTCATTGGCCTTCGTTTGGTGGCTAGTGAACCAAATCGTTTTTTGAGTATTGCGGCGGCAAACACCATGCTTCCGACGGGAACTGTTGAACCGCCACAAGCATTTAAAGATTGGCAAAACTTTGCCGCTACAAGTCCTAAGTTTGATGTGTCAACCGTACTTCAACGGGCTACGACAACAGAAATTTCATCCAAAGAATTGGAGGCCTATAACGCTCCTTTTCCCTCAGACGAATACAAAGCGGGGGCACGTGTTTTTCCTGCACTAGTACCTACTTCCGAAAAAGATGCGGAAAGTAAAAATAACCAAAAGGCATGGCAGGTATTATCCCAATGGAAAAAACCATTCATTACCCTTTTTAGCGATCAAGATCCCATTACAGTGGGCGGCGATCTTGTTTTTCAGAAATTAATTCCTGGGTGTAAAGGACAGCACCATCAAACCGTTTCTGGCGGGCATTTTCTACAGGAAGATGCTGCTCCCGAACTGGTGGTTGCTTTAGGTAATTTTTACAAAAAGAACTTTTCTTAAATGTGTAAAGGGCGATTTTCTGTCGCTGCAAGTGCTGCCTCTTTTACCGCTTCGGCATAAGTTGGATGAGAATGCGACATGCGTGAAATGTCCTCTGCAGAGGCTCTAAATTCCATCGCTGTCACTGCTTCGGCAATTAAATCGGCCACCCGAGCCCCAACCATATGTACCCCTAACACCTCGTCTGTTGAAGCATCGGCTAGGATTTTTACAAATCCGTCGGTGTCCATACTTGCCCGTGCACGACCCAGTGCGCGCATTGGAAATTGACCGATTTTGTAGGCAACCCCTGCTGCTTTTAATTCTTCTTCCGTTTTTCCAACGGAAGCAACTTCTGGCCAAGTATAAATTACATTGGGAATCAAGTTATAATCAATATGAGGTTTTTGACCTGCAATAAGTTCGGCTACCATCACCCCTTCTTCTTCGGCTTTGTGCGCCAACATGGCGCCTCTAACCACGTCCCCTATCGCATAAATGTTGGGGGAAGAAGTTTGTAAATGGTCATTCACTTCAACTTGTCCTCGTTCGTTGATTTGAACACCAGCAGCTTGTGCATTTAAACCATCGGTATACGGTTTTCTTCCGACAGAGACCAAGCAATAGTCGCCTTCAAACTGAACATCGTTTCCTTTTTTATCAGTGGCGGTTACCGTTACGTTGTCCTTTTTTCGACTAACGTTATTTACCCCATGAGAAAGATAAAATTTCACCCCTTGCTTTTTTAATACTTTGGTGAGCTCTCTTGAAACGGCACTATCCATTATTGGTGTAATTCTATCGGCATATTCAATAACAGAAACTTCAGCGCCCAAACGACGATAGACCTGTCCTAGTTCTAAACCAATTACTCCACCTCCAATAACAATGAGGTGTTTTGGAACTTCATTTAATTCCAAAGCCTCTGTGGAAGTAATAACACGCTCTTTATCTAAAGTTATAAAGGGAAGGCTACCGGGTTTAGACCCTGTTGCAATGATGCTGTGTTTTGCTTCAATGGTTAGGTTTTCTTTGCCTTTGACAGTAATATGTGTGGCGTCTTTAAAACTACCCATCCCGTGAAAAACAGTGATGTTATTTTTATCCATTAAAAAATTGATGCCCTTGGTGGTTTGTTCTACAACACCACGTTTGCGAGCGATCATTTTTTCAAAATTCAATTTGATTTCCCCAGGAATTTCGATCCCATGGGTATCGAAGTGCTTTAGGGCATCTTCGTAATGATGTGATGAATCTAAAAGGGATTTTGAGGGAATACACCCTACATTGAGGCAAGTACCTCCCAATGTATCATACTTTTCAATAAGTGCAGTAGAAAGACCTAATTGAGCACAACGAATGGCGGCAACATATCCTCCAGGGCCTGAGCCTATAACGGCAACATCAAATGAATTCATAATCTTGATTTATTCTTGGTAAAAATACAAATGTTTCTTCTGCGTTAAAATAAAATTGGTTTTTAATCTTATCAACAAGCATTAATATCACCAAATCGGTTTATTATGTATTTAATTTCTATTATCCTTCTTTTTTAAAGAGACAAAGAGTATGGAAAATGCGGGGCTATAACGCAAAAAAAGCCCGGGATAAACCCAGGCTTTTTATGATTGTTTTAGTTCTCAGAGTTTAGTAACCCGCGTTTTGTGTAATTACACCGTCGCTGGCTAAAATTTCTGATAAAGGAAGTGGGAAAATGTGATAGTTACTGTTTACAGAAGTTCCCATTTCTGCGTTTACTGTGTTTGTACGAACTAGATCGAACCAACGGTGACCCTCAAAAGCCAATTCAAGTCTTCTTTCGTCTTGAATCGCTTGACGAACAAGTGCCTGAGAATTTAATACCGTATGATCTAAAGGAGCTACACCTGCACGTGAACGGATAGGATCTAAAAGATCTAATACCTGTTGAGCAGAACCTCCTGTTTCGTTCAATGCTTCAGCATACAATAAAATGATGTCTGCTAAACGCAATTCAATCCAGTCGTGGTCTGGACCACCTGCCTGAGAGTACTTTGCAGAAGCAGTAGCATCACCATTGATAACCACACTTCTTCTTAAATCTCCTTGGCTAGCATCGAAAGCAGCAACTAAATCTTGATCTAATGGCTCGAGTGACTTCGTATCGAGTCCTCCATACCATGACCAAAACTCAGAGAAACCGTATTCGTCTGAAATCGATCCAGAAATTTGAGTAGCGAAAATAATTTCAGAATTTAAATCATTATCACCACCAAATACGTCTGCGTAGTTGGCTTGAAGTGCTAATCCAGCAGCAGAAGCTCCGTTAACTACTGCAGATAAATGCGTAGCAGCAGAACTAAAGTCGCCCATGTGCACATACACTTTTCCAAGTAGAGCACGAGCAGCAGTACTAGAAGCACGACCATCTGCACCTTGAGCAGCTAAAGCTCCCATTGCATCTTGCAAATCATTGATGATTACGTCATTGTAAATGGTTGTTTTAGAAACACGTGCTAAAATTGATTGATCGCTTGTACTAGGTGCAGCAGTTAAATTCAAAGGAACATCGCCAAAAACAAGTACCAATTTAAAGTAAGATAATGCACGTAAAAACTTAGCTTCTCCAACGTGAATTGGATTTGCAGAATTTTCGATTACATTGTTTGCACTCAAAATGGACTTATACATTGCAGTGTAGAAAGGACCAAAGAACTGATCTTCCATGTCTACAATTCCACCGTTAAAGCTATCAAAAGCAGTATAAGGTGCTTCAATCATTAAAGCGTTATCCGCTCTAAAGTCGCCCATTACTGCCATCGGGGTTACCGATCCTAATTGGTAGAAATAAGCAGCGTTTAATACACCATCAAAGTCTGTCAAAGAATCTGCACTCGCAATGTTTGGCGGTGCTTGATCCAAGTCTTTTTCACAAGCGGTTAGTGAAATCACTAAAGCGCTTAGTAGTAGATATACTTTTTTCATTTTTTTCAATATTAAAAGTTAAGATTTAAACCTAAAGTAAAACTTCTAACCACAGGACTTGCCCCTACTTGAACACCATAGGTTGTTGGGCCTAAATAACCTCCGTTTGTAATTTCAACACCTTCTGGGTTGTAAGAAGTGTAGTTATCGGCCATGAGGTAGAATAAGTTGGTTGCAGCACCGTAAACACGTGCTGATTTTAAACCTACTTTGCTGATTAGTTCGTCATCGAAAGTATATCCGATAGTTAAGTTACGCAAGGCAATGTAAGATGCATCTTGAATACCTGAATCGGTTTGACGACGATTTCCAATATAGAACTCTTGATTGTGATCTGCTCTACCGTCTCCGTCTGCATCAAAAGTATCAACTAAACGACCAGACCACTCAGAACCGTAGTATAATGGGTCAATGTTATATACTTCTGCACCGTGAGATCCTTGGATTTGGAAAGATAAATCGAACGACTTATAAGCCATGTTACTGCTCATACCCCAGTAAAAATCAGGAGTGTTTTGTCCAATCTTAACAAGGTCTCCACCTTCTTCTACTGTTCGTGTACGATCAATTACACCGTCTCCGTTTTGGTCAACCACATAAGATTCACCAGTACCGTTATTTGGGTGACGAGTTCCGTCTTCCAAATAAAGCATTTCAACAGGAGCGATGGTTTCAAGACCCCACATTTCTCCGATTTCACCACCTACGTAGTTACGGAAAACTGGTCCACGACCACTTTGTCCATAAATGGTTGCAGGCAATTCATCCAATCCACCTAAATCTGTAATTTCTGTTTGTACAGTTGAAAGGTTGGCATTTAAACTCCAAGTAAAGTCATCCGTTTCGATTACTCCAGCAGAAAGTTCAAATTCTAAACCTGAGCTTTTTACATCTCCAGAGTTCAAACGAATAGAGGTAGTTCCTAATACTTCTGATACACTTTGGTTAATCAAAATGTCTTCGATATCTGAAGTATAGTAATCAACTCCAATACGGAAACGGTTATCCATAATTCCTAAGTCAAAACCAAAGTTGGTTTCTGTGTTGGTCTGCCAAGTTAAGTCTGGGTTAGCAACATCCGATGGAATTAAGTAAGCATTTCCGAAAACAGAAGCTTGAGGATTAAGTAAACTCAATGAGTTGTAAGCTCCTAAATCAGAGGTTGTTCCTAAAGAACCAGTACTGAATCTAAGTTTTAAAAGACTTACTAAGTTAGAGTTAAAGAAATCTTCTTTGTGTGCGTTCCATCCTAAAGAAACAGCTGGGAATACTTCGTAACGGTTGTTAGCACCGAAACGAGAGTCACCATCTCTACGAATAGAAGCCGAGAAAAGGTACTTGTCAGCGTAGGCATAATCAATACGACCAAAAACACTCTGACGAGAAATGGTTTCATCACGCTCTCTAACTGTAATATCCGCAGGATTTAACAAGTTGTAGTTTACAATGTCTCCGAAAGGAATATTGGTTGCGTTGAGTGAAGAACCTGTTGTGTATAAATCTTGGAATTCATATCCTGCTACAGCAGCAATGTCATGATTTCCGATTAACTTTTTAAAGTTAAGTGTTGTTTCGCTTAAACGAGAAGAACGCTTTACGTCAGTCTGATCTAACTCTGTTTGCGTTGTTCTACCTCTAGAATCTGCTTCTAGACCTTGGTAGTAATAGTCTTGAGTATCACGAACATCTGCTCCTAAAAGTGTTTTCACACTAAGACCTTCCATAAGAGTATACTCTAAGTAACCTGTTAGGTTAGCAAAATAATTTTTTTGCCAGCGATCTGCGTTATCAAGTTTAGTAGCAGGACCTGCATCACCAGATCCACCAATACCGTTGTTTGCTCTACCATAGTGCCAGTCTTGTGCAGTGTCACCAGGTTGAAGCGTATAAATACTGTTGTTAAATGGAGAGCTTCCTCCTCTGTATCCATTGTTGAATGCAGAATAACCTAAAGCTTGCGCTTGTTGATCTAACTGCTGAACAAATGCAATTGATTCTTCAGTATGGTAAACTGGGTGTACCCCGTAAGCACGAAGAAGGTCACGCATATCGTGTGCAACAATGTCTTGTGTAGACTTAAATCCGTTAAAGCTAATTCCAGCTTTTAACTTGTCATTAATTTGTGCGTTAATGTTTAAACGAGCATTTAAACGTTCAAAACCTTGAGTAATCACTACACCTTCTGTGTTTTGGTAGCCAACAGAAGCAAAGTAAGTTACGTTTTCATCACCACCGCTCATGCTCAAATCATGGTTTGTAGCCGATCCATTACGGAACAACCAATCTTCAATACCAATTGCACCAGGAGAGTTTTCGTAAGCATTCAAACGAAATTCTACAAAAGCAGGATCAATTTGAGAAAGGTCCCAGTTACCAGCGGCAATTTCTCTTCTAGAGTGAGCTGCCCATTCTGGACCAGACATTAAAATGTTATCGCGGTACTTGCTAGAAGTACTTAGATAAGTATTATAGCTAACGCTAATTTTTCCTTCTTTTCCTTTTTTCGTTGTAACAAGAATAACCCCGTTTGCACCTCGTGAACCATAAATAGCAGCAGAAGCAGCATCTTTAAGCACTTCAATACTATCGATGTCATTTGGGTTAACTGTAGCTAAACTTCCAGAAATTGGATATCCATCAACAACCACTAAAGGGTTAGAATTTCCATTAATAGAAGAAGCTGCACGAATTTGAATCTTAGGATCAGCACCAGGCTCACCACTTTGGTTTTGAATCAAAACCCCAGAAAGTTTACCTGCAAGAGCGTCATCTACACGAGCAGATTGAACAGCAGCAATAGCGCCACCTTCAACTTTAGCCACCGCACCAGTTAAGTGTGATTTTTTACGAGATCCATATCCCGTAATGATAATCTCTTCAAGTTCGTTAAGATCTTCAGCAAGCTGAACATCTAGACGATCTTGTCCATCATAAGCTACCTCTTGTGTTAGGTAACCCAAATAAGAGACAACAAGAACTTGTCCGTTTTCGATGCTAATACTAAAATTACCATCAAAATCAGAAGTCGTTCCGTCACTTGTTCCTTGGACGAAAACTGAAGCACCAGGAATTGGGCCTCCGTCACTTCCAGTAACTGTTCCTTGAACTAAAGACTGAGCATAGCCAAAGCTAAAACTTGCTAAAGAGAACAGTAAAAATAAAAATTTACCGGTTTTCATAAAAATTAATTAATTAAGGTTATAATTTAACAAACAGTGAAAACGCCAAGAAAACCTTGATTTCTTCACTCAAAACGTTCCAATTAAATTGGAAAACCAAATTGGAAAACCAAATTGGTCAACCAAATATATCTATTTTTGCTCATTCAACAACTTTTTAAGTCTTTTTTTGTTAAAAAAATCTTAAGAAATGATTCACATTGTAGGATTGTTAATATTTTAGAAAGTTAACTTTAAAGAGATACAAGGGATTTGATTCAATAAAATAAAGATATAAGGTGTGTAAAACGGAACACCAAAAACGAATTTAAAATCCTCAAAATGTTGTATTATTAGTCGATAATATAATATGTCTTAACAATGAAAAAAGAGATTGCTTCCTCCATCAGTTTATTTGAGGCCCTTTTACCCGTTTTGGTTTTGGTCCTCCTTCTAGCTTTTAATGTAAGTGTCTATGGAGATGATGCCTTAGGAGGTTCCAATCAATTCATTCTTTTAATTGGTGCAGCCGTAGCAGCCCTTGTTGGGTTTCGAAACAAAACAGCATACACCTCCATGCTTGAAGCGGTGGGCAGTAACCTAAAATCGACTACCGGTGCCATTTTAATTTTACTTTTTGTTGGGGCTTTAGCTGGTACATGGTTGCTTAGCGGAATTATTCCTGCAATGATTTACTACGGACTTCAGATTTTGCATCCCAGTATTTTTCTTCCTGCTTGTATCCTTATTTGTGCCATTATCTCTTTAGCTACAGGAAGTTCTTGGACCACATCCGCAACGGTAGGAATTGCCTTGATAGGAATTGGTCGAGCACTTGAAATTCCAACAGGAATGGTTGCTGGTGCTGTCATTTCAGGAGCCTATTTTGGTGATAAACTCTCGCCATTGAGCGACACTACTAACCTCGCCCCGGCCATGGCTGGAACCAACTTGTTTACCCATATAAGGTATATGACACATACCACAATACCGAGCATCATTATAACCCTTGTCGCTTTTCTGATACTAGGTTTTTTTTTCAAAATTTAGATGGAAATGCCAATACCCAAGCCCTTCTGCAGAGCATCGATCAACGGTTTACTATTCACTTGGGACTGTTCCTTGTTCCCATTTTAGTCATTATAATGATAATAAAAAAAGCACCACCCCTAGTAGCACTGATGATTGGTACCCTTTTGGGAGGAATTTTTGCTTTATTTTTTCAACCGCATTTGGTGCTTGAAACCGCTGGTGCGAGTGAATTAACCCTGTCATCTGCTTATCAAGGCGTGATGAATGCAATTACCGTGGATAACGCAGTGGTCACTTCCAACGAATTACTCAACGATTTATTTACTTCCGGAGGAATGCAAGGTATGTTGGGTACCATCTGGCTAATTATTTGTGCCATGGTTTTTGGGGGAGTAATGGATGCTATAGGGGGCTTACAAAAATTGAGCAATGCCCTTTTGGAAAAAGCACAATCAACTTTTCAACTTTTTGCAGGCACCGCCGCTTCTTGTGTAACCATTAACCTTACCGCATCAGACCAATACTTATCGATCGTACTTCCAGGAAAAATGTTTGAAAAAGCATACCGCGATCGCAATTTAGCCCCGGAAAACCTGAGTAGAACGCTAGAAGATACAGGCACCGTAACTTCCGTTTTGATTCCCTGGAATACCTGTGGTGCGTACCAATCTGGAGTTTTAGGAGTTGGTGTTGGCGAGTATTTTATTTTTGCAATCTTCAATTGGCTCAGTCCGTTAATGACGCTTTTTTACGCTTATTTCAATATTAAAATCAAACAAATCACAGAGGCCTAATCGTTCCTTTCTAGAACATTTATTTTTGTTTTTCAGCACTTCAATTCTTATTTACTCACGAGTATAAGTCATGCTTATGTTTAAATTGGTAAAAAGAATTTCTATAAGAGGACAAAATCGCTCTGAACTTTTAGATTTGCGCTATTAATTTAAATCAAAAAATGCTATGTCTAACGTAGGAAAAAAATTCCCTAATTTAACAGTTAACGCAATGAACGAAATGGGTGATACCATTTCAATCAATGTTTTAGAAGAAGCCGTAAACAACAAAAAGAAAGTGCTTTTATTTTGGTACCCAAAAGACTTCACCTTTGTATGTCCAACAGAATTGCACGCCTTTCAAGCAGCACTTCCTGAATTTGAAAAAAGAAACACCATTGTTATCGGTGCCTCTTGCGACACTCCAGAAGTTCACTTTGCGTGGTTAAACACTGCAAAAGACGACGGAGGTATTGAAGGAGTAACCTATAACTTACTTGCCGACAGCAACAGAAACCTTTCAAGTGCACTCGATATTTTAGACTCTACCGACGAACGTTTCGATGAGGAAATCGAAAGTGTGGTTCGCGATGGGGATCATGTTTCTTACAGAGCAACTTATGTGATTGATGAAGAAGGTATTGTACACCATGAAGGAATCAACAACATGCCTATTGGTCGTAATGTCAATGAATATTTACGTATCATCGATGCCCTAACCCACGTACAAGAAAAAGGAGAAGTATGTCCTGCTAACTGGGAAGAAGGTGCAGATGCAATGACAGCAGACCGCAAAGGAGTGCAAGACTATCTAGGAAGCCACTAATTTGAGACTTATGTTGCAAGAATTAAAAGAAGATATACTTCAAGAAGTGGTTAATGAAAATGATCAAGTGATTGTTCAATACTCTGCGGGGTGGTGTGGAAACTGCCGAATCATGAAGCCAAAGTTTAAGAAAATGGCGACAGAAAACGAAAACATCACTTTCGTTTGGATTGATGCAGAAAAAAACCCAAACTCCCGTCAATTGGCTGATGTAAGTAATCTTCCCACCTTTGCCCGTTTTAAAGCCGGGGAATTGGTAGGACAGGTTCAAACCAACAAAGCCGATGTTTTAAAATCCTTTATCGATGAAGCTACCTCTAATTAAACACCTCGTTGCCTTTATTGAAGAGCACGATGAAGACTATGTGAACGAGACCCTAGAAGTATTAGAACATACCACGGAGTTTTCGGGAATAAAAGATGAAGAAATCGATGTGCTAGGAGAATTGATCTCGAACTTGTACGGAGCTTTGGAAGTACACAAAGACATCAAACAAGGAAAAGAAAAGCGACAAGCACTGAATGATTTTATGCAACGGGTGCAAGGAAGCATCGATTAACATTTTAAACCCCCTTTAATGGGGGTTTTTTTATGGGGTTAGTTCAACTAAGAATTTGTAAATTTGTATAACTGACCAGAATATGGCTAACAAAACACCGAAGACACCCTCTTTTTCTAACGAGAAAAATCAAAAAAAACGTTCTCGTGAAATCCTCATAGGTGGCTTTTTTATTCTTACCTCCCTCCTGCTTTTTGTGGCTTTGGTTTCCTACTTTTTTACGTGGAAAATCGATCAAAGTGATTTGAATGACTTTGCTAACCGCGCCGTTAGTAATCGCAATGCGTTAAGCAAAGTAGGTGCTGTTGTAAGTCATTTCTTTATCTATAAAGGAATGGGCATCGCTTCCTTTATTTTTGTTTATCTGGTACTCACCTCTGGGTTGTTCTTGTTTTTTGATGTTCAAAAAAATCGCTTGATTCATCGTTGGACGTGGGGAATTTTCTATATGATACTCACCTGCCTAGCCGCTTCTCAGTTGAATTTCTTTTTTCCTTTCCTAGGCGGAGAAGTTGGTTTTTACCTCTCCAATTTCCTCGTTGACTATATTGGCACCCTCGGATTGTGGGGCTTTATTCTTTTTTTGGCGCTTATCGCTATGGTGCTTCATTTTAAGTGGACGCCAGAAGTAGTTGTCAATAAAATTGTTGGGCTTTTTCAAAAACCAAAACCCATTGACGAACCCACAACCTCTTTTGAAGAAGAGGCTCAAAATTTCAGTGAAGCTGCCACAGCTGCCACTTCCCCGTTCCCCGCTTCTGATTTGGAAGTCACCATAGCGGAAACTTTAACCGATGAGAAAGAAGAGGAGGAACCGCAAACAAACAGCCCTCTGGAAGTAGAAACTCCTCAAGAGGAACCGACAGAGGAGGAATTAAAAATAGAAATAAAACCGACAGAAGAAGAAGACACAGTCAATACCCTCTCGCAAGAATTAGTGGAAAAATTTGGGGCATTCGACCCCACGCTTGAATTGAGCAGCAACAAATACCCCACCCTGGAATTACTGAAAGACTATGGGAATTCAAGCATACGCATCGATGAAGATGAACTTGAAGCCAATAAAAATAGAATCATAGACACCCTGCGCAATTACAAAATAGAAATTGCGAAAATAAAGGCCAACATTGGTCCAACAGTCACCCTCTACGAGATTGTGCCTGCTGCGGGCGTGCGTATTTCAAAAATTAAAAACTTAGAAGACGACATTGCACTTTCCTTATCGGCCTTGGGGATACGTATTATCGCCCCTATTCCCGGAAAAGGAACGGTAGGAATCGAAGTTCCCAATCAAAAACCCAGCATTGTATCGATGCGATCTGTGATTGCCTCACAGCGGTTTCAAAAGGCAGAAATGGAACTGCCCGTTGCCCTTGGAAAAACAATAAGCAACGAAACCTTTGTGGTCGATTTAACTAAAATGCCCCACTTGTTGATGGCAGGAGCTACTGGGCAAGGAAAATCGGTGGGACTCAATGCGGTATTGACATCCATTCTCTACAAAAAACACCCGGCAGAAGTGAAATTTGTGTTGGTCGATCCAAAAAAAGTGGAACTCAATATTTACAATAAAATTGAGCGTCATTATTTAGCCAAATTACCCGACACTGAAGATGCCATCATCACCGACAACACCAAGGTGATTAATACCCTCAACTCCCTTTGTATTGAAATGGACAATCGCTACGAATTGCTTAAAAATGCAATGTGTCGAAACCTAAAAGAATACAACGCTAAATTCAGAGCGAGAAAGCTCAATCCAGACGATGGGCATCAATTTTTACCTTATATCGTTTTGGTAGTCGATGAATTTGCAGATTTAATTATGACGGCTGGAAAAGAAGTAGAAACCCCTATTGCACGCTTGGCGCAATTGGCTCGTGCCATTGGTATTCACCTCATTATTGCTACCCAACGCCCTTCAGTAAATGTGATTACAGGAATCATCAAAGCGAATTTCCCCGCTCGAATTGCGTTTCGTGTAACTTCAAAAATCGATTCGCGTACTATTTTGGATAGCGGTGGAGCCGATCAATTGATTGGTCGCGGGGATATGCTCTACACCCAAGGAAATGACCTTACACGCATTCAGTGCGCATTTGTGGACACACCAGAAGTGGAACGCATTGCAGAATACATAGGAAGTCAAAAAGCCTACCCCGAAGCCCATCTTTTACCCGAATTTGTTGGAGAAGAAGCCAGTACGCTCGACATCGATGCCTCCGATCGTGACGCCTTGTTTAGAGAGGCCGCGGAAGTAATTATTACAGCGCAACAAGGTTCGGCAAGCTTATTGCAACGGAAATTAAAATTGGGATACAACCGTGCTGGGCGTATCATTGATCAAATGGAAGCTGCTGGAATTGTAGGTCCGTTTGAAGGCAGTAAAGCCCGACAAGTATTAATACCTGATTTGACTACATTAGAACAACTTTTGAACAATGAATAAAAAAATACTAGCCCTTCTTTCGTTTCTTTTTCTGTTTCAAAACAACGCCTTTGGTCAGGGCATGGAACAAGCCAAAGGACTCCTAGAACAGGTAAGCACTTCCATGCGGTCTAAAAAAAATATCCGCTTCAGCTTTTCCTATGTGCTTGAAAATAAAAAGGAACAAATTCGCCAAGAATTGGAAGGAGACGTCACCCTTTCGGGAAATCAATACAAAGTGAATTTCTTGGACGCCATTCAGCTTTTCGATGGAATGAAAATATACACCATTGTTCCCGAAAATGAAGAAATCACCATAAGTTTACCTGAAGATGAAGACGACCTGAGTGTCAACCCATCAGAGCTGCTTACGTTTTACGAAAAAGGCTATGGCTATGAATGGGACATTGAACAGCGTGTAGCCGAAAGAACCATTCAGTTCGTGAAACTCATTCCTACTCCCACAAACGAAGAAGTCGATTATCTCCTGTTGGGGATAGATACCCGACGGATGCAAGTGTACCGGGTTATTGAGATTGGAAAAAACAACACCCGAACAACGCTAACATTGAGCAATCAAGAATACAACGTGCAATTGCCCACAGACTTTTTTGATTTTAACGCCAAAGAATACCCCAACTATTACATCAACGATTAGTGAAAATTCTCGATCGATATATCTTAACACAATACCTCCAACGCCTTGGGAGTGTTTTTTTGATTTTGATGTTCATCTTCATCATTCAAACCTTTTGGCTCTTTATCGATGAATTTGCTGGGAAAGGCATTGATGCAGAAATCGTTATAAAATTCCTCTCTTTTTTATACTCCAAAACTATATCCCTTAGTGATGCCGTTGTCGGTTCTACTGGCTTCAATCATGACCTATGGGACACTTGCCGAAAACTATGAGTTTGCCGCAATGAAATCGACAGGGATTTCACTTCAAAGAGCAATGCGATCGCTGATTATTTTGCATTTTTTTATGGGCATAGGAAGTTTCTTTTTTGCCAATCATGTCATTCCCTATGGCGAATTCAAATACTACAATCTCCGTCGAAACCTAGCCAAATTAAAGCCTGCTTTGGCCATTACAGAAGGTATTTTTAACGAAATCGGCGAAATGAATATCAAAGTAAGTCGGAAGTATGGCCCCGATAATCGCTTTTTAGAAGACGTTATTATCCATGAAAAATCGCAAGATGGAAAAAACCGAATTGTCATTAAGGCCGAACGAGGCGAACTGAAAAGTGCCTCCATTGACCAGCAGTTGCAATTGGTGCTTTTTAACGGAAACCGATACGAAGAAGTATACACCACCAAACCACGAGAAATTCGAAAATTACCCCATGCTAAAGTTTCTTTCAAAGAATATGTAATGAACATCGATCTTTCGCAATTCAACGATGTGGATTTAGCGGAAGAGAAATACAAAAGCACCTACCGTATGCAAAAGGTAGATGAGCTTACGGAAAGCATCGATTCCCTCGAAAAACAATTCAAAGAAAGCAAACGCATATACGGAAAGAATTTCTCAACCACAAGCATCCAACTGAACCTCAAAAAATTCAATCCCAATGAGGCTATTGACAGCATTATGGTTACCGATTCGGTGTATAGGCAATATGCCAATCCATTGCGATTTGTCGGTGAAAATAACTTTATGGTGCAAAAAGAAGTGTTGCGTTTTGCCCTTTCTAAAAACAAAGGAAACCAACGAAATACAGAAGCTAAAAAACGGAATTACTTTCTCAACCAAAAACGTATCAATCTGCACAAGAATACATTTTACGAGAAATACACTTTGGGCTTTGGCCTCTTTTTTCTTGTTTCTTATTGGGGCTTCTTTAGGCGCCATCATTCGCAAAGGGGGGTTGGGACTACCTATGGTTTTGGCCATTTTAATTTTCTTGACCTATCACTATATCGGATTGTTTGGCAAAAATGCAGCCGAGGACAGCAGCATTTCACCCTTAGTAGGGAGTTGGCTCTCCATTTTAATCATTACCCCTTTAGCGCTTTATTTTACCCAACGCGCATCCAAGGACTTGGGCTTGTTAAACAACGACCGTTTGATTGTCTTTCTTGAAAAACAATTTAGCTGGGTAAAGAAGCGTATTTTTAGCGTTCGAAAAATAGTATGGAAAAGAAAAAGTTAGATAATCGAGAAGATGCCATTGCGGCCATAAAAAAAGGTGAAGTCATTATTGTGGTAGACGATGATAATCGTGAAAATGAAGGGGATTTCCTTACCGCTGCTGAAAACATTACGCCAGAAATCATCAACTTCATGGCCAAGGAAGGTCGTGGTTTAATTTGCACTCCCCTCACCGAACACAGATGCAAGGAACTGCAACTCGATCGAATGGTGAGCAACAATACCGATCCCATGGAAACGGCTTTTACCGTTTCGGTAGACCTAAAAGGGAAAGGCGTAACCACTGGAATTTCTGCAAGCGACAGGGCACTCACCGTTCAGGCGTTGGTCGACCCTGAAACTCGTCCGCATGAACTTTCTCGGCCAGGGCATATTTTCCCACTAATAGCAAAGGAAGGCGGGGTACTCCGCAGAACAGGTCATACCGAAGCCGCTATCGATTTTGCACGACTCGCCGGCATGCAACCCGCTGGAGTGATTGTTGAAATCATGAACGAAGACGGTACCATGGCGCGTTTACCGCAACTCATTAAAGTGGCTGAAAAGTTCAATTTAAGACTGGTATCGAGGGAAGATCTAGTGGCCTATCGTATGCAACACGACAGCTTGGTGTTGAAACGCGAGGACACTGAAATTCAAACGCGTTTTGGGGAATTTCGTTTGCGTGCTTTTCAACAAACCACCAACAATCAGGTGCATTTGGCCCTGACCAAAGGCTCTTGGGAAGCTGACGAAGCCGTACTTACGCGAATAAATTCTTCTCAAATCAGTAATGATATTCTTGGAATGCTTACCGGTTCTAACGAAAAGGGGTTAGAAGACATTTTTAAATTGATCAATAAAGAAGAGAAAGGCGCTGTTATTTTCATCAACCAACAGCAACAGTCCGAAAACCTTTTGGCACGCATTAAAACGATGAAAGCACACACTGCAGAAGCCGATAAGCTAAAAGCGCCCCCGATGAAAATGGATTTAAAAGATTTTGGAATTGGCGCACAAATTTTACACGAATTGCACATCAACAAATTGCGGGTGATTACCAATTCTTCTCAAGGTCCTAGAGTAGGAATTACGGGCTACGGGTTGGAAATTATGGAGTACGTTAATTATTGAAAAAACCATAGTTTAACCGACATCAGGGAAACCATAATAATCATGGCTACTTTGATTACCTTCTCTCCCTTTTTTACCGACCAGCGGCTGGCCCACCACGCTCCAAAAGAGCATCCAAAAGCGAGCACACTTCCCATCACCCAATCCACAGCATCGTTATAGGCAAAAAGTGCTAAAGCGCCTAAAGTATAAATAAACACCAAGGCGACTTTGGTGGCATTGGTTTTTATCAAATTCATCCGATTGACTTGATTTAAAAAGAGCATAATGACAAAACCTACCCCTGCGTTGATGAAACCACCATATATTCCAATGCAAAAAAAACCAAGAAGGGAGAAAATTAAGTATTTCCCGTGCAGGCGTTCAAGCACTATGTGTTGTGTTGTTTTGGGTTTTAAAACGAGAATTAACACCACTACAATCATCACCACCGATAAAATGCGGTTAAAATCTTCCCCTCGAATATCAACGGCAATTTGTGCACCCAACAACGCTCCCAAGGAAGCGCTAATGCCTAAATAAGCAGCAAAAGGAAAGGGGTTTATGCCTTTAGAACGATACCCTGCAGAACCAATCAATGCTTGCACCACTATTCCGATGCGGTTGGTGCCGTTGGCCACGTGTGGAGGTAAACCCATAAAAATCAATACGGGTAGCGTTAACAAAGACCCGCCTCCCGCCAAGGTGTTGATTACCCCAGCCAAAAGCCCTACAAATAATAAAATCAGGTAGTTAGTAAATTCTGTCATCTTGGAGGGCTAAAATAAGCATATCGTTTCTTAAAAAAAGTTTTCTTACTTCAATTATGGAATGTATATTTGCATTCGCTAAGGAGAAATGGCAGAGTGGTCGAATGCGGCAGTCTTGAAAACTGTTGAGGGTCACACCTCCGGGGGTTCGAATCCCTCTTTCTCCGCTCTATTAGCTCGTAAGCTTAATGTTTACGAGCTTTTTTATATCCGGTTGCCTGAGCTGTTCGGTAATTCTTATGAATTGTCTTTGGGAAATGATCTTCCTAGGGTAATACGCAGTAGTAGTTCATGTACACTTTCTCTCAAGTCGGAGGACTCAGTATGGCCTGAATTAATCTACCTTCTCTTCTTCTGCTACTTCAATACTCGATCGATTTAAATTAATTTTCAAAACTAACTCATGACTATTCAAATTAAGCGCTGCTAATTGGGTGTTCGAATAAGCGTCATAAGCATACCCCACCGTTAGCTTTTTATTTGCATTAACAAGCACTTGAAGAGAGAACGTATTCCCTGTTCTGTGTGCAAATCCAAGACCGAATTTCTCTTTGAAAACGAATCTTGCCCCAAGATCGATGACCGATTTTAACCCCTTCGTTTTTCTAAAGATAACGTTGGGTTTAAGTGTCAGATCTTCGCGCAAAGAAAACGTTGCTTCAGAGGCAAAATACCATTGCATCTGATCCCTAGCCTGTATAGATATTTCATTATCACGTCGGGCATTAAACAAACGTGGAATAGAAGCGGATATCCAAAACTTTGGGTGTTCATAAAACGCACCGATTCCCATATTAGAATTAAAGCGACTTAAAGCCTTTTTTCCACCAACATTAATTTCAGTAGCATTGATTTCCGTTACAATTTTAGAATTAATTTCAGGCATGTTGTGTCTTATTGGTATTATTGATTTTATTTTAATGATAATAGTTCTATGGGTTTTCTTGGACTTATTGTTGGATCGCTTGCGTTGTTAGTCCTTTTATTTGGACAGCGGTTCTCTAAAAATTATGAAGGAGCCAAAACCATAGCCATTTATTTTATTTTAGCAATGATTGGCATTGTGTTGGCCCAATAAAAACAAAACATTCTTTTTTTACAACACAAGTCAAATTACGTAAAATTCGATGTAGTTATAAACAATAGCTTGAGATAAGCAGTGTTTTTCGGCTTTAGCTATTTTTGTGAAATGACATACTCGAATCCCTCTTTCTCCGCAAAAGAAAACCCAAGAGCTAGTAAGAGCATCGTTTTTTCACTATTTTTGGGTTGCATATGAAAACAACCGAAAATTCGATCCACCTCCCCCAACTTCAACGCAGAGGATTTATAGACACTCCTATCCCCTCTGGAAATTCATTGGTTAAAGAAATCCAACGGTTAAAAAAAGAAAAAAACGCGGTCATTCTTGCCCATTATTACCAAGAAGAAGCTCTCCAAGAAATAGCCGATTATTTGGGCGATAGTCTTTATTTGGCCCAGGCGGCAGAACAAGTAGAAGCTGACATTATTGTATTTGCGGGTGTGCATTTTATGGCGGAAACCGCTAAAATCATTAACCCGAGCAAAAAGTACTGCTTCCCGATTTAAAAGCGGGATGCTCCTTGGCCGATTCTTGTCCCCCCCAAGACTTTAAAGCCTTTTTAGAACAACACCCCACCGCGGTTGTGGTAACATACATCAACTGTTCGGCAGAAATAAAAGCCCTCAGTGATATTGTTTGCACCTCCAGCAATGCCGTGCGGGTAATTGAATCCATTCCAAAGGAAACCCCGATCGTGTTTGCACCCGATAAAAATCTTGGAAGCTACCTCATTAAAGAAACGGGTCGAGATATGATTTTGTGGGACGGAGCCTGTATAGTGCACGAAGCCTTTTCGTTTGAACGAATTGTTGCTTTGGCCAAAGAACACCCCAAGGCCGAATTCATTGCCCATCCCGAAAGTGAATCTCAAGTGTTGGACATTGCGCATTATGTCGGTAGCACTTCCGGCTTGCTGAAACATGTACAGCAAAGCCAAGCCACAACTTTTATTGTGGCTACAGAAGCGGGAATTTTGCATGAAATGAAAAAACGATGCCCCGAAAAAACCTTTATCCCTGCTCCCGTAGAAGATGATACCTGTGCTTGCAGCGAATGTGCCTTTATGAAACTCAACACACTCGAAAAGCTATACAACTGCCTGCGCCACGAACTTCCAGAAATTGAACTCGACGCAAAACTGATGGCAGCGGCCAAAGCCCCCATTGACCGAATGCTTGCCCTTGGCTAAATATATGACAACAGACTTTCTTGTTATCGGAAGTGGTATATCTGGACTCACCTATGCCATTAAAATAGCCGAGCACCATCCTGAAATAAAAATGGTACTCATCGCTAAAGATGAGCTTATGGAAACCAACACGCGTTATGCCCAAGGCGGAATTGCCGTTGTTTCCAACTTCAAAAAAGATTCGTTTGAAAAGCATGTTGAAGATACCCTTATCGCTGGTGATGGAAGATGCGACAAAAATGTGGTCGAATTTGTAATCGAAGAAGGACATGAACGCCTAAAAGAACTTCAACACTGGGGAGCTCAATTTGATACGAAGAAAAAAAAATTACACCTCACCAAAGAAGGCGGACATTCAGAAAAGCGAATTGTACACTATAAAGACCAAACAGGGCTGCAAATTCAACAAGCGCTGATTAAAAAAATAAAAACCTTTCCCAATGTACAGTGTTTGGAAAATCATGTTTTGGTTGACCTCATAACCGATCATCACACCAAAACCGAAAACAAAAAGTGTTATGGTGCCTATGTCATTTCTAAAGAAAAAGAGGAAATTATAACCATTGGCAGCAAAGCTACCGTTCTAACCACAGGGGAGCTGGCCAATTGTATAAACATACCACCAACCCAAATGGAGCCACCGGAGATGGTCTAGGTGCGGCCTACAGAGCAAAAGTTAAAATCCAAGGATTGGCTTATGTTCAATTTCATCCCACTGCTTTGGTCCCAAAGGTAGATGGAGCCACTTTTTTGATTACCGAAGCCGTGCGCGGCGAAGGTGCAGTTTTGAAAAACAAGCGCGGAGAAGCTTTTATGGAAGGCTATGACGTGAGAAAAGATTTAGCCCCTCGCGATGTGGTAGCCAGAGCCATCGCGCAAGAAATGCAAAAAAACAACTCCTCCTCCATCGATTTGGATTGTAGCAGCATTGACAATGAGAAATTTAAAAACCACTTCCCTACCATTTATGCCACCTGTTGTCAATTGGGAATAGAGGTGCCCGAGCAGCCTATCCCGATTGCTCCAGCAGCGCATTATTTTTGCGGTGGAATTGCTGTTAACGCACATAGTAGAAGTCACCTAGACGGATTGTATGCCATTGGAGAATGCAGTCATACAGGTTTGCACGGAGCCAACCGATTAGCTTCCAATTCACTTTTAGAATCGCTTGTGTTTGCTCATCGTGCCGCCCTAGACAGTAAAAAATACATTGAAAAAGAAGCCTTGTCCGATGATTTTTACGAAGCACTCCCAGAATGGGAAGGCAAAACGGAAATTGCTGTGGGGAAAACAAAACAAATTTCAGATTTAAAAATGCGTCTTCGGGAAGTTATGACCACCTATGCGGGTATTTTCAAAGCCACGAAAGGACTAGAAGAAGCTGAAAAAAAATTAGAAGCGATTTACTTAGAAACGCAAAGTTTGTATCAAAAACTAAAACTCACCCCTCAATTTTGTGAATTGAGAAACATGGTGAGTGTGGCGTATATTTTAATAAAGCAATCCCAACAAATCAAAATCAATCAAGGAACTTTTTATAATGCAAACAATGGCTAAAAGTTTTCAAACACAATACAAGGAACCCTTAAAAAAATTAATTCAATCTGCTTTAATAGAAGATATCGGGGAAGCGGATCATTCTGCCTTAGCCTGTTTGTCTTCTTCTGAAAAACACCGCGCTCAATTGTTGGTTAAAGAAGATTGCGTTATTGCGGGGGTGGAAATGGCTTCCTTGATTTTTGAAGAATACGATTCCTCTTTATCGATGAAGACTTTCGTTTCTGATGGTGAGAAAGTAAAAAAAGGAGCCATTGTCTTTGAAGTTGAAGGTTCCTCTCAGTCGCTATTGGCCAGTGAACGCTTGGTTTTGAATTGCATGCAACGGATGAGTGGAATTGCAACACTTACAAAGCATCTGTCACAAATGATAGAACACACCTCCTGTCAATTATTGGATACGCGTAAAACCACACCCAACTTTCGTCATGCCGAAAAATGGGCCGTGCAAATTGGCGGGGGAGTCAATCACAGAATGGGTTTGTACGACGCCATCATGATTAAAGACAATCACATTGATTATAACGGCTCCCTGAAACTAACCCTTGAAAAGTTGCGTACTTATTTAAATACATTAAAAAAACCTTTGGATGTAATTGTGGAAACCCGTGGACTGGAAGAAGTAAAAACCTGCCTCAACTTTCCTTGGATCAACCGCTTGCTGTTGGACAACATGAACCCGAAAGAACTAAAAAACGCCTTGGAAATTAATACCGGACAATTCCCTACCGAAGCATCGGGAAACATTACAAAAGAAACCATAGTCGGCATTGCAGAAACAGGCGTTGATTATGTTTCATTAGGGGCAATTACGCATTCCGCTCGCAATATTGACTTAAGCCTAAAGGCCATAAGTTAGCCCATAAAGAATTTTAAATCTGCAATGATTTCTTATATTTAATGACATCCGTAAGGAAAATGTTCCTCATGGTAAATTAAATCTACATTAAAAACCGAGTATGCGATCTTTTCTTTTTTCTTTTCTCCTTTGTTTATTTACTCAAACTGTAGCGGGTCAAGCTATTCTTCCTTTAAAAGAGCGGGCCATCGCACTTGAAAACATTCAAAAAGAGCGACTCGAAAAGCTTTTACCCGCTTTGATGAAAGAACACAATATCGATTGTTGGGTGATCATTACGCGCGAATATAACGAAGACCCTGTATTAAAAACATTGCTCCCTCCTACTTGGCTAAATGCGAGGAGGAGAACCATTCTTGTTTTTACCCAAAACAAAAAAACGGGAGAAGTTGAACGTGCGGCCATGACGCGCTATCCTTTCGGGAAATTAATCGACTCGAAATGTAACAAAGAAAAAGAACCCGACCAGTTCTAAGCGCTTCCCAACTACCTGCAAGAGAAAAACCCTGATGTTATTGCGTTAAACCAATCGGAACACTACGGCATCACTGATGGACTTGCCGCTACAGACGAAGCCTTGTTTCGAGCTGCACTTCCTAAAAAACTGCAACAGAAAATTGTTTCTGCCGAACCCCTAGCAGTGGCTTGGATTGAAACAAGAACCCCCCAAGAAATGGTTGTTTACAACCAGCTGGTTGCAATTACCCACGCCATTATTGCAGAAGCCTTTTCCACCGAGGTGATTACCCCAGGGGTAACCACAACAGACGATGTGGTGTGGTGGCTAAGAGAAAAAGTACTTCAGATGGGATTATCGACTTGGTTTCACCCGACCATTGATGTGCAACGGGCCGACAATAGCGACTTATACGCTTTTGATGGAAAATCGAAATACGATGTCATTCAACCCGGAGATTTAGTGCATTGTGATTTCGGGATCACTTATTTGGGTTTGAATACCGATTGCCAACAACTCGCCTATGTTTTAAAACGAGGAGAAGCGCAAGCGCCCAAAGAGCTTGAAGAAGCGCTGAAAAGAGGAAATGAAGTACAAGATATTTTTACTTCCACTTTTCAGACAGGGCGCACAGGAAACACTTCCCTAAAAATGGCTCTGTCCTTAGGGAAAGAACAAGGGTATCGTCCGCAAATTTACACTCATCCGCTTGGGAGTTATGGACATTCGGCAGGGACTACCTTTGGGATGTGGGATGCGCAAGATGGGGTCGATGGTTCCGGAGAATGGCCGTTGCATCAAAACACGGTTTATGCCATTGAACTCAACACAAAAGTGCATTTAAAAACCTGGGGGAAAGACGTTAGAATCATGCTGGAGGAAGCGGGTTTTTATGGAGAAAATGGCTTTGACTATGTCAATCAGAGACAAACCCAATTGCACCTTATTGGAAAATAAATGCTAGAAAACGGGGAGCTTCGTTTCTTTCCGTTTTCTACACCTAAAAATCTTTCTTACTTTTACTCATAAACACCACTATCATTTCTTTAGCTACTGCTTCCTTTTCAAAAAAAAGATTGGTTTTCCTTCTAGGGTGCATTGGCTTTTTTCTACATACGTATGGGGTACATGCGCAGGAAGGCTACCCTTTGTATGCCGACTATCTTTCTGGGAACGTCTATTTGGCCCACCCCGCCATGGCAGGAGATCGTGTTTCAGGAGTTAAAATTTCTTCTGTTTTACGGCAACAATGGATCGAACAAAACGATGCGCCCAACCTACAATCCTTTACTATAGAATACAATGCAAGTGCAAAATCCAAACTTGCTATTCATGTTTTTTCAGATAAAAATGGCTACCACCACCGCAATGGTTTTTACGCCACCTATGCGCATCACATAAGTTTTCAAGATGTGGTATGGAATACAAAGCGCACCTTCCCCACCAAAAGCGATAAGCTGAAAGCGCTGTACTTTGGATTGAGTGTTGGGAATTTACAAAATGCATTTGATGGAACAGATTATGATTTCACCTCTGACGACCCTACCCTGTCTCTTGCCCAAGGCACCAATAGTTATTTAAACGCAGACGCAAGCATTGCATTCATTACGACTCATTGGCAATTCAATTTAACCGTTAAAAATTTACTCAGCAGTACAATCCAATTGTACAATGATCCGAATAGAGCAACCCGTTTTCGTCGCTATCTATTGGGTATTAAATACGTGCACTACACTCCCTCCGATTGGGCTTTATCCCCTTCGGTGTTGTACCAAACCTTCGAACTGAGTAAAGAGCAAATGGTCGATTTTAATTTTAAACTCTATCGCTATTTCCGAAGAGGAATAATTTGGGGAGGAATTTCGCACCGAAGAGATTTTGTTGGCGCAGGGTCGTCTATTGAAAACATTAATTTAAAATCGCCTTTAAAATGGACTACACCCATTCTGGGCATCGATTACCTCAACCTACAATTTTCCTACAATTACATCACCCTTTCAGGAAACACCGTTTTTTCCAATAACGGTATCCATCAATTGGCTTTGGGCTTTCAGTTCTAATTCCCCTGCCGAAGCAAGCTAAAATGGCCTTTTACGGTTTGCTCTTCCCCTAAAGTACAGATGAACCAATAATCGGTAGAGGGCATTGGATTTCCGTTGTAGCGGCCGTCCCAACCACCAAAAACAGGATTGAATTTTTTTAGCAATCTTCCATAACGGTCAAAAATGCTCACTTCCGCATCGGGATAAAAGTCGTAAGAAATCCCTTGAATGTTCCAAATGTCGTTTTTTCCATCTGCATTAGGACTAAAAAAACGAGGATAGGCAAGAATGGTGTTGCGAAAGCTGCTTACTCCACATCCCATTTTATCGCGTACATACAACACAAAAGGGCCAGAGGGCATGTCGTAAAATTCTGGGTCAGATTGATAGGGTCCTTCTTCAAAACCAATCGAGTATTCATAGTCTCCAATACCCAAATTGTCCGTGAGTAAAATAACGCTGTGCTCACCCGATTGATTTAAGTCATCGATTTGCACAGCAATAGGATCTATTTCTGCCCTACTAGAATCCACCACACGTATGGTTTTTATCAAACTACAATTTGTACCGTCTAAGGTGGTCGCTGTTAACTCGTAGCGTCCCGACAAATCGGGAAATATAGTAGGGGTTGAAAAGTTCAAAGGAAAGCGCTCATCAGCATCATTGATGTATACCCATTGGTAGGCGTAAATGGAGGCATCTTCCGTGAAATAACCAATCGGTTCTGGCGGAGCATTGATGCAGCGAATAACCTCCTCGGGAACATCAATTTCTGGCAGAGCATTCACCCGAAAATCCAATTGTATTTGGGTGGCACAAGCAGGATTTATACGTTGGGTTAAGGTAACGGTTACTTGCTGACTAAAAGTAAAGAAAGGGTTGGGCAAGGTGTTGGTTGCCGTTTGAAGCCCTCCCTCTAAATCGCGATAAGTATAGACTACCAAAGTATTACTCAACGTTTGATTTTCTTCTGAAGAAGCTAAAATAGAAAGGGTCAGTGAACTGGTATCGAAAGGACTAATTCCATCGGTTAAATCTTCTCCATTATCGCATTGCGGAATAATTTCAACCGCTTGCGCAAAAGGCTTTTGATCGACCAAAAAAGACAAGGTTGTGCTATCAAAACAAGGGCGCTGCGGATTATCCACTTCGGGATAAGTGGCATTTTTTTCTGCCCGAATGGTAATTGTTTTGGACGAAGTGAGGTAAGGATTGGGTAATTCATTTCCAATTAAAATCCCCTCCGGATCGAAAAAAAACAAGGTGACGTCCGTTTGGTTTTGAAGCACATCACTAGAAAGCGATGAAGTATCGAAAGGGAAGAAACCGTCCCGATCGTCCGTGTCGAGGTCATCCTCCCCATCACATGCTCTAGGAAGACTAACAGCATGCGCTATTGGTCTAGATTCAACATAGAAAAAAGCGATTTGTTTCAGTCCAATACAACTGATTGTATTCAGTGCCACCGCTTCAATATTCACCCAGATTTCTTGCTCACCTGGAGTTTGTGTTAAATAGGGTTGTCCGACGTCAATTTGATTTTGTTTGGTAAGTGCATCCCTCAATTGGGGATAAAATTCAAAACTCAAATTTTGGGCCGAAAAAGCGGGGTGTTTGGCGATTAATTCCAATTTTAAATTTTCAAACACCTCAGGGGTAAAAACACTCAAACCATCTTGGTTTTCAGCAGGACTATCATCACAAACCGCATAATATCGAATAAAGTCATCGGAAATGGTGCTTGCCCCCAATTGAATTTCCAAATTTGCCGTTGCAACGCAACCAAAAGGGCTAATCAATTGCACAAAAACCAAATCGTTAAAAGGCTGATTGGCATATTGAGTCGGAGATGAAATTTGGGAGGTGGAAGAAAAATCCGCAGAACCAAAAAAGGCAAAGGTGAGGGAACTGCTATTGGACAAGCGTTTCGCATATTCGTTTAAATTGAATAAACTCACCCCATCGCTTACACCATCTTCATCACATTGCTCTATACGAATCGAAGGGGTAGTCAATTCTGGGAGTGGCGCAATATAAACGGTGGTTGAACTGCGCTCTGAAGAAGTACATCCATTAAGCGACCGAAACTGTGCAAAATAAGTTGCATCTCGTTCAAGAGGGGTTGAAGGGGAAAGCGGTGTATCCTCAGTGAGGGACGCAAACCATTCTAAAGTAAGAGAAGAAGGTTGGTTTTCTACAGTTAAGTCGGCAACTAAATAATTTGATCCTGGAAGATCACAAAAAACACTTAAGGGCGAAAGGCTTGGCCTCGCTGGACTTCGTTGTACATTCAAATAAGCACTTTCATCGGAAGCTACAGGACAGGCATAAGTACTCGACAGTAGGAGCACCCGATAATTGCCTTCATGTATTGGCGCTGCATTTTGAAGCGATAGCTGACTTGAACTGACACCACTAAAAGGGTATTCATCGGCTAGGTCTTCCCAATTTTCTAAATCACTATTCCATTTTTGCCAAGCATAGCTAAGGTTGCCATCAAATGCGGCAGTCACTTCAAAAAGTGCGGAAAAACCTTCACACACTTGAAACGATTGCGGTTGTCCTCCGGCTATAATTTGGGGAGCAGCAGTAAAAGATTGGAAGGAAGGAATACCCGCGGCATTTACTTCAGGCAGTTGTGCATAATCATGCCCAACATAGCGTCCTCTCCGGTCAATATTTCCAAGATCGAACACCAAAGGGCTTTGTCCAAGCTGCCCATTGTTGTCTTCATCCAGATTTCCAAAACCGGCTTCTACTAGATCAAAACATCCGTCACCATCACTATCCAAATCAAAGGAATCCAAAAACAAATCACTATCGGTATCTAAATCATAATCGTAACTTTTTACACGTGCAAAATAGGAACTTTGCGCTGTGGGATTGTTTTGTTGGTGTAACAAAACCAAGCCGGATAGTGAACGGGCTAAAAAAGTAAAGGTGCGGTTTCTCAGGGTTTCAGGGTTGATTTTAAAACGAATTTCAGAACTTGAAAAAACGGATACTCCCGTTTCGAATTTTCCGTCAAAATCGGAATCTATCAATAATTCATTTTCAGGATCCCAAACCACAATAAGTTCATCTTCTTCTACGGTTCTCCAAACGAAATAGGCATCTTCAACTGAGGCCAAGGTGTTTTCAGTTGCCGTAATTTTAATATTAAGAGGCTCGCTAAAACGCAACGTATACAGTTGGTCGGTTCCAATCCCTGGTGCTAGCTCTGCAAGAATCCCACCTTGAGCATCACCGCTGAGTGGACTTCCATTAGAAGACGAAAAAGAGGCATCAAGGGTAATGTTTTGTCCATTCTCCAATTCCAAGGTTGGAGCGCTAATCGTAGAAAAATCAAATCGACCGTCTCCGTCGGCTTCGTTGGCATCTAAAATTCCATCGTTGTCATTGTCAAGATCAATAGCGTCCAAAACACCATCGAAATCGGCATCGGGTGGGCATATGCTAATGGGGACCGCTCGAGAAGCATAGGTTTGACCGGAACACGCAATGGAGGCAACCACCAAATAGTCGCCTGTGGTGGTGGGCTGAAACGTAAATGAATTGGCACTGGAAACAGCAATCAGTTGATTTAATGCTCGGTCTTGGCGGTACCATTGAAAGGTGTCGAAGTTTCCAGCATTGGCCACATTCAAAACAATATTGGACCCTCCCTCGGCATTAATACAATTTCCTAAAGCTGCTGCAGTAAGTGAAAATGAAAGCTGAGGGTTGCTAGGAAACCCTGAATAAAAGCTTCCCGAACTTGCCGAGCCGTTAATGTTGTAATAAGCGACATATAACTCATCGGAACTACGAACAGTAATGTTATTATTGAGTCCACGGATAATATAGGTTTCATAATCTCCTTTCCCTACCACCTCACGTGGTCCAAACACCACCACCGATGGAAGATTGGCTACGGGAGTTTCATTGACAAGAACTTCGGCATCCTTTTTAGTAACAATGGTCAATCCACCTGAATAATTAATGGCACCAATCATATCGATTTGCGCAATATTGTCGATCGCACCTCTATTTTCGCAGCTCAAGGGAGGCACAAAAAACATTCCTTGGTTGGCTTCAGACACCCCTCCAATTCCCTGATAAGCAAATACATCTTGGGAAGTGCGTACATACATGTTTCCGTCAATGTACTGATCGCCCTCAATTAAAAAATAGTCCCCTGCGTTTAAGGGCGTCGGATTAATTGGTTCGGTTTGTCCGTTGACCCAAATGTTGGTGTTGTCGTAATGGGCAACCAAAAGTGCATTTTCAAAATCACTAGGTCCATCGGCACGCACAAAGATGTATTCGTTTCCTATTTTAGAAAGATCAACAATTTGATCAATTCCGTAATCCCTTGCTCCCCCACTCCCAAAACTTCCATTGGCCGATCCTGTGTTTACTACAATGGGTTTGTCAGAAGCCACAAGCGTTCCAATCAAACCATCGCGGTTAGGATCGATTACATTACCATTGTTATCTGTAACCTTTAGTGCAACCACATAACTCTCTCCACGATCAAGTTCAATATCATTGATGGGAAATTGCTCATTTCCAAAGTTTTGAATTACCAGTCCTTCCGTTCGATTATTGGTTAACTGAACCGTGGTGTTGTCTTCGGTAGCCATGAAGCTGAAAAAGTTCATGTAGTTGGATTGGGGAGAACCTGCATTGTTGTAGGTCCCAATTCGAAACTGCGTTCCTAAAGCATTTTCTCCTTTGCTCACTAAAGCTCCTGCTTGTGCATTGTTCCCTGCATTCATCCGAACAGAAACATAAATGGGTGAATCTGCTTCTATGATATAGCCTGCATTTGTCATTACCCTACTTGTTGTTTTCGGATCGACTACCAATTGTGAATAGCCTGCACTGGCAACACTGTATCGGTAATACACATCGCGAGAAACCTGTCCAACAACATGAAAAGATTCGGCTGTGCCTACAGGAATGATTTTGAAATTTACAGGGTTTTCTTCTGGAGTAGAAATATAAAAATATTGATCCAACGGATCGGCATTCCCTTGATCTGAACTCGTAATTGGAGGAATGTAATGTTGGCGGCTCAATTGCGCAGTTCCTTCAAAACAAATAAAAAACAAGAAGCAGAAGACTACACTTTTTACATTTAAAAAAAAGAGGGTTGAATATATTCGAATCATATTACTTCTGCCCTTTCAAAAATTAGGCTTCTCTATAGTAGTCGCGAACTAAATTTCTAGCAAATTGATACATATGTACTTGATCGGGGCCATCAGCAATTCGAATTTTACGCGCATAAATCCAAAAGTCGGCCAAGGGAGTATCCTGACAAACGCCCATCCCTCCGTGGGCCTGTATGGCTCTATCGACGACTTGCATGGTCATTTTTGGAACGATGATTTTGATCATTGCAATCAAATTCTTTGCTCCCCTTGCACCGAACTTGTCGATCTTATCGGCACAAGCTAGGGTCAATAAACGGGCTTGTTCTATTTCGGTTGCCGATAGGGCAATGTCTTGACGTATACTGCTGAAATCTTTTATTTTTCTTCCAAAAGCCTCTCTTTCTGCCACTCGATTTGCCATCATTTCCAATGCACGTTGGGCTGCTCCAATGAGTCGCATGCAGTGGTGAACTCGCCCAGGGCCCAAACGTCCCTGTGCAATTTCAAACCCACGCCCCTCCCCTAAAAGAATGTTTTCTACAGGCACACGCACATTGGTTAATTTTATTTCTGCATGGCCTTCCGGCGAATCTAGATTTCCAAAAACACGAAGCGGGCGAACAATTTCTACACCCGGAGTATTTCTTGGAATAAGAATCATGCTTTGTTGCTCGTGTCGCTGAGCTTCAGGATCTGTTTTTCCCATTAAGATAAAAATCTCGCAGCGTGGACGCATAGCGCCTGAAGACCACCATTTTCTGCCATTAATTACATATTCGTTCCCTTCGCGAACAATGGACGTTTCTATATTGGTAGCGTCCGAAGAAGCCACTGTAGGTTCGGTCATTAAAAAAGCGGAACGAATTTCCCCATTCATCAAGGGGGTCAACCACTTTTGCTGTTGCTGTTCTGTTCCATATTTGGCCAATACCTCCATATTTCCAGTGTCGGGGGCAGCGCAATTGAATACCTCTGAGGCGACTTTACATCGGCCCATGAGCTCAGCCAACGGAGCGTATTCAAGATTGGTTAATCCGGGGCTAAGCGCACCATAATTTTTGGGAAGAAATAAATTCCATAATTCCTGACTTTTTGCTGCTTTTTTCCATTCCTCCAAGGCAGGATAATCTTGCCACAAATGCTGTGGGTCTTGATGAAATTGATGCATTTTTTCTTCATGAGGATAAAGATGTTCCTCCATAAAAGTTTGGATGCGTTTCTGCCAAGCGAGGGAAGCCTCTGAATAATCAAAATTCATAATGAACTATTGTTTTAATGGATACGAAATCCCTATTTAATTGATCTTTTTTTTAATACTAAAATCCATTGATTTGGGAGTCCATCCAATTCAATCGATTTTCCATGTAGGACTTTAACTGTGAAATGACCTCGCTGTAATTTACGTCGATCCCGTCCCAGCGGTTATAATTGCGTTCTACCGCACCGTTTTCAGTAAGGTAATCCGAAGTTTCATTAATAAGTCCAACCACATTCCCAGTCGATAGCGCGCCGGCTCTAAAGGTTTGCCAACGTTGTTTTAGTCGCGCTTTAAACACATCGCTCTCCAAGAGGCGCGTCCACCAAAAAGGAACCATCCAAGCGTCTTGCGGCACATGGGTATTGTAGTTGGCAATCCAATCGTCAAAAGGAACGCGTCCTTGTCGATTATACCCGATATTTAAATCCCAAATTGGACCCATTTTTAATTTTCCATTTCGAGGTTTATGCATAAATGTACTGATGCGATACCCATCGACATTCCCCGTTATTTCGTTAATAATAAAAAAGTCGACAAAACTATCTAAATCGATGAATTGTAAGTAGGTAGGATCAGCCGCATTGGGCGCATCGTTGATTAATGCTGTTTCGAAAGCATTGACATAATCTTGAATGTAATTTTTTTGTGCTGGGGTGATTTCTTCCGCTTTTGGATAATCATATAAAAAATAGGTTTCTAAAAATTGATTAGCATGGTAAGGAGGCCCGTAAGGCTCAATCGATAGGGGCTGCCCCACTATATCATAATCGGAACGAAAACTATTCTCTGAAGTGTAGAGGGCATCGTCAGCCCAATTGGTCTCGTAATAGGAAAGTGGTTGCCCTGGAGCTACATCTCCCCCTGAGGTTTTATCGATTTTAAGAATATAACCGCCAGCGAGCTCCGGAAGAGCATTGTCATCAGCGGTCATTTTCTCAATGTCAATTCGCCCATTGTCCCTTTTTAGTTTTTCCATAAAAACGTACAAGCCCTTGTAATCGTTGTTGATTTCCAATTCAACAAATTTGCAACGACTGGCATATCTTCCCATGCGTTCATAAAGAGTATAACCCAAATAGTGATGGATTAACGTCGGGTCAAAAAGCGTATTGTTGGCCGCATTAAAAACATGCCCTGTCAAAATCCAATCTTCTTCTTCAGGGAAACCAAAAGAGAAGCGTCGACATCTTCATTATTTTCATCCCAAGTTTCTAAACCATACGATTTTTTATTCGACAATCGAAAAGAGGTAGAACCTCTGTATTCAATACCGATGGGGGCATTAAAGGTCACCTCTTGGTCTTCAAACACAACCATCATTCCTGGCACTTTGGGTTCATTCTCGATTAAGGATGCCGTGCTGATTCGGATATAAGGCAATTCGCCTGTGTCTACATCAGGAGGACTTGTACTGATGGCCACCTCAGGAGTATTTTTTCCACAGTTTAGGAAAAAGAGAAATGAGAACGCAAGCGGAATAAGTTTTCTTCTGTTCATTAAAGTCATAGTGGTAAAGTTAATTTTTTAAACACAAAATTTTATATTTACGGTAAACTAAATTGATGTTTTTATTCATAGATCCCCCACAATAGATTTACATGCTGCCATTCTTAGACTCGGTATTCATCTTGCCTTTATCGGTTTAATGATTTATTTAACCAGCCGGCATATTGGCTTAAGAAGGTATTCTTTTACTTTTTTAATGATCAGTTTAGTGGTCTATTTTTTATGCTACACACTTAAAAATTTCGATTTGAATTTGGGAATGGCACTGGGCTTATTCGCCATTTTTGGCATCATACGTTATCGGACTGCGCCATTAGAAACAGAGGAAATGACCTATTTATTCATCACCATTGGAATGGCGGTCATTAATGCCCTTTCTAACGATTTTTTATCCCTGTTTGAATTGGGGTTAATCAATGTATTTGTTTTGTTGTTCATTGTTTTTGGGGAGCTGGTATTGATTCGATTTGCGTATCGCGATCACGTGCATCCTTTAGATCAATCGCTCAACCGACGAATTGTATTGCTTCTTCCTGTAAAAAAAGAAGGAAAAATTGACCTAGAAGATGAAATCTTAAAACAAGAGAAAAAATTAAACATCCAGATTAAAAATCACCGAATTATCAAGATTGACGAATCGCTTAACCAAGTGGTTGTTCATTTGTTTTACTAAGCCACCCTTCTATGCGTTTATTTGTTTTAATCATCTTCATTGGAATTTCTGCTTTTGCACAAGAACAGGAAAACAAGCTATGGTCTGCCGTCGAATACAAAGTGAAAATCAATAAAGAATGGGATGCAGAATTTACCCAACATTTTCGCTTAAAAGAAGATTTTAATACCGTTGATACCCACATCAGTGAAATTGCTGCCTACTACTCCCCCATCAAACGATTAAAGTTTGGAGGGGAATTTCGTTACCTCTATAGAAATGATAATCAGGGGGGAATTCAAGGATTTGAAAATATGCTTCGGTACCGATTTAATGTGGAAAAAAAATTGAAAGTAAAGGGAGGAAATTTGGCATTTCGTCTCGGATATCAGTACCGCTTTTCTTTAGATCGAGAAAACCGCATTAAAAAAGGGTTTCGTTTTCGACCTAGCTACGAATGGAAAATCAAAGATTGGTCGCTCGACCCTAAATTCTTTTTTTGAATACTTTCACACCTATAATGAAGAAGAACAACGCGCCTACCGTTATGGGGTAGGAAGCAAATTGAAATTGGCAGGAAAAACCACATTGAACTTTCGTTACATCTATCAAAAATCAACCGAAAATTTTGCTGCAGATGCCAATTACCATATCCTATCGCTTAAGTTAAGTGCCAGTCACCCAAAAAAGAAAAAGAAAGAAAAAGAAAACTCTGAAAATAAATAGAAACCCATAATGAATTGCTCGTCAACTCATTTTCTAAAAAAGAATAATATGAAACACTGTCTTTACCTTCTTCTACTCCTTGCCCTTCCCTTCCAACTGGCAGGACAAAAAAAAGAAACGAAAAAAAAGGTGATCGATTCTTTGACACAAAAAATGACTTCCCAAAAAGGGCTAATAACAACCTATCTGGATGAAGACAACACCCTTTACTTTGAAATTTCAGAAGCACTTCTGAATAAAGATCTCTTGGTGGTGACCCGTTTTGCACAATTACCTGCCAATTATTCTGCCTATTTGAATGCAGGGTCTAAAACAGCGGAGCAAGTTGTTCGTTTTACAAAAAGAGGAAATGCCATTCAGTTGCGGCAAATTAGTTTTTCAAATATTGCTGAAGAGGAAGACCCTATCGCGCTGAGTGTAAAAGAAAATAACCTCACCCCCATTTTGGCTTCTTTTCCAATTAAAAACAAAGAAACCGATCGCTTTTTAGTGGACGTTAGCGTGCATTTTTTAGCTGATTCTCCTGGGTTTAACATTATTCGAAAAAATGATAAAGACCGTTATAAAATAGGGGGTGTAGACAAAAAAAGAAGCACCATCGACCAAGCGAAAAGCTACCCTAAAAACACGGAAATCACCCATACTCTCACTTTTTCTGTCAATAAACCTCCGCGAGCCAACCGTTCTGACACCTTTACCTTTCAAGTCAACCACTCCTTTATAGCCTTGCCCGAAAACCCCATGCCCGTGCGTTATAGCGACGAGCGAGTAGGATGGTTTAGCATAAAAAAAACCGATTTTAGTTCCGAAGCCCTAAAAGCCGATAGTTATTCCATATATTCGCCGTTGGCGTTTAGAACCAAAAGACAAAGAAGCCTATGCCCGTGGAGAATTGGTTGAGCCCGTTAAGCCGATTGTATATTACCTCGATCCTGCCACTCCGTTAAAATGGAGGAAGTACTTTAAGCTCGGAATAGAAGATTGGAATTCCGCTTTTGAAAAAGCAGGATTTAAAAATGCAATTCTTGCTAAAGATCCACCCAGTAAAGAGGAAGATCCAGAGTTTAGCCCCGAAGATATTCGCTATTCCACTGTTCGCTATGTTGCTTCGAACACCAGAAATGCTGTAGGCCCTAGCGTTTCTGATCCCCGTACAGGAGAAATCCTAGAAAGTGATATCATTTGGTATCACAATCACTTACGATCGTATCGAAACCGCTATTTGCTGGAAACGGCCGCAGCCAATCCAAAAGCACGAAGCCTAAACACACCCGAAAAGGAAATTGGGGAAATGATGCGGAGAGTAATAGCCCATGAAGTGGGACATGCTCTTGGATTACCCCACAATATGAAAGCCAGTAGTGCCTATCCGGTAGATTCTCTACGTTCAGGAAACTTTACCCAAAAATATGGGATAGCCACCACCATTATGGATTATGCACGTTATAATTATGTAGCACAACCAGGGGACAAAAACATCCGCTTTGTGCGTCAAATGGGTCCCTATGATGATTATGCAATCGATTGGGGATATCGCTATTTTGGAACCACCTCCGAAAATGAAAAACAACGCTTAAGTGCATGGGTGGATAAAAAATCGCTCAACCCCGTGTACATGTTTGGCGGAAGAGGAAATGACCCTAATTCACAAACCGAAAATATTGGTGATGACCCCATTAAAGCAAGTACTTATGGCTTGAGTAATTTGAAAATAGTAGCCGATAATTTAAAAGAATGGACACTTTCACCCAGCAGTAACTTTGATGATTTAAAGGAACTCTATGGGGAAATGCTTGGGGTTTATCGTCGCTACATTTACCATGTGCACACCCTCGTTGGAGGGGTAAATGAAACACTTCATACCACCAATCAAAAGGAAGTGATGACCTATAGAAATGTAGATAAAACAAAACAACTTGCCGCTTTAAACTTTCTAAAAAAGAACCTTTGGGATACGCAAGAATGGTTACAAAGAAAATCGCTGGTCGCCGAATTCGCACCAACAGGAATGCTGTTTCGCATTCAAAATACACAAAGAGCAGCTTTAAATCGCTTTTTGTCTACTCGAAAACTTAACCAAATTTTTGAAAGTCAGGCGTCGCTTCCAGGAAACGGATTATCGACTCAGGAACTCCTCAGCACCTTAAACGAGCATCTTTTTAAAAGCGTAACTCAACCCGATACCTCACAAAAAAGTTTACAGATTCACTTTGTAAATCAGGGAAAAAACTTACTTGAAGACGAGAAATTAAATCCTGTAGTAAAAACCGAATTAAAAAGTATTTTGGAAGAAGTCGAACGCTTTGCCAAGAAGAAAGAACGCTCTTCTGTTTCGGACAAAAACCACTTTACCTACCTGAGAAGTTTAATAACGAATTAACAATTAAGGGAATAAACGCTGTAGAATCTTAAACGCTGTTTCGGCCATTTTGTTCCCTTTTTCATCCAAAAGCGGATTAATTTCACACACCTCTAACGCGCGCACTTTTTGGGTTTGAAAAAAGCCATTAATTAGCGTGTGTATTTCTTCTGGGTCAAAACCCTTGGGTTCGGGTGTTCCAGTACCTTGCGATATTAGATGACAATCCATCGCATCGACATCAAAGGTGATGTAAATAAAATCGACATCTTCAAGTTGCTTCTTGGCCTCTTCTAAACAAAGTTGAATCCCCCGATGACGTATTTCAGAAACACTATAGCTTTGGATTCCGTTTTCTGCTATTACTTTTTCTTCTACATCTTCAAAAGAACGCAATCCAAAATAAATTAAATCTTCTGCTAAAAGAGATGGAGGGTTTCCTCCCAAAGTTTTAATCGAATTCCAACTTTCTAGCGTTGCGGCATCAATTTCATTAATCCCATATTTTGTATTGTCATATCCTAAGGCTGCGGCTAATGGCATTCCATGTACATTGCCTGAGGGAGAGGAAAAAGGACTGTGTAAGTCGGCATGGGCATCAATCCACACAACCCCCATACGCTGCTGGGGAAAAGCGGATTGCAATCCAGCCAAAGACCCTGCTGCGGAAGAGTGATCGCCGGACAAGATTAGTGGAAAACACTTCTGCTGTAGCACCATGGCCACCGTTTCACATACGCGTTCACATTGTTCGGCAACAAAATGGATTCGCTTCGCAAAGGTATTATTTACCTTGTCGTAAATCGTTTCATTATGCGTTGGAATATCAATAAATGGATGGCGATGAAAAAAATCACTTTCTAAATTGATGGCGGCCACTTCTAATGCGTCTACACCCATATCCGAACCGCGGGTGCCCGCACCTATATCCGATCGGTTTTTAACAATTTTAATTGGCCTCATTTGATTTTGCTTTTTTTGTAGCATCAAATTACATATTTATAAAAAACCAATGGATTATAGCAAGCTATTTTTTATCTTTGGAAAAATTTATTTCTATGGCTTTTTCAGATCTATTTACTCCGGGTTTTAAACAACGTAACCGCGATCATTTTGCTGCTATTGTACGAATTGCATTGGCCGATGGCATTATCACTGAGGAGGAAAAAGCGTTTATCAATAGAACTGCTGTAAATCTGGAAATTGAAGATGAAGAAGTGGCCAAAATCATGGCTAAACCAGAGGACTACCCCATCAATCCACCGGCCAACGAGCAACGTCGTTTAGAGCGCTTGTACGACCTTACACGTATGGTTTTTGCTGACCTTATTGCAGACGAGGAAGAAAAACATTTACTCAATCGCCTGATCATCGGGTTGGGGTTCCCAACGGAGGAAACCGATCAAATTGCAGAAAAGGCCATGGCTCTTGTAATGGACGGCCGAGATGAAGATGAATTCATCGCTGCGTTTTAACGCTCCCCTTTTATTTTTTCGATTATTGCTTGCCCAAAAAGGCAAAGCCCTGAGTTGGTAACGACCAAAGCTAAGGTTCCTAAATAGCCCCAGTAGGTCTTGTTGTCATACTTTGAAAGAATGGCTTCCCCAAGAAGGGACAAACCAAAACCAAACAAAAGTAATCCACTGATGGAATAAAGCAACCATTTTCTTTTTGCTGTCATCTTTTTACACTTTTTAATTAGGCCCAAATTAATGGAACCTTTTTTCTAAAAGAAGAAAGACCTAAGAAAAATTCTTTTTATTGAAATAATAGGAAACACTTCCCAAGAGGCCGACAAATCCAATGGCGTAATACACAAAATCGGGGGTGATGATTTTTTATCCACTGGCGTAGGAATGCAGCCCTGAAAGGTAAAAGTTCACTCCAAAATAAGTCATTAAAATACTAGCAAAAGCAACAACGCTAGCCAGGTTAAACATCCATCGGCCACGTAAGCCAGGGATGAGGCGCATATGAATGACAAAGGCATAGATCATAATGGAAATAAGGGCCCATGTTTCTTTGGGATCCCAACCCCAGTAGCGTCCCCAACTTTCATTGGCCCACATACCGCCCAAAAAGTTCCCTATGGTCAGCATAATTAAGCCAACAGTCAGCGAAAGCTCATTGATAATGGTGAGTTCTTTGATATTCAAATCCATTCGAGCCTTGGTTTTCTTTGTGGTTAAAATCATTAAAAACAAAGCTAAAATTCCAATGATCATACTTAAAGCAAATGGCCCATAACTTCCTACAATAACGGCCACATGAATCATTAACCAATAGCTATCCAAAACAGGCTGGAGATTGGCAATCGCTGGATCCATCCAATTCCAATGAGCAATCATTAAAATTATGGACGCCACAAAAGTGGTCGAGGCTAAAGTTAAATTTGATTTTCTACCGAATAAAAACCCGAACAAAACAGTGGCCCAAGCCACATATATCATCGATTCATAGGCATCACTCCAAGGAGCATGACCCGAAATAAACCACCGAGCAATAAGTCCAGCCGTATGCAAGAGAAAGAGCACAAAAGTGGCACTTTTAAAAACACTGATAAACAAGCGAACAGCTTTAGAATCACGGAAAATTTGAACGATTAAAGCAATAAAAAACAACAAGCCCACATAGAGGTACCAACTAAATAATTTTTTAAAAATATCGTATTTGTTGTAGGCAATTTCTGCATTGATTTTTTTTGCACTTGGAAGTACTTCACTCCCATAACGCTTTTGAAATCCTTTTAAACTCTCGAGAAGCTCATCCGCTTCTTTATAATCGCCAGAGGATTTTGCCAAACGCATCGAACGAAAATAAAGGGGCAACACATTGTTTACATACAAGGAATCGGTCCCCGAAAAAGTATACTCTTCCAATTCTGGATAAGAAACCCATTTGTTGTTTTCATCTCCTGGAACTGGAAAAATACGCAGGATTTTCCCTTCTAAAGCTGCATAGAGCAAATTCACACGTCGATCGATTTCAATGAAATCTTTCTGGAATTGGTTGGGTACTCCAGCACGATAAGCATCCTCCAGTTGCGGGGCAATTTTATAATTCCCCTCCGTATCAAAAAACGCCATTAAAGGGGCGTATTTAGCTTTTTCATCTATTCCTGTGATTTTACGAATGGAATCATTACCACGCTTTAAGTAAACGATGGGGATGTTGTACCAAATTACTGGGCCATTTAAAATGGAAAGCAGCACTTGGTCGGAATTCAATCCATTGTAGGTATCGGACTTGCTTACCTTGCGCAGCAATTCAGAAGAAAATGTATTTGCGGGCTTCATTCGCCCCCCCAAATCTTGAATGATTAAAGACCCAAACTTTTGGGCTTGTGCTTCGGGAAAAGCATCGGCAACCACCAAAGAATCAAAATTTATTTTTGTTTTTCCGTTGTGCGTTTCAAATTGACCATACGCACTTATGCTCGTCAAGAGCGCTAAAAGACTAAGCGCCGCTTTTTTTACTTTGATTTTATCAATGGCTTTCGCTAAATCTTTAAAACGCGTTTTGCCAATAAAAAAGATTCCCATCATACTGAGATACAATAAAATATACCCTACATAAGTAATGTAGGTGCCCCACCAGTCGTGATTGACCGAAAGAATGGTGCCTTTTTCATCTGGATCAAAAGAAGATTGGAAAAAACGATAGCCTTTATGATCCAAAACGTGGTTCATGTAAATATCATAATCAAAATCCGCGTCGCTTTTTACGGTTACTTTACTTTCAAAAGAGGCATAACTTTTTTCGGTACCAGGATATTTTTCTGCTACAAAATCATTGAGTTGAATTTCAAAGGGCAAAGAATATTCTAAAGAACCGTAAGAAATGTAAAAATCCAAATCGCCAAGGGATACTTTTTTTGGATTAGCGCGATAACCTTTTCCGCCTAAAAGGGTCACCGTTTCGCTTCCCTCGTCAGTTGAAATTTCAAGGCGGAGTGCATCTTGTCGCGCTTGCTGCTGTTCTTCAGCAGGAACAATATCAAACTTACCCCTTAAAACAGGTTCGGGAATAACAAATTGAAAATTGGACAAGGCATACAAAGAACGCAATTGTAGCGGTGCTTTGGTGTCCGTAATTAAATCCCCCGAAAACTGATCGGCCATACGCATAAACGTACCAGAAAAAGGACTGGTAATAAAGTATTCTCCATCTTCAACTTCAATGTTGATTGCGCCTTGGATAGGATTGTTAAGTGTAAAAAGCAAATTATGAATATTAGCCACCTCCCCTTCTTTGAGGTAATGTTCGTGACGGTTACCGTCATTGGCTTCCACGATTTTTAAATAACGCTCCCCATCAGGATCCAAAACCAAGCCTTCGGTGGCATTCTCCATATAATCGACAAATGCAATGCTGTAGTCCTTCCCTTTAAAATTGTCGTTGAAAGTAAAATCGTTATTGACATGCTGCGAAAACAACACCTCTTTTTCTGTCTTTTTACGCAATGCTCGCCCTTGGTGTTCGCCATCGACCATAAGGGTTAAATAGGTTTTTTCGGACAAAAAGGTACTGCTCGATTCCCCTTCACGAATGGGCATTACCCCTTCATAACCTATGTACCGTGTAACGAATGCTCCAAATAGAATTAAAATAAAAGAGAGATGAATCAAAAGCACCGCCCATTTTTCTTTTCGAGGAAGGCGGTATCGGAAAATATTACCAATAAAATTCAAAATGAATAAGCCCATGATGACCTCAAACCACCAAGCGTTATAAATCCAAATTTTTGCCGTATCGGTAGAATACCAACTTTCAATAAAAGTGCCCAACCCCATAGCAGCGGGGAAGACAAAAAATAAAACGGCCATTAAACGGGTGGAAGCGAGGTACTTTAAAAAAAAATCTTTCATCAAACGTTCATCTTCTTTATGCCTGCAAAGATAAATCTTCATAGAGGAAAAGAGGAGGAAATTAAGATTTAATTAAGGAAGATTAAAACTAAAATAATCAATTGAATGATTACCCCAGAGATAAAAGACGCTATGACCCGCTTTGGTGGAAATTGCGCAAGGAAAAACACCAAAAAATGCATGGTTACCATAACCGATAAAAGGAGTCCAATCCACCACATCAATGAGGGATTCATAGCGGTGATAAGAAGCACATTGGCAGAACCAATAGCTCCTAAAACGAGGATACTCGCTGTGGAAACTAAAAGGTAATTTTTAATAAAATACGTGTGAAAATGGGTAAATAAAAACATGGTGAATAAGATTTAGGTGTTTACAAGGTATAAAAAAAAGGAAAATCCTACCTTTAATCTCATGATTAAAATAGTGCTTCTAGGAGCGGGAAATGTGGGTACGCATCTTTGTGAGGTGTTGCAAAACAAAGACGGCATCCAATTGATACAGTGGTATGGGCGTTCGTTTACAACTATGGAATCCTCGGCGTTTGGAGTGCCCCTCACTCAAAATCTAAATGAAATCGCCGACGCAGACGTTTATCTCATAAGCGTTTCGGATAGTGCTATCCCTGAGGTGAGCAAAGCATTGGAAAATAAAAAAGGACTCGTAGCACACACAGCAGGGAGCATAGCTATGAATGTGCTCAACGCGCATCAAAACCATGGGGTGTTTTACCCGCTTCAAACCTTTTCAAAAAATAAATCGGTCGATTTTAATCTCATTCCACTTTGTTTAGAAGCCAATACTGAAAACAATTTGGCACTATTGCAAAAAGCAGCGCAAAGCTTAGGCGGACCCGTTCATTGCATTGACTCCTCTCAGCGAAAAGCGCTACACGTTGCAGCGGTTTTTGTCAACAATTTCACCAATCATCTTTATCACTTAGGCGAAGCGCTTTGCAAAGAACACGGCGTTCCTTTTTCGGTGCTTCAGCCCCTAATTGCAGAAACGGCCGATAAAATTAAACACCTCCCTCCTAGCGAAGCACAAACTGGGCCTGCCCTTCGCGGAGATCAAAAAATAGTGAATGACCATCTACACTATTTAACAAAAGAAAATCATAAAAAACTATATCAACTCATTTCAGCATCAATACAACAACATGGATAAACCAAACTACAAAGCCTTATTACCCAATATCACCACCTTTATTTTTGATGTGGATGGTGTTTTGACCAACGGAAAAGTAATGATTACTTCAGAAGGAGAAATGTATCGTGAAATGGATACAAAAGACGGCTATGCGCTTAAGTGTGCTTTGCAACAAGGATTCAAAGTTTGCATCATATCTGGAGGAACCAACGAAGGCGTTCGAAATCGATTAAAAGCGCTCGGTGTTTACGACATTTATTTAGGAGCACATCACAAAGACGAGCCCTATCAAGAACTGCTCGATAATTATGACCTTTCCCCCGATGAAATCTTATATATGGGAGACGATGTACCCGACCGAATTGTGATGGAAAACGTAGCCGTAGCTGCTTGTCCACAAGATGCAGTGAGCGATATTAAAGAAATTGCCAATTATATTTCACATAAAAAGGGAGGAGAAGGTTGTGTGCGCGATGTCGTAGAACAAACCCTCCGCGTACAAGGAAAATGGTCGATGGACATCGGCGCAAAAAACGATTAACACCCATGAAACGTTTTTCAGATTACGCCATTATTCTGGCATCTAACTCGCCCAGAAGACAGCAGTTTTTAAGGGATATTAGCCTTGAGTTTAAGATTCAAACCCATCCGGTAGAAGAAATTTTCCCCGCAGAACTCCAGCAAGCCGAAATTTCTGATTATTTGGTTAAACTCAAAGCAGAACCTTTTAATAACATTAAAGAAAAGGAAGTTATAATTACTGCAGACACCATTGTTTGGCACAACAAGCAATGTTTAGGAAAACCCAAAGACCGAGAAGATGCCGTGCGTATGCTACAACAGCTTTCTGGAAATGGACATGAAGTGGTCACTTCAGTTGCCTTTACCCAAAGGCATCAACAAACGGTAATCCATACCATAAGCAAGGTGTATTTTAAACCCTTGACCCAAGAAGAAATCGACTATTACATCGATCATTACCAACCTTTTGACAAGGCAGGAGCCTATGGCATTCAAGAATGGATAGGCACCGTGGCCATTGAAAAAATCGAAGGAAGTTATACCAACATTGTGGGTTTGCCTGTTGCTCAAGTATTGGCTACCTTAGAAAAAATTTGCAGTAAATGAAAAAGCTCCTCATCATTTTTCTTTTCTTACCCTTTATTGGAATAGGGCAACTTTCCCAAAGTTTTAAAAAGCATTGGTTTGACGGTTATGCCGAAATCAGCTCTTATGAATTGACACAATCGCGCTATGGAGAACAACGCAAGGGAAATGCCGTTTTGATTTTTGTGACCGAAGACTTTTTACCTAAAACGCAGGTAAAAGCCAATCAAAAATCAAAATCCACAATTCCTGTTTTAAAATCCAACCGAACCAAAAACTTCTTGACAGGAATTTACCCCTATTCAATAATGAGCAGTAGTTTTTCTTCTTTGCGAAAAAACCATCCACTTATTAAAACCGTCGCTTCCATTCAGGAATGGTGTGGGCAAAGTTATTTGCAGCTTAACACAGAGGAAAAAGAAAACAAATTGATTTCTCACTCTTATTTTGAGGGCGAAGCCGATCAAACGCTTGCGCTTCCAAAAACGATAAGTGAAGATGAATTATGGAATCTGATTCGTTTTGACCCCAATTCCCTTCCGGTGGGGGAATTTGATCTTTTACCTGCCCTAGAACTTATTCGACTAAACCATATCGAAGCTAAACCCGTTAAAGCGACTGCAAGTCTTGGAGAAGGAAACTACACCCTTTCAATTCCAAGTAGGCAACGAAATTTGACAATTTGGTTTGACAAAAACTTCCCTTACACCATCGAAGGATGGGAAGAAAAATACATTCGCAAAGGAGATCAATACACCTCCACAGCCAAGCTTATTCATACCGAGCGCCGTCAATACTGGAAAGAAAATACTACTGCTTCAGAACCTTTCAGAGCGCCTTTTAAACTCGACTAAACATGAACAAGAAATTCGTCCTTTTTTCCCTTGCCCTTAGCTGCTTGCTATCGCTTAAAGCACAAGATGCAGGAGGCATTTATCGACAAATGGAAAAACTCAACTTTTTGGGTTCCATGCTTTATGTTGCAGCCCATCCCGATGATGAAAATACAGCTTTAATATCGCATTTTTCCAACCACACCCATGCCCATTCAGCCTATTTATCGTTGACACGTGGCGATGGAGGGCAAAACCTTATCGGAACCGAACTAAGAGCAATGTTAGGTGTAATTCGAACCAACGAACTGATTGAAGCTCGAAAAATAGATGGAGGAAATCAATTCTTTAGTTCTGCCATTGATTTTGGCTATTCCAAACATCCGAAAGAAACTTTAAAGATTTGGGACAAGGAACAAATTTTAGGGGAAGTAGTGCAACGCATTCGCAGTTTTCAACCCGATATTGTTATCCACCGTTTTGATCATCGTACGCCCGGGCGCACCCATGGGCACCACACCTCATCGGCCTTATTAAGCCATCAGGCTTTTTCTTTAACGAATGACCCTAATAGCTATCCCAAACAACTCACCACCCTTAGTCCATGGCAAGTAAGACGTCAATTTTTTAATACCTCCTGGTGGTTTTATGGCAGCAGAGAAGGGTTTGAGCAAGCCGATAAAACCAACTTGTTGGCTTTAGAAATCGGAAATTACGATGCGCTAAAAGGAATTTCCAACAGCGAAATTGCGGCGGCGAGTCGAAGCTCACACAAGTCACAGGGCTTTGGAAGTTCACCCAGCTTAGGCGCAAGAACAGAATACATCGAATTAATCAATGGCGATCGCCCAGCCGGCAACGACCCTTTTGAGGGAATCAACACCACTTGGAGTCGATTAGAAGGCGGAGAAAAAGTAGGAAAGCTAGTAATCCAAGCCTTGGCGGAGTACGATTTTAAAGCAACCGAAAAAAGTGTTCCTCTTTTAATCGATATCCACCAAGCCATTCAAGAATTAACACCCTCGGTATGGAAAACCCGCAAGTTAAATGCCGTTAAAACACTGATAAAAAATTGTGCAGGCTTAACGCTTCAATTGAATAGCCAAAGAGCCTACGGCGTTGCTGGGGAAGAATTAGAAATTCGACTCAATAGCGTTCAGCAGAGCCAACAAAACATAAAAATCGTAAAGGTGGGAACAATGCCCCTAGGACATAATTTAATCCGTAATTCCGCTTATCAAAAAACAATCAATTACACCCTAGGAGACCAACTCGGCGCTCCCTATTGGCTTTTGGAAAAAGGAAGTTTAGGCGTTTTTAAAGTGAAAGACCAAACGCTTATTGGTCAACCCGAAACCCCGGCATTAAAACTAGCTGTAGAAGTAACCATCAACGGAACTCCCATTGTTTTTGAAGAAAAGATCAATTACCGCATCAATGACCCTGTCCGTGGAGAAGTTGTTACCCCTTTTTACACCCTACCTCAACTCGGTATCAATTTTGAAAAAGAGGTCAACCTCTACCCCAACGACAGTCCACAAACCATTCGTTTGGAAGTCACTAATTATGGAGCGGATTTTGAAGGTGAAGTAGAATTGTGCTTCCCCAGGGGTTGGAGCATCGATCAAGCCAAAAAGAAAGTGAGTCTAAATGGCCGTGGTACTTCTGCTTTTGTAACCTATCAATTGTCGCCTTCAGCAAAAGCCGAAAGCGGTTTGATGGTTCCCCTTGTTCATGTCAACGGAAAAACATTGGACAAAAATTTCTCGGTAAAAACCATTACGTATGACCATATCCCAAAACAATATGTGAGCCAGTCTAGTGAGGCCAAATTAGTTCGACTCAACCTTACCCTTCCTAAGAAAAAAATCGGCTACATCATGGGCGCAGGGGATTTGGTACAAAACAACCTTGAAGCCATAGGCTTGCCCATCAGCACCATTGATATTGAAAGCATCAGCCAAGAAGAACTGAATAAATTCGACACCGTTTTGGTGGGTATTCGTGCTTTTAATGTGCTAGAAAGTTTAAAATACAAAAACCAACTCCTGTTTGATTTTGCCGCACAGGGAGGAACACTTAATGTGCAATACAACACAAGTAGAAGAATGCAAACCAAGGAAATTCTTCCCTACCCTATTCAATTGTCCAGAGACCGAGTAACCGACGAAAACAGTCGTGTACGTTTACTAGAACCCACCCATCTTGCACTCAATTTTCCACATAAAATTACACCCAACGATTTTGAAGGCTGGGTACAAGAACGCGGCTTGTATTTTGCAGACAATTGGGATGCAAAACTCACCCCACTTTTGGGTATGAACGACGAAGGGGAAAGTGAAAAACTGGGAAGTTTATTGGTCGCCAACCACGGAAAAGGAAAGGTGGTGTATACCGGACTAAGCTTTTTTAGAGAGCTTCCTGCAGGCGTTCCCGGTGCCTACCGCCTCTTGCTTAATCTAATCGCTTTATAAAAATGAAAAACAATCGCATCTACCTCTACCTCGCTTTGGTTAATGTACTTTATTGGGCAGGTTTTTATTTTTTTATGAATAGCTATCGCATATGACAACACTCGACTGGATCATTCTACTGGGTACCCTTGGCTTTATTGTGGGCTATGGGGCATGGAAAAACCGTAAAAACGAAAGCATTACCGATTATCTAAAAGGCGGAAATAGTGCCCGTTGGTGGACCATTGGTTTGTCTGTCATGGCCACACAAGCCAGTGCCATTACTTTTTTATCGACGCCCGGACAGGCTTTCCACGACGGAATGGGCTTTGTACAGTTTTACTTCGGTTTGCCTTTTGCAGTCATTATTATCTGTCTCTTTATTATTCCCCTCTACCACAAATTAAAGGTCTTTACCGCCTACGAATTTTTAGAACAACGCTTTGATCAGCGCACACGAACGCTTACCGCCATCCTCTTTTTAATACAACGTGGACTAGCCGCAGGAATTACCATTTATGCACCTGCCATCATCTTAAGTGTGGTTTTAGGGTGGCCTTTAAAACCATTGATACTACTCATTGGGTTAATCGTTATTTTTTATACCGTTATTGGAGGCACAGCAGCAGTGAATGTCACCCAGAAACAACAAATGTTTATCATTTTCTCTGGAATGATCATCGCCTTTGGATACATCATAAACGGCTTTCCCGAGAACATTGGTTTTACAAAAGCCCTAGAAATTGCTGGAAAAACAGGAAAACTGGATGTCATCGATTTTAGTTTTGATCCCAACAACCGCTACACCTTTTGGAGTGGAATCACAGGAGGACTCTTTTTGGCCCTCTCCTACTTTGGTACCGACCAAAGTCAGGTGCAGCGCTACCTCTCCGGAAAATCCGTAAAGGAAAGTCAAATGGGTTTAATCATGAATGGCTTTTTAAAAGTACCCATGCAGTTCTTTATCCTTTTTGTGGGCGTCATGGTTTTTGTGTTTTATCAATTCGAAACCGCTCCCCTCCACTTCAATCCAAAAGGGGTGGAAACAGTTCTGAATTCCCCCAAGCAGAGGCCTACAAAATTTTAGAAGAAAAACACCGTGCTACCCAAATTCTTCGGCATTCAATGCTGGAAAAAAACATTGATAAAATCACCCTAGAAAACCTCACAAAGATTGACGCTATGGAACGCAAACAGCGTCAAGAAGCCAAGGCGCTGATTAAACAAGCAGACCCGCAGCAGGAAACCAACGACAAAGACTATGTCTTTATCTCCTTTATTTTGGGCTATTTGCCCCAAGGATTGGTCGGGCTCTTGTTGGCCGTCATTCTATCGGCAGCGATGAGTTCTACCGCCTCAGAATTGAATGCCCTAGCGGCCACCACCACGGTCGATTTATACCAACGTAATGTAGGCGAAAAGTCTCCAGCGCACTTTGTCAAAGCCTCAAAAGCTTTTACCCTTCTTTGGGGTGGAATTGCCATTCTCTTTGCCGCCTTTGGCAGTTTGGTTGAAAACCTCATTCAATTGGTCAACATCATCGGTTCGGTTTTCTACGGAACGATTTTGGGTGTTTTTCTTGTTGCTTTTTTCTTAAAGAAGGTGCAAGGAAAAGCCGTTTTTTGGGCTGCTATCGTAAGCGAAGCAATGATCATCTTTATTTTCACACAGGACTGGGTGAGCTTTTTATGGCTAAATGTGATTGGGGCAGTGTTGACCGTTACCCTTTCTTTGCTTTTGCAAAAAGGAAAGAAGGAATAGCCCTAGAACAAGAACTAAAAAACCCCACCAAAAGGTAGGGTTTTTTAAAAAGAATAGCGTGGAAAACCTATTTACTCCACTTTGCAATGGCCGCATTATTCATACGTACATAGTCTGGGTTTCCTGCTTTTTCCGCAAGGGCTAAAGAAGTTTTTGCAGCAGCAATGGCTCCGTCCACATCTTGTAAACCTTCTAGGATTAAAGAGTACTGACGAAAATACCAGTAGGCATCGTCTTTTCCTTCAATGGCTTTTTCCATCCAGGCTTTGGCTTGGTTTAAATCTTGATCTTCTTGCAAATAATACAAAGCTGCGCTGTAGTAGTCGCGGTGCTTAGGATCTTTTTTAAAGTCGCTTGGATCGATGCAGTGGCTTTAGCTACCGTGGGCACACCAAAAGGAATAGAAATGCGTGCATTACCCCATCCCATTTTTAACGTTGCTCCGTTGTTGTGTAGGTTAGAAAACCAAATGGAGAAAGACTCAATGGTGGCCGTTTCTTCTGCTTCTACCTCCAGCGAAGCGGCTACTTTTGAAGCATCCCATTCGGAGGGTGTTCCCCAGTTTTCGGTATCGGTGTAGAAAAATACTTCCCATTGCGCTTTCCCAGGACGGGTATAAAGGGCATAACTTCCCGCTTTAAGCGTTTGCTCACCAAGGGTGACATCGTCTCCAAAAGTGATAACGGTATTTTTGTTGGCTCCTGTTCTCCAAATTTCACCATAAGGCACCAAGGCACCCATAAGGTCTCTTCCGCGTTTGGAAGGACGTGAAAACTCGACACTTACCTCTGTGAGGCCAACGGTCTGCTGGATTTTGGAAGAAGGACTCGGCTGTGGGGTTTGAACTTGTGCTAGGGCTGTGCTCGATACACAAAACGCAAGCATGTAGATTAATTTTTTCATTCGATTATGTATTTAATAATTAATCAAATTTAGAAAATGTTTCCATTCTCAATCTCTTTTTAACAGGGAAAAGAAAATATTTTGTTAATAATTTATGTTTAATCTTTATTTTAAATAGTTAAACATTTGTATCTTTACCAAAACAATTGCTCTTATGGTCTACCGACTTAAAACCGTTCAAAACTTACCCATCAGTGTGGAGAAGGCCTGGGACTTCCTTTCGGATCCTGGGAACCTGAAAACGATCACTCCCGATTACATGGGGTTTAAGATTCTGGAAGGTGCAGAAGACAAAATGTATGCCGGTCAAATCATCAAGTACATCGTTACTCCGGTGATGGGCATTCCTTTGCGATGGGTAACCGAAATTACCCATGTAGAAGACCAAGCTTATTTTGTAGACGAGCAGCGCTTTGGCCCTTACAGTCTTTGGCATCACAAACATTTTATTAAAGCCATACCGGGGGGTGTGGAGATGATTGATATTGTAGACTACAAATTACCATTAGGAATGCTTGGAAGGATTGCGCACCCCCTATTTGTTAAAAGACAACTGAATCAAATTTTTAATTATAGATACAATAAACTCGTTGAGTTGTTCGGCGAATTTAGGGATTAGATAGCTATGAAAAAGAACATTTTAATCATTGGTGGTTCAAGCGGAATAGGCCGTGCACTGGTAGATCTTCTTCTACCAACGCATACTCTTTTTGTCGCTTCAAGAAGCAACGAATCACTCACTAACACGGAAGTTACTCATATATCCTACGACGTGATGAATGATGCAATTGACGTGAGCAACTTACCCGAACAACTTGACGGTTTTGTATACTGCCCAGGGAGTATTAATCTCCGCCCTTTTCGCGGATTAAAACCCGAAACCTTCCTAGAGGACTTTAACTTAAATGTGATCGGTGCCGTTAAAACCCTTCAAGCCGTTTTGCCATTATTGCAAAAAAGCCCACAAGCCAGCCTTGTGTTCTACAGCACTGTAGCTGTAAGTACGGGAATGCCTTTTCACGCTTCGGTAGCCTCGGCTAAAGGTGCTTTGGAAGGCCTCACACGCTCTTTAGCGGCAGAATACGCCCCTAAATTTAGAGTGAATTGCATTGCGCCCTCTTTGACAGATACGCCCCTAGCAGATAAATTTTTAAACAACGAAGCGAAACTGGAAAAAGCACAGGAACGTCACCCCTTAAAACAAGTGGGTTCAGCAAAAAATATCGCCCAAATGACCGCCTTCCTTTTAGGAGAAGAAAGTCAATGGATGACAGGTCAAATTCTCCATGTAGATGGAGGGATTGGCGACCTAAAAACAAATTAGAGTGGAAAACTATACAGTATTCTGGTTTAGAAGGGACCTGCGCATTGAAGACAATGCAGGGCTTTATCACGCCTTAACAAGCGGTAATAAAGTACTCCCCCTCTTTATTTTTGATACTGAGATCATTCACAAGCTGCCTTCTAAGGATGCTCGAATAGAAATGATTCATGCGGCCTTGAGGAACATAACTGATGCTATGAAGAGGAACAGATGTAATGTTGGAATGTATCTGGGACAACCCAAGGCCGTTTTTGAATCGCTTCTCACTCAATTTAACATTACCAAAGTTGTGACTAACCACGACTATGAGCCCTATGCCTCAGAACGAGATTCGGCTATTAGCGCATTGTTAAAAAAAAAGCGTCGCCTTTGAAACCTATAAAGATCAAGTCATTTTTGAAAAAAATGAAGTGGTTAAAGACGACGGCACTCCCTATAAAGTATATACCCCCTATTCTCGTAAATGGTTAAAACGCTTCGAAGATGAAGGCATTTCCCATTTCCCCTCTGAAGCGCATTTGGATCAACTTGCTCCCATTGAGCAACCCCAACTTAGCTTAAAAGATTTAGGTTTCGAACCTTCATCCGTTCCACAACCCCAATACACCTTCAATGCTACGGTTATACGAGAATATGAAGCAACACGAAATTTCCCTGCTGTAGATAAAACTTCTAGGACTGGAGCACATTTGCGGTTTGGTACCCTTAGTGTACGTAAAATGGTAAAGGCAGCGGCAAAAGAAGAGAATCCCACTTTTTTAAAGGAATTGATTTGGCGGGAATTTTTTATGCAAATTTTATGGCACTTTCCACATACACCCACAGCCTGCTTCAAACCGCAATACGAACGGATCGACTGGCGCAAGGATGAAAACGATTTTCAGCGCTGGTGTGAGGGTAAAACAGGTTATCCTTTTGTCGATGCTGGAATGAGAGAGCTGAACGCTACAGGATTTATGCACAATCGAGTTCGTATGTTGGTTGGCAGTTTTTTGTGTAAACACCTCTTGATCGATTGGCGCTGGGGAGAAGCTTATTTTGCAGAAAAATTATTGGATTATGAAATGGCGAGTAATGTAGGTAACTGGCAATGGGTTGCCGGCTGTGGAGTAGATGCCGCCCCTTACTTCCGTATTTTTAATCCTACTGATCAAATTAAAAAATTCGACAAACAACACGAATACATCCAAAAATGGGTTCCCGATTATCAGGAATTGACCTACCCACAACCCATTGTTGAACATAAATTCGCCCGAGAACGTTGCTTAACGACCTATAAAGCTGCTCTTAATGCCTAGAGGAGTAAAAAAAGCGGATCTCCCTGAAAAAATATGTGAACGCTGTAAGCGCCCCTTCAGTTGGCGAAAGAAATGGGAAAAGGATTGGGAAAATGTAAAATATTGTAGCAAAAGATGCAGAAACGAAAAGGAATAGCCCTGGTTTGGCTAACAAATGATTTGCGGGTCAAGGATCAAGCATCCTTCTACCAGGCCACCCATCAACACGAACGCGTAATTGCTTTTTACAGCTTTGACCCACAACAGTATCAAGAAACGAAATGGGGGTTTAAAAAAACCGAAGCTTTTCGTGCGCAGTTTCTTCTGGAAACCCTAGGGCAACTTCAAAACGAACTCCAAAAACACAACATCAGTTTGGTTGTCAGTCAAGAGGAACCTGCTAAAGGAATTCAAGAACTGACCAACGAGCACGGCATTACGGACATTTATTGGCAAGAAGAATGGACGCAGGAAGAACAAGAACGCGAAAATGAAGTGCGAGCGATTTTAAAGGAAAATGTCAATGTGCACACCCATTACGATCAATTTCTATTTCATCCAACAGATGTTCCCATGGAAATTGAGCAACTGCCAGAAGTATTTACTGTTTTTCGAAAGAAATGTGAAAAATACAGTAAAGTGCGAAGCCTTTTCCCCGATGCGCAGGTTATGCCAGAAAGCAATCGATTGGAACAAGAATATACCCTTCCTAGCCTTGCCGATTTAGGACTTCGTCAACCCGATCACCATCCCCATTCTGCTTTTCCTTTTAAAGGAGGAAGTTTGGCTGCAGAACTGCGTATGGAACATTATTTCTGGGAAACCGAAAAACTTTCCTTTTATAAACAAACACGAAATGGCCTATTGGGGTTAGATTACAGCTCAAAATTTTCCCCTTGGCTGGCCAATGGATCTCTTTCTGCCCGACAAATCTATTGGGAAATTAAAGAATATGAGGCTCAGGTTCAAAAAAACCAATCCACTTATTGGCTCATTTTTGAATTGATTTGGAGGGATTATTTTAAGTTCATCTCCCTCAAACACCACAACCGTATTTTTCATTTAGGCGGAATATTACAAAAAGACTACCACTGGAAAAGCAACCCCAAAACAATACAATCATGGATCGCTGGAGAAACTCGCGAACCTTTTGTAAATGCCAATATGATTGAATTGCAAAAAACAGGATGGATGAGCAACCGTGGACGTCAAAACGTGGCTTCCTATTTTGCCAAAGACCTCTTACTGGATTGGCGCATCGGCGCGGCTTATTTTGAAGCCCAATTAATCGATTATGACGTTCACAGTAATTATGGAAATTGGATGTATGTCGCTGGCGTTGGAAACGACCCCAGAGACCGAAAATTCAATGTTCGTATGCAAGCTGAGCGTTATGATGAAAACGGAAAGTTTCAACGTCTATGGAACCAAAAAAGCCTTTTCGAATGAAACTACGCCTGATCTTAGGAGACCAGTTGAACCTACAGCACCCTTGGTTCGATTCAGTGGAGGAAAACACCACTTATATCTTAATGGAAATGCGGCAAGAAACCGATTATGCCCCCCATCACATTCAAAAGGTGGTGGCCTTTTTTGGAGCGATGCGTCATTTTGCAAAATCGCTTACTAACAAAGGACATCAAGTCATTTATTGGCCACTAAATCACGCGGAAAACCAACAGTCACTTTCGTTAAACCTGAAGGCATTGATTGATAAGCACAAAGTAACTTGCTTCGAATACCAATATCCCGATGAATACCGCCTTGACCAGCAACTAAAAAACTTTTGCGCAGAAATCGATCTGCCGACAGCGGCACACGATAGTCATCATTTTATGACCAGCCGTGAAACACTGACGCAGTTTTTTGATGGAAAAAAACAATTGATTTTAGAATTCTTTTACCGCAACATGCGCAAGCAATTTAATTTGCTAATGCAACAGGGACAACCTGAAGGTGGACAATGGAATTTCGATAAAAACAATCGTAAGAAATGGAAAGGGAGTCCGGCAATTCCTTCGCCATATCTCCCAAAAACGGAAGAACTGGAGGCCTTAGAAAAACAAATTCACACTGCAGGAGTAAAAACAATTGGAACCCTTGATAAAGCACAATTTCTTTTTCCTTTTAGTCGCGAAGAAGCCCTTGAGCAGCTCGACTATTTTTGTTCGCATTTGTTGGTGCATTTTGGGGATTATCAAGATGCTTTGCACACGGAAGAAATCAACCTTTTTCACTCCAGAATTTCCTTTGCGCTCAATGTAAAAATGATTCATCCGTTGGAAGTGGTAGAAAAAGTAATTGCCTATTACCGACACCATGAAAATGAAATTGAGCTGGCTCAAGTCGAAGGCTTTGTTCGCCAAATTATTGGTTGGCGCGAATATATGCGCGGAATTTATTGGAAAGAAATGCCCGCCTATGCACAAAAAAATGCGTTGGACAACCACAATCCCCTCCCCGATTTTTATTGGACGGGAAAAACAAAAATGAATTGTTTGCATCACAGCATTCAAAATTCTTTAGACAATGCCTATGCCCACCACATTCAACGCTTAATGATTACGGGGAACTTTGCCTTGTTGGCGCAAGTGCATCCCGATGCGGTGGATGCGTGGTACTTGGGGGTTTATGCCGACGCCATTGAATGGGTTCAAATCACCAATACCCGTGGAATGAGCCAATGGGCCGATGGTGGAATTGTTGCCACAAAACCCTATGTTTCTGCGGCCTCTTACATCAATAAAATGAGTAATTATTGTGAAGGATGCGCCTATGATAAAAAGAAACGCTTGGGCGAAGATGCTTGTCCATTTAATAGTTTGTATTGGAATTTCTTGGACGACAAAAAACAGTTTTTCGCAAAAAACAATCGCATGGCAATGATGTTGCGCTTATTGGAGAAAATTCCACCCCAAGAATTAGCTGAAATCAAAGCCCGTGCCGGAGCCATTTTAAGTAATCCCGATGCCTATTAATTCCATTCCCACAGCAATTGTTTGGTTAAAACGCGATTTGCGTTTAAGAGATCATGCAGCTTTGCATTGGGCACAAAAAAACCACAAGCAGGTGCTTTTGGTATACATCGCCGAACCTTCCTTAAGAAAAGAAGCCCATAGTAGCCATCGCCATTTCGATTTCATCAAACAATCTTTAGCCGATTTAAACCAACAGCTAAAAGCATTCAACACCAAAGTACTTCTTGTTGTCGGTGAAGTTATTGACGTTTTTAATCAACTGAGACAATTCCTAAGCATAGAAGCCCTTTATTCGCATTACGAAACGGGAATTGGAATCACCTACCAAAGGGATCTTCATCTTGCGGATTGGTGTAAAAAAAATAGTATTGGGTGGGTAGAAAAAAGACAACAAGGCGTTTTTCGCGGTTTACAAAATAGAAAAAAATGGATCCAGCAATGGAGTCAATTGATGAACCAACCCCAATATCCGCTACCGACAAAAAATGGATTCCTTCATGAAAAAGAAATCAACGCCCTTAGTCAACATTTTGAAAGCTTCGATTGCACCACCAACGTTTCAAAAGGAATCCAACCGGGAGGAGAAAAAGCAGCTTATCGCTATTTAGATTCATTTTTTGATGGGCGCTATAAAAATTATCAAACCCACATTTCAAAACCCGATTTAGCCCGAAAAAGCTGTAGTCGCCTCTCCCCTTACATTGCCTACGGAAATCTTTCAATGCGACAAGTATTGCAACGTACAGAAACCGAAAAAGAAGCTGGGAAAAAGGGATTTGGCATTCGCGCATTTGAATCGCGTTTGCGGTGGCAAGCTCATTTTATTCAAAAATTTGAAATGGAATGCCGCATGGAATTTGAAAGCATTAATCGCGGCTATCATCAACTTAAAAAACCCTTGAACCCGCGTTTTATTTCCGCTTGGGAGGAAGGTAAAACTGGCGTTCCAATGGTAGATGCGGCCATGCGCTGTTTGGTAGTTACCGGCTATTTAAACTTTAGGATGCGGGCCTTGGTGGTTTCTTTTTTTGTGCATCAGTTATGGCAACCCTGGCAGGCTTGCTCTGCCTTTTTGGCGCGGCAGTTCTTGGATTTTGAACCTGGAATTCATTTTCCTCAATTGCAAATGCAAGCGGGAGAAACCGGTATAAACACTTTGCGCATCTACAATCCTGTAAAAAACGGACAAGAACACGACCCCAAGGGACATTTTACTCAACAATGGCTCCCCGAATTGAAAAACCTCCCTACTGCCCTGGTGCACACCCCATGGGAAATTACCCCTTTTGAAGAAGGTCTTTATGAGTTCGAATTAGGCACTACCTACCCCAAACCGATTGTAGACCTTGACAAAAGTAGAAAACGAGCCTCTGAGGTCTTGTGGAACTTACAAAAAAACACGGTGGTGTATCGAGAAAGCAAACGTATCTTAAACCGCCACACCCTACCCAACAGAAAAAGCATACAATAAAGATGAAGAAGAAAAAGATTGACCTGAACGTAGAGCAAATCGATCGTATTATTGAAATGGCGTGGGAAGACCGCACCCCTTTTGACGCCATCACAGATCAATTTGGGTTAAAAGAACAAGAAGTAATCGAGTTGATGCGCAAAGAAATGAAACGCTCGAGTTTTAATTTATGGCGTGCTCGTGTGCAAGGAAGAAAAACCAAACATCGAAAAAGTCGCGGTGAAGAAGTAGACCGATTTAAGTGTACCCGACAACGTAGCATTAGCAACAACAAGGTCTCTAAACGATAATTTTGTACCTTAGGAAACAATCCCTAAGTCGTGCAACAGAATAAAACACAAAAAACGAACGAAAATGTAGCCTTGTTTTTGTCTTCTGTACAGGAGGAACAGAAAAGAAAAGACTGCTTCACCCTTTTGCAGCTTTTGCAAGAAATTACCCAATGCGCTCCGCATTTATGGGGAACCAGTATAGTGGGTTTTGGAGAATATCATTACAAATACAAAACAGGCCGAGAAGGCGATTGGTTTTTAGTCGGCTTTTCCCCAAGAAAACAAGCACTAATGCTTTATTTAATGTGCGATCTCGCTTACGATGGCTTGGACTTCACCGGACTTGGAAAACACAAATTAGGCAAAGGATGTCTTTACATTAAGCGGTTAAGTGATATTAACATGGACGTGCTCAAAAACATCATTCAAGATTCCATTCGTATCATTAAAGAAAAATATTCTTAATCTCTTTTTTGCAACAGCTCCACGCCCATTCCAATATTGAACGTCCCTTCTTTTACCCATTTCCCTTGACTAGCATTTCGCGCATAAAGCGATTTCCCAAACATTCCAGCAGAGAACCAAAGGCCTTCTATTCCTAAATCTTCAATCCACTCAATGGCAATAAAAAAGTCATCCTCAACATAAATGTCTTCCCTTTTTAAATCGACTGCTATGGTTTGGGGATCATTGGGCAATTCGATATAAATGGGTTCTTTTAAGATGTTTTCTCCTGGCAAACCCTCTTCCTCTAGGTAGATGTTTAAACGTAAAATAGCACTGTCGATGGAGTTTTCAGCAATGGACAGCCAAAACCCTTGCACCAAAGTAGGGCGTTTCTTTTTCACCCGTACAAACTGCGCAATTTCGTTTCCCAATTGGTTGGAGGTAAAACCTGCTGTAATTAATTTGGATTCAGTAGTATTCCCTACCGATTTCTTTTCCCATTTGCCATTGGTCACCACAACTTCATTAAGGGCTGTGGTTTCGGGTTGAAAGACAATGTTGAGTAGCTTTTCATTTGTACCCTCGATTTGAGCTATGGCATACTTTTGGGGTTGAAAACCAACCATAGAAAAACGGATTTCATTGTCTAAAAATTGAGTTGGAATTTCAAGTAGATAATACCCCTCTTCATCACTTACGGTACCTATGCCAGCCTCGGGAATACCAATGTTGACATAAGGCAAAGGGGCATCAAACGCTGCATCGGTGATTTTTCCAAAAACCAACGTTTGGGCAAAAAGGGGATGACCCAAAAGAAAGAGGAAAAGAAAAAAACGCGTAGACAGCACGATTTTGAGGGTTAGGGTGTATTATAAGCGTTGAATTTTAGCTCCGATTTTTTGGAGGCGCTCAACAATTTTTTCATAACCACGATCGATTTGTTCAATGTTGTGAATGGTCGACGTTCCTCTGGCAGAGAGTGCTGCAATTAATAACGAAATTCCCGCGCGAATATCAGGGGAAGTCAGGGTAGCGGCTTTTAACTGCGATTTAAAATCATGGCCAATAATGGAGGCTCTGTGGGGATCACATAAGATAATTTTTGCGCCCATATCGATCAATTTATCAACAAAGAACAAACGGCTTTCAAACATTTTTTGATGAATCAAAACACTTCCTCTGGCTTGTGTTGCCACAACGAGAACAATGCTCAGCAAGTCGGGTGTAAAACCTGGCCAAGGCGCATCGGCTACGGTTAAAATTGATCCGTCGATGTAGTTTTGGATTTCATAGCCCTCGGTATGGGCAGGGATAAAAATATCATCTCCCTGTTTTTCTATGGTTAATCCTAGCTTTCTAAACACCGAAGGAATTTGTCCTAAATATTCCCATTGAACGTTTTTAATTGTCAGTTCACTTTGGGTCATGGCTGCAAGGCCAATCCAGCTTCCTATTTCCACCATATCGGGTAAAATACGATGCGTAGTTCCATTCAAACCATCTACCCCTTCGATTGTGAGTAAATTCGAGCCAACTCCAGAGATATTAGCTCCCATGCGAATAAGCATATTACACAACTGCTGTAAATAGGGTTCACAGGCGGCATTGTAAATGGTGGTTTTCCCTTTGGCTAAAACGGCAGCCATCACAATATAGGCTGTTCCGGTAACGGAAGCTTCGTCCAAAAGCATATCGGTTCCTTTCAGCTCTTTTGCTTCCACCGAATAAAAATAATCTTCTTGATTGTAGTTGAATTCAGCTCCTAATTTAATCAACCCTTCAAAGTGGGTATCTAAACGCCGGCGACCAATTTTGTCTCCCCCAGGACGCGGAATACTTCCTTTTCCAAAACGAGCTAATAGTGGCCCAACCAGCATGATGGAACCGCGTAATCCTTTGCCATCAATTTTGAACTGATCGGATTGCAAGTAATCTAAATTCACTTCGTCGGCTTGAAAGCGATAGCTCCCAGGACCCAATTGGGTTACCTTCACACCAAAGTTAATTAGCAATTGGATTAATTTATTGACATCAATAATATCAGGGATATTGTTAATGATTACTTCCTCGGCTGTTAGCAACACAGCACATAAAATTTGAAGCGCTTCATTTTTTGCACCTTGAGGGGTAATTTCACCCTTGAGTTGGTGTCCTCCTTCTATAATAAACGTTCCCATAGTTGGCGTTTAATAGCGTTTACGGTTTCGGTTTTTTCTTGTTTTTTGTTTTGCATTACTGCTGGGCCCATTCCCATTTTTAGATTTCATTCGCAATAAATCTTGTGTGGGGGTTAACGGCAATAAGCTTTCCTTTACAGCGAGTTTGCCGTTAGAAAGTTCGTTAAGATGATTGAAGATAACTTGATCATCTACGGTGTCTTTATTCCAGTTGAGAAAACACTTTTTCATGTGGTTGGCAATGTTGTATACCAACGCATCCTTCATCTCATTTTCTTCCCAATTCAAAGCCACATCAATCATGCTTTTGATGTTGTTGCCATAAAAACGGTATTTGGGGAAATTCTGAGGATATTCCATCGGCTGTGGCCGTTGTTCCAACACCTCGCGCTGGGGTTTTTCAAAAGGGGAATCGACCTCCAATTCAAAATTGGACATGATAAACAATTGATCCCATAGCTTGTGCTGAAAATCGGGCACATCGCGTAAATGAGGATTTAAATTACCCATAACACCGATGATGGCCTTGGCTTTTTTATTGCGTTCCTCACGATCGCTTGTTGCCAAGAGTTGGTTCACCATAATGTGCATATGGCGTCCGTATTCAGGAATAATTAAGGGTTCTCTTTCTGAGTTATATTGTAAAGCTTCCATAAAAGTAAGTGGCTAATGGTATGTAATGCTACTTGGTAAAGGTACCCTTTTTGACAAAATACAAAAAAGATTAAAGCGTAATTACTCCTTCCATCTGTTGAACTTGCTTGTAAACTGCAATTACCGCGTCGGGGTCGGTCATGGTCACTTGCACGGTTAGGCTTAAAAATTTGTTCTTAGAAGAAGCCTTTTCTTTAAAAACAGCATCGGTTTGATCAAAGAGTTGTTGCAAATCTCTCACCTTAGACTGCCCATTACGAACGATGAATTTAAACATGTATTTTCCAGGCCAAGCTTGAGAATCGAGCAATTGTTCGTGAAATCGTGAATAAAATTCTTCTGGATTTTCCTTGGATTGCATAGGGTACGCTATTTTTGAGGTAAAGATAACGTTATTCTTTTCAAATGGATTTGAAAAAAAGAATTGTAATTAGTGGAGGGCCTGGAGGGGGAAAAACTACGCTCATTAATTTACTCCAAAAAAAGAGGGCTTGCATTGTTTCGAAGAAGTTTCTAGAAATTATATCGATTTAGGGAAACAAAACGGAATGGAGAATTACTTTAAAGCAGCGCCCAAAACCTTTAGCACTTTTCTTTGGGAAGAAAGGATAAAACAACACGAACAGGCCAAACCGGGGTGTTTGAATTTTTACGATCGCAGTTTGGTGGACGTAGTAGTGTATTTACGCCATGTAGGGAGTCCTGCTTTGGAATGGGAAGAAGCCCTAGCACACTATCCTTATGATCTTGTTTTTTTGGTGGCACCTGTAGCGGAAATTTACAGAAAAGACGAGCAACGTTTAGAAACGTTTGAAGAAGCGATTTCCTTACACAAAAGCCTCGAGCGCAGTTATCAAAGCTTAGGGAAATGCATTAGCGTTCCTTTTCTTCCTCCCGAAGAGCGGGTTACTTTTATTTTAAATCACTGTTTTGAATAGCGCCTTGTTATCCGCGCTAAAGCGGTATTGGAAACACGATACGTTTCGGCCCCATCAAGAGGTCATTTGTACTTCTTTTCTCAAAGGGAACGACACTTTTGTTCTCTTGCCTACTGGAGGCGGAAAATCGTTGTGCTACCAGCTTCCAGCGCTGCTTATGCAAGGACCTGTTTTGGTTGTTTCGCCCTTGATAGCATTAATGAGCGACCAAGTAGCACAAGCCAATCAACGCGGCATTAAGAGCATGTTTTTTTCAAGTACTCAAACCCTTAACGACCAAATAGACAACGCGCTGTATGGGAGATATCAATTGCTCTACATCACCCCTGAACGAGCGAGTAATCCCTTGTTTTTACAACGGATACAACAGCTCAATTTGGCCGGAATAGCGGTCGATGAAGCGCATTGTATTTCCCAATGGGGAAATGATTTTCGACCTGCATTTTTGCAACTCATCGAACTTCGCAAACGACTTCCTCAACTTCCTGTAATTGCACTTACAGCCACCGCAACGACGCAAGTGGTGCAAGACATTCAATCGGCCTTGGAGTTAAACAAACCCCACCGATTCGTCGGTTCTTTTACCCGAAAAAACATCGCGCTAGAAGTTCATGCTACCCCCAACAAAAACACGGCTCTTTTAAACGCTTTAGCCACAAAAAACAGTACCGCTTTGGTGTATTGCCGTACGCGAAAACAAACCGAGGAAGTGCATCGTTTTTTACAAAAGAATGAATTTGAAACCACCTATTATCACGGGGGGCTGCTTCAAAACGAAAAAGAAAATCGCTTGCATCAATGGAGAAAAAACGACCGCCTGGTTATGGTGGCCACTAACGCTTTTGGAATGGGGATCGATAAAGCCAATGTGGACACCGTGGTGCACATGAGCATTCCGTCGAGCTTAGAAAACTATTACCAAGAAATTGGACGTGCAGGGAGAAATGGAAAGGCCGCCAAAGCGATTTTTCTTTATCATAAAAAAGACATTTTGGAAGCCGAAGACCATTATATAAAAAGCTATCCCAAAGCGGATTTTATTCGACAATGCTACAAACATCTATGCAATTATTTACAAATCGGTTATGGAGAAGGCCATGAACAAACTTGGCATTTTTCCTTTTTAGACTTCTGCAAAACCTACCAATTAGCTCCTAAAAAGGTGGATCATGTTTTACGGCTTTTCGACCAATATGGTCTTTTTAAACGCTCGCCTTTAAGTCGATTAGATGCCGCCTTACAGCTGAGCTGTGCCCCTCAGAAATTCAAGTCAATTTTAGAACACACCAGCGAACAAAAAAGCCGCTTGCTCCAAGCTGTTACCCGAAAATACCCTGGTATTTTTGATAACGAAATCCGTTGCGACTTGGATGAAATTGCGCGCAGAACAAAGCTTCCTTTTTCATTAATGGTTTCGTTATTGGAAGAATTGGAACGGGAGGAAGTGCTTGTATTTCTCTATACACAATCCGATATTCAGCTTACGGGCCTTGTACCCCGAGAAGACCAATACACCCTCCATCCAGTTGTTAAAAACGTAAAACAGCTGCTTGAGGTAAAGAAAAAGCAATTTGCAGCAATGCAAAATTATTTAGTCCATTCGGGCTGCCGTCAACGCTATATTTTGCGCTATTTCAGTGAAGAAACAACCGAGGCTTGTCAAAACTGCGATCGGTGTTTTGACAATAAAAAGAGTGCTTTTTCTGCGGAGGAAGTGGAAGCAAAAATTCTTCTGACCTTAGAAAAAAAGGCCTTATCAATTCAGCAACTTCAGCTATCTTTACCACAGTATTCGTCCAAGGCATTGGCCTTAGGCATCGATGCGCTTTTTGATCAAGAAAAAATTAAAAAAAATTCACTGGACGAATTGGAATTGCTATGGGATTGAAAATTGTTTTTATGGGTACCCCGATTTTGCTGTCACCACCCTAGAGGCGTTGGTGAAAGCTGAACACAAAATTGTTGGAGTAGTTACTGCCACCGACAAACCCGCCGGGAGAGGAAAAAAACCGCGTACTTCTTCCGTAAAAAACCATGCAGAGAAAGAAGGGCTTCCCCTTTTTCAGCCCGAAAGCCTAAAAGACCCTGACTTTATCGAAGTCCTCACCCAATTGAAGGCCGACCTTTTTATTGTGGTTGCTTTTCGCATGCTCCCCGAAGTAATTTGGAAGATTCCGCCAAAAGGCACTTTTAATTTACACGCCTCCTTGTTGCCAAACTACCGAGGTGCGGCCCCCATCAATTGGGCAATCATAAACCAAGAAGAACAGAGTGGGGTAACCACCTTTTTTATCGATGATAAAATCGATACTGGCGCTATTCTTTTACAAAACACAGTGAAAATTGAAGCAAGAGAAACAGCAGGAACCCTCCACGACAAACTCGCAACGCTAGGAAGCAAATTAGTAATCGCAACCTTAATCGCTATTGAAAAGGGAATTGAACCCGAAACACAACAAACCAACGGAGGAGAAAAACACGCCCCTAAACTCAATAAAAACAATACCCGCATCAATTGGGAACAGCCTCTTTTAGACATCGATGCACAAATTAGAGGACTCTCCCCCTACCCTGTGGCTTGGACCGAAGTAGTTAGTGAAGCGGATCCCTACACTATGAAAATCATTTCGGCCCATCCCGTTTTAGAGAAACACCATTTCGAAAAGGGAAGCTTACTGACCGACAAAAAAACCCTTCGGGTGGCTTTAGAAGAGGGATTTTTGGTTTTAGACGAAGTGCAATTACCCAACAAACGCCGCATTGCGGCTGCCGATTTACTCAATGGACACCGCTTTTCGGAGGAAAGCAAGGTAAAATAAAGGCCAGTTTATAAACAATAAGCCCGTTTTTATTAACATTGACCTGAATTTAACCTCAAATTAGTTGGCTCTTTTGATAATCCCAATATATTTGTAAAAGTCTTAATGTTAATTTAAAATCATAATTATGAACAAAACAGAATTAATCGACGCTATGGCAGCTGATGCTGGCATCTCAAAAGCAGCAGCTAAAAAAGCATTAGAATCTTTCCTAGGTAACGTTGGATCATCTCTTAAAGGTGGTGGACGTGTATCTCTAGTTGGATTTGGATCATGGTCAGTATCTAAAAGATCTGCACGTGAAGGAAGAAATCCTCGTACAGGAGAAACAATCAAAATCGCTGCTAAAAATGTAGTGAAGTTTAAAGCAGGAGCTGAATTATCAAATTCTGTGAACTAAGCTTTTTAAGTTCAATAAAATTAAAATCGCCTTCGGGGGATTTTTCTGATTATGAACCACCCAAAATTACTTATTGCCCACCCCTCCATTATTGGAGATGCTACTTTTCATCGCGCTGTCATTATTTTACATGAAAGTGCTGATGAAAATCCCCTTGGTTTTATCATCAATAAACCACTAGACCTGTCGCTTTCGGACTTGCTGCCTGAAGTAAAAACAGACATCCCGGTGCATTATGGCGGCCCAGTAGAAGAAGATCATTTGTTTTTCCTTTACCAAGGAACCACCAACCGATTTGGAGGAAAAGTCATAGCCGAAAATTTGTTTCTAGGAGGAAATGTAGACGATGCCCTAGAACAAATTGCAAAAAAGGAAATCGAAGCCGATAGCTGTCGTTTTTATATGGGCTATAGCGGATGGGAAATCGAGCAATTGGCCATGGAACTGGAGCAAGACACCTGGCTGGTGCAATATTCAATATCGCTTTCAAAACTCCTGAAAACACCCCCAGAGGAAATGTGGCGAAGCGCCCTAGTGGCCCAAGGAGGGTCTTACCCATTATGGGCAAACACACCTGAAAATCCCAGTTGGAATTAAACGCCTAATTTTGTTTGATAGCGCCCAAATAGCGTTTCTGTAACGGAAGAGACAAATTCCTTTTTTCGGTATTGCTTCATGCTGTGGAAAACCCCATCGGGAGCCAACACAAAGAGTTCATCTGAACGCTGAATCGCAAAGGGAGAAAGCGCTGCTTCTTCCAAGGTATATTCTTCGGAGGAAGTGATGACCTCCAACAGCAATTGTCGGTAGACAGATTTTACACCGCCTTCGGATAAAGGAGGGGTGGTAATGGTGTTTCCTTTCACCAAAAAAAGCGCTCCTAGCAAGGTCGCGGCAATGTTCTTTTTTTCGTTTAAAAGCACCGCATCGTAAAACCCATTTTCGTAGGCATACACCCAAGCCATCGATTTCCAATGCGCTGCATCTACCCCAAGGGTGCTGTAGAGCCCCGACAGACGGTAGTGGTCTTTGTACAGGTCAATGGGGGTTTTGGCTTTGATTAAATTCGGAATTTCTGCCTCACTAGTAGAAAACCAAAAAAAGGTTTCGGGGATGGGGTCTGAAGGAGTTGGATTTTTTGCTTTCACCAAATGAAGGCTTACCTTCCCAGTAAATTGCGAAGAATCTGAGGTAGGAAAGGCGTGCTGAAGCAAGCTTTTCATTTGTTCCTCCAAATATTCCATAGTAAACTTCATGGGGATTTGCATCCGCAAAATGCGCATGGTAGCCATCAGTTTGAGGTAGTGCTCTTCCCAAAAGAAGCTCCCCTTTTTAAACCAAAACGAATCTTTTAAAAGGGGGTTGTTGATGAAACGAGCAATGTGTTCCTCTGGAACTTCGGTGAGTTTGGAATAATATTCTCCTTGAAATAGATACATCTACTAGGTGGCTCCTAAAACTTGTTTTAAACTTGCGATTAGGTTTTCCCAAAGCATTTTGGATTCGTCCAGCTCATCCTCATCAGCAAAATCAGAAATGATGAGAGATACGTCTTTGGTGATTTCGTCCACTTGAATTTTAAATTCAAAATGGTAATCGTCCTGATCGTCTTCGTCGGTGATCCAGCGATAACGTACTTTTTCGTTGGTTTTTTTCTGAAGTAGTTTGGCGTATTCTTCACTATCATCCCAGATAAAGGTAAAGTCTTCTCCGCGTGAATTGACATTGTCGGCAAACCATTCGGATAAACCCGATGGGGTGGACAAGTATTGAAAAAGAAGCTGGGGCGAGGCATGAAAATCAAACTCAATCGAATAGGGAACTTTTGCTGACATAATAGTTTAGTTGGCTCACAATATATTGAAAAAATTGACATTTCGTAAGTCAGTTCTGTATTTTTTTCAAAGATAAAGAGATGCTTTTTTTTACAATTTATTTATATTTGCACCCATTGAAATGGCGAGGTAGCTCAGCCGGTTAGAGCGTCGGATTCATAACCCGGAGGTCGGGAGTTCAAGTCTCCCTCTCGCTACAAACAAAATCAAGGCTTCACTGTAATGTGAGGCCTTTTTTTGTAGGGCTAATACTCCACCCCTTTACCAGGCAGTTGCTTGCTAATTAGGCGGTTGCCGGTGTAGGTAAATTCATTTTTGTCTTGATACAAAAACGAACCAAAAAAATCAAGACGACATTCCCTCTAGCAAAAGCTGCTGTTGTCGCTAAAAGAAAATAAACTCGCTTTGCTCAGACAGAATTTTCTTTTTTCACGCTCCCCCCTTGCTTTTTTTACCTCTTGGGAATGCAGGTCGAAAAAGACTGTATCAAAATGAATAAAAGGAGAAATAGTAGGTAGGTTCATTTATTCTTGTTTGGTTAGACTTGGGGAAGTCTTGGTTTTACAAACCCAATATAACCTTTATTTTAACATCAGATCAATACATTAACGCTATTCAACAGCCTAATGCTTAAAGTAAAACTAAAAAAGAGATGGCCTGAGAGTTGCTATAACGGCAACTGCAAATCGCCTTTTGCGATATAACGGGAAAGAACCATTTTATGAATTTCAGAGGTCCCTTCGTAAATCTGAGTAATCTTGGCATCGCGCATCAAACGTTCTACGTGGTATTCTTTAACATAGCCATTTCCTCCGTGTACTTGCACGGCTTCTATGGTCACCTGCATAGCCACCTCAGAAGCTTTTAGCTTGGCCATGGCACTGGCGTGGCCATAGGGCAATCCTTTATCTTTTAAAACAGCTGCACGATACACCAGCATGCGGGCCGCATCAATTTCCATCGCCATCTCGGCAAGTTTAAACCCAATGGCTTGGTGTTGTATAATGGGTTTCCCAAAAGAGGTCCTGATTTTGGCATATGCTACTGCAAGTTCGTATGCTCCGGCGGCAATTCCCAGGGCTTGTGCTGCGATCCCAATACGTCCACCTTCAAGGGTTTCCATCGCAAATTTAAATCCGTGACCTTCATCTCCCAACCGGTTTTCTTTTGGGACTTTAACGTCGGTATAACTAATGGAATGGGTGTCGGATGACCGAATACCCAATTTGTCTTCTTTTACCCCAACTTGAACACCTTCCCAATCGGCCTCTACCAAAAAAGCATTAATACCCCGATGGCCTTTCTCTCGGTCAGTTTGGGCAATAACCACATGCACACCTGCTTTTCCTCCGTTGGTAATCCAATTTTTTACACCATTGAGCAGGTAATGATCGCCTTGGTCAATAGCAGTGGTTTTCTGACTACTTGCATCGCTTCCTGCTTCGGGTTCAGAAAGACAAAAACAACCTATGGTGGTGCCAGATGTAAGCCCGGGTAAATGCTTTTGCTTTAATGCTTCAGAGCCATATTTTTCGATTCCCCACAAAGCCAACGAGTTGTGGGCACTCATAATAACAGAGGAACTGGCATCGGTTTTAGAAAGTTCTTCCATCGCCAATACATAGGAAAGTGTGTCCAAACCACTTCCGCCATAGTTTGGGGAGGTCATAATGCCCATAAAACCCAATTCTCCCATCTGACGAACAATATCGGTAGGATAACTCATGGTGGTATCGCGTTCAATAACTCCCTCCTTGGCAATTTTAGCAAAGTCACGGGCAGCCTGTTGAATCATTTTGTGCTCTTCAGATAAGAAAAAATCCATTTTTATTTATTTTAGATTTAATTAATTGTCTTCAGTATAAATCCCTTTTTTCATCACTTTTACTTTTAAAACCAAATAAAATTTCATAAAAACAAGCCTGTTTTACCTTCGTAAATTTATGACCAATTTTTGATATTAATACTATTCTTATTTATTAAATTCTAGTTTAATTATTTTAAAGCGAAAGAAAAGAAGGCATTCGTTAAAATAGAATTTAGACGGCTGCAGCGAGGCGGGGATTCATAATGGCGAACCAAAGTGGGGGGACAAACGCCACAAGTAGGGCCGTGGGATAGCCAAAGGGAAGTTGCGGACTTTCGGGTTGGTGTTCCAGGGGTTGGTATTTTTTTGCAGCTTTGAAATGGTGATCGCTATGTCGGGTGAGTTCATACAAAACAATCCGCCCAATGAAATGGTTGGAATTCCACGAATGATGTGTTTGCACCCGCTCATATCTCCCAGAACTGTTTTTCTTTCTTCTTAAACCGTAGTGTTCAATATAATTGATGGTTTCTAAAAAGAGAAACGAAATGATTCCTATACCCACAGCAACAAAAAGTACAGAGGTTCCAAAAAACATAAAAATCGTCCACAAATAAGCAGCTTGAAACAGATGATACCACAGCATATCGTTCTTAATAGAGAAAAAAGACTGCTGATGTGTTTTGAGCAACTTCCTTTGAATGCGCCATGCATTTCGATATTGTAAAAAAACAGAGCTTAACCAAAAGGAATACAACGATTGATTTTTTATGGAAGTAGCTGGATCTTCAGGAGTAGCCACATTTTTATGATGTCCAAAATTGTGCTCTAAATAAAAGTGCATATACAAACAAGGGAGCAGTAAAAGTTTGGCCAAGGAGCGTTGAAACAACCCACTGCGGTGGCCCAACTCATGCGCAACATTGATGGCATTAGTCGCCAACAATATGCCCATAGAAATAATATGCCCAACTTGAGTAGCGGTACTGAAAGAAGTACTTTGGAGATTGGAAAACCCAAAAAGAAGCAATCCAAAAACAAGGGGAATATTGAGGTACAACAGCACATCGAAAAGGAAATTGGCAGCGCGCTTTTGCTTATCCGATTCCGAATACTCGTGGTTGAACTCTTGCAAAAAAGCTTCCAACAGAGGAATAAAAACAAAGGTGTACAGAGGCGCAGTAAAAGCGAACACGCCTTCCGATATAAGCGATATCCATGTCGCTAGCGGAACGGAATATGCAAAAAGATATTTCACATCTTTCATAAATGAAAAAATAGTTTTTCTACAAGATAATAAAATTCAAAAAAATGATCCTAAAAGGGCATAAAGTGAAAACGCTAAGAGATGCTTTTTTTCCTGTAATTTTTATACAGCACGCTGGCCGACAAACCACAAATAACCATCGCAATGCCTAAGTAGCTATAGAACGTGTAGACTTCGCCAAACAAATGCACTCCAAAAGTGAGGGTGAAAATAACTTCGAAATACTTAATGGGGGCAATGCTACTGGCTTCTCCATTCTGAAATGCTTTGGTCATGTAGAGTTGCCCATAATAACCAAAAACACCCAAAGACAAAAGCAGTAAAAGATCGGTGCTATTGGGAGTAACCCAATTCCAAAAGCTCCCTACTGCACCGGTGAGCGTGGCAATCCCCATAAAGAAAAAGACCACCAAAAGAGGATGATCTTGCTTTCCTATTTTTGAAATAGCAATGTAAACACATGCGCTAAAAAAAGCGGCGAGTAAAACAAAAACAACCCCAAGCGTGCTGATGGAAGCATCGAAACCTTTAATAAAAACAACACCTGCAAAGGCAAAGACATAAAAAACCCATTGCAAAGGGTATATTTTTTCTTTTAAAAGCAGAACGGCCAAAACTCCTCCAAACAAGGGAGCAACATAACGAATGGTTACTGCCGAACCGATGGGTATATAATGCACCCCTAAAAAATACAAACTCATTGAGGTCACTCCCAAAACACCTCTCAATACAAGTAGACCAGGACGATTGGGGCGAAAAGAAATGCCGTTACTTTTTAGCAAAACAACGGTGATAATTACCGTCATTAACGAACGAAAAAAAACAAGCTCAAAGGTGGGGAAATGAATCAAGTATTTTAACAATGCATTCATGATGCTAAAAGCGAGTGTGCTTAGCAACATATATCGAATAGAAATCGGGATGCTTTTCAAGAAATAAATTTCCCTACAAATATCGTTAATGCGAATGGGATAAAACGTAATTTTATAAAAGAATATGACCTGGTCTCTTTTTGACTTTAGCGAAACACAATTTTTACTCGCCGCGTTGGGTGCTTTCCTTCTCGGGGTTGCAAAATCAGGAGTAAAAGGCATTGCCGTGTTTATTGTCATTTTATTCGCTTTTGCTTTTGAAGCAAAAGCCTCTACTGGCCTACTAATGCCCCTGTTAATTTGTGGCGATATTTTTGCCATCACTTATTATAAAAAACATGCCCATTGGCGCTATGTATTTTTACTTTTTCCTTGGATGGCACTGGGGGTTGTTTTGGGAACCTATGGAGGGAATATGCTGGACGAGTCGGCGTTTAAAACAGGAATGGCGACGCTGATATTAATCACAACGCTTCTGCTCTTTTATTGGGAACGCTACCCCCTAAAAAGCGCCCCTACCCAATGGCAATTCGGTAGCTTTATCGGCATTCTAGCGGGTTTTACCACCATGCTAGGGAATCTGGCTGGGGCGGTAACCAACATCTATTTCTTGGCCATGCGCTTACCAAAAAATGTGTTTATTGGGACCTCGGCCTATGTTTTTTTCTTAATTAATATTTTCAAAATTCCCTTCCACGTTTATGTCTGGGAAACCATTGATCTCAATTCAATAAAAACAAGTGTCATTTTTATTCCCTTTCTCGCCTTAGGGCTTTTTGTAGGGGTTCGATTAGTCAAACAAATCAATGAAACCAATTACCGTAAACTCATTTTAACATTAACCGCAATAGGGTCGCTTATTTTATTTTTTCGCTGATGAAATGCTTTTTAAAAAATAAAACGAGTTCCCATTTTTAGATTACAAATTGAATAAACATGTTAGCAAAAGGAAGTAAACTCTTCAGTATTTTTTCATTCCGTTGTCCGCGTTGCCACGAAGGAAAATTTTTAAAAAATAAAATTTATGATTACCGGCATTTCACCTCTGTGAGAAAATCGTGTGAGGTTTGCCAACAAAATTTTATTATAGAGCCTAGTTTTTACTATGGTTCTATGTACGTAGCCTATGCCCTTGGGGTAGCGTTAATGGTCGCCATCATTACCCTAAATTATTTATTTTTTGTCGAATTTTCATTTTTACGTGCATTTGGAGGAATTGTAATCGCCATGCTTATTTTTTCTCCCTTGATCAATGCCTTATCGAAAATCATTTGGGCAAATCTTTTTATTTCATTCGATCAAAAATTCCATAAAAGAAAAAAATAGGAATCCCCGCCCTTTTTTTTTACTTTGAGTAAAAATGTTTGCAGATGAAATACATTTTAGCCATTGATGCAGGAACAACGAGTTCACGTGCAATTATCTTCGATAAAAAGGGACAACAAATGGGAATGGGGCAACACGAGTTTCCACAGTACTTTCCCAAAGAAAGTTGGGTAGAACACCGACCCATAGAAATTTGGGAAACCCAAATCAAAGCCCTTAAAGATGCTCTTTCTGAGGCTCATCTTCAGTGGGAAGACATTGCCGCCATAGGAATTACAAACCAAAGGGAAACAACCGTTATTTGGGATCGAAAAACAGGAGAACCTGTTTACAATGCCATTGTTTGGCAAGACCGAAGAACCGCTTCAATCTGCGAGCAGCTTTCAGCACACAAAGCCGTATTTCAAGCCAAAACAGGTTTAGTGCTCGATGCTTACTTTTCGGGTACCAAAATCAAATGGATCTTAGATCAAGATCCTCAGCTACGAAAACGAGCTGAGGCCGGAGAACTTGCCTTTGGAACAGTGGACAGCTGGTTAATTTGGAAGCTAACGGATGGAAAAGTACACGTAACCGATGTCACCAATGCCAGTAGAACCCTACTGTTTAACATCCATACGCTAGAATGGGACGATGAATTGCTTTCTCTCCTCAATATTCCAAAAGCACTTTTACCCGAAGTGGTCAGTTCTTCAGAAAGGGTGGGCACCACTTCAAAAGAAATAATAGGAGCTGAAATACCCATCAGTGGTATTGCTGGAGACCAGCAAGCTGCGCTTTTTGGACAACTGTGTCTGCGTCCCGGGGATGTAAAAAACACTTATGGAACCGGTTGCTTCTGCATAATGAATACAGGAAACCAACCCGTGGTTTCGCAAAATAAAATGCTGACCACCATCGGCTGGCAAATCAATGGAGAAGTTACTTACGCCCTTGAAGGGAGCGTTTTTATTGCTGGGGCTTTAATTCAGTGGTTGCGCGATCAAATGCAAATCATTTCCACAGCCCCCGAAGTAGAAGCACTTGCCAAAACAGTGCCTACCAATGGAGGCATCACTTTTATTCCTGCACTTTCTGGTTTGGGTGCCCCCTATTGGGATCCTGAAGCCACTGGGGCTATTATGGGAATTACTCGAGGAACCGAAAAAGGACACATTGCACGGGCCGCTTTGGAGGCGATTGCACTTCGCTCGCGCGATATTATTTTGGAAATGCAAAGATGCACAAGTCGATTTTACTTCTTTAAAAGTCGATGGAGGGGCTTCCAACAACGACTTACTCATGCAAATTCAAGCCGATCTTTTACAAAAAACGGTTGTTCGACCCGATACCACAGAAACGACTGCTCTTGGTGCCGCATTTTTTGCAGGCCTTGCCGAAGGCTATTGGAACAGCAAAGAGGAGCTGATAGAAATCTGGCAAGAAAACAAACGCTTTTCTCCCCAACTAAATGAAAACACGGAAAGCATTATTGCTCTTTGGAACCAAAGGATACAAAAAATAGTAAGCACGCATGAATAGAGTTCAAAATCTTAAAAAGGTAACCAACCGAAAAAAACCATGGGATGTGGTCATTATTGGTGGGGGCGCTTCAGGATTGGGAGCAGCAGTAGACGCTGCAAGCAGAGGCTATAAAACTCTTTTGCTTGAAAAAAACGACTTTGCGAAAGGCACCTCCTCCCGCAGCACCAAGCTTGTGCACGGTGGGGTTAGGTACTTGCAAAATGGAGACATCTCGTTGGTGATTGAAGCATTAAAAGAAAGAGGGATTATGCGTAAAAATGCCCCTCATTTGGTTCAAGACCTCAGTTTTGTTATTCCTTCATACGATTGGTGGAATAGTCCTTTTTATGGTATCGGACTTAAAATATACGATATGATGGCAGGGAATTTGGGTTTAGGACCCTCTACCCTCCTCAACCGAGAGGAAACATTGGATTTAATTCCAAATGTAAAAACAAAAGGACTTCGCGGTGGTGTCATCTATCACGATGGCCAATTTGACGATGCGCGAATGGCCATTAGTTTAGCTCAGACAGCAGAAAACCAAGGAGCGTGCCTTGTCAACTATCTCGCTGCAGTACGTTTAACCAAAGAAAATGGAATGATTTCGGGTGTACAAGTAAGAGATGAAATCAGCGCAGAGGAACATACTATAAAAGCAAAAGTGGTCATCAATGCAACCGGTGTTTTTTCTGATGCTATCATTAAAATGGATGAACCTGAAAAGAAAAAATTAATCGTCCCGAGTCAAGGTGTTCATCTCGTTTTGGATAAGTCGTTTTTAAATGGCCCACATGCGATTATGGTCCCTCACACCTCCGACGGCCGTGTCCTTTTTGCCGTTCCATGGAACAATTATGTTGTTGTAGGCACCACCGATACGCTCATAGATGAACCTGATGTAGAACCCAATGCCCTCGATAAAGAAATTGATTTTATCCTGGAAAATGCTGGAGCCTACATGGCCAAAATACCTACACGTGCCGATGTAAAAAGTGTTTTTGCAGGTCTGCGCCCTTTAGCGGCTCCTGAAGACAATGGAAAAGCGACCAAAGAAATTTCTCGGCACCACAAGGTTACTGTGAGCACCAGTGGGCTGGTCAGTATTCTTGGAGGTAAATGGACAACCTATCGAAAAATGGCGGAGGACTTAATCAACACGGCCCAATCGGTTGCTGGACTCCCAGAGCGGGCATGCCTCACCCAAAACTTACCCATACATGGCTACGATTACAATTCAGACTGGAGCAATCCTATGCATATTTACGGAACGGATATCGATAAAATTTTACAGTTAGATCCCGAAGGAAATCAATCCTTAAGCGACGAACTCTACCTTACTAAAAATCAAATTATTTGGGCCGTTAGGGAAGAAATGGCAGTAAAACTCGAAGATGTTCTCGCGCGCAGAACCCGCTGTCTTTTTCTAAATTCAAATGCAACCTTAAATCTAGCAAAAAAAACAGCCGAAATTATGGCGGAAGAAATGAAGAAAATGCCCTCTTGGATAGAAAAAGAACTCGAAGAATTCAAACAACTCACACAAAAATACACCCTCACATGATGACTCCCTTTATTGCAGAAATTATTGGCACTTTTATTTTGATTTTATTAGGTCAAGGCGTGGTTGCCAATGTAAATCTAAAAGACACAATTGCAGAAAATCAAACCCCCTGGGTGCTAATCACCACCGCATGGGGATTTGCCGTTTTTGTAGGCGCCTATGCTACAGGACAATTTAGCGGTGCACACTTAAATCCAGCGGTGACGCTTGGTTTAGCCATGGTTGGAAAATTCTCGTGGAGCTATGTTCCTGCCTATTTCCTTGCACAACTTATTGGTGCAATGTTAGGAAGCATCGTAGCTTATTTTTTATACATCGACCACTACAAAATCACCACTGATGAGGAGATTGTAAAAAGCACCTTTTGTACGGGTCCTGCCATTCGCAACTTCAAAAACAATTTTTTTAGTGAATTTTTAGGAGCCTTTATGCTTGTTTTTGGGATCTTTTTTATCGTTTCCCCTTCCATTGAAATAGAAGGGAGTACCATCCAAAACTTTGGAATCGGTTCTTTGGAATCGCTACCCGTAGCCATTCTTGTTTGGGTCATTGGAATGAGTTTAGGAGGCACAACAGGATATGCCATAAACCCTACTCGAGATTTAGGCCCTAGAATTGTTTATCAATTGCTACCGAGAAAAAACAAAAAATGCCGATTGGGGGTACAGTTGGATTCCTGTTATAGCACCTTTGTGCGGTGCACTGGTTGCAGGAATAGCCTACAACCTTCTCATGCATTAAACGAGTTTATTTGGCTACGTTTACCGCTCTTGTTTCACGAATAACCGTTACGCGTACTTGCCCAGGATAGGTCATGTCCGTTTGTATTTTTTGTGAAATCTGAAACGATAATTCTGCCGCTTGATTGTCCGATACTTTTTCGCTTTCCACAATAACACGCAGTTCTCTACCCGCCTGAATAGCATAAGCTTTGTTCACTCCACCGAAATCGTAGGCAATCTTTTCTAAGTCTTTCAAACGCTGAATATAGCTGTCTAAAACTTGTCGGCGGGCACCTGGTCTAGCACCCGAAATGGCATCACAAACTTGCACAATAGGAGACAACAAAGACGTCATTTCAATTTCGTCGTGGTGAGCACCGATAGCATTGCAAACCTCCGGTTTTTCTCCGTGTTTCTCTGCCCATTGCATTCCCAAAATAGAGTGAGGAACTTCTGTTTCTTCTTCTGGCACTTTCCCTATATCGTGAAGCAATCCTGCGCGTTTTGCAAGTTTAGGATTAACCCCTAATTCGGAGGCCATAACGCCGCAAAGTTTAGCCACTTCACGAGAGTGCTGTAAAAGGTTTTGCCCATAAGAAGAACGGTATTTCATACGTCCTACCATTTTAATTAATTCTGGACTGAGTCCGTGGATTCCTAAATCGATAATCGTTCTTTTCCCAACTTCGGCAATTTCATTTTCGATTTGCTTAGTGGTTTTACGAACCACTTCTTCAATACGCGCAGGGTGAATTCTTCCATCCGTAACCAATCGGTGAAGCGATAGACGTGCAATTTCTCTGCGAACAGAATCAAAACAAGATAAAATAATTGCTTCAGGAGTATCGTCGACAATAATTTCTACACCTGTTGCTGCTTCAATGGCGCGAATGTTTCTTCCTTCTCGCCCAATAATACGCCCTTTTACGTCATCAGAATCAATGTTGAAGACGGAAACACAGTTCTCAACAGCTTCTTCAGTACCAATGCGTTGAATGGTATTGATGATGATTTTTTTGGCCTCTTGCTCGGCCGAAAGTTTGGCTTCCTCAATCGATTTTTGAATGAACGACATGGCATCGGTTCGAGCAGCGTCTTCTAAAGAGGAAATCAATTGGTTTTTTGCGTCTTCTGTAGAAAGTCCAGAAACAACCTCAAGTTGCTCTTGATACTGCTTTTCCGCTGTTTCAAGTTCGGCACGTTTTCGATCGAGGTTTTGAATTCGCTGATCAAAGTTATTGGCCTTCTGTTCTAAACGATCATTGGCATTTTTTGTACGTGCTATTTCTTTGTTGAGCGAATTCTCTTTGTCACGAAGGCGCTTTTCAATGTCATTGACTTTTTTCTCTCGATTAAAAATCACTTTTTCATGCTCCGCTTTGAGCTCAATAAACCGCTCTTTTGCTTGCAGCATCTTATCTTTCTTAACACGGTCGGACTCTTGATGCGCTTTTTTAATGATGCGCCTAGCTTGCTGCTCGCTTTTCTTAATGCGGTTATTGGATTTATTTCGCTGTATAATTTGCATCAGTACTACCCCCAGAACTCCTCCGGCAATTGCACTGACAGCAATGAATATTGTTGTCATTTTGTTGTTTTTTTTTAATAAAAAAAACCTGTATCAGTTCAAGGTTTTGTATAAACTCCATAAAAACAGGATTGCGGCTAACCTATGGATCAAGGATCTGTTCAGAGACAGCTTGCTTTTACCATATGGACTCACCTCTTTTAAAAAAAAGATCGTTGAGTTTATCAAAAAAGTAAACCAATACAGGCAGTAGTGTATCTTGTCAAAATAAAGAACGCATCAGAAAGCAGCCATGTGATCCTCGATCATCGCGTTTAGCTGATCGATCGTTTCACTAGCAAGGGCTATACTTTCTTTTTCATTGATTCGGTTTTGTTCGATTTGCGAAGCGTATTGCAGGGCACACATGGCCAGCACATCTTGCTTATCTCTTACCGCATAGTTTTGTTCCAACTGCTTAATCATTGCTTCAATTTTCTTGGCCGATGCGCGAAGCGCCTCCTCTTGTTCAGGAGCTACCGAAAGCGGGTAAACCCGATCAGCAATGGTCAATTTAATTTTTAGCAATTCGCTCATAGCATTTGATTATGACATTTGATGCAATTGGTTGATGCAATCATCTACCTGTTGTATCAAAGCATTTATTTTATCTTTGGTTGTCACATTACTTTGGTCACTGCCGAGTAATGAATTTGCAAGGGTCAACGATTCGTTTTGTTCTTTCAGCAAAGTGTTTTCTTCTAAAAGACTTTTGTTTTGTTGAACATTTTTTTCGAGTTGCTCCGTTAAATTTGAAAGGGCATAGTGATTGTCTTTCAGCTTATTGAGCAATAAGACAATATTCTTTTCAAGTTGAGCAGCACTTCGATTGGTATCTTCCATTACAGATTCTTACTCCACTATCAAAGGTAGGAAATTTTATTGAAGAAAAATTTAGGAACTATTTATTTTATTAGCGCTCGCTCAGCCTTCAGAAAACCGTGTTGAGAATATGCAAGGCTTCCTCGGCCCTGTGTTCGGGTACAAAAAAATAGTCGTGATGAAACGCAGCAACCACATTGCACGGTATTTTGTTTTCAGCCAAAGACTTCGCCACACGGGCAGTAATTCCCACTTCCTCCAAACGGGTAGGGATTTGCAATTGTATGCATCGGCAGGGAAAGTAAATTTCTTTTGCTGGCGTGTTTTCGGTGCAGTAAATGATGTAGGTTTCCCCTTCCGGTTCGGCGATGGAGGCAAAAACTCGATGTTGATTGGACGCCGATTTTATAAAACCAAAGCGCTCTGGAAAAAGATAAAAAGAAAACCGATTTTTCAATTGAACTAAATTAACCCTGCAAGTTGATTTTTTTACCTGCATTATGCTTACTAAATTATATATTTATATTTTCATGATAAGATTTACCACAATGCAAAAATTATATATACTTCTTTTCGGGTTTGTTTTGGTGGGTTGCACAGGCAAACAAGTACCCGAAGGAGCGATTGAACTTCCAAAAAAAATACGGGAAACTTCTGGTTTGGCCCTTGAAAACAATCACTTTCTCACGTTTAACGATTCGGGAGGAAAACCAACTCTGTACGCTTTTAATTTGGAAGGTGAAATTGTAAAAAAACACAAGATTAAAGGAGCGGTTAATCGAGACTGGGAGGACATAGCGCAAGATTCTGCCTACTACTATATTGCCGATACTGGAAATAATTTTGCTACGAGAAAAGATTTGACCATTTATCGCGTGTCAAAAGAATTTAAACTAATTGACTCTATTGGAATCCGATATGCAGCCCAGAAAAAATTTAAGTTTAAAAAGAAAAATGAGTTTGATGCTGAAACCTTGATCAGCTTCAACGATACGCTTCTTTTGTTTTCGAAAGATCGTAAATACAAAAAAACCAAACTCTATGTCATTCCAAAAATTGCAGGGGAGTACACCTTGGAACCCATTGCTACTTTTGAAGTGAATGCGCTTATCACGGGTGGAGATTACGATGCCAAAAACAAACGTATTGCGTTAACGGGCTACCGTTCCGACTATTCTCAACACTTTTTTATACTCAACCAATTTCAATTAGAAAACAGTGAGCAAATTGAGTTAAAACACTACCAACTCCCCTATAAAAACGCACAAGTAGAAGCTGTTGTTTTTGATAGTACGGGAGAAATTTGGATCAGTTCTGAAGGAGAAGATGTACATCGCCCTTTTTTAGACAAAATTGATTTGAGTGCGCTCCAACCCGTTGAAGATTAATTTTTAATACCGTCATTTATGTTTGCACGTTTGCTTGTATTGATTTTACTTACCGCGTTACCGCTTTCGGAAGATAGTCTTATGGTTGGAAAATGGAAATTGAAAAGAAAAATTCCTCAAGCAGGGCCTAATCGTTGTTTTGTAGATCAAGTCACTTTTTATGAAGACTATGCCTTTGAATTGATTTTTAAAACCATCATTGACAATGAAGTCGTGGTGTATACTTATGATGGTAAAGTAAACAAAGAAGGAAACGGAAACATCAACTTAGGCGATGGTGTGGCTACCTTAAAAGATTTCTCAAGCGTTGAAGACAAAATTGATTTTAGATTTGAATACGGCGATAAACTAGGCATGTTTTGCACGCGAGAAAATCACCCCTATCCGCATAAACATTCGCCTCACGATTTAGAGGGAAAGCAAATAAGTAAAGACTAATTTTAAACCGATTGAATTGAACAATATGCCCTACCGAAACCCAAGTAAATTGTCAAATACGCTTCTTTTAGGAGTGCTTTGTTTGCTGTTGGAAGGGTTTCCAACATCGGCCTTTTCGCAAGAAAACAGCCCCTATCCCCCTCTGGATATTCCTATAAAATTATCTGGAACTTTTGGTGAATTTCGCCCGACACATTTTCATGCAGGTATCGATATCAAAACCCAAGGAAAAGAAGGTTTTGAAGTGCGAGCCATTGATGCGGGAAGCATTCGTAGAATTCGTGTGGCTACTTCGGGATACGGGAAGTGTGTCTATATCGAGCACAACAACGGAACCACTTCGGTGTACGCCCATCTTAAAAAGTTTGCCCCCAAAATAGAAGCCTATGTCAAGGAGCAACAATATGCCCAAGAACAGTATTTAATACAACAATTCCCCAAGCGCAACGAAATTCCAATTGATGCTAATGAGTTGATCGGTTACTCTGGAAACACGGGAAGTTCGCAAGGTCCCCATTTGCATTTTGAACTCAGAAACACAAAAAACGAAAGGCCATTGAACCCCTTGCAATTGGGATACAACATTCCCGATTCCATCCGCCCTATTGTGCAAGGCCTTTATCACTACAAAATTGGAGAATACGGGACGGCTTTAAAAACCGAAATTCCCTTGGAACGCAAAAATGATAGCACTTACGCTGCAGAATTAAAACAACTTGCTGGACCCACTGGTTTTGGAATTCGGTTGTTTGATCGACAAGATTTGAGCTACAACAGAAATGGAATTTATAAAGCCAGTTTATGGGTCAATGGGAGCAAGCGTTTTAGCTATGTCTTCGACAGCATCGACTTTCAAGATGGAAAAAAATTGATGCACTTATCGATTATCCCACGTATAAAAAGGAACGGCGACGTATTCAAAAACTGTTTCGCGATATCAAGGTAGATTATAGTTTTCTTCCCGAAGAAGCCCCCGATGGAATTATTGACTTTGAAGAGGGTAAATCATATCAAGTCAAAATTGTGCTTGAAGATTATGAAAAAAACACCACCACCGTGGCTTTTTATGTGGAAGGAATTGAAAACCTGAACCCATTCAATGCCCCTGAATTTATAAACGAAGTCCGACCAGAGAAAGACTATTTATTTGTTTTTGATCGAAACGAAATTTATGTGCCCAAGAATACTTTTTACACTCCGGTGGATTTTCTTGCAGAGGCCAAGTCAGATACGGTAATAATTAAAAACATTGAACAACCTCAACGCAAAGGATTTCATTTACAGTTTGCTTTGCCCAAAAACCTTGATTCAATAGAGAAAGCACAAATTTGTTTAGTAAAATTTAACCCCAAAGCAAAAAAGAAAAAAAACCGCTTATCTTATGTGTGGGCCTATAAAAAAGACAGTCTACTGCAAACAAAAAGCGCCTACCCTGGCACCTATTATTTGGTTAAAGACAGTATTCCGCCTAGCCTAACTCCACTCAATTTTAAAGAAGAACAATGGATGAGTAATTATAACTATTTAAAGTTAAAAATGGAGGACGATTTTTCTGGCGTCAATCAATACAAAGGAACCATTAATGGTCAGTGGATTTTGTTGGAACACGAACCCAAAGACAAAACTTTAATTTACAACTTTAATGACCTTCACTTTGATCAAGCCAAATTGGAGCTAGAAATTGAAGCCACAGATAACGCCGGGAACACAACTATCTATTCTACTACCCTTTTTCGGAAAGCTAAGACTGAGAAAAAGTCTTGAGTTCGCTGAGCAGATAATCGATCTCTTCTTGGGTATTAAAAATCGAAAACGAAAAACGCAACGAGGGATTTTCAAGTTCTTTTGGAGATAAGATTTCATTGAGCACATGCGAGCCGGTGTTGCTGCCCGACTGACAAGCACTTCCTTTGGAGCACGCAATGCCTTTTAAATCCAAATGAAAATCAAGCAGTAACCTTTTTTCAGCTGAAACGGGAAGATTAACATTCAACAAGGTATATGTACTGCGATGCTCTTCGGAACAACATCCGTTGAACCGAACCCCAGGATATATCTTTTTGAAGCCGGCTATGGCATACTTTTTTAGGTCTAAAATCTTTTTCCTTTCTTGCTCCAAATGGGCATACGATAGGGTCAGTGCTTTTTCCATTCCAACAATATTGTGAACGGCCTCGGTACCTGCCCGATGCCCACGCTCTTGACCGCCACCAATTATAAATGCGCCTAACTTGACATTTTTACGAACAAAGGCAAAGCCAATGCCTTTGGGACCGTGAAATTTATGTGCTGAAGCTGACATAAAATCGATGGGTATTGCACTGAGGTCTATTGCGTAATGTCCTACCCCTTGCACCGCATCGGTATGAAAATAAGCCCCGTATTTTTTACACAAATGGGCCACCTCTTCTAGGTTTAAAATTGTCCCAATTTCATTGTTAATGTGCATTAAAGTAACAAGGGTCTTCGATGCACTATTTGACAAAGCTTCTTCCAAATCAGAAGCCGAGATATTCCCTTTTTTATCGACGGGCAAATAAATGATTTTACACCCTTTCTCTTCTAAATGCGTAACGGTATGCAAAACAGCATGGTGCTCAATCTTCGTTGTAATAATGGTTTTTACACCGAGATCTTGAAACGCATTCCTCAAAAGCATATTGTTGGATTCTGTTCCCCCGGAAGTAAAAATGATTTCCTGAGGCAAAGCATTGAAATGTGCAGCGATATTTTTTCGTGCAGTTTCTATTTGGGTTTTGGCTGTTCGCCCAAATCCATGGGTAGAAGAGGGATTGCCGTAATTTTGTGAAAGTACTTCATGCATATCCTTCACCACTTCGGGGCGCAAGGGAGAGGTTGCCGCATTATCAAAGTAGGCTTTCATGGATCTATTTTTCGAAATGTTGAAGTGTGGTCGTAATGATGGAAATACACTCCAACAGCTGCTCTTCAGTCATAACCAACGGAGGGGCAAAACGAATGATGTTGCCGTGGGTCGGTTTTGCCAAAAGGCCGTTGTCGCGCAATTTTAAACAAATGTTCCATGCCGTATCGCTCTCCTCTGAATCGTTGATAACAATGGCATTGAGCAGTCCTTTTCCACGCACGAGCCTCACAATAGAACTCTTTTCTATGTACTCATTCATTTTCGCTCGAAAAATTTCGCCTAGGCGCCTTGCATTTTGAGCTAAATTTTCATCTTTAACCACTTCCAATGCTTCCATAGCAATGGTTGTTCCAAGGGGGTTTCCCCAAAAGTACTTCCGTGCTGGCCCGGTTGGATCACGTCCATGATGGCTCTGTCGGCCAGAACTGCAGAAACAGGATATACCCCTCCACTTAGGGCCTTTCCTAAAATCAATAAATCGGGACGTGTATAAGTTGAAGGCTGTTGTTCACAACCCTTTTCGCAACTGCACTGTCCGCACACAGCGAGGAGGGAACCCGTTCGCGCAATACCCGTTTGTATTTCATCTGCGATAAGGAGAACGTTGTGCGCACTGCACAAGGCTCTAGCCTTTCGCAAGAAATCATCATCGGGGGTGTAAACGCCTGCTTCGCCTTGAATGGGTTCGACTAAGAAACCTGCAATGTTTTTATTTTCTGAAAGCACTTTTTCTAAAGCGGCTGGATCGTTGTAAGGAATTCGAATGAATCCGGAGGTATGTGGACCAAAGTGATTGTGCGACCCCGGATCGGAAGAAAAGGAAATAATGGTTGTTGTTCTTCCGTGAAAATTATTTTCACACACCACAATTTGCGCTTGCCCTTCTGGAATTCCCTTTACGGTATGTCCCCATTTTCTTGTGATTTTTATGGCGGTCTCGACTCCTTCTGCTCCCGTATTCATTGGAAGCAAGCTTTCAAATCCAAAATATTGGGTTACATACTTCATGTAGGTACCCAATTTATTGTTGTGAAATGCCCTAGAAGTTAGCGTAAGCGTTTGCGCTTGTTGGGTCATGGCATTGATGATACGAGGGTGACAATGCCCTTGGTTAACGGCAGAATAGGCCGATAAAAAATCAAAGTATTTTTTCCCGGCTACATCCCATAGATATACGCCTTCTCCTTTGGCCAAAACCACAGGTAAAGGATGGTAGTCATGAGCACCGTAGTGCTTTTCATTTGCTAGATATGCTTGGTTTTCAGTTGGAATTGAAGTTTCCATGAATGATTATTTAGAGCTGAATAAAACACAATTCCTTCTTTGCTTTGGAGAGAAATCATCCTATACAAATTTACAATTATTTTTAATTTGCTTTACGTTTCAATATTCTTTTAAATTACTTTTGCCTCATGGCAAGAAAAAACAAGTCGAAGCATTTTGAAAAATGCGAAATCGTCGATACGGCGTCCAAAGGGAAAACGGTAGCCAAAACAGAAGATTGCATTCCTATTTTTCTTTCTGAAGGGGTACCAGGAGATGTAGTTGATATTCAAACCTACAGAAAAAGAAAAGGCTATTTTGAGGGCCGCATTACCAAATTCCATACCTACTCCCCTTACCGTACCGAACCGGTTTGCGCACATTTTGGAACCTGTGGTGGTTGCAAATGGCAACACATGGACTATGCAGCCCAACTTCAATTCAAGGAAAAAGAAGTCTCCGAAAATTTAAAACGAATCGGGAAAGTAGCCCCTCAACAACTCTCTCCCATAGCCGCTTCGAGCACCTCTTATTTTTACCGCAATAAAATGGAGTTTTCTTTTCTTCTAACCGTTGGTTAACTCCTGAAGAAATTAATTCCGGTGAAGAAATTGAAAAGACAGCTTTAGGGTTTCACAAACCGGGGATGTGGGATAAAATTGTCGATATCGAAAAATGCCACCTCCAAGCCGATCCCTCGAATGCCATCCGAAATGAAATTAAACGTTATGCCCGTGCTGCGGAGCTTCCATTTTTTCACCCGAGAGAACAAACGGGGCTTTTGCGAACCTTAATGATTCGAACCAGCTCGACTGGGGAAGTCATGGTTTTGCTTCAGGTATGTGCCTACAATGAGGATGTAAAACTCCTACTTGAGCACCTTACTCAAACGTTTCCCTCCATCACCTCTTTGTTGTATGTGGTAAATACCAAAGCCAACGACACCCTTTACGATCAAGAGGTACACTGTTTTTACGGGCGACCCTATATTGTAGAAAACCTCGAAGAGCTGAATTTCAAAATAGGACCTAAGACCTTTTATCAAACCAATTCTGAGCAAGCGTATTTGCTCTATAAAATTGCCAAAGATTTTGCAGCACTTAAACCCGAAGATGTTGTATATGATTTGTATACGGGTATCGGAACCATCGCTCAGTTTGTGGCGAAAGATGTTCAAAAAGTGGTTGGGGTGGACGTGGTTCCAGAATCCATTGTTTCTGCGGTTGAAAATGCAAAAGAAAACAACATCGCCAATGCCTTTTTCGAAGCTGGAGATATGAAATCGATTTTTACTCCTGCATTCATTCAACGCCATGGTGCCGCCAATGTGGTCATTACCGACCCCCCTAGGGAAGGAATGCATAAAGAAGTGGTGCAACAGCTCCTTGCGCTTGCTCCAGAAAAAATTGTTTATGTAAGCTGCAACAGTGCTACCCAAGCAAGAGACATTGCACTTTTAAGCGCAAATTATAGCCTTGTAAAATCTCAGGCGGTAGATATGTTTCCACAAACTCATCATGTAGAAAATGTTGTACTTTTGGAAAAGAAATAAGTTCATGAGACCATTTTTTCTACTCCTTTTTCTAGGCCTCTTTTTTTTACATTGCGAAAAAGACGATGTATGCAATGAAGGAACTCCGGGTACCCCACGACTGGTGATTCGTTTTTATGACAAAGAGAATCCAGCAGAAATAAAACCTCTGCCCGGGATTACAATTCAAGAAATAAATCAAGAAAATCCCATTTTTTATTCTGAATTCGATTCCATAGCCCTTCCACTCGATTTGACCCAAAGCTATACGCGCTATGCGTTTGTTTTGTCGAGCGAAACGGATACCGTTACCCTTGCCGATACCTTGCAATTCAATATTCAAAACCGCCGCGACATCTATACCCGAAGAGCGTGTGGGTACCGAGCCGAGTACGAACTGGCTCAACCCCCCATAACGCCCATTAACACTCCCTCTTGGTTTTACGATGCCACCATATTAATTGATACCATTCAAAATGAAGAACGCGCTCATTTGGCTATTTATCACTAGTTTTTTCTTCAGCCTACAGGGATGGTCGCAAGAAATCGACACCTTGGCCTTGGCAGAGGAAACTAAAAAAGTCGTGTCTTTACCTTGCGTTTAGGAGCGGACGTAATCAAGCCCTTGCGCACTCAATTTGAAGAAGACTTCCAAGGATTAGAATTAGTGGGCGACTTACAATTGAACCGCCGTTGGTTTGTAGCCGCAGAAATCGGTTCTGAAAAACGAACTAAAGAAGAAGAACTCATTCGGTATTCAACCCAGGGCTCTTACTTTAAGGCAGGAGTAGATTATAATTTTTTCAATAATTGGAAAGGGATGAACAACAATATGTATGTTGGTTTCCGATATGCGCGAAGCCTACATACACATCGCGTTTTAAGGTATGAACTCTATCAACTTAATCAATACGTTTCCAACATCATTACCGAAGGTGGAGCCATTGGGGAACGCGCTCAAATTAGCAATGCGTGGTTTGAACTTTTATTTGGGATCAAAGTAGAACTATTGAATAACCTTTATGCTGGAATCAGTTTACGCCTCAACGGGATTCTAGTGAATCCAAAACCCGACAATTTCGGCAATCTCTACGCCCCGGGATTCAATACAATTACAGACGATAACAAATTCGGCTCTAGCATCAACTACACCCTGTCGTATGCTTTGCCTTTTCGCTTTAAAAAAGAGAAAAAAGCTAAAGCTGAATAGGCTCTTTTTTTAAAGGAATTTTCATAAACAACTTCCCTTTATTTACCAAAAACTTTGGACTAAACACACTTGTCAGCAAAGCCGAAAGGGCAATCAAAGGCACATAAGACATAGGGAGGTAGGTGCCTATTACGCTTTTAAAAAGAAGAAATAATCCGCCAAAAAACAAAAAATTTAATCCCAACGCTTTTGATTCATTTTTCATTATCAATCGTCTTTGTTTAGTTTGTGTATTTTTTTTGTCCCTGCATAAATTTTAAATTGCGAAAGACGTGTTTCCAGTTTCCCGTTGTAAAGTTTTATTTTTCTTGTTGGACGAAGCCCCACGTGCTTAAGCGCTTCAAAATTGGAGGAAATAATCCATGCTTCCGTATCTAAATAACGCTGTTTTAGCGTATCTCCTATAGAACGATAAAGGGCATTGATTTCCCCTTCCAAGCGCACCCCATAAGGTGGGTTGGTGAGAATATGCAAAGGCGCCTCCGATTCTTTTTGAGCGTATAAAAAATTGTTTTTTTCTATGGAAACAAACTCCTCTAAATTCGCATTTACTAAGTTTTGTTTCGCTTTTTCGATGGCCGAAGGCGATTTGTCGAACCCCTCAATACTGCCTGCTAAACCTTGGATTTTATTTAACTGCGCTTCTTCAATAGTGAGGTAAAGGTCTTCGTCCCAATCGTTCCATTTTTCAAAGGCAAATTCTTTTCGATTGATGTTTGCAGGAATGTTGCAAGAGAGCATGGCGGCCTCAATCACCAACGTACCACTTCCACACATAGGATCTAAAAAATCGGTGCGCGTATCCCAGCCCGAAAGCTGAATTAAGCCGGCGGCAAGCACCTCATTCAAGGGCGCTTTGTTGGTGGCCGATCGATAACCCCGATGATGAAGAGAAGCCCCTGAACTATCGAGTGAAAAAGTAGCGTTTTCCCTATCAATATGCACATTGATTCTAATATCGGGCTGCTCTAAATCGACCGAAGGACGGCCCCCTTCCTTTGCACGAAACCGGTCGACAATCGCATCTTTTACTTTTTGAGAAACATAGAGTGAGTGCGTAAAGGTGTCACCAAAAACCACACTATCAATCATAAAAGTTGATGTGCTAGAAAAATGATTCTCCCAAGGATAGTCATAGGCCACTTGGTAGAGCACCTGCTCACTGGGAACGCGCGAAGTGTGAATTGGAACTAAAATTTTAAGTGCAGTTCTCAAACATAAATTCGCTTTGTACAAAAACCCTTTATCGCCTTTAAAATGCACCGCACGGTTCATTTTAGTAACGTCTTGAGCGCCTAACTTCTTAAGTTCTTCTTCTAAAAGAGATTCAAAACCATAAAAGGTTTTCGCCATCATCTTAAAATTTGTTGCCATAGGTCTTATACTTGCCTCAAAAATAGTTTAATTTTGGGGGATACAAATTCCAATGTTTAAAAACCTGTAAAAACCTGTGCTGACCCTCTTACTTCCTTTCGGTACTGTTTTGTTTGGCGGAATTGTTGCTTACATTGTTCAACCCAAAACCCCCAAGGGTGTCAAGCTTTTGCTTTCTTTTAGTGGCTCTTTTTTATTGGCTATTCTTTTGCTGGAGATGCTTCCCCCTTTATATCAAAACGGAAGCAACCAAAGTGGCTATTGGATTTTGGGAGGAATTTTATTTCAAAACATACTGGAATTTTTTTCCAAAGGGGCGGAACACGGACATATTCATTATGCAACAGAAAAGCGCTTGCCTTGGGTTTTACTATTAAGCCTGTGCTTACACGCATTTTTTGAAGGCATGCCGCTAGCCGAAAACCCTGAACTGCTCTGGGGAGTGAGCGTTCATAAACTTCCCATCGCTTTGGTGGTCGGTCTCATGCTTTTTAAATCGCAAGTACCCTATGGAATCAAAATCGCTGTGCTTTTCTTGTTCGCCGCGATGACCCCCTTGGGAAGTTTTACAGCTAATTTTGTCGAAAAAAGCCTGATAGAAAGTACACTTACCCCTTTTGTAGTAGGGGTTTTATTCCATATTTCTACCACCATTTTATTTGAAAGTTCGGAAGGGCATACCTTCAACCGCCAAAAATTCCTTTCCACTCTTTTGGGAATTGGTCTGGCATTGGTTTTTTAGATTACCAGTTATTACAAAATCAAAACCATTTATTACAAATTCCTAACCAGTTATAACAAAGTCACGGGCGCTTTCATTTTATTAATGCAACTTTATAACAAGTTTACACATTCAAAGTTTTCATGTTAGAACTTGAATTTAACCTACGCTAATTTTTTAAATGCCTTAAGAGAACTATTCTTTTAAGGCATTTTCTTTTAGGGCAACATACGCAACACTAAATCCACATTGGTCCAAGGAATAAAATGATTTTCATCGGGATGATAAATAAGCCTTGCATTGTCTAAAAAGGAAAGCAACTCAAAAGGGCTAGCAGGATTTACAAAAAGATCCGCTCCACCTTGAAAAAAGCTACTGGAATTATTAAATCGTTTAGCTTTGGGAGTAAAATCTCCAAATCTTTTGAAAGTGATAACATTTCATTGTTGCTTGTCACCCAACTCTGGGGCAGTAAATAGGAAATAACAGGGAGCATTGCCAACCGATTATACCAACGGGGACGCTGATGAATAGACGCTATTGTTCCTGAAATGGAAATTACCTTATTGATCCTGTTGGGATAATCAACCCCCAATTGCATGGCCAAAGCCCCTCCATAAGAATGCCCAACGACAGTGCATGGACGACAAAAGGCCTGTACTGTAGATTGAAGTGCTTTACTTTGATTAGAAAGTGTGGCTCCAGCAAAAGTTGAATTTCGATACCCAGGCCGATCGATAAGGAGCATTTCATACTTCTCGAGTAAATCGCTTTCTGAAATCACTTTCTCCCACGCTCCCAAATGCCCTGGAGACCCATGGATAAATAGAAAACGAGGCGCTCCTTTTTTTTCCATTTGCACGCCAAACACCTCCCCCTGTGAAGTAGGGAAACGATGCGCTTTTGCAGATTTTAAGTCGGGAAAAGAAAACGCTTCCGAATCCATTTTTTCTAAAAATGAATGCCTCCCAATAGAAGAATGGGAAAAATAAAAACGATGCATAAGGCAAAAGCCCACTTTTTCATGCGCCTATAATTTTATATACCATGATAAAATGTGAAAAGGCCCCTGCCAAAACAAACACATGCCAAATGACATGATGAAAATAAAGCGATTCCCACCGATAAAACAATGTGCCTACGGTATAAAAGCCACCGCCTAAAGCAAGAAATAAAAAGGCATCTTTTGGAAAAAGGGCATACACATTTTGAAAATCAGCGACTACCAACCACCCCATGAGCAAGTAAAGGAAAAGAGAAAAGTTTTTGTGTTTTCCGATGTAAAACAATTTGTATAACACCCCTAAAAAAGCAATGCCCCAAACCGCCACTAACAAGTAAACCCCAGAGGTGGGCAACAAAAGCGTTAAAGTAACCGGAGTATAGGTTCCCGCGATCAGAAAGAAAATTGCGATATGGTCTATTTTTTGCCAAAAAGGCTGTTGTGCTGGTGGACGACTATGATAAATGGCCGAGGCAGAAAAAAGAAAGAAAACCGATAATAAATACACAAAGACCCCTATTTGTTCTTCAAAAGAAGTCATCACAGAGGTGGTGAAAATGACATACATTCCAACCCAACTTAAAAGGGCTCCCAAGGCATGGGTGTACACATTCCATCGTTCTTCCAACGCAATTTGTTTTAGCATTTTTCTTTAAAATGTAAGAAAAAAAATAAGAGGTCGCTGTAACAAGTTCTTTAAAATGATGTCTTATAACATATAATCTACTTATGACAAGCTTTTTCAAATCATCCCTATTCCTTTTAAGTTGCTTCACCTTTGCTCAAAATGAACCCTTTTTTGATGGGGTTATAGATGAAAACGAATGGCAGAATGCACAAACATTTTCAATCCAATACGAAGTCGATCCTGGAGACAATAGTCCCTCACCCTACCCCACAAATGTTTGTATCCTCAATACGGCCGAACACTTGTACGTAGGCTTTGTTGCCTATGCGGATATGAACACGCTCCGCTCTTCCATCAGAAATAGAGATGAAGGATTTAATGACGATCATGTTTTATTTGGCTTTGACGCCTATGGCGATGGAAGGTATATGATTGTCCTTGGTGCTAATCCGGAAGGAAATCAATTGGATTTAAAATTATTGCCCAATGGCGATGACGATAATTACGATGTGAATTTTGAATCCAAAGCATCCAAACACGAAGATGCGTATCATGTGGAACTCAAAATCCCTTTTTCCAATCTCCAATTTCGTCCACAGGAGGAAATGCAATGGAAAATCGTTTTGGCGCGTTCTACTTTTACCGATAATACACGGAGTCAGAACATCAATTTTCCCATCGATCGGAACAATCCCTGTTTGGTGTGCCAAACCCCAGAAACGATTACTTTAAAAGGGGTAAAAGCAAAAAATCGTGTCAATCTCCTGCCCTATGTGTACAGCGGTCTCTCGGGAAGTAGGGAAAATCAGAAAATGAGTTTTGAAAAACCCCAGGGCACGTTAGGATTAAGCGGGTTAATCGACCTGAACAGTCTCACCTCTTTAGAATATGCGTTAAACCCCGATTTTTCACAAGTAGAAGCCGATGTTTCGCAAGTCAATGCCAACACCACCTTCGCGCTTTTTTTTTCCTGAAAGACGCCCTTATTTCAACGAAGGAAACGAAATTATAAACACCAATCTGAATACCGTTTACACTCGAACCATCAACGATCCCTTGGCTTCTACCAAACTTTTTCACCAAGGCAACAATCAACGGGTGTATTGGTTGGCGGCCTACGATCAGGCCTCGCCATATTTAATTGCGGGCGAAAACGGATCTTATGGCGGAGAGGGAGGAAAAGCCTTCTCCAATATTTTTAGTTACCAGCGCACCTTCGACAAAGGCGCTTACATCGGTTTATTGTCGACCAATCGCGTTTTTGTAGACGGAGGAAATGGCCATGTGGTGGGTGTGAATGGACTGGTGCGATTTGCGGAGCGCTACACCTTGAATTTCGAATTGAATAAAAGCTTAATCAACGAACCCACAAAAGACTGGATCGATTCGGAAGATCAAATTTCTGGGAAGACCGTTGCCTTGGACGGGGAACAAAAGCAAGGGAATTCCCTTTTGGTTTCTTTGGACAGAAACACGCGCAATTGGAATACAGAATTTTACTATTTGCATTATTCCCCCCACTATGAAACACCCTTGGGGTTTGTCACTCAAAACAGCATTCGGAACATGGAGCTGACCCATGGCTACACCTATTATCCTAAAAACAAAGACGGAAAAATACAACAGCTGCGCGTAAGTGCTGGTTCTGAATTCACCTTCAATTACAATCAGTTGAGAAAATACTTTGATGTGTTTAGCAACCTCAATATCCAATGGAAAGGAAATTTCAATACCAACATCAACCTTGGCCATGTCATCAATGAAGAGTTTGCAGGATTTATTGGGCGCAACATGACCGAGTTCAACACCTGGAACAATTACAACCCAACCGAAAAAGTGCGGGTTGGCTTCTACTTTTCGCTATCCGAATCGCTACGCTACGACGAAGACGCCCCTGATGTTGGGAAATCGCTCAGTTTTGGGAGTTTCAACACCTTTCAACTGACCCCAAAATTGAGAATTAGTCAAAGTCTTCGCTATTCGCAGTTACGTGCCAAAGCAAACAATGAACTTTATTTTAAAGGCTACATCGGAAGAGTCAACATCAATTATCAATTCAATCAAGATCTTTCTTTACGCCTCATTGGAGAATACAACGATTTTGACCAAGACTTTTTTGTACAGCCCCTTTTGAAATGGAACCCCAACCCTTTTACCATCTTCTATATTGGGGGACCAATGGTTATTCCCGCATCGAAAACCAAAGGAATTTTCACATCAACGATGCGCAACTTTATTTTAAATTTCAATACCTCTTTGATTTATAAAATGCGGTTGGTGCACAGGCCCTACCCGCTTTTTTGCGGATAAGGCTATTTCTCAAAAAAAACTTACCTTGTTTGCACAAGAGTGAAATCTATGCAAATTCACTATGACTATATTATCGTAGGTGCCGGTTCGGCAGGTTGCTTGTTGGCCAATCGATTATCGGCCAATCCAAAAAACCAGGTACTGCTCTTAGAAGCTGGCGGACCCGATAAGGACCTTAACATTCATATTCCTGGAGCCTACACCAAACTTCACAAAAGCAAAAACGACTGGGGGTTTTGGAGTGAACCACAAACCCATTTAAACAACCGGAAACTTTATTTACCAAGAGGAAAAACCTTAGGCGGTTCCAGTTCCACCAATGCCATGGCCTATGTCCGCGGCAACAGAAACGACTTCGACCAATGGGAGCAACTGGGCAATCAAGGTTGGAATTTTGATGCCGTACTCCCCTATTTTATTCGATCAGAAAAACACCATCAAGCCGCTCAGGTAGACCCGGGTTATCACGGAACGGAAGGAGAACTGCACGTGTCCTTCCCCACCCAATTTTCCACACCATTTGTGAAAAGTTTTGTCGAAGCCTGCGCCAAAGAGGGCATACCCACCACCAAAGACTATAACGGAAAAAAGCAAGAAGGCGCTTCGCTTATCCAGTGCACCATCAATCAGCACAAACGCGCTAGCAGTGCCACGGCATTTTTAAAACCTGCACTTCAACGAAAAAACCTCACTGCACTTACCCAAGCCCAGGTAATTAAAATCACCCTAGAAAACAAACAAGCCACGGGCGTGGTTTATGAACACCGAGGAGGCACCCATAACGCAAAGGCACAGCGCGAAGTTATTCTGAGTGCTGGGGCATTTCATTCCCCACAACTGCTTATGCTTTCCGGAATAGGCGAAGCTGAACAGTTGCAAAAAAATGGGATTGCTTGTCAACACGAATTGATTGGCGTAGGCAAAAACCTACAAGACCATCTTTTTTATCCGATTTCAGATCAAGCTAAAACAGCAGAGGGAATCAACCACTACATCCCTTTGGGAAGTCAATTGAAGGCCGGGCTCAATTATCTCACTCGTAAAAAAGGGCCATTTTGCAATGGTCCATTGGAAGGGCTTGCCTTTTTTGATGTGCATGAAAAAAGCGATCCCGCTAATTTTCAATTTCATTTCACTCCCATGTGGGTGGGGCTCCAATACGGTTATGACGCTTACGACCTTGCTTCCTACCCCTCCACCGACGGGTACACAATTTTACCTACTTTGCTACATCCTAAAAGCCGAGGGGAAGTGAGCCTGCGTTCAAAAAACCCAAAAGACGCTCCTTGTATTCAGCCCCGCTTTCTCACTGAAGAAAGCGATTTAGACACCCTTGTTAAAGGAGGGAAAAAGGCCATTGCCATCATGGAACAAAGCCCTTTAAAACAACACCGCAAAGCCCTAGGCCTTCCACTCGATCGTTCTTCCGACACCGCTTTAATTGAACACATCAAAGCCACAGTGGAAACGGTTTACCATCCTGTAGGCACTTGCAAAATGGGAACCGATGCCCATGCAGTAGTCGATGAACAGCTGCGGGTAAAAGGGATTCAAAAACTACGGGTGGTCGACGGTTCCGTTATGCCGACCATCGTGTCGGGGAACACCAATGCCGCCATTTATATGATCGCAGAAAAGGCCGCCGATGAACTCCTCAAAATCGTTTAACCCTTATAAGCACCACCCCCAAATCACCTCCCCATGAATCCAACCCCACGCAACGCATCTTCTTACCTACAACTCCTCTTGCTCATTTTTGCGGCAGAGTCTATTTTTCTGCTTCCCTTTTTATTGGCACGTATTTTTCGACCCACATTTTTAGATGTGTTTTCCATCACCAATTTTGAACTGGGCACCCTCTACTCCACCTATGGCATTGTGGCTTTGCTGTCTTATGTCTACGGAGGTGTTTTGGCCGATCGGTTTCCGCCCAGAAAACTGATGGCAGTGGCGCTTTTTAGCACCTCACTGGGTGGCATTTATATGGCGCAATACCCTTCCCTGTTGGGATTGCAAATTGTTTATGGCTACTGGGGGTTTTCAACCATTTTCTTGTTTTGGGCCGCTATGATTAAAGCCACTCGCCAATGGGGAGGACAAACCAAACAAGGGCGTGCGTTTGGGTTTTTAGAAGGCGGAAGGGGTTTGGTCGCGGCTTTTATTGGTGCGGCTGGAGTTTATATTTTTTCCATGGTTCTGCCCGATGATCTTGCTGCAGCCAGTTTGGCGGAACGAAAAAATTCCTTTCAGGCCGTTATTCTGTTCACCTCGGGTTTGGTGGCTGTGGTTGGGGGTTGGTCTATTTTTTCCTTCAAGAAAACAAAACAACAACCCAGGAAGAAGCACCCCTGCAACGTGCGGCTTGGAAAGACATTGTAAACGTGAGTCGGTTGCCCGCCGTGCGGATGCTTGTTCTTATTGTGGTTTGTGCCTATTGCGGGTATAAGGTCACCGATATATTATCGCTCTATGCGGCAAAGGTGATGGGGTTCGATGAAGTGAACGCGGCAAAAGTGGGGGCCTTTCAAATGTACCTCCGCCCACTGGTCTGTGTTTCCATTGGTTTTTTTGCCGACCGAAGCAGTAGCGCCAAAGGGGTGGTCATTGGCTTTCTCTTTCTTTTGGCAGGGAGCATGGTCTTTGCCTCTGGACAATTAACTGCCGCCTACCCGCTTTTGTTTCTTCTAAACATTGTGGTTATCGGAACGGGGGTATACAGCCTTAGAACGCTTTATTTTGCCGCCGTAAAAGAAGGAAAAATTCCGTTGGAAGTAACTGGGACTGCTGTGGGCATCATTTCGGTTATTGGCTACACGCCCGATATTTTTATGGGTCCGCTGATGGGCTATTTTTTAGACCACTACCCAGGCATTAGCGGGTTTAACTTTGTTTTTTTACTGCTAACGGGTTTTGGTGCGCTAGGGTTGCTTACCGCCATTCGGTTCTATCGATCAATTCAAAAATAAAGGCTACCTTACTACCACTAATTCTTAACCTATGCCATTGATCCACTGGGTAGAAATCCCAACCACCGACATCGAACGTGCCAAAGCATTTTATTGCAAAGTATTTGCCATAGACATGCAAATCATGGAAGCCATGGGCATGAAAACCGCCTTTTTCCCTCATGATGCCACTTCCCAATGCGGAGGATGCCTTATGCAAGGAACGGGCTATATCCCCTCCAAATTAGGAAGCATTGTGTACCTCAAAGGAGGAAACGATTTGCAAGTCGTTTTAGACCGAGTACAAAGCGCAGGAGGCGAAGTGCTGCTCCCCAAAACATCCTTGGGACAAAACGGGTTTATGGCCCATTTTATGGATACGGAAGGAAACCGTATCGGCATCCATTCCCCGGAATAGGGATTGGGATGCATTAAAAAACCTTAAGTCATTTTTTTTATTAACTTCGTCAAAGACAACACCCAAATCTGTCTACACCATGGAAAAACTACACCCTTTTCCCTCTTTCCATTTTTTTTCTGCAAAAACCCTATCTTACCATCAACCAAAACAATCATGGATGGCATTGTTTTTAACCTCTTTTAAACGTTTGGTTTGGCTGGGGATGGAAGTCGGTTTTTTTATCGGCTTTGCCTGCGGCTACCTCTACGGCTTAGGCGGTTTTTTTTATGATCTTTTGCTCACGGGAATCAACCAAGGCACCTGGCTGGCATTGAATGCGCTGTGGGGAATGCCGCTCCTCTTTTCTGTGTTGGGAGGGGGAAGTTTTGGTGGGTTGTTTCTGCTCTATGCTTTGCTTAAAAAGCTCTCTACCGCCAGGCGGTAAACGTCCAAACCAAAACCAACAACAAGCCCTTTTGCATTTGGGGTAATGTAGGACACATGTCTAAAATCTTCTCGGGCAAAGGTGTTGGAAATATGCACTTCCACCACGTCCGTATCGATGGCTTTAATGGCATCGCCTATGCCAACCGAAGTATGGGTATAAGCGGCCGCGTTCAGAATGATGCCGTCGGAAGAAAAACCAACTTGGTGCAACTGGTCAATCAACTCCCCTTCGATATTGGATTGAAAAGAGTCGAATTCGATTGAAGGATAGCGCTTCACCAAAGTTTCGAAATAGGCATCAAAGGAAGCCGCTCCATAAATGGTGGGTTCTCTTTTCCCTAAAAGATTCAGATTGGGTCCGTTGATGATGCTGATTTTCATACCGCTAAAATACCCCAATTTTTTAAATACTTTGCTTCCTTCTGCATTTTCAAATTGGTTATCTTACAGAAAAAAACATGAGCACCCCTATTTATTCCTTCGGGAGAATGAAAATTAAAGACTACGACCAGTACATGGAACAGTATGGCGTTCCCTTTTTGGACATCTTAGCCCAGTTTAAAGGGAAGCTATTGGCAGCCACAAAAAACGGACATGTCATCGAGGGAAAAGAAGATGGAAATTGGACGGTTTTGATTGAATTTCCAAATGGGAAAGCGGCAGCAGAATTTTATCAATCGCCCGCCTATGCCCCTTTAAAAAAACTCCGATTAGAAACCTTAACCGAGCAGGCCCTAGCCATTTCTTTCCCCGCAGAAATACCCAGTAAATGAAACGACTTTTTTTGCTTTCTTTTTGTTGGATCTGGCAGTGGTCACAAGCACAAGCAATTGAACTCACCCTGTTGGGCACAGCGCAAGACGCCGGGGCGCCACAAGTAGGATGCCTAAAAAGCTGTTGCCAAAACAAATGGGAAACTCACACTGCGGAGGCCGTTGTGGCTCTAGGGGTTGTTGACCCATCGGCAGGAAAAAAATACCTTTTTGAAGTCACTCCCGATTTCCCCCAGCAGCACCACACTTTTTTAAAAGAAGAGAAAAACAAAACCCTAGACGGAATATTTGTCACCCACGCGCACATGGGGCATTACAGCGGTTTAATGCATTTGGGAAAAGAGGCCATGGGCGCTCTAGGAGTTCCCGTTTTTGTGATGCCCAAAATGAGGGCGTTTCTCGCAAACAACGGCCCTTGGAGTCAGTTGGTAGAGGAAAAAAATATCGTGCTAATTCCCTTAGAAAACCAAAAAAAAGTAGAGCTTACCGAGGGGCTTAAAGTTACCCCGCTACGTGTTCCTCACCGCGATGAATATTCAGAAACGGTCGGTTTTCGTATTGAAGGAAAAAGCAAAACAGCCCTTTTTATCCCCGATATTGATAAATGGGAAAAGTGGGAAACGAACATCGATTCGCTTTTAAACGAAGTGGATTTTGCTTTTTTAGACGCTACTTTTTATGACAAAAACGAATTGCCCGGCCGCGACCTCTCCGCAATTCCCCACCCCTTTGTGGTGGAAAGCCTGGAACGATGGAAAGCCCTTCCCCTATCGATAAAAAAGAAAATATACTTCATTCACTTTAACCATACCAATCCTTTGTTAGACCCCCATTCTGAGGCGAGTAAAACGGTTACTCAACTGGGATTTAATGTGGCTAGAACAGGGATGAAATTTGTCTTGTAAATGGATTGGAACACCGTCCTTAGCGCTTATACCACTTTTCTCCGAATTGAGCGGGGCTTGGCCGAAAACACCATTGTGAGTTATGCCTACGACATTCAATCGTTCATCGATTTTGCCAAGGAGCATTTTCCAAAAACTAAACCGAAAAGCTGTACAAAAGAAGAGCTGCAGTCCTATGTCTACGCCTTGTCAAAAAAGGTAAATGCACGTTCGCAAACCCGTCAGATTTCTGGTTTAAAAAGCTTTTTTAATTATTTAATTTTTGAAGGGCTTCGCGAAGACTCCCCTATGGATTTGATTGAATCGCCAAAAATTGGCAGGAAACTTCCCGAAGTATTGAGCGTGGACGAAATTGATAAAATCGTGGCGGGCATCGACAGAAGTTCCCCTTTGGGGCAACGCAATGTCGCTTTGATAGAAACGCTCTATGGCAGTGGCCTACGGGTGAGTGAACTTGTTGGGCTTAAAATTTCTGACCTTCTTTTTGAAGAAAATTTGGTGCTCATTACTGGAAAAGGCAACAAACAGCGATTGGTGCCCTTAGGGGGTGTTTCTGCACGTTTGTTGCGCATTTATTTGGAAGAGATCCGCGTTCATTTTCCCATTAAAAAAAGTGCTGGAGATATTGTTTTCCTCAACCGAAATGGAAATCAACTCACCCGCGCCATGATTTTCACCATTGTGCGCAAAGCAGCAAAAGAGGCTGGAGTAAACAAAAAAATAAGTCCGCATAGCTTTCGGCATTCCTTCGCCACTCATTTACTAGAAAATGGGGCCGATTTGCGCTCCATTCAAATGATGATGGGGCACGAAAACATTACCACCACGGAGGTGTATATGCACGTGGACACCAAACACCTTTCAGAAAGTTTAAAAGCTTTTCACCCAAGAGGATAGCCTACACCCCTACGACCAAACGGAAACCCTCGCCGTGGATGTTTAAGATTTCGACTTTACTGTCTTTTTTCAAATACTTCCTCAATTTGGCAATGTAGACATCCATGGAGCGAGAAGTGAAGTAATTGTCGTCGCGCCAAATTTTATTGAGCGCCTTTTCTCTCGGAAGTAAATCGTTGATATGAAGGGCCAAAAGACGTAACAATTGATTTTCCTTAGGAGAAAGTTTTAAGGGTTCTTCCTCTCCGAAAGTTAGCAAGCGCAACTTGGCATTCAATTTAAAGGCGCCAATTTCAAAATCCATTTCGTCGGAATCGGTGGAGGGTGCCACCACTCGACGACTTAAGATGGATTTTATTTTCGCTAAAAGCACTTCGGTATCAAAGGGCTTTGACAAATAATCGTCGGCACCAATTTTAAAGCCTTTGAGGACATCCTCTTTCATGGTTTTTGCGGTGAGAAAAATCAAAGGGACCGTTTCGTTTTTCTCCCGAATTTCTTTCGCCAACGTAAACCCGTCTTTATAGGGCATCATCACATCGAGCAAGCAGAGGTCAAAATCTTCTTTTTTAAATTTTTCAAACCCTTCGATCCCATTGCGTGCAAGGGTAACATTGTACCCATTGATCATAAGGTATTCTTTTAGAATACTCCCAAAGTTGGGGTCATCTTCGACCAATAAGATTCTTCTACTATTTGCTTTCATGATGCGTCGTGTTTAAGTGTGTTCTAGTGGCAATTGGACCGTAAAGGAAGATCCTTTTCCCATTTTACTTTTAACATGAATTGTGCCATTCAGTAAGTCAATGATTCTTTTGACGTAAGAAAGTCCCAAACCGTGTCCTTTAATGTTATGAATATTTCCGCCCTGCTGACGGTAGAATTTATGAAAAATTAGTTTAAGTGTTTCATTGTCCATCCCCATTCCTTCGTCTTTTACTTCAATCGCAATCTGGTCGTTTTCTACCCAGGTACGAATTTCGATTATGGGAGACCCCTCGGAATACTTGATGGCATTATCCAGCAAGTTAATGAAAACATTGGTCAAATGATTTTTGTCTACTCGCGCTAAAGCGGTCGGCGCTTCCAAATGCTTGTAGATCATTCCAGAACGATTTTGAACAATGAGTGCGACATGACTAATGGCGCCTTCAATGAGTTCATGTACGTTCTCAATTTTCATTTCAACGGGAGTGGATCCCCGTTCCAATTGTGAAATCATCAATACGGTTTCCACTTGGTCTTTCATCCGTTTGTTCTCTTCCCGCATCATTTGCAAATAGCGGGATACCTTTTTCTCATCCTTTATATTCACCGGGTTTTCTATGGCATCAATAGCCAAATTAATAGTGGCAATTGGTGTTTTGAATTCATGGGACATGTTGTTGATGAAATCCGATTTGATTTCTGAAATCTTTTTTTGCTGAATGATTTGATACAGAGAAATACCACATAAAATAACAATGAGCAACGTCAATACAAAAGACAAACTGGCTACGCCAAAAATCGAGGATAGTAGGTAGCGGCTTTTTTCTGGGAAAGAAACCACTAAGTCATAGGTGCTGCTTCCTTCGTTATTGACAAAAATGGGGATGTTGTATTTCGGCCCTTCCTGAATTTCTAAATAATCGTTAGAACTCACTTTGGTGGCCAATCCCTGACTCAATACCACAAACTCGAAAGGGGTGCTTACGTTGTGTTGCGTAAACTGATTGGAAAGCATGTTTTCTAATTCATACGAATCCAACCGTTTATGAATGGGGAATGTATTCGCAATGTTGGAAAAGAAGGAAGCAAAGGTCGCTTTCTCTAGCGCATCGATCCGCTGGATACGTTCAAATTTCTCTCTGGAAAAAGTACGTTGATTTTCACGATCAAAAACTTCCTTAAAAATACGACGGGTTTGTATGCCTTTAAAATCTGAAACCTGTACAAAATCGTCTGAATTATTGCTTCCAGGAGCAGGAATGGAATAATCGTCTTGTAAAATACCAAAGGTCAAAAGGGAAGACAAATTGGATTCATCATCACTTTCGTAAAAAATAAAATTTCCAAGCATGGAAGATGAATCTGGTGTAGCAATACTATCCGTTAAATTTTCAAACGTTTCGATGTAATGCAGCAATTCATCCTCTTGAATTTCAGCGGCTACAGCGCTTAAAGAAGCTTGCACAGCCATAGAGAATTCTTCTTCTCTATTTTCAACAGCTGTATAAATAAAATACCCCTGAATGAGAATAATCCCTCCCACAGAAAGGATCATAAAAATCATCAATGCTAAAAAATAAGATTTCCGCATAAGGGTAATGTTCTTCGGTACAAAGGTCAAAAAATAAACCTCCAATTTGTGTTAACACAAACTTAAAGCAATAAAAATTTCTTGTGCAATTGATTTACTTCAGATTGCGTTTTTTCCCAATCGATATTCTGCAATACAAAATCGGCTAAGGGAATTTTCTTTTTGTCTGACCACTGATTGGCCATTCTTCTTTCCACTTCCTCTTGGGTACACTGATCGCGTTGCATCACCCGTTCAATTCGCAACTGATCGGGTGCTGTCACCAACAGAGAAATATCTGCCTTTTTGTTTCCTCCCGTTTCGAAAAGAATAGCCACTTCCTTCACCACATAGGCTGTTTTCTGTTCTTTTACCCATTGGTTAAAATCGTTTGCTACCGCGGGGTGTACAATCCCGTTTAAAATGGCCAATTGACTAGGATCATTGAATACAATTTTACTTAAGTATTCCCGATGAAGGTTACCCTTTTGGTAAGCCTCAACCCCAAAAACGGCACAAATCTTTTCTTTAAGCACGGGGTCATTATTCATCAATGCTTTAGCACGTTCATCAGCTTGATAACAAGGAATGCCAAGCGTTGAAAACAAACGTACAATTCGCGATTTCCCGCTTCCAATTCCTCCCGTAATGGCTACTATTTTTGGCATTTATTCACGAATTAAATAATTGACTTCTTCTGGGCGCCACCGAATGTTTTTTAATTCTGGGGGAATTTAAAGAGTACTACCCTCAAGGGTGTGTTCAGTGCAGGGTCGATTTTATCGATATCCACCCCTATTTCTATATCACTCGGATCGAAAGACTTAAGGATTTCTATCGGAGCTGAAAAGGTAACTTCCACCTGAGAGGGATAAAGTTTGTACACCTTTTCGGCAGGGGAATTTTTGATTGTTAAGTTCTGTTCAATCCGCGATTCTGAAAAACGAGAAATGACCGCTGAAACCGTTACTTTGTCTTGGTCGTAGGCGATATAACTCGGAAGAGGGAGGAGTTCAACTTCCTCCGTAAAACTCTCATTCAATGCACTTTGGTTCCCTAACACAGGGGTGGTTTCGGTTAACTTCATGACTTCTTTTTCGGGGCCCACAACGGTTACCGAATCGGGGGTAACGGCATAAGAAATAGTATTGTAGCCTACAGCCATTTCGAGTGGAGGTAAGCGAACAGGCAATTTTTTAGAGAATTGGGTTTGAAAATCAAATTCCAAAGTGGTTGGAAAATAATTGATTATTCGGGTGGTGCCCAAAAGCTGCTCTTGTAAGTCTTGAAACTGTGCTGCAACAGGGATGGAGGAGCGTCCCCCTCAAATTGGGCGTCCTTCATATCCAATTCCAAGCGATTATCGATAAAGGCGTAATAGAGAAATTGAAAGCCCGATGCGCTTAAGGTCGCCTCAATTTGAAGTGGGCGATTTAAGGTGGGTAAAATGGAAGTGGGCATATTGACCAAAGAAAACTCCAAGACGATGACCTCGGTATAGGTTTTGGAAAACTTGGTTACAAACCAAAACAAAAAGAAAGAAGTAAAAAAAGAAGAAAGAATTTCGTTCTCCCTTTGTCTTTCGATGCTTTTTGCAAAGCACCCACAAACAAGGGTTCTTTTTTCATATTCTTCTTTTTACTGCAAAGCGTCAATCACTTCTTGACTCACCCCGGTATTGGAGAAGCCACCATCATGAAATAGATTTTGCATGGTTACTTTTTTTGTGTAATCCGAAAACATCATTACGGTATAGTCGGCACACTCTTTTGCGGTGGCATTACCGAGCGGCGATGTTTTTTCAGCATAAGTTAAAAAACCATCAAGCCCTTTGACGCCCTGTCCAGCTGTGGTAAGGGTCGGCGATTGAGAAATGGTATTGACCCTAACGTTTTTATCTTTCCCCATATAGTACCCAAAACTACGTGCAATGGATTCTAAATAGGCTTTGTTGTCCGCCATGTCGTTGTAATTGGGGAACGTTCGTTGTGCAGCAATGTAGCTTAAAGCCACAATACTCCCCCACTCTTTTATGGCATCTTTGGCGTACAAGGTTTGCAATAATTTATGAAAAGAAACAGCAGAAACATCCCATCCTTTGGTCATCCAGTCGTGATTTAAAGCGGTGTAATGTTTCCCTTTTCTTACGTTCACAGACATTCCGATGGAGTGCAGTACAAAGTCAAACTTTCCGCCAAAAAGGGCTAGCGATTGATCGATAAGAGCCTCTAAATCCTTCAGGGAAGTTGCATCGGCAGGAATTACGGGAGCGTTTATTTATTCACCCAATTCATTGATTGTTCCCATGCGAAGCGCAACAGGAGCGTTGGTTAAAATAATTTCTGCACCTTGTTCAAATGCACTTTCCGCAGTTTTCCATGCAATGGATTGATGATCCAGTGCGCCAAAAATAATTCCTTTTTTACCCTTTAATAATTGGTGGGACATATTCATTCATTTTAGTTTTCAAATATACGCTAATTCAACAACTCTCTAGCGTGATTTAGCGCCGTAGCACTCATACTTTCGCCAGATATCATTTGTGCTATCTCTTCGACACGCTCATCGGGAGATAATTTTTTAAGTTGAGTAAATGTATTTTCATTCACTACTTCTTTAAATATTTTAAAGTGATGGGCTCCTTTTGCGGCAACCTGAGGGAGATGCGTAATGGTAATTACTTGCATGTACTGCCCCATATGCGCCATTATATCGGCAATTTTATGCCCTACTTCTCCAGAAACTCCAGTATCAATTTCATCAAAAATAATGGTAGGCAATGCTTTAAACTGGGAAAGAATGGCTTTTATTCCCAACATAATTCGAGAGAGTTCTCCGCCCGAAGCTACCTTTTTAAGCGGCCCAAAATCGGATCCCTGATTGGCCGAAAAAGTAAGTGAAAGATGTTCTTTTCCACGGGCTAAAAAAACATTGCTTTCGACTAAATCAATTTTAAAGCGTGCATTGGGCATCCCTAAATGCGATAATAAACCACTTAATTTATCAACGAGGGAGGGAATTGCTTTTGTACGCTCCTCACTTAATGCCGCGCTGTGCTGTTCTAGGGTTTGGTGAAGGGCGCTTTCTTTTTTCACCAATTCCGCTAAGCGGGAATCCATCTCCTCGGTAGTCATCAACTTATTTTCCAATTCCGTTTTCTTCTCAACCAATTCCTCAAGGGTGCTGCATTGGTGTTTTTGCATCAAGTTTTGCAATTGGTGCAACTGACTGTTTACTTCTGCTAGGCGAGCTGGATTGGACTCGATATTCTGATTGGCGATTTCCACTTCGCTGGTTAAATCGTTCAGTTCAATGACTAAACTTTCGAAGCGGTCGGAAAGTTGAGCATAGCTTTTTCCCATGGGGTGCAGTTTGTGAAGCAAAACACGAATTTGATTCATTTGTTCTTGTACCCCTATTTCTTCTGCTTGTAGTCGCTGTTGCACTTCGCTCAATTGCATTTGCAACTCATCGACATTGGCAAGTTGTTGCGCCTCTTCCTCAAGGGTTTCAATTCCTCCGGGAATCAATTTTATTTCCTCGAGTTCTTCAAATAAAAATCGGTTGTAATCTTGTTCCTTTAACAGACTGTTTTTTTGCAGCTCCAATTCTTTCCGTTCGGCCACCGTACTATTATAAGCTTTCCGCACAGATTGATATTCGGCCAGTAAGGTGTCGTTTTTTGCAATTGCATCCAAGACCTCAAACTGATATTCTTCTTCCGTTACAGAAAGGGTTTGGTGCTGTGAATGTACATCAATGAGGTTCTCGCCAATGGCTTGAAGTACGTCTAGGGTAACTGGAGTATCATTAATGAATGCTCTGGACTTGCCCGAGGGAACAATTTCTCTCCGAATGGTGGTAATGGAAGCGTAATCCAAATCGTATTTTTCAAAAAAAAGAAGATAACGAATACGCATGAATCGAAAAGGTAGCTTCAACAATGCATTTTTGCGATTTGTCTTTTAAGGTAGAAAGGTCTGCCCGTTTTCCCAACACCAAAGCCAAACCACCCAAAACAATGGATTTCCCTGCTCCAGTTTCACCTGTAAGGCACGATAATCCATTGGAGAAATTCACTTCCAAATGGTCGATTAAAGCAAAATTACGGATAGAAAGTTCAGTTAACACGTACTACGATTTTCGAATCTCATCCAAATATACTAGGACATCGGCGCTTCGACAAAGAAAAAATAGACTATTTAAGTCGTTTCCACTTTGGTCCAAAAAAAGGAGCAATCCGATTCAGGGTTGTCTTAATGGCATTGGATTCATATTCGGAGCCAGCAGAAAACAAATCGACAATTTCGTCAGACTTGGCGTCAAAAAAAGTTTGCAACAGCAACGCATTGGGGCGTCTGTTGTATAAAGGAGTAAAGGTTTTAATGGCATTTTCGATTCCCTTTTTCCCTTCTAAGGGGTTTTCACTCATACGGTCCAGTCCATTGCGATGGTATTCGTATTGCACTTCTCGATACTCTCTAAACGTGTTGGAAAGGAGGGTGTCCACCAACCAAAAGCGATTGCGATTTCCGTCCTGCTGATTCCAGCCCGTCATCCGATTTTGTTGCGCTAGAGATACAATTTGCTGCGCTTCTTTAAAGTAAGGAGTTCCGCTTCGCAATTCAAAACTATCGGCTTCAATACCCAGGGCAACATACACATAAAAGCTGATGAGGGAAATAAGATTAGACTCATATGTGGCAGAATTGTAAAACAGGGGTTGAAATTCTTGATAGGTGAAAACAATGTCTTTATCCAAAAAATTAAAAATAGGAGTGTAATAATTCGTTTGGTAAACGGGGCGTTCAACTTGCACTTGCAAGGTACCTTCAAATTTAGCACCCGAATAGCCCGTAAGATTGAGAATCATACTGCATCGAATTTTTTCTTTCCCATCTAAAGGGTTATCCAACCAAGCATTGGCATTAATGAATTCGTTGAGTGATTGTTCTAAGGTTTCAAAAATCTGCTGATTGGTTTGGTTCACAAAATCGGCATTGACCACAAAACGGCCTTCTACCACTTGTGCAACCGCACTAAGAGAAAAAAGAAACAAGATAATTAGGGCATGTTTTTTCATAGGGATTGAAGAATTTGGGAGAAAATATCCTGTGCTACTTCCGTTTTGGATTTCAAAGCAAAAGGAATAACTTTTCCATTTCCATGGATAAAGGTAATTTTATTTTCATCGCCCCCAAAACCTGCTCCTTTGTCCTGCAAAGAGTTGAGCACAATCCCGTCGAGATGCTTCTTTTTGCATTTTGCTTTTGCATTTTCCAGTTCATTTTCGGTTTCTAAAGCAAAGCCTAATAAATAATGATGGGTTTTCTTTTCCCCCATTTCCGCAAGAATGTCATGGGTAGGGGCTAGAGTAATGGAAAGGGAATCGCTTTTCTTTTTAATTTTTTGATCGGCAACCGATTCGGGTTTGTAGTCGGCTACTGCAGCAGCAGCAATAGCGATGTCTACCTCAGCATAGGCATCAAAAACAGCTGTGTGCATTTGGGCAGCGGTAACAACGTTAATTTGTTGTATCTGCGGGTGTTGTGCTTGCAGGGCGGTTGGTCCAGCAATAAGGATCACTTCCGCTCCTAAACGGGCTGCTTGTTCGGCAAGGGCAAAGCCCATTTTACCCGAAGAATGGTTTCCTATAAAGCGAACAGGGTCAATGGGTTCGTAGGTTGGCCCGGCGGTAATCAACACTTTTTTGTCGCTCAAGGGAGCGTTTTCTTTTAAATCGCTAGAAATACGATCGACGATAGCTTGTGGCTCCATCATGCGTCCTTTCCCTTCTAAACCACTTGCCAAAAAGCCTTCTTGTGCAGGAAGAATGCGATGACCAAAAGATGCTAACTTTTCTAAATTCGCTTGATTTGCCTCATGGGCATACATGTCCAAATCCATTGCAGGAGCAATATACACAGGGCAGTTTGAAGACAGATAGCAGGCCAACAAGAGATTATTGCAGCGAGCATGAGCCATGGAAGAAAGCGTATTGGAGGTAGCAGGGGCCACCACCATAAGATCTGCCCACAAAGCCAATTCGACATGGTTGTTCCATATAGGATGATCGGAAGTACCTTCTTCGGTAAATGTTGAAACAACAGGATGGTTAGAAACCGTAGACAAAGTAAGCGGAGTAACAAAGTTAGAAGCCGAGGGGGTCATCACCACCTTTACTTCTGCTCCTGCTTGTACAAATAAACGAACTAACATGGGTGTTTTGTAGGCGGCAATGCCACCAGTCACCCCCAACAATATTCGCTTACCTGTAAGAATAGACATGAGGTTTATTCTTCAGTATTGCGATGGTAAATGCGGTCATTCAACCACTCTTCCACTGCTAAAGCATGGGGTTTTGGAAGACTTTCATAAAATTTAGAAACTTCAATTTGCTCTTTGTTTTCAAAAATCTCTTCTAAACTGTCGTTGTGCGTGGCAAACTCGTCGAGTTTTTCGTGCAATTCTTTTTTGATATCCAAATTGATTTGCGTTGAACGCTTGGAAATAATAGAAATGGCTTCGTAAATGTTATCCGTGTGACCTTCTACCTTGTTCTTGTCATAGGTAGTGGTGCTTGAAGGGGCGTTAGATTCTCTGTACTTTGTCATCGTTGTCTATTTTGTGGTTCTTAAGTGTTCTTTTCTAAAAGGGTAATTTCTTTGTTTACGCGTTTCATTTTCTTTTCCAAATCATCCAAGTAAAGGGTTTCAGGATAATAGCGTAAAAGGGTTTCTTGTATGGTTTTAAGGTCGTTTAAACGCGATAGCTTTTTACTTGCAATACTGTTGGTGGCAATTTCGTAAGCCGAAAGGAATTTATAATACAAAGCATCCTCTCTAAAGGGGGTACCCGGAAAACCGATAATGAAGTTGTCCAAGGCGCGAATTGCCGCTCTATAGTCGCGAATGGTATGATACTGCTTGGCAATTTCAAAATCCTTTTTTTCCAGTTTGGTTTGCAGTTCTTGAACATATCCATTGGCTTCAGATAAAAAACTTGAATTGGGATAGTTATCGATAAAAATCTGAAGTTTATCCATGGCTTCGATCGTATTGGCTTGATCGAGGCTATATTCCGGGGAAAGCATATAGTATGACTTTGCTTCCATAAAAGTAGCTTCATCCGTCCGATCACTTTTCGGAAAAGACTTTAAAAAGCTTTCGAATTGGTAGGCGGCCAAATAGTAGTTCTTTGTTTCAAAATAAGTATTGGCATAGAAAAACACTACACGCTGAGCTTGAGGTTTCCCCCTGTAGGAAGGGAGTACTTGCTCAAACAATCGATTGGCTTTCTTGTATTCCCCTTCTCTGTAGTAGCGCTCTGCTTCTTTGTATTTTTCAGCAACATCCGTTCCGTTTAACACTTTTTGATAGGGACTGCATCCTACGCTTACCAAAATAAGTGCAAAAACAAAAAAGAGGTATGAAATGCGTTTTAACATGCTGCAAATGTAGTAAAAATGTGGGGGATTTACACCAGCCCCCTATTCACAAAAAAGTGTGAAAATTACGCTTCTAATTCTGAGTAATGGTGCGCTATTTTTTCTTCTAAACCCTTGGAGGCACTTACGAGCGGAAGACGCAAAACATTCTTACACCAGCCTTTTTGAGCCATCAGGGATTTTAAACCCGTTGGATTTCCTTCTTCAAAGAGCAAATCAATCATGGGCAAAAGGCTATTCAACTGCTGTTTCACTTCGGTTGGGTTGTGGGCTAAAGCCAGTTTAATTAAAGAGGAAAAAGCCTTGGGTAACCCTCCTGCAATAACAGAAATCACTCCTTGTCCTCCCCTGAGTGTAAGTTCTGGAGCAGTGGCATCGTCACCTGAAAGCACTAAAAAATCAGCGGGAGAATGATCGATCAATTCCTGTCCTAAAGCCATGTCGCCAGAGGCATCTTTAATTCCGATGATATTGGAAAAGTCTTTGGCTAGCGACAAGGTAGTGGTGTTGGCAATAGAGGCTCCAGTTCTTGAAGGCACGTTGTACAATATCACGGGAAGAGGCGAAGCTTGTGCAACCGCTTTAAAATGCTGATAAATCCCCGTTTGGTTCGGTCGATTGTAATAAGGACAAACCGACAACACGGCGGTGTAACCTTCAAGATTGATGGATTGAAATTCATCGACTAGCGCTTGGGTATTGTTTCCACCCATGCCTAAAACCAAAGGAATGCGACCCTCGACAATTTCAACCACCTTTCGGCTTATCGCTTGTTTTTCCGACAATGAAAGCGTTGCAGTCTCTGCTGTAGTCCCTAAAACTACCAAATAATCAATCCCTTCTTGGATGTATGTATTGATTAATGCGGTATAGGAATGATAATCTACTTCCCCTGTTTCCGTAAATGGGGTAATCATCGCTACACCTGTTCCTTGTAATTCTTTCATCCTATAGTTTATCAATTATATTCAAATACTTGACTAATTCGCTTTCAAACGTTTCTTTTTCTGTGGGAGGAAAAACAAAAATAATATCATTGATACTTTGTTCCGTTGCTGAAAAACCCACACTTATTTTTTTGGGTTTTTCTACTGCTACCCAATTCATATAAAAATTATTCTCGTTGGTGTAAACCACCATTAAATCGACAGGAGCGGCACAAAATACAGCTAAATCGCCACCGAATTTGCTAAAGAAACTGATGTCCTTCGGATTAAAATCGTGTGGTGCTTTTTCAGTTCCATTCGCATTGGAATTGAACATTAAAAGCGAAACCGCATTTAAGGGAATGTTCAATTTTTCTGCTACCCTATGAAAATGAGCAATCGACAACTCCAACGAAGCATCCACCAAAAAGGCTACGGAAGCAACCTTGAACTTTCTGTCCAGCTTTTTTGCAGCAAGATAGTTTTGCTTGCCCTTCTTAAAAGCGCGATGATGGAAAAAACGTGTTAACACAAAAAATTTTTTTGCAAATTTAATAAATCCCTCTGCTTCTCTTTCTAATCTTATGAAATTGTTTCAATTCTAAATTTAAAGTTGGAATTATAACATTTTCAAAAACTCCTCTTCCCTTACGAGCGGAATTCCTAGCTTATCGGCTTTCTCCTTTTTGGATGGACCCATTGAGTCTCCTGCCAAAACAAAAGTAGTTTTGGAAGAAATGGAACTTCCCACCTTTCCCCCATTCGCTTCTATCAGTGCTTTTAGTTCATTTCTTGATTGATGCTGAAAAACCCCTGAAACTACAATCGTTTTTCCTTCTAATTTACGCGAGGCAATGGTCTGCACTTCCGCTTCCATTTGTAACCCATAAGCATGAAGTCGATCGATTAGCTCCAAGTGTTTTTCGTCCTTAAAAAATGCACTTAAACTTTCCCCTATTTTTTCTCCGATGTCTTCTATGGCGACTATTTCTTCAAGGGAAGCGCTTTGTAAAGCACGCATGGAAGTAAAGTGTTGCGTTAAACGCTTCGCTACGGTTTCTCCAACATGGCGAATTCCCAAGGCAAAAAGGAGTTTGTGAAAAGGCTGTTGTAGGGAGGCTTGTACCCCGGCAATTAAATTCTCGGCTGACTTTTCCGCCATACGCTCTAGCGGCATGAGCTCGTCTTTGGTCAAGGCATATAAATCGGCATAGGTTTGAATTAAGCCTTCTTGAAAAAGCAACTGCACAGTTTCCGCTCCAATGCCATCGATATTCATTGCTTTTCTACTTACAAAATGCTGTATTTTCCCTATCAACTGGGTAGGGCATCCAAGGTAATTAACACAATAATGTTGCGCCTCGCCATCGATGCGTTCCAATGGCGCATGGCAATCTGGACAGTGCGTTATAAATACAATACTTTGAGATAAATCGCCGCGGCGTTGCGGATCGAACCCTGTGATTTTAGGAATAATCTCTCCTCCCTTTTCCACATAGACATGGTCGCCAATACGCAAATTGATTTTTTCAATTTGATCTGCATTGTGCAAGGAGGCGCGTTTTACTATCGTTCCTGACAATAACACAGGTGCTAAATTGGCTACGGGAGTAATGGCTCCAGTTCGCCCCACTTGATAATCATCAGACAGCAACTCGGTACTGACTTGTTCGGCTTTAAATTTATAAGAAATGGCCCATCGAGGTGATTTGGCAGTATGCCCCAATTCTTGTTGCTGGGCTATGGAATTCACTTTAATAACGATGCCATCAATTTCATAGGGCAAGGCAGTTCTTTTGGTGTCCCAATCGTTAATAAAGGAAAGCATTTCGTTGAGCGAACGCACTTCTTTTCGATGTTTGGGAACATAAAAACCCCAAGATTTGGCCTTGTCTAACGACTCCCAGTGGGTTGAATAGTTCAACTCCCCTGCCAAAGCATAAAAAAAGCAAGCCAAAGGACGCTGGGCCGTTTCGCTACTGTCTTGCAATTTTAGGGAGCCCGAAGCCGTATTTCTCGGGTTGCGGTAGGGCTCATCACCTGCGGCTATTCTTTTTTTATTCAAAGCATCGAATCCTTCTAAGGGAAGAATAATTTCCCCTCGGATATCAAACTGTTCAGGGAAATCGCCTCGCAACTTTAAGGGTATATTTTTTATCGTTTTTACGTTGGCAGTTACCTCATCCCCTTGAATTCCATCCCCGCGTGTGACCGCTTTTTGAAGTTGCCCGTTGACATAGGTTAGATTAATCGATGCCCCATCAAACTTTAATTCGCAGGTGTAGGAAGAAATCTTATCTCCCAATCGTTTTTCGATTCGCTCTACCCAATCTGACAATTCTTGGCTCGAATAGGTATTGTCCAAAGAGTACATCCTCTGAGCATGGGTAAGAGTAGGAAAGTTTTTTGTTACCCCACCCCCCACGCGAACTGTAGGAGAGTTTTTATCAAAAAATTGGGGGTGCTGTTCTTCCAAAAGCTGTAGTTCTTTCAAAAGCTGATCAAATTCAAAATCGGAAATCAAACTTTGATCTTCGTTATAATAAGCATGATTGTAATGATGCAGTTGTTCTCTCAACTGTTGGATGCGCGCTTCAATTGTCATAGGCTAAATTTAATAAATCGATCTCAACGAAAAAGATCTTTTTTTACTTCAAAAAACCGAAATCCCATCGCTTTTCCTAAGGCGCAAATTTCTGCTGTATACAAAGCATTGATTTCAAAATAGATATGCCCCTTTTTGGATAAAATTCGCTGGGCTATTTTTAGGAGCCTGCGATAAAAAAGCAAGGGATCATTTTCAGGGACATACAGCGCCATTTTAGGTTCGTTTTCCAACACATTTTTATGCATTTGATTTTTCTCTGAAGGAAGTACATAAGGCGGGTTGGAAACCAGCAAATCAATTCCACTAGGGTATTCTTCATCAACGAGAATGTCTTTTTCTAAAAAGGAAACTGATTGCGCTAAATGTTTGGCGTTTTCCCTTGCTACCTCCAATGCCTTTGGACTAAGTTCGACCCCCAAGACTTCCCATTTTGGTCGCTTGCTTTTTAGGGCAATGGCTATGACCCCTGAGCCACTACAAAAATCGCAAACCCGTTGAGGAACCGCGTCATGCTGTTCTAAAATCCAATCGACCAATTCCTCTGTTTCTGGCCTAGGAATTAGCACGTGTGGGTTAACCTTAAATTCCATTCCCATAAAATGTGCTGTGCCTTGGACGTATTGATAAGGCTTTCCTTTTTTTAATTCTTCCAAAACCTGTTTGAGCTGCTGAAAATTGTCTGAGGCAATTTTTCGCTGGGGAGAAAGGGCTACCTCTGTTGAAGGAAAACCAAAAAAATCGTGAAGGGTTTGTTTAAATAAAACATCGATTTCGTTTTGCGTATACAATTCCAAAAGGGACGAACGAAAAAGATTCCTCGCTTCTGAGAGACTTATTTCAGTGATTTTGTCATCCATACATTACAATTGGTGTGTCCTGTGGTTCCCATCGGACCTTCAATATAATCAAAACCCATTTTTCGGTAAAGCCTTTGAGCGGCTTTCATATAAGGTAAGGTTTCGATATAACACAAACAAAATTCATTTTCTACAGCAAACAAAAGGGCTTTTTCCATCAACTGTCTCCCTAACCCTCTTCCACGGGCTTCTGGCAAAAAATACATTTTTTGCAATTCACATACTTGTGCTTCTCCGCCTTGCAAAGGGGCAATCCCTCCTCCTCCAATCACTTTTCCGTGTTCTTCTACCACAAAATAAGCCGACCGCGATTTTGCATAGGCTGCAGTCATGGCATCCACTTCGGGATCGGCATAAGCGGTTCCGGTTTTGGGAACACCAAGCTCGATTAAAACCGAACGAATTACACTAGCGAGTTCTGCATCATCTTGAGGCGTAACTTTTCTGAGGGTGTACATTTCTTTCTTAACTTTGTGGGTACAAGATAGAATTTAAACACTAGACTTTAATGCATTTAAATCAAGAAAAAAAAGACGCCTTTTTTATGCAACGCTGTCTCGATTTAGCCAAGAAAGGAAAGGCTACAGCAGCGCCGAACCCTATGGTGGGAAGTGTTGTTGTGCATAAAGACGTTATTATAGGAGAGGGCTGGCATCAAGCCGCGGGACAACCCCATGCCGAAGTAAATGCAATCGAAAATGTTCAAAACAAGGCCTTGTTAAAAGAGGCTACATTATATGTAAATCTCGAACCTTGCAATCATTATGGAAGAACCCCTCCTTGCGCTTTGCTTTTGGTAGAACATCAGCTTAAGTGCGTAGTAATTGGCTGTCAAGATCCTTTTGAAAAGGTAAACGGAAGCGGAATACAACGCCTAAAAGAAAACGGGATTGAAGTAACAGTAGGGGTTTTAGAAGAAAAAGCTCAGGCATTAAACCAACGTTTTTTTACTTATCACAAAAAAAAACGTCCTTATGTTATTTTAAAATGGGCACAATCCAACGACGGTTTCCTCGCCCCTTTCCCGCAGACAAAAAAAGAGAAAGCCCCCTTTTTCTGACCCCAAAAAAAGAACTTTATCGCGTACACCAGTGGCGTAGCGAGGAAATGGCAATAGCCGTAGGTGCACAAACCGTTGAAGATGACAATCCACAACTCACTACAAGGTGGGTAGAAGGAAAGCATCCTGTTCGTGTGGTTTTTGATCCAAAAGCTAGAATTGATCAAAAAAGCCATTTGCTCTCCGATGGAAACACCACCATCCACCTAACCAATGCCTTATTAGGTTTGGAAAAACCCTCTTCCTCCGTTTTTCTTGAAAGGAGCTTGAATTATTTATACGAAAAAGAAATTCTTTCTATTTTGATTGAAGGAGGTGCAAAAACACTTCAGGGATTTATTGACACAAAGGTTTGGGATGAAGCACGTATATATGTTTCTGAAGCAGAACTTCAAGAAGGAATCAAAGCGCCAAATTTTAGTGATTTAAACCCAAGTAAAAACACTATAGGTTGGCATTATTTACAACCCCGCTAAACACTTGCTGAAAGACCTCAGGACATCGAATTGGACGGCGGGTTTCAGCATTCATAAAGGCTAAAGTGGTGGCCCCTTCACAAACCAAAGCATCGTCCTGATTTTTTACTTGATAATGAAAACTCATCTTCACCATAGGAACTGCCTTCAAATGAATATAAATAAAGAGTTGATCTTCAAACTTAGCAGGCGTCAAATAGCGTAAATCTGCCGAAATCACTGGCATCATTACTCCTTCTTCTTCCATTTTATTATAAGAAATACCAAGCTGGGTAAGCCATTCTAGACGTGCAACCTCAAAATAGCGAAGGTAATTGCTGTGGTGCACCACCCCATTTGATCAGATTCTCCGTAACGCACTAAAATGGGTGATGATTTAAAATGAAATTTCAACTTTCTGAATGAATTTATTAAACAAAGTCAACTTCCATAATTTGAGAAAAAAAAAGTTTATAATCAATACCGATTGCTCTTTTTTTTCATTTTTTTTTAACCAATATTTGTCATTAACAAACAAACCAAAATCACTACCTGAGTAGCATATTTTTTTTTTCATGCAAAGAACTGCGGAATCATCTTGGAACAATTGCTTAGAATTTATCAAAGATAACATTCAACCACAGGCCTTTAAAACTTGGTTTGAACCCATTGTTCCCCTCAAAATTTCTGAAAACGCATTGAGCATCCAAGTCCCTAGTAAATTCTTTTACGAATGGCTAGAGGAACATTATGTGAAGCTCTTAAAAATTGCATTGACCAAAGAACTGGGCGAATCTGCTCGTTTGGTTTATGTAATTAAAATGGAAAATACCTACGGGAACAAGAAACCTTTTACAGAAAGCATTCCCAGCAGTCAACAACCTGCTGTAGGATCCCAACAAGTGGATGCGCCTTTAAGCAGTAGAAGTGCGCAATTAAAAAATCCATTTGTAATTCCCGGAATCAGAAATCTGCAAATCGAATCGCAACTCAATCCCAACTATAATTTTCAAAATTTCCTAGAAGGCGACAGCAACCGTTTGGCACGTTCGGCTGGAATAGCTGTAGCCAACAAACCTGGAGGGACTTCCTTCAATCCGTTGCTGGTTTTTGGAAATGTAGGTTTAGGTAAAACACACTTGGCGCATGCTATTGGTGTTCAAATCAAAGAAAAATTTCCTGATAAAACGGTCCTCTATATTTCAGCAGAAAAATTTACGCAACAATATATTGAGTCCGTAAAAAAGAATACCCGAAATGACTTCATTCATTTTTACCAAATTATTGATGTATTGATCATTGATGATGTTCAATTCTTTTCTGGAAATCGGGAACACAAGATGTCTTCTTCCATATTTTCAACCACCTTCACCAAAACGGAAAGCAAGTTATTCTGACTTCCGACAAAGCGCCGGTGGATATGCAAGACATCGAACAAAGATTACTTTCTCGTTTCAAATGGGGATTGTCTGCAGAACTGCAACAACCCAGCTTTGAAACACGAATTTCTATCCTAAAAAACAAACTCTACCGCGATGGGGTGGTCATCAATGATGACATCATTGAATATGTGGCCAAGAACATCAAAACCAACATTCGAGAACTCGAGGGAGCCATTATTTCTTTAATCGCTCAATCTTCTTTCAACAAAATGGACATCACCATTGAGCTAGCAAAAGAGATTGTCGATAAATTTGTCAAGAACACCAAGCGAGAAGTCAGCATCGATTACATTCAAAAAGTCGTTTCAGAATACTTTCAAATGGATGTGGAGACCCTCCAATCCAAAACGAGAAAAAGACATATTGTTCAGGCGCGACAACTTGCGATGTATTTTGCAAAAAAATTCACTAAAGCCTCTTTAGCTAGCATTGGAACACAGATAGGGAAAAGAGATCACGCTACGGTACTCCATGCCTGCAAAACGGTTGACAACCTATCTTATACCGACAAGCAATTCAGAAAATACGTAGAGGATTTAAACAAAAAGCTCACCCTTTAAAAAAAATGAAGGCAGGGAACGTTTTGATGGTCTGTCTTGGAAACATTTGTCGCTCTCCCCTAGCACACGGTATTTTTCAAACCCTAGCAGAAGATTTAAATATTCAAGTTGATTCGGCTGGAACAGCCAATTATCATTCCGGTAATGCACCCGATCCAAGAAGCATAGCTGTTGCGGCAAAAAATGGAATCGATATTTCTTCCCAAAAAGCGAGGCAATTTGTCGCTGAAGATTTTTCGAAGTTCGAGCATATTTTTGTAATGGATAAAAGCAACCTGCAACAGGTTTTGAAACTTGCCAAAACTGAAAATGACCGACAAAAAGTGCGTTTACTCTTAAAAGATAATGAAGTTGAGGACCCCTATTATGGAGGGCAAGATGGTTTTACAACCGTTTTTAATAAAATTGAAAAAGGCTGTGAAGCGATCCTCACACAATGGAAGAAGTAAACAACAACACAATTCAACAACCTGTTCTTTATTTAATTCCTTGCCCCTTAGGTGACTCTCCGCCGATGGAAGTACTCCCCTTAACCATACGCAAGGTCATCGATAGTCTCACCCATTTTATTGTTGAAAATGAAAAAGAGGCAAGACGCTTTATCAAAAGGATTTCTCCTCAAAAAAAGCAAGAGGAGCTGGTGCTTTTTCCCTTGAATAAATTTTCAGATCCTTTAGAAATCGCTAACTATTTATCGCCTATGACAAAGGGGCAATCCATGGGATTGATTTCAGATGCCGGTTGTCCCGGTGTGGCTGATCCTGGGGCGGTGATAGTCCGTAATGCATTTAAAAAAAACCTCCAAGTGAAACCCTTGGTTGGCCCCTCTTCCATTCTACTCGCACTAATGGCATCGGGGATGAACGGACAATCGTTTGCCTTCAATGGATATTTACCCATTGATAAAAAAGAACGGATAAAAACCATAAAACAACTCGAAAAACGATCGGGAGAATGGGATCAAACGCAATTGTTTATTGAAACCCCTTACAGAAACGATCATTTATTGAATGACTTCCTTCGTACGCTTTCCCCACTACGCTATTGGGAGTGGCTTGCGATTTAACTTTAGATACCGAATGGATTATGACGGCTTCGGTAAAGCAATGGAAAAACACCGCCCCTTATTTTCATAAACGACCCGCAATCTTTTTAATTCACAAAGAACTAGCGATATAGTTTTTGTCGGTTCAACCAACGGTAATAATTTTTGGCTTTTCGATTATGCTCCCGAAGTGATTTTGAAAAATCGTGATACCCTGGACGATTAGGGTCAGCAACAAAATAGAGATACTGGTGCTGCGCTGGGAAAAGAACCGCATCAATCGCTGAAACATCAGGCATAGCAATCGGTCCGGGAGGCAAACCTCTTTTCCGGTAAGTGTTGTAGGGCGATGGTATTTTCAAATCGCGTTTCAACACTCTACGAATGACTAAGTCAAAATCATTAGCCTCCTTTTTCAATGCAAAAACGACCGTAGGATCGGCCTGTAACCGCATTCGCTTTTTCAATCGATTGAGATACACCCCTGCCACATGAGGGCGTTCCTCCGTTTTTTGAGTTTCTTTTTGAACAATCGATGCAAGGATAATGACCTCCATGGGCGATAAGTTCATTTTTTCAGCAGCTTGCTTCCTGTTTTCATTCCAAAAGCGACGGTACTCTTTCAGCATTCGTTCTTGAAAAGCTGTAGCACTCGTATTCCAAAACAACTCATACGTATTCGGAATATACATCCCTAATGCCGTAGCAGAAGAAAATCCGTTGGCTTTTAAAAAAGAGCTGTTTTTCATTTGCATCAGCAAAGACAAACTGTCCGCTTCAATCTGTTGTGCTATACGACCCGCGAGGTCTTCTAAGCGCTCTGCGTTATTAAAAGTCACTTTCACAGCTAAAGACCCTACTCGTAAAGTGTTAATAATGTCGTTGTTACTCATCCCCTTTTTTATAGCAAACTTCCCAGATCGGATGCGTGTAGCATACCCTTTTTTCTGTGCCGCCAAAACAAAATTGTCAGGATGCAACAACAAAGGCGAGAGGTTTTCAACCACCTCCTCAAATTTCATTTCTTTTCGAATAAAAACATAGGCCTCGTTATTGGCAAATGCCGTATTGTCGAAAAAGAAAATACGATAAATAGAGTAAACAAAATAACATCCTGCTAACGCAATAAGCAACACAATAGCAAGACCAATTTTTCTTTTATACATGATTTATTTTTTGAAAAACAACCACATCGTGGTATGCCAATCGATTATAATTCCAATCTTTTTTTACGCCAACGCGTTCATAGCCCATCGATTGAAAAAGACGAATACTTGCCTCATTTTCTGAACCCACATCGGCATAGAGCTGATGCAATTGTAAGGTGTTAAAAGCAGTTTCTTCGATCAGTTGCAAAAGCACTTTTCCAATTCCCTTATTTCTAAATTCTTCCAAAATCACCAATCCTACTCCAGCCCTACGGTGTATGGGATTAAAATCGTACAAATCTACACATCCAATTGGTGAGGCGTCTTGTGCATTGCATACAATGTAACGCTGCTGCTTAGCCGAATAAATGTCTTGGTGGGCATTACGCAAATACGCTTTTAGCGTTTCTTTAGAAAAAGGGGTTTGTGTATCGGAATATTCCCAAAGGGTTTGGTCATTCTCTAAAGCAAAGAGAAAATCCAAGTCTTCCGGTTCCAAAGCACGGAGGATTAACTTTTCCATTGACCTGAAAATACAAAATTCGCTGGACCGATAAGATCAATCTCCGTATAGCCTGAGGCTTCGACTTTAAATTTGATTTTTAAAAACCCTCCTTTCACATTTATGCCAATGGTATTTGCTTCAGTGGTTCCGGTTTTATGCATGGCCAAAGCCACCGCAGTCGCTCCCGTTCCGCAAGACAAAGTTTCATCCTCTACACCTCGCTCGTAGGTTCGGATTGTAAAAGTGTCTTCGTTCACTTGGGTGACGAAATTCACGTTAGAACCTGCTTGATGATAAGGGGCTCCATACCGAATTTTACGTCCCATTTCAACTACTGGGTATTCATCAAGTGCTTCCACTTCCATTACATGATGCGGAGAACCCGTATCTAGAAACTGATGGGTATCAAACAATTCGATCTGAGTTACATCGTGCATGCGCAAAGCGACAGATCCTTCTTCATTAACTGTAGCAGTATGAATTCCATCGATGGCATCAAAGGTGGTGGTGTTTTCGATTATACCTAGTGCTTTTGCAAAAGCCACTGTACAACGAGCTCCATTTCCACACAGAGTGCTTTCCCTTCCGTCAGAATTAAAATATACCATTTTAAAATCTGAAGTTGCACTCGGTTGAATTAAGATTAAACCGTCTGCACCAATTCCAAATCGGCGATCGCAACAGGCTTCTATAAAGGAAGTGTTTTCCAGAGGGAAGCTGAGGCTACGATCATCAATCATAATGAAATCATTCCCCGTACCTTGGTATTTATCGAACGAAAATTGCATGGTCAAATGTACAATAATTTTAAGCTTTAATTAGCTGTTAAAACGACGTTAAAGAAAGCATTGATATATGGCAACTGTGTGAAAATTTGAAGAAAAAAAGAACATTTATGAAAACGTTTTTTCACTATTTAGGTATTGTTGTATTGAGCGCTTTAACTACATCGGCTATTTTATATCCGATTCTGAGTCCTGAAAAAGAACAAGAACAAAACTTCATTCCCACTCTCCCTACAAGCTATCGCTATAACACAAACAACATGAGTGCCGCCCCAACGGATTTTGTCTCCGCTGCTGAAAAAAGTATTGACGCAGTAGTACATGTAAAAAACACCTCTGAGGGAAGCACTTACCGTTCTCCTTGGGATTATTTCTACGGAAATCCAGAAAGTAAAAGAAGCATCGGTACTGGCTCTGGAGTGATTGTTTCTCCAGACGGTTTTATTATTACTAATAATCATGTAATCGAAGACGCGAGTATAATTGAAATCACCACCAACGACAACCAACGCTATGAAGCAGAATTAATAGGGACTGACCCGTACACGGACATTGCAGTGCTGAAAATAAATCCTGCCAAGGCTTTGCCATATTTGTCTTTTGGAAATTCAGACGTTACCCGAATTGGCGAATGGGTACTCGCCATTGGCAATCCCTTTAACCTCAACTCTACGGTTACTGCGGGAATCATTAGTGCCAAATCGAGAGACTTAAACGAACGAGATCAAAAAAACCAATCGTTTATTCAAACAGACGCCGCAGTAAATCGCGGTAACAGCGGAGGGGCACTTATCAATACCGAGGGAGAATTAATTGGCATCAACACCGCCATTACCTCTTTTTCGGGAGGTTTCGAAGGCTATTCTTTTGCTGTGCCTAGTAACATTGCTCGAAAAGTTTTTGAAGACATTGTAGAGTATGGAAGTACACAAAAGGGGCTTTTGGGAGTAAGAGGAAGTGCCATTGTTCCAGAGATGAAAATGCAGTTAGAGGAAATGAACATCTTTGAAAAAGAAGGGTTTTATGTGAATGAAACCATTGAGGGCATGGGTGCTGCCAATGCTGGAATTCAAAAAAACGATGTTATTTTAGAAGTTGATGGATTTAAAATCAGAAAATTTGCTGACCTCACAGGTTATCTCGAAACAAAAAGACCGGGAGACCTCGTAAAGGTAATTGTGAGCCGAGAAGGAAAGCAGAAAAAAATCGATGTGCGATTAGCCAAAACCAACATCGCTCAGTTTTTACGTATGGAGGTACGTGAACTCAACTCCCAAGATCAACAAGAATTTGGAATCGAAGAAGGGGTGGTTATTTCCAACCCAGGAGCATACGATGGGATGATCGAAAACGGGTCGCTGATTTTAGACATCAATGGCGAGCGAATTCGTTCCATCGAAGACCTCTCCCCATTCAACTCATGGAACATCAAGTGGATCACCTACATAACTCCCGAGGGAGAAAAAATAAGATTAACCATGTAAAGAGAAAAGAGCTTTCCATTTGGAAAGCTTTTTTTTTGGGGAATCTATTTCTAACTTTCGACCAAATTAGCCATCATGCGCATCGATATTATCACCCTTTTCCCCGAACTTTTAGAAAGTCCCTTTGGGGCTTCCATAGTTAAAAGAGCAAGAGAAGCAGGAAAAGCAGAAATCCATTTTCATAATCCAAGAGACTACAGCACAAACAAATACAAGCAGGTAGACGATTATCCTTATGGGGGCGGTGCAGGCATGGTGATGCAAATTGAACCGCTCGATAAGTGCATTACAAAGCTTAAAGAAGAACGGCAATATGATGAAGTCATCTATATGACTCCCGATGGAGAAACCCTAACACAATCCATAGCAAATCAATGTTCCCTTTACGAAAACATCATTTTGCTTTGCGGACATTATAAAGGAATCGATCAGCGAGTTCGCGATCATTTTATCACCAAAGAAATATCCATTGGGGATTTTGTCCTCTCTGGCGGCGAATTAGCGGCTGCTGTTTTTTGCGACAGCATCATTCGGTTAATCCCAGGAGTTTTAGGAGACGAATCTTCCGCACTCAGCGATAGTTTTCAAGATGGATTGCTTTCCCCTCCCATCTACACGCGACCAGCAGAATACAAAGGCTGGAAAGTTCCAGAAATTCTCACCTCAGGAAATACCCCTGCAGTAGAACAATGGCGAGAAGAACAGGCCTTTAAAAGAACAAAAGAAAGACGACCCGATTTACTTAACAAGCTTGACAAAGAACAATGAATCGCCTTTGGATGCTTTTATTGCTCTGGGGTTGTGGTCCAGCTGTTTCTAAGGAAGAAGAAGACCTCGGTTTGCTGTGCACCGAAGAATTTGTTACTTATAACATCCGCATTCCTGGTGATCCCCTTTCCGAACATTTCACTTTACGAATCAGTACCCAAGACACGCTAATCTTAGAAGACTTTCCTACTTCGGACGAAGAATACCCTGTATTGAATGATCGTTTTAGTGACCGTTTGATTGGCAAACAGGAAGAATTTCACTTTATAGGCCAGCAAAACAATACCGCTATTGTCATTCCCTATGTGTTTACCTCCGACCGCTGTCATATTGTAAAGGTGAGGGGCCCCTCGATTTTCTCAAATTAAGAGGATTTAAATTAATTATAGCAGGGCTTGTAGAAATTGAAATAAATCGTATTTTTGCTCCCGCAATTCAACCACTGGCGAAAATCGTGCATGTTGTTTGTTTATAATCAAAGAAAACATAAAAATGGAATCTTTAATCAATTTTGTTCAGGACGAATTTATCGACAAGAAAGAATTTCCTGAATTTGCTGCTGGTGACACCATCACTGTTTATTACGAAATCCGAGAAGGAGAAAAAGTACGTACTCAGTTTTTTAAAGGGGTAGTTATCCAAATCAAAGGTCAAGGTTTATCAAAAACCTTTACCATCCGTAAAATGTCTGGTACTGTTGGGGTAGAACGAATTTTCCCAATCAACTTACCCGCCCTTCAAAAAATTGAAGTGAATAAACGAGGTAAAGTACGTCGTGCACGAATCTATTACTTCAGAGAATTACGTGGTAAAAAAGCGCGCATTAAAGAGCGTCAATTTAAATAAACAAATAGGTCGCTTAGTAGCGGCCTTTTTTTTGAACCAAAACGGAATTAAACTAAACTTTATACTCCTATGAATAAAATAAAAGTAGCCAACCCTGTAGTGGAAATGGATGGAGATGAAATGACACGCATCATTTGGTCATTCATCAAAGAACAACTCATTCTTCCTTACCTCGATCTTGATATTAAATATTACGATCTTTCTGTTACCTCGCGTGATGCCACCAATGACGACATTACTGTTCGCGCGGCTAACGCCATTAAAGAATACAATGTAGGAATTAAATGTGCTACCATTACTCCAGATGAGCAACGTGTAGAAGAGTTCAATCTTTCGAACATGTGGCGCTCTCCTAACGGAACCATCCGTAATATCGTTGGTGGAACCGTTTTCCGTGAGCCCATCATTATGAGCAACGTGCCTCGCTATGTGCAAGGATGGACCAAACCCATTTGTATTGGTCGTCATGCTTTTGGAGATCAGTACCGCGCTGCAGATACTGTAACAACAGGAAAAGGGAAACTTACTATGACCTTCACTCCAGAAGATGGAGGCACTCCAAAAACATGGGAAGTGTATAACTTCGAAGAAAATGGTGTAGCCATGTGTATGTACAACATCGACTCTTCCATTTACGGATTTGCTCGTTCCTGCATGAACCAAGCCTTAAAAAAAGGATGGCCTTTATACCTTTCTACCAAAAACACCATCATGAAAGCATACGATGGGCGTTTTAAAGATGTTTTCCAGGAAGTGTTTGAAAATGAATTCAAAGAGCAATTTGAAGCAGCAAACATTACCTATGAACACCGATTAATCGATGACATGGTTGCCGCAGCAATGAAATGGAATGGTGGCTTTGTTTGGGCTTGTAAAAACTACGACGGAGATGTACAATCTGACACCGTAGCCCAAGGATTTGGTTCTTTAGGACTAATGACTTCTACCCTTGTAACTCCCGACGGAAAAACAATGGAAGCTGAAGCTGCGCACGGAACAGTAACTCGTCACTACCGCCAACATCAGCAAGGAAAAGAAACATCAACCAATCCAATTGCTTCCATTTTTGCTTGGACGCGTGGATTGCAACACCGTGGAAAATTAGACAACAATCAAGCTTTAATTGATTTTTGTCAAGCCTTGGAAGACGTTTGTGTAGAAACAGTAGAGAGTGGTAAAATGACCAAAGATTTAGCCTTGTTAATTCATAAAGAAAACTTGACTATAGAACATTATTTTAACACGCAACAGTTCCTCGACGCTTTAAAGCAGAACCTCGATGCGAAATTAAAATAAAAGCCTTTTAAGTGCTTTAACATCAACCCCGATAGTCCTGCTATCGGGGTTTTTTTATAAACGGTATCTTTGCAATATGGACTTTCGAAAAATCACCGAAGAAGACTCCCTCCATGATGGGCTAGAACATTATTCTGTAAACGAACTCGTTAACGGAATACATGAGGAAGATCAAAAAGTGGCCACAGCAGTGGGACAGGTCATACCAAAAATCGTTCCTCTAATAGAAAAAACAGTAGAACAATTGCAAAAAGGCGGCCGCCTATTTTATATGGGTGCGGGGACCAGTGGGCGTTTAGGAATTTTAGACGCCTCAGAATGTCCTCCTACATTTGGAACCGATCCAAACCAAGTCATTGGATTAATTGCAGGAGGGAAACAAGCAGTGTATAAAGCCGTAGAAAAAGCTGAAGATGCCACCACCAAAGGATGGCTCGACTTAAAAGCCCACCACATTACCTCCAATGATATTGTTATTGGGATAGCGGCTTCAGGAACCACTCCCTATGTGGTACACACGCTTAAAGCATGTCAAGCTCACCAAATTCCTACAGGATGCATCACTTCCAATCCTGGGGCTCCAATTACCCAAGTGGCTGATTTTCCCATTGAGGTTATCGTAGGCCCAGAATTTGTGACAGGAAGCTCACGAATGAAATCGGGAACAGCACAAAAAATGATTCTTAACATGATCAGTACAGCCACTATGATTCGTCTTGGACACATTGAAGGCAATAAAATGGTCGACATGCAACTCACCAATGCCAAGTTGCACCAAAGGGCGTTAGAAATGGTTATGAATGCCACACAGTTGCAGCAAGAGGAGGCAAAAAAATTACTCCTACAACACGGGAATGTTCGCACAGCTATAGAAGCCTTTAATGCAAAAGGTTAAACTTCCTTTTTTCCTCTAAATAATTTTAGGAATTCCCACGCAAGACATTACCTTGTTGAAAGCAAAATAAAAAACTATATTTGGTTAACCAGTTTGGATAACCAAAACTATCGATTTAAATAATACACATTTGAACGCAAAAATTATTTTTGTAATGGGCGTTTCTGGAGTTGGAAAAACCACCGTTGGAAGCTTATTGGCTAAGGCATTTCACCTTCCTTTTTTGATGGAGACGATTTTCATCCGACCGAAAACGTCCAAAAAATGAAAAACGGGAATGCACTTAATGACGAAGACCGACAAGAATGGCTCAACCGACTCAATAGCTTAGCTTCGAAGCAATTGGAATCTAAAAAGGGAGGAATAATTGCTTGTTCAGCATTAAAAGAAAAGTATCGAAAATTGCTGATTCAAAACATAGAAAGCAAGGTAGAATGGATTTATTTGAAAGGAACTTTTGCACAAATTCAAGAAAGAATTCAAACGCGAGAAGGGCACTTTATGCCTACTCATCTCCTGCAATCTCAGTTCGATACGCTAGAAGCGCCTACCAACGCGCACAGCATCTCAATTGATGCATCACCAGAAGAAATTGTAACCCGTGTAAAAAAGAATTTGATGGAAGCCACAGAATTTGGGGTTTATGGCCTTGGGGTAATGGGAAAAAGCATCGCACGTAATCTCGCTCAAAAAAAGTGAAACTGTCCCTCTACAATCGACATGTGGCCGAAAGCGAAGAAAAGGTAGCGGAAACATTGAAAACCCAACACCAAGAGCTGTCCAAGGCTCAAACTTTTGACGAAGCGAAAGCCTTTGTAAATTCACTTCAAAGACCAAGAAAAATTTTGTTGATGGTTAGTGCCGGAAAAGGGGTAGATGCAGTCATTGAACAACTTACTCCGCTTTTGGCCGCTGGGGACATACTCATTGATGGTGGAAATTCTCACTACCAAAAAACACAAGAAAGGCATCATAAGCTTCAAGAGAAAGGAATCCATTTTATAGGAATGGGTATTTCGGGAGGAGAAGAAGGCGCCTTAAAAGGCCCATCAATGATGCCCAGTGGGGATGCTGCTGTTTACAACAACATCGCACCCATTCTCAATAAAGCGGCTGCCAGAGACCAAAATGGCAATGCCTGCTGTACTTACATTGGCCCAGAGGGAAGCGGTCATTTTGTGAAAATGGTTCACAACGGAATTGAATATGCAGAAATGCAATTGCTTGCCGAAGTCGTAGTCCTGTTTAAGAACCAAGGGAAAAATCCAGATGAAATCGCTGAAGTGCTATCCAACTGGAAAGCATCCGAAAACAGCTATTTACTTGAAATTACAACCGAAATTTTAAGAAAAAAGAAGGAGAAGATTGGTTGATTCATAAAATTATGGACAAAGCAGGAAACAAAGGAACGGGTAATTGGACTACTGTGGCATCCGCTCAACTGGGCATGCCGAGCACCATGATGACTTCCTCTCTATTTGCCCGATATATCTCCTTTTTTAAAGAAGAGCGCATTCAGGTGAGTAAGCATTTTAAAACAAAAGAAAAAACAGCCAATACCTTGAGCGAGGAAAGCATTCAAAAAGCCTATCGATTTGCTCGCATCATCAATCACCATCAAGGGTTTAAATTGATCAAAGAAGCCGATCACAACCACAAATGGAATTTGAATTTAAGTGAATTGGCACGGATTTGGACCAACGGCTGCATCATCCGTTCCGACTATATGGTGGATTTGGTAGAAGCATTTAAAGTGCATCCACATTTATTTGAAAATCCTGTGACTTTAGAGGAACTCAACACTTTAAAACCCTTTTTGAAAGAAGTACTTTCAATCGCAATTCAAAACGATTTACCTCTTCCCCTTTTTAGCGAAGCGCTTCAGTTTTTAAACCAGTATGCCTTGGAAGATTCCTCGGCAAACATCATTCAAGCGCAACGCGACTATTTTGGGGCGCATAACTACCAAAGAAAAGACGACCCCTCAGGAAAATTATATCACACCCACTGGAATGAATAACCAAAAACACCACCTACAACCATGAAAACAACAGAAGAAAAAAAATCCCTTTTAAAACGATTCTTAGCTTTAATATTAGGGTTTGGCCCTGGCATTTTTGCCATCGGCTACACCATTGGAACGGGAAGCGTTACCTCAATGATTGTTGCAGGAAGCAAGTTCAACATGCAGCTGTTGTGGGTATTAATGCTCAGTTGCTTGTTTTCGGGCATCTTAATGTACACCTACGGCAACTACAGTTTAATTACTGGTGAAACCGCTCTATTTGGTTTTAAAAAACACTTAAAATATGGGAAGGCACTCGCATTGCTTATCATTATCGGAATCACCTTTGGACAATGGAATTCGTTGATGGGAATTTTAGGTATTTCCTCCAACATCATTTACGAAATATTAGCGGTGAATTTTGATGGGCTTGAAGCCCACAAATACGGGATTGTTTTGGGGATTGCAATTGCCATCATCATTACCTTTTATTTGCTGCTACTCGTAGGGCGCTATACGTTTTTTGAAAAAATATTAATTATGTTTGTTTCCATCATGGGACTCTCCTTTTTATTGTCATTAATGTTTGTGCAGCCCTTACCCCTTGATGTTGCGGCAGGACTATTACCCAGCATCCCCGATGTTCCTGGCGGAAAAATGCTTGTCGCTGCTTTTGTGGGAACCACTATGGCGGCCGCTACATTTTTATCGAGACCGCTTTTTGTTAAAGGAAAAGGGTGGACGATCGAAAATTTAGCTCAGCAGAAAAAGGATTCCATTACCGCTGCTATTTTAATTTTTGTCATCAGTGGAACCATTATGGCCGTTGCTGCTGGAGCTCTTTTTTATGAAGGAAATGAAGTGAACCATGTGCTCGATATGGCCAATACGCTAAAACCCGTGGCTGGGAAATGGGCGGTTACCATTTTCTTTTTTGGGGCATTGAGCGCTGGACTTTCATCCATTTTTCCATGCATGCTAATTGCTCCTCTCCTGCTGGCCGATTATCAGTCGGGCACCTTAGACACCCGCTCTACTCAATTTCGAGTGGTCACTTTTATTGCTGCATTGGTCGCCCTAATTGGTCCGGCCCTCGGAAGCAACCCCATAGAAATTCAAATACTATCGCAGGTATTCAACGTTTTTGTCCTTCCTGCAGTCATTATCGGCATCATTTTGCTCGTTAATAATAAAAAAGTAATGCAAGCCTACCGCACCGGTTTGGGGGTAAACATAGGTCTGTTTGCGGCCTTGTTTTTTTCTCTTGTCATTTCCTACAACGGTTTGGTTGCCCTCACCGAATACTTTTAATTCTAAAAAAATCAATTCATTCTAAAACAGAAAACCATGTTGAACGATAAACTCAAAAACAAAAATGTACTCATTACCGCTGGGGCGCAAGGAATCGGCGAAGCCATTACGCGCCATTTTATTGCTTGTGGGGCCAATGTAGCCATTCATTATTTTTCAAGTGCGGCCACTGCCGATGAGTTGGTCGCTTTTGCACAAAGCAAAAACATAAAAGCGGTTAGCATTAAAGGTGATCTTACCCGAGAAGAAGACACACAAATCGTAATTGAAAAAACGGTAGAAGCCTTAGGGTCAATCGATATACTTATCAACAACGCTGGGTCGTTAGTCGCCCGAAAATTATTGGGAGAAATGGAAACCGATTTTTGGCATAAAGTCATGGACATCAACATGACTTCCATGATGATGGTTACCCGTGCGGCTGCACCTCACTTGGTTAAAAACGAAAACAGCAGCATTGTTAATCTTGCTTCCTTGGCAGGGCGAAAAGGAGGCCATGCCGGATCTTTGGTTTATTCCACCAGCAAGGGTGCTATTCTTACTTTTACTCGGGCACTGTCGTCTGAATTGGGGCCAGAAGGAGTTCGTGTAAATGCGGTGGCGCCTGGACTCATTTTAGGCACTTCTTTTCATAACACCCACACCACCAAAGCCTCTGCAGAAAAAACCATTGAAGGTATTCCTATTCAACGCCCAGGAAATGCAGACGATGTAGCACGAGCAGTGATCTACTTAGCTTCTGAATACGACGGCTTTATTACAGGAGCCACCCTAGACATTAACGGAGGTGTCTATAATATGTAACCTAAAACAGTACGCATGAAAGCATTCAAATCCCATTTTTATCTTTTTCTTTTGATCGTTGGCTTCACCCATTGTTCTCAAACCGCGAAGAAGAGTGAAAAAAGACGTCCTATGCCAGTGAAGTCATTCCCTTTTTTGACCAATGGAACCTGATTTTAGGAGACGGCACCAATGCTGGAAAAGCGATCGATTTCGAAAATAAAAATTTCTTTTATACCCAAACCGATGCTGAGGGGGAATGGGTGGTTTTTAAAGCTCCAAATGCAGGAGAAACGCATGGCACTTCAAACAACTGTCGTACCGAATTGGCGCAATTGAAAAAATGGTCGGCACAAACTCCAGCACAGCTCTCCGCTCAACTCAAAGTAATGAATGTTGCTAGCTCGGGCGATGCGCGGGTGGCGGCGTCCTATTCGGTGGTGATTGGACAAATCCACAGTGCCGATGGGCATGAAAACGAACCTTTAAAAATCTTTTACAAGAAGTTTCCAGGGCACAACAAGGGGTCTGTGTTTTGGCATTACGAAATCAATACCGAAGGGGAAGACAATAGCGGAAGATGGGATTATTCCACTGCCGTGTGGGGCTACGATTTTGCCACTGTAGGGGCATCCGAAAACAGCTATCCCGAAGAACCTGAAGATGGAATTGCTTTGGGAGAAGAATTCGGCTATACCATAGAGGTTAAAGAAGATGGGGTGCTTTACCTTACTTTTTCCAGTGAAGGTCATCCTACAAAAACCTTTACTAAAAATCTCCTTGTTTCGGAATACACCCAAAAAGAAAATATTCCCGAACAGGTGCAACAACTCTTTGTCCCGCTTGGGCAAGATGGTTTAGAACGAAAAGAAGCGTATGCAAAAGAAGGCCTCTTTTTTAAATTGGGCGCCTACAACCAAACCAATGGAAAACCCCGAGAAGTGAATAAAAACTGGTGTTCCAATGCGCTGACGTTCGGGGGAGATCTTCAACAACAATACGCAACGGGCAACTTTACCGAAGTATGGTTCAAATCGGCTGAATTAAAGGTGAGTGAAAAGGCCTACTCAAACCAAGGCTATTTTTCTAAGAACGACCATTAAGGAGTCAAGGGTGTTCATTTCACTGCCTTAATGACCCTAGAAAACGGAGAAACCTTGTGGAAAAAGGGGATTCAAAGCAGAAATGAATATACTAACTAAATTCGTGGTACTGTTTCCTTTTTTTAAACAATAAGAAATTGTATCATTGATGGCTCATCTATGTCGCCTCAGGCAAAGCTGAGCACCCAAACGTATAAATAACCTACTTATGAAAACAGTAACCCTACAGGGTGAAAAGCTAACCCTTTTTGGACACCTCCCTCAAAACGGCACAAAAGCCATTGACTTTCAACTTACCGCCACCGATTTATCGGTAAAAAGC
>JAYQLP010000003.1:0-332500 GCA_038143215.1 Candidatus Arcticimaribacter sp. | reverse complement strand
GGATCTGTCTTTAGTACGAGAGGACCGAGATGGACTGACCTCTGGTGTATCGGTTGTTCCGCCAGGAGCACTGCCGAGTAGCTACGTCGGGAAGGGATAAGCACTGAAAGCATATAAGTGCGAAACCCACCACAAGATGAGATTTCTTTTAAGGGTCGTAGGAGACGACTACGTTGATAGGTCACAGGTGTAAAGGCAGTAATGTCATAGCCGAGTGATACTAATTACCCGTAGGCCTATCGTCAACCTTTTCTTTTTATTTTTCTATCTACTATAAGCTAAATTTAGCTTTATGTAGTTCTTTTTAATACTGTCAAGATATTAGGTGGTGCACAAACGCCACGACAATTAAGGTGACTAGGGCAATGTGGCTCACCTCTTCCCATTCCGAACAGAGAAGTTAAGCACATTTGCGCCGATGGTACTGCCTAACGGTGGGAGAGTAGGTCGTCGCCTTCTTCAAACCCTCTACAGTAATGTAGAGGGTTTTTTTATGCGCTTGTTTTAACAGAGTAAGTTGACGATTATTCAGTAGCTTTCTAATTGGCGAATATTCTTTTATTTTTAACGCCCGCTTATAGAAATGTGATAAACCTTTCGTTGTGCGCTTTCCGCTTTGGAGAAAGCTTTACTTTTGACTTAAATCTTGATAAAGCAGCGCATGAAAATTTTGGGAATTGGCAAAAACTATGTGAACGACAAAGCAGAAATTGCCACTTATAAAAACGGGAAACAAATCATTTTTTCAAAACCAGAAAGCAGTTTGGTGAGGAACAACAATGACGTTGTTTTTCCGGCGATTACCGAAAATTTAGTTTACGAAGTAGAGTTAGTGGCACACATAGGAGCGCAAGGAAAAAACATCCATGCTTCTGAGGCCGCAAGCCACATTGATGCCTTTGCCATCGGGATTGATTATACCGCTAAAGACGTACTTAACCTATACCGCGAAACCAAGCATCCTTGGGATTTAGCTAAAGGGTTCGACGGGGCGGCTCCCATTTCAGCTTTCCAACCCATCGCCTCTTTTCCTGATTTGAACAACATCAATTTTGATCTTAAAATCAACGGGGAGCAAAAGCAGGTAGGGAACACCGATCTAATGATTTATTCTTTCAGTGAAATCATAGCTTATGTTTCTAAATTCATGACTTTAAACCCTGGTGATCTCATTTTTACGGGGACCCCCGCTAGCGGTTCAGGACAAATATACAAAGGCGACCATTTGCAAGCTTCCATTGAAGGAGCGTTGCTCTTGGACTTTAAAATGATTTAAATCCTTAGGGAAATTTCCTTTCCCTAAGTGTGTTTATAGCACTTACTCGTTCTCCTTTTTTGAAACAAAAAGGGTTTGAAGCGCCCTAGGGGCAAGTCTGTGATAATGGGTTTCCCCTTCTATGTTTAGCCAAAAGGTTTTTTCTTCTTCGGTTCTATTGAAGATCACCACTGCTATAGAGCCCTCTGGGTTTTCTGCTGCAGTATACACAACGCCTTCCCCAAGATTTCCTTCTGTAGCCACCCGTTTTGCTCCGGGGCGAATAAATTTACTGAAGTGGCTCAGCAAATAATACAAGGGAGTGTAGGTGATTTCGTGGGTGGTGGGGTTAATCAGTACTGGAGCGCTGTTGAAATTATCGTAGGGATTGGGTTTTCCTTCATGGCTTAAAATCATACACCATTCCACATAGCCTTGTACCCCGTGGTTAACATCCGTAAGTATATCGTAGGCATAGGTGTCAAACGGCACAAAGCGACCGGCATAATCGGTGCTTTCTCTCCAGTATTGTCCAATGGGGTCTTGGGCCTCTATATCGATGCTCGATTCGGTATGAATCAGTTTTTTATCGGGCCACCTCTGCAGGTGCTGATCGATTTCCTCGGCATACCAATTGTTTGATTCCAAGGAAGAACTGGCGTACCAATGCAAGGCCGTTCCCCAAGCGTATTTTGTTGCTTCTTTGTCTAAATAGGTGGGAGTTACATAGGCGTTTAGCGCCGACTTGTTGTGGTCATAAATCAGGACTTTCAATCCTTCGTTTAAATTTTCAAGGTTCAGATGTCCGTCTTTTACCAGTTGCGGACCAAGGTAATCGCGGAGGAAGTCGCGCCCCTGTTCAGCGGTAAAACCATTGCTATCCCACCGCGCATCGTGGGCATGCAGGGGTTCGTTTTGGGGTGTAATCGCCCAAATAGGAATGTTTTGTTCTGCATAAGCGGTGATGTATTTGGAGAGGTATTCTGCCCAAAGTCCGTGGTATTTGGGTTGTAGGTAGCCGTTGGTCATTTTAGCGGTTTCTTTGGTTTTCATCCACGAAGGGGGGCTCCAAGGGGAGGCGATGATTTTAAAATCGGCACCGGGAATATTTTGCGCTTCCTGAATCATCGGAATTAAATCGTAGTTGGGAGTGGCCAATGGAATCCCGCTCACTTGGTCGTTTTCATCGCCCGAAAAGCCTTTTAGGTCTTCATTAATACTGAAAGAAGAGAGGTCCTCATCATGGTCTTCCACATAGGAATAATGGCCATTGGCATAATCACTACTGTTTATGTGGGTTCGGGTTAAACTGAACCCTGCTCCTTCAGTTGGGCTAAAAAGCTGAGTCATTACGGCTATGCGGTCTTCTGTGGGAAGGGTGGCCAAATTCCATGCGGAAGATTCGGTAAACGAAGCGCCAAAACCGTAATAGGTTTGGAATTTTATTTGAGGTTGAACGGTTAAAACAGGTAAATTTTCCCCTGTTTTATTTGGTGGAGCAGCAGCTATTTTGGTTAGTCGATCGCCTGCTTGACTGGTTTGATACACAGTGATATCATGCTTTTTTTTCTCGGTAGAAACACAGCTCCACAACAATGCAATGCTTGCAAACAAAACACTGGTTTTAAAGGAAGGAAAACCCATAGGCGTCTTTTATTTTAAATAACGATAATGACGTCGCAACCTGCCCAAGACTTGATCAAAAATAGGTTGGGTAAAAGCCAAAAATAATTCTTGTGGTGGCGGTGGAATTAGTTCTTTGTTTTTACACATTTTTAGGTCTTTCTTAGATAAGGCGCGTTTATCTCCTTGATAGGTAGCCCAATCGTTTATCCATACATAGGTACCCGGAATTTTGCTCTGTTCAATGACCTCTCCCGAGGGCAAATCTACAAGCCTCAAGTTGAGCAAGCCACCGCTTTCAATTGTTTTTTCAAAACGCGTTAGATCGGCTTCTACTTTTCCATAAACAGCAAGGCGTTTGCCCAAGCTGTCTTTTACCTCACCTACTTTTACGCTGTCTTTCACCAAGGTTTCCCTAATTTCTTTTACATAGGTTTGCCCTATATAATAGTCGTCAAATCGCAAATCGATGATTTGGTCTGGAGGGTTATTTTCTTCTCTCTTAATGCTTTTAAACTGAACGAAAAAGTAATTCAATCGATTGAGGCGCTCAATCAATTTTTGTTGAAAAAACCGACTGTTCACTTCCAAGCCTACCGAGTTCACCGGAATGGCACCTACACCAACCACAATCGATCCCTTTTCTCGTGCTTCGAGCAACCGTTGTTCAATCCTAGGGAAATTGGCTTGATAGCTTTGAGCTTTTTCAAAATACCGATAAGCAGTTCGGGCATCCGTTTTGTTTGGTTTGTCTAAAAGTTCATTCCCTGCCAATACATAAGCGTTTGCACCTTTCTGATAAGCTTCGTTTAAGGGCGATTGATAATCTACCGGAGTAACTTCGTTTAAACACGCTGGACACTGTAGCAAAGCAAGGTAGATTTTTTGCAGACGTTGGTACTGCCCAATAACGCCATCCCATTTGAATGCATTGTTTTGATTTTCGGCTTGTTTTATTTTTTCTTCCCCCACTTGGACCGCTAATTGATAAGCGGTTTTTAAAATGGCTTTCTGTTTTTCGTTATTGGGCTTTTTCCGCAGTTTGTTGATGGCCAATTCAACTGCTTTTTCATAATTCCCTTTTTCAAATTGGTTTTTGGTGCTCGAGCAGCCAAGTGCAAAAAAGAGAATAAGAAGAAGTGGAATTGAGGCAAATTTTCGTGTAAAATATATCATGCTTTGAAATTACAAATATCTTCCTACATTTAATAAAAAACACCATGGATCCCCTTCATCAAATTATGCATTCTCTTTTTACACCCTATCGACAAAGGGTGCCCGATGTTGAAAAGATTGTCCAAGGCATGTTGGCACAAAACATCATTACTGATGAAGAAAATATTGAAAATGACCATGTTGCTTTCCGTACACTCGGAGTTTCTCATTTGGGCATTGCTTCTTTTGAAAAGATTTTTTTGCACTATGGATACACCAAAATGGATCGCTATTTTTTCGAGAAAAAGAAGCTTGATGCCTTTTGGTACTCTCCCCTTCGCCCACGTTTCCACGTGTGTTTATCAGCGAACTGCGTGTAGCGAATTTAAGCCCAAAAGCCCAAGAAATTATTCTTAAATATACCCAACCGATTATTTCCGATCCGGTGGATGCCCTTGATTTGGATGATCCAAAAGCCGTTGGAGAATTTTTTCATCAACCGTTGTGGGACCTTCCCACTGTTGAAGATTATGAAACCCTTGCTAAGGAGAGTGAATATGCTGCTTGGGTGATTTATAATCGGTATTATTTGAATCATTATACCATTAGTGTGCACAGCCTTAAAAAGTACAACACCCTCGAATTGTTTAACGTCTTCTTGGAAAAATTGGGTGTCCGTCTCAACACAGCAGGGGGTAAAATAAAAGTGAGCAAAGATGGGCTTTTGCGCCAGTCTAGCTCAGTAGCGCATCTGCTTTCTGCGGAATTTTCAGGAGGTGAAAAACGCGAAATTCCTGGGAGCTATGTCGAATTTGCTGAACGTTTGGTGCTTCCAGAATTTATGGACCTACCTAAAAACAAAATTCTACGCAAGCATCGCCGCGACGGTTTTGAAGCTGGCAATGCCGACAAAATTTTTGAAAGCACTTTTAGGGAGCAAACTTCAAAATGATTTATTCTGAAAGGGGTGTACGCTCTTCTTTCTCTTCCTCAAGCATTTGAATTTCCACACCCTTTTCTAGCAGTTGCGCAAGGATGTAGGCCGCTGTCCCAATAATGGCATTCATGTTCTCGATGTTTAAGGCTTCAATTTCGTCGCTAGCCTTGTGGTAGTGATCATAATTTTTAAAATCGAAAGAAGCTAAGGTATGTGCAGGAATTTTAAAGGCCTCATAAAAAGCATAATTATCAGAGCGTTTGAACAAGTTATATGCTTTTGCCTCTTTTAGAAATTCCACAAAACCCGGGGAAATGGCATTCATTTTCTCGGCCATTTCTGAACGCTTAAAACCGGTCATATAAACTTTATTCTCTCCAGTTGAAAGCACCGTTCCGATCATTTCAAAATTGACCATATAATCGAGTGCTATTTTTTCATTTTTAAAACGTTCTGCCAAATGATAGGCTCCTTTTAATCCTTTTTCCTCATCGGCAAAAAGGGCGACTAAAATATTCTGGTTCCACTTGTGTTGCCCCAAATAGCGGGCAATTTGTAAAACGGCCGTCACCCCAGTGGCATTGTCATTGGCCCCATTAAACACAATGTCTTTTTCATCTAGTTTCATTCCTAAATGATCCAAGTGGGCACCGATGAGTATGGTTTTTCGATTGGGAAGAAATTCGCCAATTTTTCCAACTACATTATAAGATACTAGACTATCGGTAACCAAACTGTCTCGATAGGCGGGGTAGAAGGGAGTAATGTTGTGTTCTTTAAAATAGCGGGTTACATAATCCGCAGCCCTATAATATCCTCCCGATTGGGTGTCGCGACCCTTCATGGAGTCATCGGCAAGAGTGTAGAGAATGTCATGGGTTTCTTTTGCGGTTATTTGCGTTCGGATGGCTTCTTGGTTATGCGTGGTTTCGGTAGGAGCACATTGCCAAAATAAGAGTGCGATAAAAAGGAAGATGTAATTTTTCATAAAGTCGTTTTTCAGTTTGTTAAAAAGCGCATTTGGGATTTAGGGATGAATATAAGTTATTTTTTTTGCGGAAGTGCGTACAACATTCCATCCGTTTTGATAGTAAACTTCCCCTTGAAGGGTAATGGGTTCAGCAACAAATTCAAGAAAGGTTTCATGGATGTTTTCGTTCCCTTCTCCTTCGAGAAGATAATAGATGTTACCGCTGTTTTTTTCACCCTCAACACAGGAGGAATTCCTCCGCTGATGCACCGAATAGCACAACTTTTATGCACTTTTCCTTCGCCGGGTTTCATGGCGCCAAACCAGCATTTGGGGTCTATAATTTCCCCTTGTAGAGCAACGGCTTTTGGTGTCGTCTGTCGCATGGGGTAGGTAATGCTCCGCTCTACATTTAAAAGAGAAGCTTTGCCTTCACTGAGTTCAATCAATATTTTTCCATCCCCTTTTAGCAAGGTGCCGCGCAAGCGAATGCGTTTTCCTTCAAAACGCCCTTCTTTTTCTTCAAGCGCTTTCATCGTTGGATCGGCGCCAAATTTCCCAAAGCCTAGAAGCAAGGCTTCACGGTCATATCCTTCAGGGACAAAGGTAGGGTCTAAAAGGAGTACGGGTCGAGGGGAATTGAAATAGATGCCTTGAAACTCGCGAAGGGTTCCCAATTCGAACTGGTGGTCATTGAACTCTGTTTCATATCGCACAATTAATCCCGCTAGCAAAGGAAGTAAGATAAATAAAGGGATGAGTAAAGCTTTTAAGGCTTTTTTATTTCGGTCTGGAGTATCGTTTTGCCATCCAATGTAAAAATTAGACTTCATAGATTATATTTTTACAGGTTCAACAGCCGTGCCTTCCGGATTTGGTTTTGGATGCACCCAAACGGTGTTTTTAATAACTTTTAGGTAATAGGTTGTCAGCTTTTCGCTAAATGGGGGCGGGGACTGCCCATTATGGGGTTGGTATTGGTACCCATGCCATGGACAGGTAATGCAGCCATCTACAATTTTTCCTTCCCCTAAGGGGCCTATTTGGTGGCGACACACATTGTTTACGGCAGATAATTGATTCTCGTATTTGAATACGGCAATGTTTTCATTTTCGATAAAAAAGGTTTTGGCTGCATTGTCTTCGATTTCTTCAACAGTGCAAACCGCAAAAAACCCTTCTTCTTTCAATTGGTTTTGCTTTGCTTTTAATTTAAACATTGCTTTTAGTCCTGCTGAAAGATGGAGTCCACCTACTCCAAGAAAACCCATTACCAGTCCGATCCAGTATCCCGGGTGACTATCGTATTGTAAAATACCTAAAGCCACATGCATAATGACCAAACCATAGGCCAGATAAACAAGCATATGAAGACTTTTCCAGATTTTAGGGCCTAGGTTTTTTAACCAAAAGTCGTGACTTGTAGCCGCCATTAAAAAGAAAATCAGCAAGGCAAAAAAGCCAAGGACTTGAAATGGGAACTGACTGATTTGTAAATATTTTTCATTCGAAAAGAAAAGGCTTTCTAAAATGGAGGTATTGCCGAGGCTGTGAAATTGAATTAAACTAAAAATACCGTGGAGCGCCGCAAAAAAGAAAAGGGTAACGCCCATATGGCGGCGATTATATAAAAGCGGTAAAAAGGCGTCGTTGAGGCGACACAAAGGTCCAATGATTAAAATAAAATGGAGCAAGCTGACCGCAACCATAGAAGACGAACGTATGATGAGCGTTTCTAAGGTAACGGTGGGGTGGAAATACAGTTGAAAGCCGATAAAACTAAACAGCAGGATAAAAATGCCCAACCACATATAGCGGTGATATCGCTTTTTTTGTGCATTCCATAGTACGGATTGATAGGTAACGCTCATCTTAGCTTACAAAGTTTAGGGTAATCAAAACTAGGATAAGAGGGATAAGCAACATCCAAAGGGAAAAATGAACTTTTCGAAGTTTAGGATTCATGGTTTCGCTTTAATTTTTTGATTAAAAGTGGCCAAAGCACTACACTCCCAGGAAACAATAAGCACTTGAATATAAAGCTAGTATTTATGGTTGCTTTATCAATTTGTTGTAGTTTTTTGGTCAACAAAACATACACCGATACAAGGCAACCTAAAAGGAGATATACTGCGATAATGGTTGTGATTATTTTCATTGCGATTGCGTTGGTTTTTTTCTAATGGAATTGTTTGTTTAGCGTGAACAATCAATTCTTAAAGCATGCGTTTTTTGGCTTGTTTAATTCGTATTTCAATTTAAAAATTTCATGCTACTTATTGTCATTTCACTGCGTTTATTTTAACTGCCCAGCGACAAAACCGGTGCTCCACGCTGCTTGAAAGTTATAGCCTCCTGTGATGGCATCGATATTGAGTACCTCTCCTGCAAAATAAAGGTGTTTTGCTTTTTTGCTTTCCATGGTTTGTGTGTTTACATCACTCAATTCTATGCCACCACAGGTTACAAATTCCTCTTTGAAAGTTGTTTTTCCTTCTACGCTAAAAACGTCATTGGTAATTAATTCCACAATGCGATTGCTGTTTTTCTTTCCCAATTCATTCCATCTTTTTTCGGGCTCAATGGCTAATTTTTCAAGTACATATTTCCATAAACGATTTGGGAAAGTAAATGGGTGGAGGGTGCTCAATTGCTTGTGGGGGTGTTGTAAAGAAAATGAAGACAAGGAAGTTCTCCACTCTTCGAGGCTCTGCGAGGTATCCCACTGCACTCGAATTTGAAATTGATATTCTTTTTCTGCCAAAAATTCTGCTCCAAAAGCCGATGCTTTTAAAATGGCAGGGCCACTCATTCCCCAATGCGTTATTAGCAGTTCTCCTACACTTGTAATTTTTGTTCCCAAAAGATGCACACTGGTGTTTTTTGCAACCACGCCCATAAGCGAGGTTATTTTTTCATGCGGCATATTAAATGTAAAGAGAGAAGGAACAGGTGGGGCAATTCGGTGACCCAACTTTTCCAACCATTCAAAATTTGATTTTTTAGGATGCCCTCCGGTGCTTACAATCACCGCATCCACGTGGGCAATTTGTTGGTGATTACTATAAATTGTCCAACCGTTTTCGCTTGGTTCCATTTTCTCAACGGCTGATTTTGTCTGGATTCGAATGCCGTGTTTTTTTGCTTCATGGAGCAGCGCATCAACAATGGTTTGGGAGGAGTCTGTGGTGGGAAACATACGTCCGTCTTTTTCCGTTTTTAGCGCCACATTTCTTTGTTCAAACCACGCAATGGTATCGGAAACGCTAAATTGATAAAAAATAGATTTCAACTTTTTCTTCCCTCGCGGATAGGCCAATAGCAAGGTGTTGATATCGGTACAATCATGGGTTACATTGCATCTTCCTCCTCCTGAAATTTTCACTTTACTAAGGAGTTTATTTGTTTTTTCAAAAAGGTGTATTTCGGCTTCAGGATGATGTTTTGCCGCAGATAGTGCAGCAAAAAAGCCTGCAGCTCCACCGCCAATGACGGCTATTTTTTTTCGATTGTTCATGAATTTCAAAGATAGGATTGTATTTTTAGCTTATGAAAAAAATCGTTTTCCTCTTATGTCTTTCTGCTTTTTTTGCAAGAGGGCAAAAACAAAGTCTCCCCAAATCCACAGTTGTAATTCCACCTAAACAGGTAGTTCAAATCGATTACCCATACTACAATGGCTTTGTCGTGAAGTTGTGGAACAAAGGTAAATTTGACGTTGGGGTATCGGCACGCGATAAAGCCACTGATTCTCTGCGAAAGGGTTTTGGATTGGCTAAAGGCGCCAATGCCACGTTGACGGTGAACAAAGGCATGAGACTTCAATTGGAGAATCGGTTTCTTGCCCCTTTAAAAGTTGACTATGTAGTCTACAAAGGGAAGCCCGCCAAAAAGAAAGCGGGACCCCTAAAGCCACAACGTGCTTTTTATTTGGTTAATACTACCGCCCAATCGATTCCTTTGCGAATTCCAGGTGTGATGAATCCTAATCTATCTCCTTTTTCTAAAAGTGGGGTGGACTTACCCCTTGGACAAAAAATCATATTAAAAGCAGCAGGGAAAGACATTCTCCTGTTAACCGTAACCGATACCATTCCAAAAGGGGCTCGTATCGATGTGGCTGATTTGATCGACAAGGCCCTTAATCAATAACTCATTATAACTTTTTAAACCAAAAAAAAACGTCCGAATTCTCGGACGTTTTTCGTTTTAATTCAAAAGGGTTTACACAGAAATAAGGTCTCCTGTGGTGTTTTTTAAAGGCAGGGTAGAATGTCCCATCAAGTGCTCATCAATTTGATAAGCGGCTTGTCTTCCTTCAGAAATTGCCCATACAATAAGGGATTGACCACGACGTGCATCTCCTGCAACAAAGATGTTTTTCTTATTCGTTTGATAGTCTTTTTGTCCTTTTACATTGCCACGCTCGTCAAATTGAAGTCCAAATTGTTGAGGTAGCGATTGCTCTGGGCCTGTAAAACCAAGGGCAAGTAAAGCCATTTCACACGGCCATTCTTTTTCAGAACCTTCTTTTTCGATGAGTTGAGGACGTTGTCCAGGAATTTTCTTCCAAGCGACTTCCACTGTTTTAAGGCCTTTTAAATTTCCATCTTTGTCTCCGATAAATTCTTTGGTCAAAATGGACCACTCACGGTGACTTCCTTCTTCGTGTGAAGAAGAAGTTTTGAGTTTAAAGGGCCAATAGGGCCATGGATTTTCTTCCGTTCGCCCATCGGCGGGTTTAGGCATAATTTCAAAATTGGTAACGCTTTTTGCGCCATGACGGTTAGAAGTTCCTATACAATCCGAACCTGTATCTCCTCCTCCGATAACAATTACATTTTTATCGGTGGCTAAAAAGCGTGGGTCGCGTTGGTGTTGTCCATCTACCGCTTTGTTGTTGTGTGGTAAAAAGTCCATGGCTTGTTCCACCCCTTTTAAGTCGGCTCCAGGAATAGGGAGGTTTCTGCGAATGGTGGCTCCTGTAGAAAGCAGAACCGCATCGAATTTTTCTTCCAGCTCAGCAGCAGTGATGTCTTTTCCTACTTCTGTACTAACAACAAATTCGATTCCTTCTTCTTCCAAAATGGCCATACGACGATCAATCACGTTTTTTTCCATTTTAAAATCAGGGATTCCATAACGGAGTAAACCGCCTAATTTGTTATCGCGTTCGTAAACCGTTACACGATGTCCCGCTCTGTTGAGCTGTTGTGCAGCGGCAAGTCCTGCAGGACCAGAACCAATAACTGCAACAGATTTTCCGGTGCGTTGTACAGGAGGTTCAGCTTTGATCCATCCTTCGCTAAAGCCACGCTCCACAATATATTTTTCTATCATTTCGATAGAAACTGGAGGGTTAACAATACCGAGTACACATGCTTCTTCACACGGTGCAGGGCAAAGGCGCCCTGTAAATTCTGGGAAGTTGTTGGTCGAATGAAGAATGGTTAATGCTTTTTCCCATTCGTTGTTGTATACCGCGTCGTTAAAGTCGGGAATTAAGTTCCCTAACGGGCAACCGCTATGACAAAAAGGAACGCCGCAGTCCATGCATCGTCCTCCTTGTTCTTGCAATTTTTCCGTGCTCGGGGCAACGGTAAATTCATTGTAATTTTCAATACGCTCTTTCGGGTCAATCGCATTTTCGTTGATGCGATCATATTCCATAAATCCTCTTAATTTTCCCATAATCTTAGGCGTTTAGTTTTTCTTCGTTTTCTTTTGCGAGCATTTCTAATGCACGCTTGTAATCCGTTGGCATCACTTTAATGAAGTTCTTAGAACTTTCGGGCCAGTCGGCTAAAATGGCACTTGCTTTACTGCTGGAGGTATAATCAACATGATTGTTGAGTAGTCCCTGAACGGTTTCAATATCTTGTTCGTTCAAGTCTTCCAATTCAACCATTTCAAGATTGAATTTCTTTTCGTCGAAGGTACCATCAGGACTGTATAAGTAAGCGATTCCACCGCTCATTCCGGCAGCAAAATTACGTCCTGTTTCTCCGAGGACAAGCGCAATTCCTCCAGTCATGTATTCACATCCATGATCTCCAATTCCTTCTACTACTGCTGTAGCTCCAGAGTTGCGCACACAAAAGCGTTCTCCAGCGATCCCATTGATGTAGGCTTCACCAGTAACCGCCCCGTACAAGGCCACGTTTCCAACAATAATGTTTTCATCGGCTTTGAAAGTAGCTTCGCTAGGGACTTCCGCAATGAGTTTCCCTCCAGAAAGTCCTTTTCCGAAATAGTCATTACAAGTTCCAGAAACTTTCATAAAGAGTCCTTTTGCGGCAAAAGCACCAAAGCTCTGCCCAGCAGTACCTGTAAACTTCAGGCTCAACGTATCTTCTGGAAGTCCGTTGGCACCGTGCATTTTTGATATTTCGTTGGAAAGAATAGCACCTACGGTTCGGTCTGTGTTTTTAATTTCAAACTCAAGGTGTTGTTCTTCTTTTCTATAAATAGCGGGGTGCGCTTGCTCTACGATTTTAAAATCGAGCACTTTTTCTAATCCGTGATTTTGTTTTACGGTATTGTGCAGTTTTACTTTGGGTCCAACCTCTGGCTTGTACAAGATTTTGGATAAATCTATCCCTTGCGCCTTGAAGTGTTCCACTGCTTTTTTCATGTTGAGTTTTTGAGATTGACCAACCATTTCGTCAACGGTACGGAATCCTAAATTCGCCATGATTTGTCGTAACTCTTCTGCAATAAAATACATGAAGTTGATGACATGTTCGGGTTTCCCTTTGAAGTTCTTACGCAATTCGGGATCTTGTGTGGCAATTCCAACAGGACAAGTGTTGAGGTGACAAGCTCGCATCATGATACAACCCGAAGCTACAAGTGGTGCTGTGGAGAAACCAAATTCTTCTGCTCCTAGTAAACAAGCAATGGCAACATCACGTCCGGTTTTCATTTGCCCATCACATTCAAGTACAATACGGTTTCGCAAGTCGTTCATTACGAGGGTTTGTTGAGCTTCTGCGATACCAAGTTCCCAAGGTAGGCCAGCGTGTTTTAGCGAAGTCAATGGAGAAGCTCCTGTTCCTCCATCAAATCCTGAAATAAGAATAACATCGGCTTTGGCTTTTGCTACCCCTGCGGCAATGGTTCCCACGCCCACTTCAGAAACTAATTTTACATTGACTCGCGCTTCACGATTTGCATTTTTAAGGTCGTAAATCAGCTGAGCTAAATCTTCGATGGAATAAATATCGTGGTGTGGTGGGGGAGAAATAAGTCCCACATAAGGTGTTGAATTTCGAACAGAGGCGATATAGGGGTTCACTTTTGGACCAGGCAATTGCCCTCCTTCACCAGGTTTGGCCCCTTGTGCCATTTTAATTTGAATTTCTTTGGCAGAAGAAAGGTAGTGACTTGAAACCCCAAAGCGCCCCGATGCTACTTGTTTGATGGCCGAGTTGCGCCAGTTTCCATTATTATCGGGTTGGAAGCGTTTTGGATCTTCTCCTCCTTCTCCAGAGTTACTTTTTCCGCCAATACGGTTCATTGCAATGGCAAGGTTTTCGTGTGCTTCTTGTGAAATTGACCCCAGCGACATCGCTCCGGTTTTAAATCGCTTCACAATTTCTGTCCAAGGTTCTACTTCTTCAATTGGAATGGGATCGAAACTGTCGAATTCAAACAACCCACGAAGGGTCATAAGTTTTTCCGATTGTTCGTTGATGGCCTTGGCATAGACATCATAGCTCTCCCATTTGTTTTGACGAACAGCTTGTTGGAGTTTCGCAATGGAGGTAGGGTTAAGCATGTGAGCTTCCCCATCTCTTCTCCAGCGGTATTCTCCACCAATTTCTAAGTTCATTCCGGCCAAACCGTCTTTGTCAAATGCTTTTTTGTAACGGCGACCAATTTCGCGTTCAATTTCGTAAAGGCCAACTCCTTCAATACGGGTTGCCGTATCACAGAAATAGGCATCTACAAATTTTTCACTTAGCCCTAAAGCTTCAAAAATTTGCGATCCACGGTAGGAATGCAAAGTTGAAATACCGATCTTATTCATCACCTTAACAATTCCTTTGGCAATGGCTTTGTTAAAGTTGTTTACTGCAGCATCTACGTCAATGTCTTTAATTCCCCCCGTTTCGATTTGTTGTTCAATGATTTCATTGACCATATAAGGGTTAATGGCACTGGCACCATAGCCAAATAAACACGCAAAGTGATGTGGCTCTCTCGGTTCTGCAGATTCTATGACAATTCCAAAATTTGAACGCTTTTTAAGTCGTTTTAATGCGTTGTGCGTATGAGCACAAGCGAGAAGCATTGGAATTGGAGCAAAATGTTTAGAAATGCCTCTATCGGAAAGAATGATGATGTTGGCACCATTGTCTACTTCTTTTTCGATGCTTTTAATCATTTGTTCTAGAGCACTTTCAATTCCATTGACTCCTTTATGAACCTCATATAGAGTAGGAATAGAAATGGCTTTAAAATCGGGATGATCAATGTGTAGAATTTTATCGAGATCCTCGTTGGAAATCACAGGATTCTGGATGATTAATTTCTTCGCTTGATCTGCTGTGATATCGAAAATATTCAAATCGTTTCCAATGCTTAAAGAAGTATCGGTTACTATTTCTTCACGTATTCCGTCTAAGGGCGGGTTGGTTACCTGTGCAAACAGCTGCTTAAAGTAATTGTACAGCAATTGGATTTAGTCTGACAAAACGTCTAAAGGGGTATCCGTTCCCATTGATCCAATGGCTTCTTTTCCTTGGATACACATAGGGAGGATGATGGTTTTAAAATCTTCTTGAGTATAACCAAACACACGAAGGCGTGTTTCAAAATCTTCAGATTCTACTGGTAAGTGATTGTCGGTATAGGGAATGTTCGATAAAGCAAGGAGGTTTTTATCGAGCCACTCTTGATAAGGACGTTCAGAAACAATTTGACTTTTTATTTCTTGGTCTTCAATAATTCTTCCTTCGTCCATGTTAACCAAGAACATTCTTCCTGGCTCAAGGCGTCCATGTTTTTCCACATTGCTAGGATCAATGTCGAGTACTCCAGCTTCGGAAGACATGACCACATACCCGTCTTTGGTTACCGTATAGCGCGAAGGGCGTAATCCATTTCTATCGAGCAAAGCTCCGATGTATTTTCCATCGGTAAAAGGAATGGAGGCTGGGCCGTCCCACGGTTCCATAATACAAGCATTGTACTTGTAGAACGCCTTTTTAGTAGGATCCATATCGTTGTGCTTTTCCCAGGCTTCAGGAACAAGCATCATCATAACTTCAGGAAGGGATCTTCCTGTAGCCAGTAAAAGTTCTACCACCATATCCATGGAAGAAGAATCGGATTTTCCTTTTAATACAACTGGGAGAATTTCTTTAATATCGTCTCCGATAAGTTCCGACTTAAATAATTCTTCGCGCGCTTGCATGCGGCTAACATTTCCTCGGTAGGTATTAATTTCTCCATTGTGACACATGTAGCGGAAAGGCTGTGCTAAGTCCCACGTAGGGAAGGTGTTGGTCGAAAAACGCTGGTGTACCAACGCAAGGCGGGTAACCACTAGCGGATCGGATAAGTCGGTATAATAGGCTTCAATATCTTCTGGCACCAACAGCCCTTTATAGATTAGGGTATGAGTAGAAAGTGAAGGCAAATAAAAATAATTTGCTTCTGAAAGTTTCGACTCATAAATGGTGTGTTCTGCTTTTTTACGCGCCACGAAAAGCTTCACGTTGAATTCGTGGTCAGTCATTTCTGAGCTGCCTTTCCCAACAAAAATTTGCTCAATATGCGGTTCTGTTTGTGAGGCAATTCTTCCTACAACACTTTTATTTACGGGAACTTTTCTCCATCCAAGAATTGCGAGGCCTTGCTCTTTTATTTCATTTTCAAAAACCTCTACACAATATGCTCTTTGGTTATCTTTTTGAGGTAGGAAAGTCATCCCCACCGCATATTGGTGTACTTCAGGAAGATCAAAGTCAACATTTTTCTTTAAAAAATCGTGAGGGATTTCAATCAATATCCCTGCGCCATCTCCTGTTTTTCCATCAGAGCTAACAGCACCACGGTGTTCAAGTTTAACTAGAATATCTAGTGCTTTCCCAATGATGTCGTTTGTTTTTTTTCCTTGAAGACTACAAATGAATCCTGCTCCACAATTATCATGTTCAAATTCAGGGGAATAAAGGCCTTGCTTTTCTGGTAACATACGGTCTCGGTTTTTTTAGAAAAACAAAAATAACTTTTTCGCCCTAGAGTGGCTTGGTCATGCTTTTTAATTTTTAATGATTTTTAATTTTCTAAAGCAGATATCATGTTTTTTTTCGATTTTAGTAATCGAGCACATCCTTTTCTAAAGAATATTTAAAAAATCATCTACTTTTAATTTTAAATTAAAATAATGAGTAGCAGTATAAAAGTATTGGGGGTAATGTCGGGAACCTCTTTGGATGGTATCGATTTGGCTCTTGTCCATTTTTATCAAAAGGAGCGAAAATGGCGATTTGAATTGAAAGCTGCTACCACGGTTGCTTATTCTTCCACTTGGCAGCAGAAATTGAAAAATGCATTATCAAGTGCTCCTGCTGAATTGACCCAGCTCAATCGGGCTTACACCGAACTTCTTTCCGATGTAATTTTAAATTTTTTAGCCGCTCACCCAGAAGAACCAGTGTCTTTTGTAAGTAGTCATGGGCACACGGTGCACCATCGCCCAGAAGAGGGGTATACCTTTCAGTTGGGGAATTTACCGATTTTAGCACAACAAATTGGGCATAAAGTCATTTGCGATTTTCGGGTGGCAGACGTCGCTTTGGGTGGCCAAGGGGCACCGCTAGTCCCTGGGGGAGAGGTCCATTTATTTTCCAACTACACCGCCTGTATGAATCTAGGAGGATTTGCCAACTTAACTCTTTTGGATAGCTCTTCCACCGTTGCTTTTGATATTTGTGCTGTAAATACGGTTTTCAACCGTTTGGTTAGCCCATTGGGTATCGCTTTCGACGATGGCGGGAAATTGGCTCGCGATGGCGCACCAATACCCCAATTGTTACAGCAATTGAATGCCCTTGATTTTTATCAAAAAGCTCCTCCAAAATCGTTGGGAATCGAATGGGTTTTAGGCGAAATAGTGCCCCTTTTAGAACATTTTGAAAACGAAAAAGTGGAAGATAAGTTACATACCTTCACAATACACATTGCACAACAAATTGCAAAGTTGCTTCCAAAACAAGGTCGCGTTTTGATTACAGGCGGCGGGGCATACCATCGTTTTCTAATTGAAAAGATAAAAGCGGAATGCTTTTGCGAAATTGAGGTCGGTTCGCCCTCCCTATCGATTTTAAAGAAGCAATTGTCTTTGCTTTTTTAGGAGTCTTGCGCAATCTCAATGAAGTAAATTGTTTAGCGAGCGTTACCGGAGCTGCACAAAACCACAGTTCGGGAAATATATTTTTCCCATAGAATCTTTTATTTATTTTAGAATTGTCTATTTTCGTCTGAATTAGATTGAAAACATAACACGACTATAAGATACAAATGGAGTTACTTCTCATCGCCATATTTGTGATAGGTTATTTAGCCATCACCCTGGAACATACCTTAAAAATTGATAAACTTATTCCTGCCTTGGCCATGATGGCCTCACTTTGGGCAATTGTTGCACTAGCACATCTTCCAGTTTTTGAAGTAGATACTGCATTGCGGAAACTTGTGCCAACGCATATCGAAGAAATATTACTTCACCATTTAGGAAAAACCGCAGAAATCATCATTTTCTTACTCGGTGCTATGACCATCGTAGAGATCATCGATTACTTCAATGGTTTTGCAACAATCAAATCGTTTATTCGTACACGATCTAAAAAAGCATTGCTTTGGATTTTTGCAGCCCTCGCTTTCATTTTGTCAGCGATTATAGATAACCTCACGGCTACGATTGTACTCATAACCATCCTTCAAAAAGTAATTAAGGACCGCGATGTGCGGATTTGGTTTGCAGGACTGATTATTGTTGCTGCCAATGCAGGAGGTGCTTGGTCTCCCATTGGTGATGTTACCACAACCATGCTATGGATTGGAAATAAAGTAACTACAGGAATGTTGATTTCCTATCTTTTGATTCCTTCTTTGGTTTGTGTTATTGTTCCTGTTGTAATAGCTTCATACCTTCATGCTTTTCAAGGAGAAATTGAAGCTGCTGATACAGGAGCGGAAGAAGAAAAAACACACCCACGTGGTGCAACCATGTTATATCTTGGGTTGTCTTCCATTGTGTTTGTACCTGTTTTTAAAACAGTTACCCATTTACCTCCTTATGTAGGGATGATGTTTTCATTGGCGATTGTGGCTACATTTGCAGAAATATTTAGTGCAACAAAAATCAATATTTCTTCAATTGATGATGACCATGATGCCGATGCCCAACACAGTCCCGTGCATAAATCATTGTCAAAAATTGAATTGCCCAGTATCCTATTTTTCCTAGGAATACTTTTAGCCGTCGCTGCTTTAGAGTCATTAGGAATGCTTTTTTCTTTTGCCGATCAGCTCAACACAACGATACCGAATACAGATGTTGTTATTATGTTATTGGGAGCAGGTTCAGCGGTGATAGACAATGTTCCTCTTGTAGCTGCTTCTATGGGGATGTTTTCTCAAGTGACTGATGATCCGCTATGGCACTTTATTGCCTTTTCTGCCGGAACAGGGGGAAGCATGCTTATTATTGGTTCTGCGGCAGGAGTAGTGGCCATGGGAATGGAAAAAATTGACTTTTTCTGGTATTTGAAAAAAATCTCTTGGTTGGCATTTTTAGGCTTTTTAGCAGGATCCGGAGCCTTTATTTTGCTCCGCGGATTTATTGCATAATCGCATAATTAAATTCCATTTTTTTCGTTGTATAGGTAAATGTAATTTATCATGTATAACGCCATACACTTTTTATCGCACAAGAAAATCCGCTTCAGGTTCAAAAAACACTTTCCCTTGTTGAATTAATTAGCGATGGAGGGTTGGGTGGACAACTGATCATAGGGCTGCTTTTTATCCTTCTATTGATTGCATTTTACATTTATTTTGAACGCTGGTTTGCCATTCGTGCAGCATCAAAATTTGATAAGCATTTCATGGAGCAAATCAAACTGTATGTAGGTCAAGGAAAAATTGATGCCGCACAAGCGTTGTGTCTCCAAGAAGACTCACCGGTTTCTCGCCTCATAGGCAAAGGGGTTTCCCGTATTGGCCGCCCTTTGGAAGACATCAATACCACCATTGAAAATGCAGGCCGTTTAGAAATATATAAGCTCGAAAAAAACGTAAGTGTTTTAGCCACTATTGCAGGGGCAGCACCGATGATTGGTTTTTTGGGTACTGTCATTGGTATGATTTTATCCATTTTTGAAATTTCAAACGCAGGAGGAAATATCGACATGAAACTTCTTTCCGATGGACTTTATACAGCCATGACCACTACCGTGGCAGGGCTCATTGTAGGGATTGTAGGCTACATTACTTATAACCATTTGGTAGTAAAAACGAATAAAGTAGTCTATCAAATGGAAGCTACTTCATTTGCCTTTTTAGATTTGTTGAACGAACCTGCAGCTTAAAATGAATTTAAGAGGACGAAATAAAATATCACCAGAATTCAACATGTCTTCCATGACCGATGTGGTTTTCTTGCTGCTGATATTTTTTATGATTGCTTCCACCTTGGCTAAGCAACTAGATACCATAGAAGTGAAGCTTCCCCAAGCCAAAGGAAAAACCGAAAACAGAAGATCAATTGCACTGACAATCAATAAAAACAATCGTTTTTATATCGACGGGCAGCGAGTAGCAAAAACGAAGCTAAAATCTTCTTTACTCGCTACACTTTCTCAACAGAGTGATCGTGTAATTGTTCTCCGTGCTGCAAAAAATGTTGCCATTGATGAGGTGGTATATGTTATGAATATTGCCAATCAAAATGCCATTAAAGTGGTATTGGCGGTAGATGCCCAATAAAATGAAATATTTAAAAACCCCACACGAACGAAAATCCGCAGCGCTGACTACAGCGATTGCAATTTTGTTGCTTTTGATTTTCTCATTGGTGGGTTTGAAATATTATGATCCGCCCATTGAATTTGGAATGGAAGTTAATTTTGGTGCCACATCGCAAGGTAAAGGAAACAAAGCTTTAGCAAAGCCTGCTTCTTCTCCAAAAAAGGTGCAAGTCGCCCCGACCCCTGTAAAAGCTGAAAAAACGGTTAAAAAGTCCGTTTCAACACCCAAGAAATTGCTCACTCAAAGGGAAGCTTCTGTGCCCGTAGCCGAAAAACCAAAACCGAAACCCAAAGCCCCAACCTCTCAAAAAAAGGTAAAAAAACAAACGCCAGAGCCCACCCCCAAGAAAGAGAAAAAACCCGACCCTGTTCCAGAGCCGCCAAAGCCGAAAGTGGATGACAAAACAAAAAGTGTGCTTTCTAATATGCTTAATGCTAAAAAGCCGCCGACAAAATCCAAAGAAGGTGAAGGCAATGACACTGTTTCGGGGAACAAAGGAAAAATAACAGGCAACCCATATGCTAGTAGTTACTACACCAAAGCCGGACTGGGTGGAGCTGGACAAGGATATGGACTGCGTGGCAGAAACCTTAAATCCAATGGTTCGGTTACCCAAGAATGCAACGAAGAAGGAATTGTGGTTGTGCGCATTCGTGTTAATCAAAATGGGGAAGTTGTTGAAGCCGAAGCCGGAGTAAAAGGAAGCACGAATGTGCATCCATGCCTGTTGGCGCCTGCAAAGCAAACGGCATTTTTACATCAGTGGTTTCCCGATGCCAATGCCCCTGATGTGCAAGTTGGTTTCGTGGTGGTTAATTTTAAGCTAGGGGAGTAGTGAAAACCTACGAAGAAGTAAAACAATGGCTTTTTTCTCAAGTTCCTGTTTTTCAAAAAGAAGGAGCAGCGGCTTATAAGCCAGGCCTGGAAAAAATACACGCCTTCGATGCCTATCTTCATTCCCCCGCATCTTCACTAAAAAGCATTCATATTGCAGGAACCAACGGAAAAGGTTCTACGGCTCATATGTTGGCCGCAGTCCTTCAAACAAAAGGATATAAAGTAGGCTTGTACACTTCGCCTCACCTTGTTGATTTTTCAGAACGGATTCGGGTCAATGGTCAGCCAATATCTCCCGACTATGTAATTGATTTTGTAAACAAGCACCGAGCTTTTTTTCAGTCAGAGGGTTTGTCTTTTTTTGAAATTACCGTAGGCATGGCTTTTGCCTATTTTGAAATGCAAGAAGTCGACTATGCGGTTGTTGAAGTAGGTTTAGGAGGGCGCTTAGACGCCACCAATATACTTCAGCCAGAGTTGAGTGTCATTACCAATATTGGGCTAGATCATACGGAGTTTTTAGGGACTACACTTAAAGCAATTGCCTTTGAAAAAGGAGGAATTATAAAACCCAACACGCCTGTAATTATTGGCGAAAAGCACGAAGAAACCCAGCCTGTTTTCGATGAATTAGCCTCAAAACAAAATGCACCTATTCGTTATGTAGCACATCCCGACAATCCGTCTATGGAGACTGATTTAAGGGGAGCGTACCAAGTGCGAAATGTAAACACGGTTTGTACCATTATAGAAACGCTATTTGGGGAAATTGAACAAAACATATTGGAAAAAGCACTTTTAAACGTGGTGTCTTTAACGGGCCTAAGAGGGCGTTGGGAGCAAATTGGAAGTTCCCCATTTACCCTGGTGGATGTTACCCACAATGAAGCGGGGTTTCGTTATGTGCGTCAACAACTGTTGGTTCAGAAAGCTGCTAAATTGCATTTGGTTTTGGGTTTTGTAAAAGGCAAGAACATTGCTGCCATTTTAAGTCTATTGCCCAAACAGGCTCACTTCTATTTTTGTCAGCCTGAAATCCCAAGGGCTCTTCCAATAGAAGAAATTGTTCCCATAGCCCAAAGTTTGAATTTGTCTTATGCCCTTTTTTCTTCTGTCAATGAAGCAGTCGTTTCCGCAAAGAGAAAGGCCCAAACCGATGACCTTATTTATATTGGGGGAAGCACTTTTGTGGTTGCTGAGGTGTTTGAGTAATTTGGTCAAGGATTATTTTCAATTGATAGGAATAAAAAAAGAGGTCATTATGACCCCTTTCTTAGTTAATTCGTGAGTGTATTATTTACCGTAAGCACCTTCAGGAGCTTTTCCCCAGAGTCCTACAATAAACATAATACTTATTACACCCCAAAGTACCATGGAGGGTAAATCTGGAGCTAAACTTGCAGGTCCTTCCATGTTTTGTCCTCCCCAAAGTTCGATGAGGGATTCTCCCACTGCTGAGATTTCACCGCCACTAGCCTTTAGTTCAGCTAGGTTAAAGGCAGAATTTTTCTGATTCAAGACAAGGTACGAAGACACTTGTAGTCCAAAAAAGACGACACAAAGACAAAAGACGGTTAAAATTGCTTTTCCGTAAGTTGGGAAGTTGAGTTCCCTTGCTCTTCGAATTAAGTAAAAAGCGATTGCTGTCATTAAAATTACCGCAACGGTATAAATAGCGTTGTTGATAAAATTCAATTGCATGATTTCATAAAGTTCAAATTCATTCATATCTAAAATAGTTTATGGTTACACCCTTAATGTACTGAAAATGTGTTAAATAAAAAAACTACCTGTGCAAAAAGAGTTTTTTATTTGATGCTTTTAATCCTAGAAGGGAATTTCAAAGCCAAAATTCATAACTAATTATCTTTTAGGCCAAACAAGAATGATGGAAAGATCAAAGCTGTCTTTGTCTGTCTACGACCTCCCAGAGTCCATTTATTTATAAGGCGTGCACTCTATGTGAGCAAGAGTAGATTGCCATAAAAAAAACGCAAGTATATTTTTTGGAATACTTATTTTTGGTTTATATTTGCCACCGCTTAGGGCGCTTAGCTCAGTTGGTTCAGAGCACCTCGTTTACACCGAGGGGGTCGGGGGTTCGAATCCTCAGCGCCCACCAAATTAACCTCACTTTTAGTGAGGTTTTTTTATGCGAAATGATTGCTATAGTATGCTTCGCGTTCTTTCTTGTTCATACCCATGGTTTTGTCCATAAATAGATTGCGTTCCTCACGGGTTTTAAAAACCCAAATGCAAACCGTGTCTCGACTATGGTAGATCGCTTTTCGTTCGTCGTCAATTTCACAAATCTCTTGAGGAATATTTACTGGGATGCACATCATAATTTTTAATTTAAATGAATTAACAGATTGGTTTTTATTTCCTGTATTTTTTTTAAAGGAGAAGGGTAATAAGACACACTCCATTTAGGCAACTTCTTTTTTTAAATGTTGAAAAACAATCATTACTTTGGTCTACAAGATAAAAAAGCACTAAATCTTCCCAAAGCATTGCACTATAAATAAGGCAAGGTTTAAAGTATATTAAAAATCATGAGTAATTACCATATTAAAAATTTAGAGGAGTACTTTCAAATTTATCGTAAGTCGGTAAATCATCCTGAGGGTTTTTGGGAAGAAATTGCGGAAGAGCATTTTCTTTGGCGCAAACGTTGGAACAAAGTCCTTTCATGGGATTTTTCTAAACCCGAGGTAAAATGGTTTGAAGGGGCTCAGTTGAACATTACAGAGAATTGTATTGACCGGCATTTGTCAACAAGAGGCGAGAAAACCGCTATTTTGTTTGAACCCAATAACCCCGAGGAAGAAGCCCAGCACATTAGCTATTCAAAGCTTTATGCCAATGTGAATAAAATGGCGAATGTGCTAAAAAGCAAAGGAGTAAAAAAGGGAGATCGGGTTTGTATTTATTTGCCCATGATTCCAGAATTGGCCTATGCTGTTTTGGCTTGTGCGCGTGTTGGAGCAATACATTCTGTTGTTTTTGCAGGATTTTCTTCTACCGCCTTAGCTACCCGCATCAATGATTGTGATGCGAAAATTGTCCTTACTGCCGATGGTTCTTTCCGTGGAAATAAAACCATTGATTTAAAAGGAATTGTCGACAAAGCGCTTCATGATTGTCCGCAAGTGAGTACAGTATTAGTCGCCCAACGTACAGGAGCAAAAATAGACATGGTGCCTTTGCGCGATCATTGGATGCAGCCACTGCTTGAAGAGGCCAGTGAAGATTGTGCTGCTGAATTGATGGATGCGGAAGACCCTTTGTTTATTTTATACACTTCGGGTTCTACAGGAAAGCCCAAAGGAATGGTGCATAGTTCTGCGGGTTATATGATTTATTCCGCTTATACATTTAAAAACATTTTCCAATACCAAGAAAACGACGTTTATTGGTGCACAGCCGATATTGGTTGGATTACGGGACATTCCTATATCATATATGGACCGCTTTTGAATGGCGCAACCACCGTGATGTTTGAAGGGGTGCCTTCCTATCCCGATTTTGGTCGATTTTGGGAAATAGTTGAAAAGCACAAAATCAACCAGTTTTATACAGCACCCACAGCCATACGTGCTTTAGCAAAAGAAAATTTGGCTTTTGTAGAAAAGTACGATCTTTCTTCGTTGAAGGTTTTAGGAACCGTAGGAGAGCCTATCAATGAGGAAGCATGGCATTGGTACAACAATCACATTGGGAAAAAAGAAAGTCCTATAGTAGACACTTGGTGGCAAACCGAAACGGGGGGAATTATGATTTCGCCCATTCCTTATTCTACGCCTACAAAACCCACTTTTGCGACCCTTCCTTTCATTGGAATTCAACCCGCTTTAATGGGCGAAAAAGGAAATGAAATTACCGAAAACCAAGTCGATGGGCGTTTGTGCATTAAGTTCCCGTGGCCCTCTATGGCGCGAACCATTTGGGGCGATCATCAACGCTACCGTGATACTTATTTCTCAGCGTACAACAACATGTATTTCACAGGAGATGGTGCTTCGAGAGATGCTGTTGGGTATTACCGAATTACAGGTCGAGTCGATGACGTCATCATTGTGTCTGGACATAATTTAGGCACTGCACCTATCGAAGATGCTATTAATGAACACCAAGGTGTGGCCGAATCCGCTATTGTGGGTTACCCTCATGAGATTAAAGGAAATGCATTGTTTGGCTACGTCATTTTAAAAGAGGAAGCAAAGGACAGAAGCCATGATGAACTTCGAACAGAAATTAATCGATTGATTTCCGATAAAATAGGCCCCATTGCAAAATTGGATACCCTCATTTTTGTTCCAGGCCTACCCAAAACCCGATCGGGGAAAATCATGCGGCGTATTTTGCGTAAAATCGCACAGAAGGAGGTTTCTGACTTAGGAGACACATCCACATTGCTAAATCCCGAAGTGGTGGATCAAATTAGGAAGATTGTAGGGGTTTAAGGAAATGGAACGTTTCTATTGAATAAAAAAAAGACGCTCAATGAGCGTCTTTTTAAATTATAGGAATGATCGCTTTAAATGGCTTCGATAATTGCAGCAATTTTTGAGCGTTCTTCATTGGCTAAATCCGCATCTACAAGAATACGACCGCTGTATTCATCGGTAATGATTTTCTGACGAGAAGCGATTTCCATTTGCACCTGTGGGGGAATGGTGAAAAATGATCCTCCTGAAGCTCCGCGTTCAACAGGAACAACAGCAAGTCCGTTTTTTACATTTCCGCGAATGCGTTTATAAGCCTGAACAAGACGATCTTCAATTCCAGCTTCGAATTTTTTCGATTGCTCGATAAGGGCTTCTTCTTCCTTTTGCGTTTCTTTCATGATTTCGTCCAACTCACTTTTCTTAGCATCAAGGTGCTTTTGCTTTTCGGTTTGTTGTTCTGAAAGGGTAGCAATCGTTTCTTTTTTGAGTTCCGCCTTGGCTTTGAACTCTCTGATTTTCTTTTCGGCCAATTCGATTTCGAGCTTCTGAAACTCTTCTTCTTTTACAATGGAGTTGTATTCTCTATTGTTACGCACATTATTGAGTTTATCAGCATATTTTGTAATCAATTCTTTTGCTTCCTCAATGGTGTTTTTGTGTTCTTTTATTTCTTGGTCGAAGTCGGCTAAATCGTTGTTGAGTGTTTCGAGCTTAACATTCATTCCTGCAATCTCGTTCTCAAGATCTTCCACTTCTAAGGGAAGTTCGCCTCGTACATTTCTGATTTCATCAATTCGAGAATCAATGATTTGTAAGTCAAATAATGCGCGGAGTTTTTCTTCGACAGTGATTTCTTTTTTCTTGGCCATAATTTAGAAATACTTAACTGGATTGGTTTTAACGTCAGATAAAGTGATGGCAAAATTAGGGATTTTTTTTGTAAGATACTGATGGATTATTTTTTTTGTGAAGTGTTCGGTTTCATAGTGTCCTGCATCTACAATTAAAAACGTCTTTTCCCCTTTAAAAAAATCGTGGTATTTTAAATCGGCAGTGACCAATGCATCTGCATTTTGTGCTTTTGCAGCATCGATACAAAAGCTTCCTGATCCACCTAATACAGCTACCTTATGAATGGTTTCTTTTGAAGTTTCACTGTGTCTTAGGTATGGAATGTTGAGTTTGTTTTTCACTCTTTTTAAAAAAGAGGCTACCGTTTCGGGTTGAGGTAAATAACCAATGCTTCCCATGCCCAAAACGTCGCTGTTGTTTTCTAATTGAATCAGTTCATAGGCTACCGATTCGTAGGGATGAGTACTTTGAAGGGCTTGTAAAATGTTAGATTTTAAATGCATAGGCACCAACACGTTGATTTGAGCTTCTTCCACAGAAGTGATTTCTCCTTTTTGTCCAACTTGTGGATCACTGTTTTCATTGCCTTTAAATCGCCCTTCTCCTTCGGTGGAAAAACTACAGTGGCTATAGTTACCCAATTCCCCAGCACCTGCTTCGTGGAGGGCATTCAAAACTTCCTCTTTGGCTGTTGTGGGGACATAGGTGCTAAGTTGCAAAAGCGTGTCCGCTTTTGGAAGAAGAATTTGTTGATGATTCAGTTCTAAGGTTTTCCCAAGATGGTAGCTGATTCCATGCTTTTGATTGTCCAACGCAGTGTGGATGGCATAAATGGCGCATTGATTTTCGATGGCACTGATCAAGGTTTTTTCAACATAGGTTTTCCCTGTCAATTTCTTGATGGGTTGAAATAATATGGGGTGAAAACAAACAATTAGATTGGCCTTTTTGGCTTTGGCTTCTTTTACGACATCAACCGATACGTCATGGGCGACCAACACACCCGTACATTCATTATCTGCATTTCCCACTAAGAGGCCAATATTATCAAAATCTTCCGCGTAGCGCAATGGAGCCCATGCATCCAGTACAGCGGCAATTGTTTTTATTTGCATTTTCAACTTATTTATTACGAGCTAATTTTCACTTAAAATGTATCTTTACGAAGATAATCATTAATACTATATGCGCTATTTCCGCTTTTTTTTGTTCCCTTTTTCTATTCTGTACATGATGATTACCAGCTTTAGAAATTTACTTTTTAATTTGGGTATTTTTAAGCAAAAAAGCTATGCTGTGCCTACAATCGGGATTGGCAACCTTTCTACTGGAGGAACAGGAAAATCAGTAGCTGTTCAATATTTAATCCAACAATTTCAAGACCATTATCCCATCAGTGTTTTAAGTCGCGGCTATGGACGACTTTCAAAGGGATTTCAAAAAGCCAAACCTTCTTCAACAGTAAAAGAAATAGGGGATGAACCCTTGATGATTTATCGGCAATTTAATACCACTCGGGTGGCCGTATGCAATTCGAGGCGCGAGGGAATGAAAAAACTCTTAGCCGATGCTGTTTTTCCTTCCAATGGCCTTTTTCTTTGGGACGATTGTTTCCAACATCGATGGGTGAAACCTGAATTTATGTTGTTGTTAACCAGTTATTCCAGACCCTATTTTAACGATTTTTTACTCCCCGTAGGAAATTTGAGAGAATTATCTGAAGGTGCACGCAGGGCCGATATTGTTTTGATGACAAAGTGCCCGCCTAAAATGAGTTCCACTGAAATGAACGCTATCAGAGAAAAAATGCAATTAAAAGCCAAGCAAAAATTATATTTTTCCTCCATTCGCTATTCAGATAAAATTCAAAACAAGGAGCGCAAGATTTCACTTTCCATTTTAGAAAAAATCTCGTTTACACTCGTAGTGGGAATTGCCTATCCAGACGAATTAATTCAATTTCTGAAAGGGAAATATTTGAATTTTGATTTCATCATCTTTAGTGATCACCACGCGTTTTCAAAAAGCGATATTGAAAAAATAAAAGCACAAAGCAAGGGAAGAATGATACTTACGACCGAAAAGGATTATGTGCGTTTATCGGAAAAGTTTGATTCCGATCTCTTGTTCTATATTCCTATCGAAATGGTGCTACTCAATAATGAAGAAGAAGCCTTTTTACAAGACATTCGGTCAGCATTAAATTTAGCTTAGTGGATATGCTTGTGCGCTTTATAAGAAGAGCGGACTAAAGCACCACTTTCTACATGGCGAAATCCTAAATCTTTTCCAATGACTTCGTATTTAGCAAACTGATCGGGAGTAATGAATTCCTTAACCCCGAGGTGTTTTTTAGAAGGCTGTAAATATTGTCCAATGGTAACCACGTCTACTTCTGCGTTACGCAAGTCGTGTAGGGTTGCTATTACCTCTTCCTCTTTTTCTCCAAGGCCTAGCATAATTCCCGATTTTGTTCGGTTGGCCCCCTGGGTTTTTAGGTATTTTAAAACGGCCATACTTTGGTCGTATTTCGCTTGTATACGCACTTCACGGGTAAGTCTTCTTACCGTTTCGATGTTGTGAGATATCACTTCTGGGCCCACGGCTAAAATCCGATCTAAGTTTCTTGTATTTCCCTGAAAATCTGGAATAAGTGTTTCCATGGTGGTGTTGGGATTCATACGGCGAATTGCGTTGATGGTTTCGGCCCAAATAATGGATCCTCCATCTTTTAAATCATCTCGATCCACCGAAGTGATAACCGCATGCTTGATGTTCATGATTTTTATCGATCGGGCAACTTTTTCGGGTTCCTCCCAATCTACCGTTTCTGGGCGGCCGGTTTTTACACCACAAAAACCACATGAACGGGTACATATATTCCCCAAAATCATAAAAGTAGCAGTGCCCTCTCCCCAGCATTCACCCATATTGGGACAACTTCCCGAGGTGCAAATGGTATTCAATTGATACTTGTCAACAAGCCCTCTTAACTCGGTATATTTTTTACCTGTAGGGAGTTTAACGCGCAGCCATTTAGGTTTTTTCGTTCCTGTTTTGGTGGCGGGAATGGGTGGGTTCTTGATATCGTTCGACATATGCAATCTTTCTGTTGGTACAAATATACAAAACTTACAGTGCCAAGACTAAAAAGGACAGTGTGAACATGCACAGGAATACAAAGCCGACAAGTGCCATTATTTTTAATCCTTTCTTGGGCTGGTGTTCTTTTGGCATTTGAGGGCTAGTTACCAATTTATAATTCAAAAAGGCATAAAAAGGGGCGGTTACGAATGAGAGCACGGTGGCAATTTGTACCAAAGTCCCCATTTCATTTTGTAAAAAAATAAAAATTCCCAAGGTCCCTGCTGCCAGTATAAGAATCCAAAAACGATAATGGAGAAAAGAAAAGGAGGGGAGCAGGAGGGAAGCGGTTTTAGCCATCGATCTAGGGGAAGCATCCAGAGTCGTTAGCGTGGTGCTAAAAATGGTAGTAAAGCATGCAATGACAATGATATAATAGACCGACTCGCCAAGGGTAGAGGTATACAAGGCGATCAATTGTTTGGCAAATACACTACCAGAGGCAGAAAAAGTATCGCCACTACCATACATGACAAAGGCCCCGAGCCCCATAAAACAAACCCCTAAGAAAAAGGAAATGACATAGCCGATATTAAAATCGAAAAGACCTTCTTTTATCGAAATGGCCTTGTTTTTTTTCTTTTCAAGTGCCCAAAGCGATTGCCAAACAGAAATGTCCAAAGGAGCGGGCATCCACCCCATTAATGCAGCCAGAAAAACAAATGCGCTTAATTGAGGTAGTTCCTGTTTTAATGTAAGCGTTTGCGGACTATTGGCTCCGGCAATAAAAACGGCGACGAGGGTGCTGATCGTTAATACAAGAATAATCCATTTTATGATGCGGTCAAGAAGACTGTACTTGCCTTTCCATAGTATAGCCAAGCAAGCGAGCGTAATTAAAGTGCTCCAAACCAAAAGACTTTGATCGCTATCAAAAAAAACAACGGCGATGGAAGCGGTAACAATTGTGACTGCAGTTTGAATGGTAAACATGGTCCCAAGACTCATAATAAAAAACCCCCATAAGTAGGCTTTTCCTAGTTTTTTATACCCATCGAGTAGACTTTCACCAGTGGCCAAGGCGTATCGCGTTCCAAATTGAAAAAAAGGGTATTTAAATAAGTGTGCAATAAACACCACCCAAAAAAGTCCCCAACCGTATTCGGCACCAGCACGCGTAGATTGAACCAGGTGCGATACCCCAATGGCTGCGCCGGCAAACAAAAGACCTGGGCCTAATTTCTTGATGGAAAAATGCATTATTTAGTGATTTTTTGTGCGAGCAATTTTTTCGCTCGTAAAAGCGTAACTTTGATGGTGTTGATGGGGGTGTCTAAATGTGTGGAGAGCTCTTTATAACTCATTTCTTCGAAATACCGCAAACGTAAAATTTGTGCATAATTTGGTTTCAGTTCTTTTATTTTCTCCAAAAGCTCATTTAAATTTTGGTTGATGATCAGCAGGTCTTCAGGCGAAGTATTTTCTTGCACAAATTCAGTTCGATGTTCTTTTTCAATGGAGGTAAAACTTTTTCTCGCTTGGGTGTGCTTATTCTTTAAGTGGTCAAATTGAAGGTTTTTTGAGATTTGAATCAACCACGTTTTAAAAGAATAGTTTTCGTCATAGGTATGAATTTTGTCAAACGCTTTAGCGAGCGTTTGTAGGGCGATTTCCTCAGAAAGCATTTCGTCCCCCGTGTTTTTAATCAAAAACCCAAAGAGATAATCCCAGTGGATATCAAACAAAACGCCAAATGCTTTTTGGTCATTCTGTTTCGCTAAACGAATACAGTCAAGAAGCGATTTACGTTCCATGGAGATGAAAGATACAAAATGAAAATGAAATGCTTCGTTTAAGAAGCGGTGGCCTCGGGGTTTTTACACTCTTGTTCATCCGGAAGCTTGCCACAGAAGCTACAGGCTTCACCCTCTTTGTTTAAAAAAGGGCTTTGACTTGCGCAGGTGCCTGCAAATTTCCCGTCTTTTTTCACTAAAATTTTAATGGCAATGCCAGAAAAGGCCAAACCCAAAAGCACAATGCTGATTAGTACTAATTCCATGCTGCAAAAATAAAGCATTTATTTCAAATTCGGACGTGCTTTCCAAAAAACCAATTATAACAAATTACTAGCCACCTATTTAATTATGAACACCAAGTATGCAGGGGCATATGGAGATAGGGGGAAGAAAAACGACTTTTATAACGGTTTAACACTATATGACAGCATGTTTATGAATTCCTCTTTAAAAACAACACATTCTCTTTCACCAAAAGAATACGCCCTGCTAAGAGCTTTAGCCGTGGGTTTAAGCGAAACAGAAACGTGTAAAATTCCCCAAGGAATTCTTTTAGATTACAATGCAGAAAATTATCCTGTACCTCAAATATTCCTACCGAATAAAAAAGGGGATGAGGTGCCGGTTTACAAAGTAAGAATGCGCGAAAAATATTCCAATGCCATTCAGTTAAAACCCAAAATCAACGGCTTTGCTGTGCCTAGAAACAATCATCATATTACCATTTCAATGGATAATGAGGGAGCGTTTCATGAAGAAGTAGTTACTTTTTGGGAGGCCGCACAGCGGTATCGACATGGGCTTTCAGTATATAAAATGCTTTCTAAAAATGAAGGCCAGATAATTACTCATTTACACATTAATGATTTGTTTCTAATGGGCATTGAGGAAGAGGAAGAAGATTTTCAATATTTGCCAAAAACACAGATTAGCCGACATTTATACCGCGTTCAAAAGTTGTCGAGTAACTATTATGAATTTAGAATTGCTTACAAACAAATTAATTCGGAAACCCAATTCCCCGAGTATATTCGCATCAATAATTTTGGACATCGAAAAACGGGATGGAATTCGTATAAACCCATAAAGGTTGCACTCACTGCAACTGGAAATTTAATTTTATAAAAAAACAAGGATTTAAAAAGTGCTTTCTTTTCATGTAAAAAACACAGTTTGAGAAATCGAATTGCCGACCCATTACAACTTCATAAATAAATATAGTGTTGTGGTTTGATTGAAGGTTGTGAAAAGAAAGGCTTTTTTTTATTGAGTGAAAAAATAAATCTTGAGGAAGTAGCCACAGTAAATTAAGGCGACTGAAAATTTTAAAAACACCCCTGTAATAAAGCCTAAAAACGACCCTATTGCTGCACGAATAGCTTGCTTGTTTGGGGTTTCATTGATTAATTCTCCTACATAGGCTCCCAAAAATGGCCCTATAATTACCCCTACAGGCCCCAAGAATACTAGTCCAATTAAAATTCCTGCGGATGCACCTATAATTCCTTTTTTACTTCCGCCAAATTTTTTAGTCCCTAAAGCAGGGATGATATAGTCCAACAAAAAAACACCCAAAGCAATACCGAAGGTGATCATCAAAAAAGAGGTATTTGTAGTAAATCGTTCACTTTGGTATAAAACAAAAAGCCCTAGCCAACTGGTCAGAGGGCCAGGAATAACGGGCAGAAAGCTTCCAACAAGGCCGAGAAGAACAAGGAGGAAAGCCATAATTTCAATGATAAGGTTCATGCTGTTTATTTGATGGTGTAAAAAAGCTTTACTCTAAAGTAAAAAAATTGTACTTTTAAAACGATTAAATTTACCACCATGAAATCATTTGTACAACTAAGCATGCTTTTTTTAACAACCACTTTGTTTGTGGGTTGTGATGCTATTTCTACCCAAACCTACACCCCTCAGCAAATTAAAAAAGCCGCTGAATGGTCAAATGAAGATCAAGCCCCTTCCATTTTGGGCTGCGACGAAGACGATCCTTTCGATTGTCTTAAAAACACGCTTTCGAGCAGTGTAAATACAGCATTGTTTGAAGCGCAATTGGTTTCTAGTCAAGAAATCGATGAAGAAATTGTGTTGAAGTTGATTATCGATGCTGAAGGTAACATTTCGTTAGACGAAATTGAAAATAGTGCTTATGTCGTGGACGCCATTCCAGATTTGACTTCGGTATTAGAAAGTGCAATTGCAAGTCTTCCACAAGCGACCCCAGCGTTTAAGACCAATGTAGATTTTGCTGTGCGTTCAGCCATTAAATTACCCATTCGAATTACTGCAACGCCACAATAAAAATGGCCAATGAAAGGATCATTCTTGGCATTGATCCAGGAACTACCATTATGGGTTTTGGTTTAATTAAAGTGGAGAACAATCAGATGCATTTTCTTCAACTGAATGAACTTCAACTCAGTAAGTACAATGATCATTACCTAAAGCTCAAGTTGATTTTTGAGCGTACCCTTGAATTGATTGATACCCATTACCCAGATGAAATTGCCATTGAAGCGCCCTTTTTTGGTAAAAATGTACAATCGATGTTGAAATTAGGCCGTGCACAAGGTGTGGCTATGGCGGCGGGTTTATCGCGTGGGATTCCCATAACGGAATACTCACCCAAGAAAATAAAAATGGCGATTACAGGCAACGGTAACGCCAGTAAAGAGCAAGTAGCAAAAATGCTTCAAAGTTTACTTGGCTTTGCTACTTTACCCAAAAATTTAGACTCCACCGATGGGTTAGCCGCTGCTGTCTGTCATTTTTTTAATGCTGGGAAGGGAGACAATACAAAACAATATTCAAGTTGGAAATCCTTTGTGAGTCAGAATCCAAATAAGATTCGGTAACATGGCTGCCATTTATTTTCATATCCCTTTTTGTAAACAGGCTTGCCACTATTGTAATTTTCATTTCTCTACCTCACAAAAATACCGCAGTGAGCTTCTTAGCGCCATGAAAAAGGAACTTGCGTTGCGCCATGTCGAATTGCCCGAAACTCCTTTGCAAAGCATCTATTTTGGGGGCGGAACACCTTCTTTGCTCAGCGCCCAAGAAATTGACGAACTCTTGAAGGAAACCAAACGGTTTTTTACATGGTCAGATACCATTGAGATTACCCTTGAAATGAATCCCGATGACCATAGAGAAGATTATTTAGCGCATTTAAAAGCGATTGGTGTCAACCGACTTAGTTTGGGGATTCAATCTTTTTACGATGAAGAATTAACCCAAATGAATCGTGCTCACAATGCCCAAGAGGCCTACTGGGTAATGGATGAGGTAAAACAACATTTCTCTAATTTTTCAATGGATTTAATTTACGGTGTTCCCAACAGCACCCTTTCTTCTTGGCAGCGCAATTTGGAAATAGCCCTTTCGTTTTCTCCGCCACACCTATCGAGTTATGCCCTGACTGTTGAACCCCAAACGGTGCTTCACAAGCAGGTGAAAACAAAAGCAATTCGGCTTTTAGAGGAAGAATTGGTGGTTGAACAGTTTGATCATTTGGTTGCCCATTTGGAAGCCAAAGGATACCAACACTATGAAATCTCAAATTTTGGAAAACCCAACTTTCATTCTGTAAACAACTCCGCGTATTGGGCAGGCAAGCCCTATTTGGGAATCGGACCTTCTGCCCATAGTTTTTTCAAAAATCAACGGAGCTGGAATGTGAACAACAACAAAAAATACATGGAAGGAATCACGAACGAAAATTTAGCTATTGAGCGAGAGCAACTCACAAAAATTGACCTTTATAACGAATACATCATGACGGGTTTACGAACCTCTAACGGGGTGGCATTAACCGAAATTCAATCTCGATTTGGGGAAGAATTTGCACAGTTGTTTGAGCGTCAAGTGGAAAAACAATTGCAACAAAATCATTTATTTTGGGATGGAGACACCATTCGCGTTCCAAAATCCTCACGTTTTTTGGTCGACGGAATCGCTTCGGATTTTTTTCTAATTAACCTTTAGCCAGTTCGCTAAAATTTTTATAAAACAAAGGGATTGTTTCTATTCCCTTATAAAAATTAAAAAGCCCAAAATGTTCGTTAGGTGAATGGATGGCGTCTGTGTCTAACCCAAAGCCCATAAGCACACTTTTTACACTGAGAATTTCTTCAAACAAAGGAACAATTGGAATGCTGCCTCCATCGCGTTGTGGAAAAGGCGCTACTCCAAAACTCTCCGCATAGGCACGGTGGGCGGCTTGGTAGCCAATATTATCGGTAGGGGTAACATAAGGCGATCCTCCATGATGTGCAATTACTTCTACGCGAACACTTTTTGGGGCAATGGCTCTAAAGTAATCTTCAAAAAGCTGCCCAATTTCTTCCCAATTTTGGTTTGGAACCAAACGCATTGAAATTTTTGCTCGGGCTTCACTAGCGATGACCGTTTTTGCTCCTTCACCAGTGTATCCTCCCCAAATTCCATTCACATCTAGGGTAGGGCGAATCGACTGCCGCTCAGAAGTGGTGTATCCCTCTTCCCCGTGAATATCGGCTAAGTCAATCGCTTTTTTATAAGCGGCCAAATCAAACGGTGCTTTATCCATTTCTGCACGTTCTTCTTTAGAGACTTCAACAACACGATCATAAAATCCAGGAATGGTGATTCTGTTTTTATCATCATGCAGTTGGGCAATCATGTCCGATAAAACATTGATAGGGTTGGCCACTGCACCCCCATACAAACCGGAATGTAAATCGCGATTGGGGCCCGTAACACAAACTTCCATATAGCTTAATCCTCTAAGGCCTGTGGTTATTGAAGGTTGTTCGTTGCTAATCATACCCGTGTCAGAAATGAGAATTACATCACAATCCAAACGCTCTTTAAATTCCTTTACAAACCCCTCTAAATTATCACTTCCCACTTCTTCTTCTCCTTCGATCATGAATTTGACATTGCAAGAAAGGCAGTCGTTATTGATCATCCATGCAAAGGCTTTAATGTGCATGAACATTTGCCCTTTATCGTCACAGGCTCCGCGTGCAAATATGGCCCCTTCGGGGTGTAATTCGGTTTTTTTTATGATGGGCTCAAAGGCAGGACTATCCCACAATTCAAGGGGATCTGCCGGTTGCACATCATAATGCCCGTAGACCAGAACGGTGGGGGCATTGGGGTCAATTATTTTTTCGGCATAAACAATGGGGTATCCTTTCGTGGGTACAATTTCTACTAAATCACAACCTGCTTTTTCTATCGATTGGGCTACCCAAGCGGCGGCTTCATGCACGTTTTTGCTGTAAGCAGGGTCTGCGCTAACCGATGGAATTTTCAATAAATCAATCAATTCATTTAGGGAATTTTCCTTCTCTTGTTTTGTGAGGTTTACCATGGGTTGTCTTTTGAATTTGTCTTCCTACAAAGATTTGGTTTTTTTCACGAGTAAAAAATAATTTTTATAAAAACTTAGCTATATTTGTGCCCGTCTAAACGCCATGCGGGTGTGGTGAAATTGGTAGACACGCTAGATTTAGGATCTAGTGCTTCACGGCGTGGGGGTTCGAGTCCCTTCACCCGCACTGAAAAAAGCCTTATCCATTGGATGAGGCTTTTTTATTAAATGAATTTAAATTGATAACTCATGGCACAAGAAGAAATGATACGCGGGAAAGACGCCCTTAAAGGATGCTTTTTCACCGGTTGTGCCAGTTTTATTATTGGAACCTTGTTACTGGCCCTTTTTATTTTCCGAGACGTTATTTTTTAAGTCGGAAAGATTCCAACTTAATGTCGTCTAGCCCTTGATGATCGAAGGGGTACTCCATGTCATCTTGAATATTGTAAAGTGAAATAAGAATGAATTCACTCAAAATAACCACAAAATAAGTTAGCCATGCAGGGTTTTCAAGCCCAATTTTATTGATGATTGTGGGGGTATAAATGATTGGAAATATATAAATGAAAATCTTACAATACGCTTTTAAGCTAATCGGGGTTCTGTGAATATGAATGGCCAAACAATTTTCAACACCTTCATGCACTTTTTGAAGATATCCTACCACTTTCCCTTTCGCGCTATTACCAATGATTTCTGGATTTGAATTAATAAAATCAATCAAATTTTGAAACGTAGCTTCCAGTTCGTTTTTATCTTGTTTTGTTCCCTCTAAGTGAAGAAAAAATTCTTCTAAAATAAGGTCAGTAAGTTGAATGGCTTTGTCTTTTTCTTCTGCAGACATTTTGCCGTTATTGATAAAAACATAGCGAATAGAAATTAAAGCACTTTTTAGTTTGGAAAGGTGTTCTAGGGCTTTTTCTCTTCTTCTAAATGCACCGCGGATCGCAAAAACCAAAGGAAAAATAATAGCAATACTGATTAGCGTGAGGTCGATGTTATAAATGATTTCGTAGCTATAACAGATATAGGGGACTGCTAATGAAATAATTATAGTGTATAATGTTCTAGCATTAATGATTGAAAAATATTGATTCACTTTCGTTTTTTTTAGTTTAAATTTGACTACTCTGACTATTAATTACGAATATATGAAACAATTTATTATCCTTTTCTTCAGTCTTACAATAATGTATGCTCAAGAAGCAAACAATCCACTTTTTTCGTCTACACAACCACTTAAGTCCAAGATTTCTTTTTCTCCTAAACAAATTAAAAAGAGCCATAGTGACACGGTTTATTTCGATGCTCCTTTTTCATTTAAGGTAAACGACCAGTGGAATGAAATGACCATTGGTATTCGTGCTCGAGGGAATTTTCGACGTTCGACTTGCTACTATCCTCCGGTAAAAGTTGATTTAAAGAAAAAGCAAACCAAAGAAACCCTTTTCGATGGACAGAAAAAACTCAAATTGGTGCTTCCTTGCTTGCAACAAAAAGACAAAAATGACAATATTTTGAAAGAGTTAATGGTGTATAAATTGTACGAACTCATTACCCCCTACCATTTTAAAACCCGTCGTTTAGAATTGGAATTCACCAATATGAATAAAACGAAGCGCGAAGTGGAAACCCTCAATGCCTTTTTAATTGAGGACGATAAAAAAATTGCCAAACGCCACGAGGGTAAAGTGTTTGAACGCTACATCCATCCTTTGGCTATGGACAGTCAGGCTTCTATTTCCAATGCTCTATTTCAATACATGATAGGAAATACTGATTTTTCTGTAGCCTATCAACACAATGGAAAACTCTTATATGTAGGCAAGAAAATCATTCCTCTACCTTATGATTTTGATATGTCTGGGTTTATCAATCCAAGCTATGCGGTGGTCAATGCTACCTTGGACTTAAAAAACATTAAAGAGCGAAAATATCGAGGTTTTAAAAGAGACGAAGATGACTTTTATGCCGTTAGAGATCATTTTGTTGAGCAAAAGCAAGCCATGTTCGAAATCATGCAATCCTATGCTTCTGACTTTGATAATCCCAAAGAATATGAAGAGGCTTACAGTTACATCGAAAGCTTTTTTGAAGTCATTGAAGACGATGCACAATTCAAAAAGAATGTCATCGATATGGGACGAACAAAATAAGGGATTTCTTTATTCCTTTTCGTTATTAAGCACCGCGAGCATTTTATCAAATATCGCGGTGTTTTCGTATATGCCCGCAAAATTTTCAGCGCCTTTCCCCATGGCAAAAACGGGAACCATTGCTGCAGTATGCCCTTTGGTAACAAACCCCCCTCTAGGGGTGAATGTTTTTATATTTCCAGAAGAAATTCCGAGTCCTCCAGTTTCATGATCTGCAGTAACCACCAAGAGGGTGTTGGGGTTGTTTTTCACAAACGCTACCGCCACACCAATAGCCGCATTAAAATCTTTGAATTCGGAAAGAACATAAGAAAGATCGTTGGCGTGTCCTCCCCAATCGATTTGTGAGCCTTCTACCATTAAAAAGAAGGGATTTTCTTTTTGGGTCAGTTTTCCTAGCATGCTGGTTAAGCCTTCATCGAGTTTTGGAGCTCTGCCTTCCGCAATTGGTGCAGGTTCATCGTCGTTGGAGAAGTAACCTAGTTTTTCTTCTTCTGCATCTTCAAATCGCTTTAACGAACTGACAAATTTCCAATCTTTAAACTCTCGAATTAAATTTCGATCGTCTTCCCGATTTGTAAAATGTTTTTTTCCTCCCCAATAAAATAATCAACTTGGCTTTCGCTCAACTGAAGCGCAATGTCTTGATACTGCTTTCTGGAAACTACTTTGGCATAAAACGAAGCAGGAGTGGCATGCACAATGCTCGAAGTAGCGATTAAACCACTTACATAACCTTTTTCTTCACAATGTTCTAAAATCGACATGGAAGCAACATTAACAGGGTTTATTCCAATCACACCATTCAGTGTTTTTATTCCGCATGCCATGGCTGTTCCACTAGCGGCAGAATCGGTAATCAATTGGTTGTGAGAATGTGTTTTTTGGAGCCCTATTGAAGTAAATTCTTCTAGATGCGTATAATTGTTATTGCTATACATTCCCGCTGTAATTTGAGTCAAGCCAGTCCCGTCGCCAATCATTAAAATAATATTGGTGGGTTGATCTTGTGCAAATAAAAAGCCACAAAAAAGGAGGGCTAGGGAAGTAAGTCGACGTATTGCCATAATAGTATTATTCTGCTTGAAAATTACGCATTATACCAATTTATAACGCATTTTTAGATGGGAAATTATTTTTTTTGTACTCCCTTGATTGATTTCGATGAAGTCACGATTTATTTTTCCCTTTTCTTTTCTGTTTTCTTGGTTTGCGAATGCGGTTTTTAAAACGGAAGAAAAGGCATTTTGGTCTTTTACAGGAACCACTCCACCTAAATTTACTAAATCAACTGCCTCTGGGAAATGTTGGTAATTGTTTCCAATGACAATAGGACAGCCATAAGCTGCAGGTTCCAGAATATTGTGTAATCCTGTTTTTCCAGCGGCACCGCCCACATAGGCAAGGTCTGCATGATGGTAAATTTGTGCCAATTCGCCTATCGTATCGAGAAGGAGTACTTTTTTATTAAGATCAGTTGAGGCATTGAAAGTAGTTCTTTTCGCTATAGGTACTTTGATCTTTTTAATTACGGTAGCCAGGGTCTGCTCATCTATTTTATGCGGAGCAATGATCCATTTGTAGTTTTTGTTCTTGTTGATTTCTGGAACAATAATTTCGTGGTCTTCCGCCCATGTACTTCCTGCCACTATGCAGTTGTGATGTTGCAAAAATTGAGAAACAAGCGGATGCGTCTCAGCTTTTTCTGCACGCCTATGTACTTGGTCTGCGCGAGTATCGCCAACTACTTCTACATTTTTTATCCCGAGCGTTTGGAGTAATTGTTGGGACTGTTTGTTGACCACAAAAAAGAAATCTATTTTATTTAAGATCTTTTTCATGCCCAAAGAAAACGGTTGAAAGAAAAGTTGATTTTTTCTAAAACGAGCAGAAATAACCATTATGGGCAGTTTTTTTCTTTGCCCGTTCGAATCAGATTGGGCCAAAACTCATATTTTACTAAAAAAAGGACATCGGGGCGAAGCCATTCCAAAAAGGCATTTAAATCTTTTTTCCGATCGAGTGGCAAATAAGTGACCACATCCGCTAAAGAGGTATTTTTAAATTGTGAAAATCCTGAACTAGAAAAAAAAGTAATTCCAATTTGTGTTTTCGGGAAAGTCTTTTGTATTTCTTTTAACAAGGGTTTAATTTGTTCAAACTCGCCCATTGAAGCGGCATGGAACCAAAAAAGACGTTGATCTTTCTTTCTTATAAAGGAAGCCTCTAAGCTGCGATAGTGGTTTCGCTCCTCAAGAAATCGCTTTAATTTTCTAGAAAACAAAGCACAGACTTGGGTAAGGAAAACCAAAAATCGATAAAGGGAAGCGTACACCATATTACAATGTAAAAATACATATCCTTTAAGTAGTTAAAAAGCAAAAGGGTTTTTTTAAATTTACCAAAAATTGAACTATGGAGCCTATTAGAATGGTCGATTTAAAACGGCAATACGATTTTATAAAAGAGGAGGTTAATCAATCGATCACCCAAGTGTTAGAAGAAACTTCTTTTATCAATGGGCCCATCGTAAAAGAATTTCAATCCAATTTAGAAAGCTACCTTGGAGTAAAACACGTTATTCCTTGCGGAAATGGAACCGATGCGCTGCAAATCGCCTTAATGGGTTTGAAGCTTCAACCAGGGGATGAGGTCATTACTACCGATTTTACTTTTGCAGCTACGGTTGAGGTAATTTCTTTACTTCGATTAAAACCTGTTTTGGTAGATGTAGATCCCAAAACCTTTAATATCGATCCTGCGGCTGTAGAAAAAGCCATTACGTCCAATACGAAAGCCATTATTCCTGTTCATTTGTTTGGACAGTCGGCCAATATGGAAGCCATTATGCAATTGGCAGAGAAGCATCAACTCTATGTAGTTGAAGACAATGCTCAGGGTATTGGCGCGCATTACACCTTTTCGGATGGGAAAAAAAAGAGAACAGGGGCTATTGGTCATGTGTCGGCAACCTCTTTTTTCCCTTCTAAGAACTTAGGAGCTTATGGCGATGGAGGTGCTATTTTTACGAATGATGATGATTTGGCCCATTTTATTCGAGGCATTGTAAATCATGGAATGTACAAACGCTATTACCATGACGTCGTGGGTGTTAATTCTCGTTTGGATAGTTTGCAAGCTGCGGTGCTTAATGTGAAATTAAAATACTTGGATTATTACAACGAGCGACGAAAAGAAGCCGCCCTTCGCTATTCAATGCATTTTGAAAATCATCCGCATATCGTTACCCCTTTTCGTGAAGGCGATTGCCAATCGCATGTTTTTCATCAATACACCCTTCGTATCATTAACCATGATCGGGATGGCTTGGTGAAGTACCTCAATGAAAAATCAATTCCATGTGGCATATACTATCCCGTACCATTACATAAACAAAAAGCCTATTTAGATCCTGATGTCAATGACGCTTCCTTTCCAATTACAAATCAATTAGTGAAAGAGGTAATTGCACTACCCATGCACTCTGAATTGAGTATTGACCAAATTGAATTTATTGCTGAAGCAGTAAAATCCTTCTTAAAATAGCGGTTTAGGCACGAATAAAGTCTCGGATGGCATTAAGCGTATCTGGGCTTCGTAAAATTTTATAATGCCCTGAATTTTCAATGGAAACAAAACGGGCGTTTTTCCATTTTTTAGCCACTTCCATGGATTTCTCTATCGGTAAAACCCGATCGCGTTGGTCGTGTAAAATAAGTGCACGAGCAATAGTAGACAAAGGAGCGTACTTTTCGACACTAATCTCGTCTACTTTAACGCGCTGTTCTTTTTCTATTTTTTCAATCAAGAGTTCGACCACAACATAGGGTAGCCCAAGTGTATGGGCGATGTCTTCTAAGCGTTCTCGAAATTTGTTGGGTACGGTAATACCAATGTAGCCTTCCACATTTAAATGAGGATTTTGTCCGAGTGCCAATAGGCTTGCTACACTTCCAAACGAGTGACTTATAACCAGTGAAGGCTCAAATTTTTCCACTAAAACTTTTACTAAATCAATAAAGGCAAAAGAACTGGTGCTTCCTTTTTCACTGGCTCCGTGGGCAGGTCCATCAAAAGCATAAACGGTACATCCATTCTCCATTAAAAGCGGAATAATTTCTGAAAAGTTTCCTGCATGACCCTCCCAACCGTGGGCCAAAAGTACCTTTTTACTACCGTTTCCCCATTGTTACAATTGTATGCGGAGTCCCTTGTGCTTGAGGTCACTTTAGTGGCTTTGGCCAACAAATCCCTTTCATGCGGTCGGATAAGACGAACTTGTGGTAAGGTTAGAAAGCGGTAGGCTTTTTTTACAAAAAAATGAGGGAAGAGCCTCGCTAACAAAGAAATAATGTTTTTTTTCAACGCGTTATTTTTGTTTGACAAAAGTACTATCTTGGCAAAAACTCTGATCTATGAAAGCCATAAATTTTTTACTTGCCTTATTTTTCACTTGCAGCCTTTCTGCACAAACCACCTATATGCATTGCGGAAAATTATTCGATAGTGCAGCAGGCGTGTTCCGAAACAATGTTACGATTGTTGTAGAAGGAAATAAAATTGTTTCTGTTGAGGAAGGATTTGTTCCTGTTCCTGATGGGGCAAAAGGAATCGACTTAAAAAATAAAACGGCTTATCCCGGTTTTATCGATATGCATGTGCATATCGAAAGTGAAAGTAGTCCTACCAAATATTTGGCGCGCTATCAGTTGAATGAAGCCGACATGGCCTACGATGCGGCGGTCTACGCAAAACGAACCTTGATGGGAGGCTTTACAACAGTTCGCGATTTGGGAGGAAGTGGAGTCAATATTTCCCTTCGAAATGCGATCAATGCTGGGAAAACTGTTGGACCCCGAATTTTTACAGCAGGAAAAACATTGGCTTCCACTGGCGGTCATGGCGACCCTACCAACGGAAACAAAGCCAGTTTACAGGGCGACCCTGGACCTAAAGAAGGAGTAGTCAATTCTGCTGATGATGCGAGAAAAGCAGTGCGTCAACGTTATAAAAATGGAGCAGACTGGATAAAAATTACAGCTACTGGAGGGGTGCTAAGTGTGGCAAATAGTGGAGAAAATCCTCAATTTACCTCAGAAGAAATATGGGCAATTACCACCACTGCAGAAGACTATGGAATGCAAGTAGCTGCTCACGCTCATGGCGATGAAGGCATGTACCGAGCCGTTGCCAATGGTGTAAAAACCATTGAGCATGGTACCCTAATGACCGAACGAACCATGAAATTGATGAAAGAAAAAGAATCGTATTTGGTTCCTACCATCAGCGCAGGAAAATTTGTGGCTGAAAAAGCAAAGGTTGAAGGGTATTACCCTCCGATTATTGTTCCTAAAGCATTAAAAATTGGGGCACAAATTCAAGCTACTTTTGCTGAGGCTTACAAAATGGGAGTACCCATTGCTTTTGGTACCGATGCCGGAGTGAGTTACCATGGAGACAATGCCAAAGAATTTCGTTTTATGGTTGAAGCGGGAATGCCCATTGTAGAAGCACTACAGGCCGCCACAGTTGTGAATGCCTCCATATTAGAAAAAGAAAAGGAAATAGGACAAGTTGCTCCTGGCTTTTATGCCGATATTGTAGCAACAGACGAAAACGCCCTCGAGGATGTTACTTCCCTAGAGCGCATTTCTTTTGTGATGAAAAACGGTGTGGTTTATAAAAAATAGCTTCTAACTCAACTCTCCCGATTGGGTAGGAATCGTACGGTCTATTTTTCGAGCCAAACCTTGAAGCACTTTGCCAGGACCTACCTCGGTGAATTGACTCGCACCATCTGAAATCATTTTTTGCATGCTTTGTGTCCATCGAACGGGTGCAGTAAGTTGTGCAATTAGATTTTCTTTAATTTCGTTGGCATCAGTAACCCCTTTAGCCACTACATTTTGATAGACAGGACAGCTCGGCGACGCTATTTTGGTTTGTTCAATTGCTTCGGCTAATTTCACTTTTGCAGGTTCCATTAATGGGGAATGAAAAGCGCCCCCAACGGGTAACGTAAGAGCGCGTTTAGCTCCTTTTTCTTTCATAGCTTCGCAGGCCAAATCGATGGCCTTTTTCTCACCAGAAATAACCAACTGCCCCGGACAATTATAATTCGCTGCAACTACTACTCCTTCGATATTGTTACATACTTCTTCAATTAGACTGTCTTCTAGTCCCAGCACTGCCGCCATGGTGCCAGGAATTTGATCACAAGCTGATTGCATGGCAAGGGCACGCTGTGCTACCAATTGGAGTCCATCTTCAAAAGACAGGGCTTGCGCCGCAACAAGAGCAGAAAATTCACCTAGAGAGTGCCCCGCAACCGCATCGGGCTGAAAACGTTCTCCCATCATTTTACTCAAAATAACTGAATGTAAAAAAATAGCGGGTTGGGTCACTTTTGTTTGTTTTAACGCTTCAGCATCTTCCCCAAACATAATGTCGGTAATTGAAAAACCAAGAATTTCGTTGGCCGTTTCAAAATAGGTTTGAGCTTCTTTTGAAAATTCGTAAACATCTTTGGCCATTCCGGGAAACTGAGCTCCCTGACCAGGGAAAAGGTATGCGTTCATTTTTATTTTTTTTCGTAAGTGATATAAGAATAGTCGAAGGGTTGGGTTTCTGTAGATGCATGATCTTCTTGGGCAATTATTTCCCATGCAGAACTATCTATTTTTGGAAAAAATACATCTGCTTCAAATTCATGATGGACGCGCGTAAGTTCATTACGATTACAATACGACATAAATAAGGTGTAAATTTCTCCTCCTCCTATAATAAAAGGTTGCTCATCATCTTTCACCAATTTTAAAGCTTCTTCTATGGTATGAACAACAATAGCCCCTTCGGGCTGATACTCTTTTTTTCGTGTTAAAACAATGTTGGTTCTGTTGGGAAGTGCTTTGGGCATCGATTCAAACGTTTTTCTTCCCATAATTATGGCATGGCCAGAAGTTAAACGTTTAAAGCGTTTTAAATCTTCAGAAATATGCCAGATTAAGTCATTGTCTTTCCCCAAGGCATCGTTTTTGGCAGCAGCAGCTATCATTGTAATTTGCGGTTTTTTTGACATTGACTTTTTTGTTTTGTTAAAGGGTACTTCATTGTCAAAAAGTACCTGCTCGTTTTTTTGCTTTATTACTTTCGTATCCAATATAGTTAGTTCAATTTGAAGCACAAAAATAAATTTTAGTTGTGAATTGAAAACTAATTTTAAGATTAACTTGAAAAATAGGTAACTTGTTCAATATGCGTGATTATTTTCCATTTCTAAATGACTGTATTTATTTAAATACACCCTATACCGCACCTTTATCGCAACCGCTTTTAGATTGGCGTAAAAAAGAGGAACAGCTTTTTTTTGAATTAGGAGATCATTACAAAAAACACAACGAGAAAAAATACATTGAAGAAGCAAGAAAAGAATTAGCGCTTTTTACAAATTCGTCTATTGAGCGTACGTTTGTTTGCGGCAATTTTTCATCTGCTTTTCAACAGTTTTTAATGTTTCTCTCTCCAACCACTTCCTTTTTAATTTTTGAAGAAGAATACCCCTCATTGACTCAAATTGTGGAGGGAATGGGATTTTTAGCGCACAAAATTCCCCTTTCTTCTTCTCCGGAAAAAGAGGTACAAACGGCAATAAAAAACAACAAAATTGATGTGCTAGCGCTAAGTGCTATTCAATACGAAAGCGGTTTATTTTTTGACATGGAAACCTTAAGTCAGCTTAAAAAAGAATATCCCAATCTAATTATTTTGGTCGATGGCACTCAGTTTCTTGGTGCGGAACTGTTTTCCTTTGCTGAAAGTCCTATCGATGCCATTTTTGGAAGTTGTTATAAATGGTTAATGGCAGGACATGGTACGGGCTATGCAATTTATAAGCCCAGTCTGTTGCATCATCACGGATTTTCTTTAAAAAAAATAGTGCAAGCCCACGACAAGGGACAGCTCTCTATTAGTGCCATTGGAAGTTTAATGGTGGCTTTAAAATTGCTCAACGCCTCTTCTTTTTCATCGCTAATTCAACATAAAAAAAGGCTTTCTATCCTGCTGAAAAAGGAATTGGAAAAACGAGAGCTGCTTGCAAAAGAAATAGCAGACCGTAAACACCATTCTTCTATTTTTAATCTTGCTTTAAGTCGAGAACAGTATGAGAAATTATTAGCAAAAAATGTTCGATGCATTTGGCGAGGACAAGGAGTGCGAATTGGGATACATCATTATAATACCCAGACGGAAATAGCACAATTTCTCGCCCTTTTAGATGAACTCACTTAGACCGCTACTTTTCCTTTTATAGGCGGATGTGGATCGTAGTCAATCAATTCAAAATCTTCAAATGTAAATGCGAACAAATCTTTGATTTTCGGGTTCATTTTCATGGTGGGTAAGGTGCGAGGGGTTCGACTGAGTTGCAGCTCGATTTGCTCTTGGTGATTGCTGTAAATATGTGCATCGCCAAAGGTATGCACAAAATCACCGACCTTTAAATCGCAAACTTGAGCCATCATTAAAGTGAGTAATGCATAAGAAGCAATATTAAAGGGTACGCCGAGAAAAGCATCGGCACTGCGCTGATACAATTGACACGACAGTTTTCCATCGGCCACATAGAATTGAAAAAAGGCATGACAGGGGGGAAGTGCAGCTTTATTTTGCGCCACATTTTCAGCAAAGCTCACTGAGGTGTCGGGCATTACACTTGGGTTCCAAGCAGAAACCAACATGCGTCTACTGTCGGGATTGGTTTTTATGGTATGAATTACTTCTTTGATTTGGTCAATTCCTTCGCTGTTCCAATTACGCCACTGATGCCCATAGACAGGGCCAAGATTCCCTTTTTCGTCTGCCCATTCATTCCAAATTCGCACGCCATTTTTTTGAAGGTAGTCAATGTTAGTATCTCCCTTTATGAACCAAAGTAATTCGTGAATAATCGATTTTAAATGAAGCTTTTTGGTGGTAACCATTGGAAAACCCTCGGAAAGATCAAAACGCATTTGATACCCAAAAACACTTTGTGTTCCTGTTCCAGTCCGATCGGTTTTGGTTACTCCCTGGGTTTTTATATGGCGAAGAAATTCCAAGTATTGCTGCATATCACTTCAGTTTTTGTAAAAATAAGTCGAAAGCGTTTTCTCTTTTTTAAACTTAAAAATAGTTTTCCAAAAAATCGGTTAATAACCTACTTATTCGTCCAATTCGTATCTTTTAGAAAGCTCATCTCGCACTTTTGCAGCGGCTTCATAGTCTTCGCTTTTAACCAACTTTTTTAGAAGCTCCTTGAGAGAGCTTGTGCTTGCTTTGGGTAAGTTGTTTAGGGTTTCGTTTTTCGGATTTTGTTCTTTAATGAATTTTTTAATCCAATCATCATCTTCTTTTCCGGTTCCTTTTTGCGATTGCTCGGTGTAACCTGCCTTCGACAAAATGTTTTCATAGGTGTAAATAGGGGCTTCAAATCGAATGGCAAGTGCCACGGCGTCTGAAGTCCGCGCATCTATGATTTCTTCAATTTTATCGCGCTCGCAAATAAGGCTAGAATAAAAAACGCCATCGACTAATTTGTGGATGATGACTTGCTTTACAATGATTTTAAATTGTTCGAAGCATTGCGCCATTAAATCGTGCGTTAGTGGTCGTGGCGGCTGAATCGATTTTTCTAAACCAATGGCAATGGATTGTGCTTCGAATGCACCAATAATGATGGGTAAATTTCGTTGCCCTTTTGTTTCAGATAAAATGAGCGCGTAAGCTCCTGTTTGTGCCTGACTGTAAGAAATTCCTTTAATGAAGAGTTCAACTAAGACCATGTTTATTGTGCTAAATGCAAAACAAAGAAAATGATTTTCGAGCAAAAGTATTCTTGTTTATATGAAAAAGGTCGAATTAAATAATGGAAATGAATTTAGATTGTTCGAAAGTTTTTTAAATTTGCCCGATTATCGTTATTACATGAAAACAATTCAGTTTAGAGAGGCGATCGCCCAAGCCATGTCAGAAGAAATGAGAAAAGATGAAAGCATCTATCTCATGGGAGAAGAAGTTGCAGAATATAATGGTGCATACAAAGCATCAAAAGGAATGCTAGATGAGTTTGGTGAAAAGCGGGTTATCGATACTCCAATTTCTGAATTAGGCTTTGCGGGGATTGGTGTAGGTTCTACCATGACGGGAAATCGACCTATCATCGAATTCATGACCTTCAACTTCGCTTTGGTAGGGATTGACCAGATTATCAATAACGCAGCCAAAATCAGACAAATGTCTGGAGGGCAATTTCCTTGCCCTATTGTTTTTAGAGGGCCTACTGCTTCTGCTGGACAGTTAGCGGCAACCCACTCACAAGCTTTTGAAAGTTGGTATGCCAATTGTCCTGGGCTCAAAGTAATTGTTCCTTCTAACCCCTATGATGCAAAAGGGTTATTAAAAGCCGCGATTCGCGACGATGATCCTGTGATTTTTATGGAGTCGGAACAAATGTATGGCGACAAAGGCGAGGTGCCCGAAGACGAATACATTTTGCCAATTGGTGTGGCCGATATCAAACGTAAAGGAACCGATGTGACCATTGTTTCGTTTGGAAAAATCATCAAAGAAGCCTATAAAGCTGCAGATGCTCTTGAAAAAGAAGGGATTTCATGTGAAATTATCGATTTGCGTACCGTTCGTCCAATGGATCACGATGCCATTATGACTTCAGTAAAGAAAACAAATCGCTTGGTGATTTTAGAAGAAGCATGGCCTTTTGGAAATGTGGCTACAGAAATTACCTATCAAGTGCAAAGTCAACTTTTCGATTATCTCGATGCGCCGATCGAAAAAATCAATACAGCAGATACTCCCGCTCCATTTTCACCTGTTCTTTTAGAAGAATGGCTACCCAATAGTGAAGATGTAATTAAAGCGGTTAAAAAAGTACTTTATCAATCTTAAACCAATCTAATTTTTTATCTATAGAGACGAAAGTCTCACCCTATTAAACTCAATCTAAATTTTTATGGAAAATAATGTCATTTTTGTCCCATTAGCGATGGCTACAATTGGGCTACTTTATATGCTTGTCCGAGCGAATTGGGTAAGAAAACAAGACCCAGGAAGCGAGAGAATGAAAGAGATTTCAACCGCTATTAAAGAAGGAGCTCTTGCATTTTTAAATGCGGAATACCGCATTTTATTTGTGTTTGTTCTTGTAGCCTCAGTTGCCCTTTACGGAATTTCTATGGTGGTAGAAACAACCAATTGGATGATCGTTCCGGCCTTTGTTCTTGGAGCTATTTTTTCAGCTTTAGCAGGAAACATCGGAATGCGCATCGCTACCGAAGCCAACGCTAGAACCGCAGAAGCTGCAAAAACAAGTCTACCCAAAGCCTTGCAGGTTTCTTTTGGTGGTGGAACAGTAATGGGTCTTGGAGTTGCCGGTTTGGCTGTTTTAGGACTTACCCTTTTATTCCTCTTCTTTGTCTCTCAATTTATGAGTTAGCCGGAGGATTTTTACACCAACATGACCATTGTTTTAGAGGCTTTAGCAGGTTTCTCCTTAGGAGCAGAATCCATTGCACTGTTTGCACGTGTTGGCGGAGGAATTTATACCAAGGCAGCTGATGTAGGTGCCGACTTGGTAGGAAAAGTAGAAGCAGGTATTCCAGAAGATGATCCGAGAAACCCTGCTACAATTGCAGATAATGTGGGAGATAATGTAGGTGATGTTGCTGGAATGGGAGCGGATTTATTCGGTTCTTATGTAGCTACCGTATTGGCGGCTATGGTTTTAGGGAACTATGTCATTCGCGATATGTCTCAAAACGCACCTTATTCCGATGCATTCAATAACATGGGGCCTATTTTGCTTCCTTTAGTGATTGCAGGAGTAGGTATTTTGGCCTCCATTATTGGAACATTTTTTGTTAAAATATCCAATAACGAAGCCAAAGAAAGTAAAGTACAAGCCGCTTTAGATTTGGGGAACTGGGCTTCTATTCTCCTCACCCTAGTACTTAGTTACTTCCTTATCGATTGGATGTTGCCTTCTACCCTAAACATGAATTTCTTTGGGGAGGGTGTAAAAGCGATTCCCTCAATGCATGTCTTTTATGCTGCTGTTATCGGATTGGCGGTCGGCGCATTAATTTCGATGGTGACCTCTTATTACACTAGTTTAGGAAAGAAACCTGTTATGGATATTGTTCAAAACAGTTCTACAGGTTCCGCTACAAATATCATTGCCGGTTTAGCTGTTGGAATGAAATCGACCTTATTGTCTGTTTTATTGTTTGCTGCAGCCATTTACGGATCGTACACCCTTGCTGGTTTTTATGGTGTTGCTTTAGCAGCATCAGCAATGATGGCGACTACAGCTATGCAGCTGGCTATCGATGCCTTTGGGCCCATTGCAGATAATGCAGGAGGAGTAGCCGAAATGAGCGAATTGGATCCTGAGGTACGCGAGCGCACCGATATTCTTGATTCCGTTGGAAACACTACTGCCGCAGTAGGAAAAGGATTTGCTATCGCTTCTGCTGCATTAACAGCCCTCGCACTTTTTGCGGCCTATGTTACTTTTACAGGCATTGATGGTATTAATATTTTTAAAGCCGATGTTTTGGCTATGTTGTTTGTTGGCGCCATGATTCCCGTTGTATTTTCTGCTTTGGCCATGGAGTCGGTAGGAAAAGCAGCCATGGAAATGGTGGAAGAAGTACGTCGTCAGTTCCGTGAAATTCCAGGTATTATGGAAGGGAAAGGCACACCCGAATACGCAAAATGTGTTGATATTTCGACTCAAGCTGCACTCAAAGAGATGTTAGCTCCAGGACTCATAACCATCATAACTCCTATCCTAATTGGACTTATTTTTGGTGCCGAGCCTTTAGGAGGCTATATGGCTGGGGTTTGTGTAAGTGGTGTCATGTGGGCGATTTTCCAAAACAATGCTGGAGGTGCATGGGACAATGCTAAAAAGTCTTTTGAAGCCGGTGTAGAAATTAATGGTGAAATGACCTACAAAGGTTCGGAGGCGCACAAAGCAGCCGTAACTGGAGACACCGTTGGTGATCCCTTTAAAGATACTTCAGGCCCTTCTATGAATATTCTTATCAAATTAACTTGTTTGGTAGGTTTAGTTATTGCACCACTTTTAGGAAATCATGGGGAAGCCCATGAAACCCTTCAAAAAGAAGAAGTGCGAAAAGAAATCCGTGTAGAAGTAAATGCTAGTGGCGACGATGAAATCATGGAAGCTGTGATTGTGACTAAAACCACAAAAGATGGGGAAACTAGCATTGAAGAAAAAACAATTTCTGGTACAGAAGAAGAAGTAAAAGCTGCGGTTGAAGCAATGAAAGATGTAGAAATCAATATCGAGAAAGAATAGGGACTTCCTATTCTTTTTCGGTTTTAGAATAGTCCGTTGATTTCAGCATCGATCATCTCTATGATTTTGCCCAAATCTTCGGGTTGGTCTACAAAATTGAGATCGTCAACATCAATAATCAATAGTTTTCCTTTGTCGTAATTATGAATCCAAGCTTCATAGCGTTCATTTAAGCGACTCAAATAATCAATACTGATTGAGTTTTCGAATTCTCTCCCACGTCGATGGATGTTGTTGACAAGATTAGGGATACTGCTACGGAGATAAATCATAAGATTGGGTCCAGTAACGAGGGTTTCCATGAGCTGGAACAATTGTTGATAATTTTCAAAATCTCTTTTGGTAAGTAACCCCATGGCATGAAGGTTGGGAGCAAAGATGTGTGCATCTTCATAAATGGATCTGTCTTGAATGACATTCTTCCCACTTCGTTGTATTTCGAGTAATTGCCCAAAACGACTGTTCAAAAAATAAATTTGAAGGTTGAATGACCAACGTTCCATTTCATGATAAAAATCATCGAGGTAGGGGTTTTCTAACACCTCTTCAAAATGTGCTTGCCATCGATAATGTTTAGCAAGGAGTTTGGTTAAAGAAGATTTTCCAGCTCCAATGTTTCCAGCGATAGCAATATGCATAGTGGTGTTGAGTTTTATTTTTTAGACAGCTAAAAATACAATTTTCAATTATTCCCTAGTTTATTTAATGAAGAAATTTTGATAAAATGAAGGGGATTAAAAATTTTGTATTTAAATTTGTAACCATATTAACGAGGAAGGATTTGTCTGATTGCACACCTCTATAAAAAAATGCTAAAACAGAATTGCTTTTGTAAGAAGTAATCTTCAAATCCTTCAAAAAGCAATACGACAATGCCATATTTTTTTACCTCAGAATCTGTAAGTGAAGGTCATCCAGATAAAGTAGCTGACCAAATTAGTGATGCTTTAATTGATCATTTTCTTGCTTTTGACCCCAGTAGTAAAGTCGCTTGTGAAACCTTGGTAACCACAGGGCAAGTTGTGCTTGCAGGGGAAGTGAAAAGCAAAACCTACCTCGATGTTCAAAAAATTGCTAGAGATACAATCAACCGTATAGGCTATACCAAAGGAGAATATCAATTTTCTGGCGATTCTTGTGGTGTAATTTCACTTATACACGAGCAATCACAGGATATTAATCAGGGTGTAGACCGCGAATCTCCAGAAACTCAAGGAGCAGGAGATCAAGGAATTATGTTTGGGTATGCCTCCAATGAAACGGACAATTACATGCCGTTGGCTTTGGATTTATCGCATAAGTTGCTCATTGAACTGGCCGCCCTTCGTCGGGAAAATAAGGCTATCACTTATTTGCGTCCAGATGCAAAGTCACAGGTGACTTTAAAATATGATGATAATGATCAACCCATCGCCATTGATACCATCGTTATTTCAACACAACATGATTCTTTTGATAGCGATGATGAAGTCATGCTTTCAAAAATCAAATCTGATATTATTGAAATTTTAATCCCACGGGTTAAAAAGCAATTGCCTGAACGCTTACAACAATTATTTACCTCCGACATTACCTATCATATCAACCCCACAGGAAAATTTGTGATTGGTGGTCCTCATGGGGATACGGGGTTGACAGGAAGAAAAATTATTGTGGATACCTATGGAGGTAAAGGGGGCCATGGTGGAGGTGCTTTTAGTGGTAAAGATCCAAGTAAAGTAGATCGTAGTGCTGCCTATGCCGCTCGTCATATTGCAAAAAACCTTGTTGCTGCTGGGGTTTCAGATGAACTCTTGGTGCAGTTAAGTTATGCCATTGGTGTTTCCTCGCCAACCTCCATTGCCGTTAATACTTACGGGAAAGCAAAAGTGAATTTAACGGACGGTGAAATTGCAGCTAAAATCTCAGCCCTTTTTGATTTAACTCCTTTTGGTATCGAACAACGCTTGAAGTTGAGAACCCCGATTTATTTAGAAACTGCTGCCTATGGCCATATGGGAAGAACGCCAAAAATTATCACAAAACGTTTCGAGTCGCCCTATGCAGGAAGTGTAGAACACGAAGTTGAATTGTTTACTTGGGAAAAGCTCGATCAAGTTGAAGAAGTAAAGAAAGCCTTTGATATCTAATTAGCTTATGTCCTCGATTTCCAATCAAAATAATGAATTGCAATTTGTTCATTTAAACAATGGACAGGTATTGAGCTATCAGCATTTTGGAAAACCTTATACTGAAGCTCCGGTCATTGTAATCAATCATCCACTTACCGCAAATTCCAACGTGGTAGGCGAAGGGGGATGGTGGAATGATTTGGTTGGGGAAAATAAATTAATCGACACCAACAAATATGCGGTCCTATCATTTAATATCCCTGGCAACGGTTACGATGAGCATTTTATAGAAGATTACACCTATTGGAATGCAGGAACCGTGGCGGGTTATTTTTGCACAGGACTACGGCATTTGGGAATTGAAAAAGTACACGCCCTAATTGGAGGTTCCATCGGCGCTGGAATTGCTTGGGAAATGGCTGTATTGAGCCCTAAGATGTTTGAAAATTTAGTCCCTATAGCAGGGGATTGGAAATCTTCGGATTGGTTGTTGGCGACCACCTTTATTCAGCGTCAACTCTTAAAGAGTAATGAAAATCCGTTAGAGGCCGCCCGTATGCACGCCATGATGACTTACCGAACACCAGAGTCATTTACACAGCGCTTTAATCGAACAAAAAACAAAGAGCTGGGTATTTTTAATGTGGAATCGTGGTTAAAATACCACGGAGAAAAATTGAAAAAGCGTTTTGCTTTACAAGCTTACAAAACAATGAATCATCTTCTAGCGGGAATCGACATTACCCGTAATGGCCTTTCTTTTGAAGAAAACATTCAAAAAATAGAATAAGAAATTCATGTGGTTTCTATAGATACCGATTTGTTGTTTTCGCTTCAAGAAGACCTCGAAACGGTTCGTCGCGCACAAGCCGCCAATGTAAAAATTAAGCACTACGTCATCGAAACCCTTTATGGGCACGATGCTTTTTTAATGGAGACAAAAAAAGTACGCCATATCCTCAGCCAAATATTAAATAAAAATTAAGCCTATGAAAGTTACTTTAGAACGAGTCAATCGAGATTTTTTATTCGAAGTACGCAATGAAGCTGGTCGAAGTGTGATGCTCGATAACAAATCAAAAACAGATGGCGTTGTTGCTGGCATTAGCCCTATGGAACTTGTTCTTATGGGGGTAGCTGGTTGTAGCAGTATTGATATTGTCGCCATTTTAGGAAAGCAAAAAATCAATCCAGATAGTTTGCGCATGGAAGTCCACGGTTTGCGGGAAGAAGGGGCAGTACCAGCCTTGTTTCACACCATAGAAATCACCATACATTTAGAAGGCGAAGACATTACTCCAGAAAAGGCAAAGCGGGCTGCAAAACTCTCCTATGAGAAATATTGCTCGGTATCTAAAATGATCGATACTGTCGCCGATATTCAATTTTCAATCATTCTAAACGGAAAAGCGGTATGAGTCATAAACTAGAAACAAAAGCTGTTCGGACACAAATGGAGCGCTCTCAATTTTCAGAGCACTCAACTCCCTTGCACCTTACATCCAGTTTTGTATTTGAAGATGCAGAAGAAATGCGGGCTGCTTTCGCAGAAGAAAAACAACGCAATATCTACAGTTGTTTTACTAACCCTAACACTTCTGAACTTGTTGCGAAAGTCGCTGATATGGAAGGAGCCGAAGATGGGGTTTCTTTTGCGACTGGAATGGGCGCTGTTTTTGGAACTTTTGCAGCCTTACTCAACAGTGGGGATCATATTGTTTCAGCTCGTTCTGTGTTTGGGTCTACCCATAGTATGTTTACTAAGTTTTTACCCAAATGGGACATTGAAACTGCTTATTTTGATGTTGCTTCTCCACAGCAGGCCGAAGATTTAATCCAACCCAATACAAAGATTATTTATGCGGAAAGCCCCACAAATCCTGGGGTAGATGTTTTGGACCTTGCTTATCTAGGGGAGCTGGCTAAAAAGCATGATTTAATTTTAGTGATTGATAATTGCTTTGCTACTCCTTATTTACAGCAGCCCATCAAGTTTGGGGCAGATTTAGTGATTCATTCTGCGACAAAACTAATCGACGGTCAAGGTAGAGTATTAGGGGGAGTTACCGTGGGAAGAAAAGATTTAATCCGTGAGATTTATCTCTTTGCTCGTAATACAGGTTCTGCTTTATCGCCTTTCAATGCATGGGTCTTATCCAAAAGTATGGAAACCCTCCCGGTAAGGATAGATCGCCATTGTGAATCTGCTTTAACCGTAGCAGAGTTTTTAGAAAGCCACCCTAAAGTTAACTGGGTCAAGTATCCCTTTTTAAAATCTCATCCTCAATACGAATTAGCTAAAAAGCAAATGAGTCAAGGAGGGAGTATTATCGCTTTCGAAGTAAAAGGCGGCTTAAGCGCTGGGAGAAACTTTTTTGATCATATTAAGCTGTTGTCTCTTTCCTCTAATCTTGGGGATTCCCGAACGATTGTAACACACCCAGCTTCTACCACCCACAGTAAACTATCTCTCGAAGACAGAGAAGCAGTTGGGATTACAGACGGAATGGTGCGTTTGTCTATAGGCTTAGAGCATCCGGAAGATATTCAAAACGATTTGGCGCAAGCACTAGAAAAAATATAAATGACCAAGATTGAAAAAGCTTTAGCGGAAAAAATTTTAATTCTTGATGGCGCCATGGGAACCATGTTACAAGCCTATCAATTTGAAGAAGAAGATTTTCGTGGAGATCGATTTAAAGGTCATCCCTCTCCCTTAAAAGGGAACAACGATTTGTTGTCCATTACTCAGCCTGAGGCAATCAAAGCCATACATGGTAAATACTTTGAAGCGGGGGCAGATATTGTAGAGACCAATACTTTTTCTTCTACTTCTATTGGAATGGCAGATTATGCAATGGAAGATCTGGTTTATGAACTCAATGTTCAATCGGCAAAACTCGCTCGTGAAGTAGCCGATGAGTTTACCAAAGCAAACCCACACAAGCCTCGTTTTGTGGCAGGGTCAATAGGCCCCACAAACAGAACAGCTAGTATGTCTCCAGACGTGAATGATCCTGGTTATCGTGCGGTGACATTTGACGATTTAGTCGAAGCCTATAGCGAGCAAGTAAAAGGGTTGGTCGAAGGGGGGTCTGATGTTTTATTGGTAGAAACCGTCTTTGATACCCTTAACGCAAAAGCGGCACTTTATGCCATAGATGTTTTAAAAGAGGAAAACAATTGGGAAATTCCTGTGATGGTGAGTGGAACCATTACCGATGCTAGCGGAAGAACGCTCTCGGGTCGAACGGTAGAAGCTTTTGCTGTTTCGGTTTCTCATATACCTTTATTGAGTATAGGGTTTAATTGCGCTTTAGGAGCAGATCAATTGTTGCCTTATTTACGTCGCTTATCTAAATCAACCAATGCTCTGGTTTCTGCTCACCCTAATGCAGGATTACCCAACGCTTTTGGAGCCTACGATCAAACCCCTGAAGAAATGCTGGATTTGATCAAAAAATATTTAGATGAAAGTCTGGTCAATATCATCGGGGGATGCTGTGGTTCAACCCCAGAGCATATCCAATTGATTGCAGAGGTGGCCCATAAATATTCTCCACGTAAAGTCTCAACAACCTTAAAATGAAAGCACGTTACTTAAAACTTTCTGGTCTTGAGCCATTAGTAGTTACCCCTGAATCTAACTTTGTGAACGTTGGGGAAAGAACGAATGTAACTGGTTCGCGACGTTTTTTAAGATTAATTGAGCAAGGCGATTACACTACGGCCATTGAAATTGCTCGTGACCAAGTAGAAGGGGGGGCGCAAATTCTAGATGTTAATATGGATGAAGGAATGATCGATGGGGTAAAAGCCATGACCAAGTTCCTTAATCTTTTAGCGGCAGAACCCGATATTTCTCGAATTCCTATCATGATCGACTCTTCGAAATGGGAGATTATTGAAGCTGGACTAAAAGTAGTTCAAGGAAAATGTGTAGTGAATTCCATCAGTTTAAAAGAGGGAGAAGAAAATTTTATTAGACAAGCCAAAACCATTCGTCGTTATGGCGCTGCTGTGATTGTAATGGCCTTTGACGAAGAGGGACAAGCTGACACCTTAGATCGGCGCATTGAGATTTGCGAACGTTCTTATAAAGTCTTAGTCGAGCAGGTTAATTTCCCACCAGAAGATATCATTTTTGACCCCAATGTGTTTCCTGTTGCTACAGGAATGGAAGAGCATAAACGCAATGCATTAGATTTTTTAAATCGGCCAAATGGATTCGAGAAAACTTGCCACATGCGCATGTTAGTGGGGAGTGAGTAATGTGTCGTTTTCTTTTAGAGGAAACAATCGTGTGCGGGAAGCCATGCATTCTGCCTTTTTGTATCACGGGATACAGCATGGAATGAATATGGGGATTGTCAACCCTACCATGTTAGAGATTTATGACGAAATCCCTAAGGATTTACTCGAGCACGTGGAAGATGTTCTCTTGAATAGAAGAGATGATGCTACCGAGCGCTTGTTAGACCTAGCTGAAACCTTGATTAACGATCAAAAAGATAAAAAAGTTGAGGTTAAAGCCTGGCGAAATGATGCGTTACAAGACCGCATTACCCATTCTTTAGTCAAAGGGATAGATGAGTTTATCGAAGAAGATGTAGAAGAAGCTCGTTTGTCTTTGCCTAAGCCCATTGAAGTGATCGAAGGTCATTTAATGACTGGGATGAATGTGGTGGGAGATCTCTTTGGGTCTGGGAAAATGTTTTTGCCCCAGGTGGTAAAATCGGCGCGTGTAATGAAAAAGGCGGTGGCTTATTTATTACCTTATATAGAAGCCGAAAAAGATGGAAAGCAACAAGCGGCCGGAAAGATTTTGATGGCGACGGTAAAAGGGGACGTTCACGATATTGGAAAAAACATCGTGGGGGTTGTACTGGCTTGTAATAATTATGAAATCATCGATTTGGGAGTTATGGTTCCGCCAGAAAAAATCATTGAAACAGCAAAACAAGAGCAGGTAGATATCATCGGTTTATCGGGTTTGATTACCCCTTCTCTAGATGAGATGATTTATATCGCTCAAGAGTTAAAGCGACAAGAATTGAATATTCCTTTATTGATTGGTGGTGCGACTACTTCCAAAGCGCATACGGCTGTAAAAATTGCCCCAGAATTAGAAACCTCTGTCGTGCATGTTAACGATGCCTCAAGAGCAGTTACTGTTGCGGGAAGTTTATTGAATAAAGAAAATGCTCCTAGCTACAAAGCCCAAATTCGCGAGGAATATGAAAAGTTTAGAGCGAAATTTTTAGACCGCCAAGAGACTAAAGAGCACATTCCATTGCGTGTTGCTCGAGAGCGTAAGCTGAAATTGGATTGGGATAATTTCTCCCCTTTTGTACCACAACAATTAGGAGTTCAGGTAATAGAAAATCAAGATTTGGACGCTTTAGTTCCTTATATCGATTGGAGTCCTTTTTTCCGTTCATGGGATTTACACGGGCATTATCCCGCTATTTTAAATGATGAAATTGTAGGGGAACAAGCGACAGAGTTATTTGCCGATGCGCAAGTGTTATTGACAGAAATCCTAGATAAAAAATTATTGACGGCCAAAGCTGTTTTTGGACTTTTTCCTGCTCAAACCGTTGAAGAGGATGATATCGTTGTTTATGCCGATCAAGATCGGGACAATGAAATAGGGAAATTCCATACCCTTCGTCAGCAATTAAAAAAGCGTGCAGGAAAACCGAATATTGCTTTGGCCGATTTTATCGCGCCTAAAGCCACCGGATTAAATGATCATATCGGTGCATTTTGCGTTACAGCTGGTTTTGGAACGGCAGAATTGGCGAAGCAATACGAAGACAATAATGACGATTACAACGCCATTATGATCAAGGCGTTAGCTGATCGTTTTGCAGAAGCATTTGCAGAATACCTTCACAGGGAAGTGCGTATCAAACACTGGGGATATGCTGCCCAAGAAAGTTTAAATAATGACGCCTTAATCAAAGAACAATATAAAGGAATTCGCCCTGCACCAGGCTATCCCGCTTGCCCAGATCATTTAGAGAAAAATACCCTTTGGGATCTTTTAAAAGTGGAAGAAAATATTGGGGTTAAACTCACGGAAAGTTTAGCCATGTGGCCAGCCGCATCCGTTTCGGGTTATTATTTTGCCCATCCAGAAGCCCAGTATTTTGGGGTAGGAAAAATTACACAAGACCAACTTGAGAGTTTTGCTCAAAGAAAACAAATACCCATAGAAGAAGCTGAAAAATGGCTTCGACCCAATTTAAAATAAGCACCATGAAAGTAATCGATCATATTGCAAAAGCGAAAAAGCAAACCCAGTTTACCTTTGAAATACTTCCTCCTTTAAAAGGACAGAATATTCAATCTATTTACGATGGAATCGATCCACTAATGGAGTTTAACCCTCCTTTTATCGACGTGACTTATCATCGCGAGGAGTACGTGTACAAAGAATTAGAGGGTGGGTTATTACAAAAGCATGTGATTCGCAAGCGCCCGGGAACGGTAGGGATTTGTGCCGCGATACAGCATAAGTACAATGTGGATGCGATACCTCATATTTTATGCGGGGGTTTCACCAAAGAGGACACAGAAAACTTCTTGATTGATTTAGATTTTTTAGGGATCGATAATGTGGTTGCTTTACGTGGAGATGCGGTTAAAAGCGAAGTTTATTTCAAACCCAACAAAGGGGGACATAATTATGCAAACGAATTGGTAGCTCAAATCAATGATTTAAATCAAGGAAAATATTTGGATGAAGAAATTCAGAATTCCACTAAAACCAATTTTTGTGTGGGTGTGTCCGGTTACCCTGAAAAACACATGGAAGCGCCTAGTTTAGAAAGCGACCTTCATTTTTTAAAGAAAAAATTGATGCAGGTGCCGAGTACATTGTCACCCAAATGTTTTTTGACAACACTAAGTTTTTTGAATTTTCGAAAAAGTGCAAAGAAGCTGGAATCAATGTGCCCATTATCCCAGGATTAAAGCCTTTGGCGACCAAAAAACAATTGAATGCTTTACCACACCGTTTTCACGTCGATCTTCCAGACGATTTAATTCGTTCAGTAATCGATTGTAAAGACAACAAAGCCGTGCGCCAAGTAGGGGTAGAGTGGTGCATTCAACAAAGCAAAGAATTAAAACAGGCAGGGGTACCCTTCTTGCATTATTATTCGATGGGGAAATCGGATAACATTAAAGCCATTGCAGAAGCGGTGTTCTAATCCTTAGTCAGTTGATTGAAAAGGCTAGCTAGGTTTTCATTTTTCTGATTGAGGGAGAGGATTTTTAATTGATTATCGTGGGCAAAGTCAAAGACTTTTGGACGAATGTCTTCTTTCACGTGACAATAAATGTCATACTTAAAATCAAATGTATTGACAACTTTTTCCACGCCTTCAATTTTTTGTAAGGCTTCGGTTTCAATGGGGTAGTCAAATTCCACTTGGATAATTTGTTGTTGGCCTTTTCTAAGGCTTTCCAAATTTTGATCTGCCACGACTTCTCCTTGTCGTATAACGATGACACGATCGCAAACACTTTCTACTTCTGAGAGTATATGAGTGGAGAGCAAAACAATTTTCTCTTCACCCAATTGTCGAATTAATTTTCGTATTTCAATTAATTGGTTGGGGTCGAGTCCTGTGGTAGGTTCGTCAAGGATTAAAATTTCAGGGTCATGAAGTAATGCGGCTGCAAGGCCAACACGTTGTTGAAATCCTTTGGAAAGGGTTTCAATGGTTTTATTTTTTACTTTAATTAAGTCTACTTTTTTTAATATTTCCTCCATAGGAGGCTGCTTTAATTGATACAAGTCTGCAACAAAAAAAAGATATTCTATAACGGAAAGATCAGAATAAAGCGGATTGTTTTCCGGTAAGTAGCCTGTGATTTTTTGAATGCTTTTAGGGTCTTTTTTTAAGGAAATCGCATTCCATGTCACCTCTCCCTCCCAATCGGAGAGATAGCCCGTTAGGATTTTCATCAACGTAGATTTCCCTGCGCCATTGGGGCCTAGTAAGCCTACTACTTCCCCTGGAGATAAGGTAAAACTAACCTCTTTAATTGCTTGAAATTCCTTGTATTTTTTACTGATTTGTGTAAGTTGTAACACGACGTACTTTTTTGCTAAAGATAAAGATTTACATTCTTTGGTGCATCCACTTGGGCATGTTCGAAAAAATAAATGCAATTAATGCCCAGCGTTTGGTCACATACACCACGGCTTTTTTCCGTTGAAGCGCTTTATAGATTTGTTTTGCCGCCTTTTCTTTTGGTGCCATCCAAAAGATACCACTTCCTTGAGCCATGGCAGTATCCACAAAGCCGGGACGAACATCTGTTGTGGCGATGGGAAGTTTTAATTTATAAAAGCGTTGCCTTATGCCTTCAAAATAATTCGATTGATATGCCTTTGATGCATTGTAAGAAGGAGTTAAACGCCCCCCTCTTCTGCTGGCTACCGAAGAAATATTAGCCAAATGACCATGGCCTTGTGCTTCAAAAAAATGCACCCCCCAATTCAACATTTTTGTAAAGGCAATTACATTGAGTTGGTTGGTAGCATTTTCAATTGAATAATCTAAGGTTTTGTTAAGTACACCCATTCCCGCTGAAATAACAAAAAGATCAAGCCCTCCTATTATCGAAACAAGTCGGTCGAGTTCTTTTTCTGCATCGGGGTGGGTAGCATCAGAAACCATAGGGAAGATCGCCTCAGGGTAGCGGGCTTTTATCTTTTCCAGCATTTCTCCTCTTCTTCCTGTAATGCCTACTTTATAGCCTCGTTGGGCTAAAACAATGGCGAGGGCTTCACCAATTCCGGAGCTTGCTCCTACAATAATCGCTTTCTTTGACATGTTGATGGATTTAGGTGAGTGTCGTTCCAGAAAGATCCTTTTTTGCGTTTTGAATTAGGCAGGTATCTTGCAAAAGATTCCATTAATCCAAAACCAATTAAAATTCCCAATACCAAATGCACATCACAGTTATCGACAGCGAGAAGTTGTTGTAATGTTTTCATTTATTCTTCGTCGTTCGCTCTAAAGTTAGGGGTTATTCTTGCATTTGTTTTTTGTTCAAAACCATAGGCAATTTCAATTAAAGTAGGCTCGCTCCATGCTCGCCCAAAGAAGGATAAACCTACCGGTAAACCATGAATATCTCCCATAGGAATAGTGATGTTAGGATAACCAGCCCAAGCCGCAGGGGAAGAACTTCCTAAATGATAATTGTCTCCGTTGAGCCAGTCGGTACTCCAGGCAGGACTTCCAGTAGGGGCCACAATGGCGTCTAAATTATGTTCGTCCATAACACGATCAATCCCCTCTTGTTGGCTCATGCGTTGAAGATTTGCTAAAGTAGTTTGATAGGCCTCACTTTTTAAATCTTCTTTTGCATTCGCCATCTCTAAATAGGCTTGATTATAATATTTTAATTCGATTGAATCTGCTTCGTTAATAGCAATTAATTCGTCTAAGTTTTTGATGGGCGCATTCTCACCCAAAGATTTAAAATAGCCATTAAGCCCCTCTTTGTATTCGTGCAGCATGACTTGAAAAGAGTTGCCTCCCGTAGCTTTAGGAGCAATACGATCTATTTCAATTACACTAGCTCCAGCAGCTTCTAGTGTTCTAATCGATTGCCGCACTAAGCTGTCCACTTCTGCATTTTGACCTAATGGTGCGGTATAAAGCGCAATGCGTTTTCCGGCTACCCCATCTTTCTTTAAAAACGGAGTGTAATCGTTTAAGGCAATTCTTTCTTCAGCAAGGGTTTTACTGTCTTGATCATCTGTGGCGGTAAGGGCACCTAAAGCGATAGTCGCATCAGTTAATGTTCTCGCCATAGGGCCAGCAGTGTCTTGGGTAAAAGAGATCGGGATAATCCCTGAACGGCTAATTAATCCCACAGTGGGTTTAATCCCTACAATTCCATTTGCATTGGATGGACATACAATCGATCCATTGGTTTCTGTTCCTATGGCTAAAACCGTGAGATTAGCAGAAACGGCTACCCCAGATCCAGAACTCGAGCCACAGGGATTACGAGTGAGGACATAAGGGTTTTTTGTCTGTCCATTGATTCCACTCCAACCACTAGAAGAATTTTGCCCTCTAAAGTTGGCCCATTCGCTTAGGTTAGCTTTCGCCAAAATAACTGCGCCAGCAGCACGTAATTGGATGGCGAGAGGACTGTCCTGTAAAGGTTCTGAATCTTTTAAGGCCCTTGATCCAGCGGTGGTGTTCATCTGGTCATGGGTATCGATATTGTCTTTTAATACCACAGGGATACCGTGTAAGGGACCGCGTGACTTTCCGTTAGCTAGTTCTTCGTCCAGTGCTTTGGCGATGGCAATCGCCTCTGGATTAACTTGTATGATAGCGCGAAGGGTTGGCCCCTTTTTGTCAATCTGCTCAATGCGATCTAAATGGGCTTGGGTCACCGCTTCAATAGTAAAGTCTCCTTGCGTATATCCAGTAGCTAATTCACGAATGGTTGTTTCGAGAAAGCGAAAATCATTGGGATCTTTTTCGGCCTTTACATCTACTTTCACACAGGCAAAGAATAGAAGAGGGAGAAGGAATATAGTCTGTCGTAACATTTTGATTTAAGTTTGTTTGATTAGTAGGTAAATTACCTCTTTTTCTAAAAAAAATGGAGCAAAAATTTGTTTTTGTCTAATGTGGGCTTAGATTTGCACTATTAATTAAACCAATGAACAAGACGTTTTTTTATTACAACAACTTTTTTTACTTCTATACAGAAGCAGGAAGGACTTTGTAGTAAACTAACATTACAATATAAATAAAGTCCTGACGAATGTTCGGGACTTTTTTTTTGGAATATAAATGGAATCTAAAATAGCAATTCAAGGAATTAAAGGCTCTTTTCATCACGCCGTAGCCATGGACTACTTTCATGAGGATGTGAATTTAAAAGAGTGTCTTAGTTTTGATGCCGTTGTAGAGGCTGTTCTCTCTGGAGAAGTCAAGCAAGCAATAATGGCTTTAGAGAATTCTATTGCTGGATCCATTATCCCTAATTATGCCCTAATCGATCACAATGATTTAAGTATAGTGGGAGAATACAATTTAACCATTCACCATACTCTGATGGCCTTGTCGGGGCAAACCATTGAAGACCTTCAAGAGGTGCATTCTCACCCCATGGCCTTGTTGCAGTGCAAAGAATTTTTCCGCAATTACCCCCATATTAAATTGATTGAAGCATCTGATACGGCTAATGTGGCCAAAATGATTGCAAAAGAGCAACGCAAGGGAATTGCTGCCATCGCTCCAAAAGCAGCAGCCCAAATTTATGGCCTTGCGGTTTTAGCCGAATCCATCCAAACCATTAAAAACAACATTACCCGTTTTGTGGTGGTGCAAAAAAAGAATGGCAGTCTGGCCCAAGACCAAATCAATAAGGCTTCTTTGAAATTTATTTTAGATCATCAAAGGGGAAGTTTAGCGGCAGTACTGAATGTAATGAGCGATTGCTTGCTGAATTTGACAAAAATCCAGTCGCTCCCTGTGATTGAAACCCCAGGGAAATACGCCTTTTTTGTCGATGTGACTTTTGACACCTTTGAACAATATGAAAAAGCACGCCAGATTTTAAAAATCATGGCCTTAGAATTTAAAATATTAGGCGAATACGCCCACGTTAAGAAATGAATGTAAGTACAGCAACACGACTGGAAAGTGTAAAAGAATACTACTTCTCTAAGAAATTACGCGAAGTAGCAGGTCTAGTTCAGGCAGGGAAACCGGTGTTGAATATGGGGATCGGGAGTCCTGATCTTCCTCCGCATCCTTCTGTTGTTGAAGCGCTTCAAACCGGAATGGCTCACCCACGAGCGCACATGTATCAAAGCTATCAAGGTCTTCCAGAATTACGCGAAGCGATTGCTCATTTTTACAAGCGTAACTATGAGGTTGTACTCGATCCCTCTTCAGAGGTACTTCCTTTAATGGGGTCTAAAGAAGGTATTATGCATATTTCAATGGCCTTTCTTAATAAAGGCGATGAGGTATTGATTCCTTCTCCGGGTTACGCCACATACAGCGCTGTGACGCAACTGGTCGAGGCAACCCCAGTTTTTTATGACTTAACCGCTGAAAATAATTGGCAACCAGATTTTGATGCGCTAGAAGCCCTTGATACTTCTAAAATCAAATTAATGTGGTTGAATTATCCTCATATGCCTACTGGGGCGAATGTAGATCATGCCACCTTTGAAAAATTGATTCAATGGGCCGCAAAAGAAGAGGTTTTGTTGATCAATGATAATCCCTATAGTTTTATTTTAAATGATGATCCTCAAAGTATTTTGTCCCTTCCTGGGGCAAAAAACGTCGCTATGGAATTAAATTCCTTGAGCAAGTCCTTTAACATGGCCGGCTGGCGTGTTGGAATGTTATCGGGAAATATTGAAAATATTCAAGCCGTTTTAAAGGTGAAAAGCAATATGGATTCAGGAATGTTTTATGGCATTCAGCAAGGGGCGATCGCCGCTCTAAATGCTCCCAATTCCTGGTTTGAAGAACTGAACGCTACCTATAAAAAACGCAGAAAACTAGTCGAAGAGTTAGCCACTTTAATGAACGCTACTTTTGACCCTAATAGTGTGGGGATGTTTGTTTGGGCGAAGCTCAACGACACCACCATCGCTGCTGAAGATTTTATCGATCAAATCCTTTATGAAAAGGATATCTTTATTACTCCAGGAACTATTTTTGGAACACAAGGGGAAGGCTATATTCGTTTTTCACTTTGTGTCACGGAAGAGCAAATTACGAATGCCATAAATCGTATCAAAGCATGAAACTAGTCTTAATCGGTGTGGGTTTAATTGGAGGGTCTATGGCATTAGAGCTAAAGAAAATAGATCCCACTATTGAGGTGGTTGGGGTAGATGCCAATCCAGCTCATCTCGATGCGGCTTTGTCTTTTGGCATTATCGATAGAAAAGGCAATTGGGAAGAAATAAGCGATGCAGATCGAGTGTTGTTAAGTGTCCCAGTAAAAGCAACCTTAGATTTACTTCCCAAGCTGTTGGATCAGCTTTCCGAAAATAGCCTATTGTGGGATGTGGGTTCTACCAAAGCATCTTTATGTGAGGCGGTAGCAAACCACCCTCGAAGAGAAAATTATTTGGCTGCACATCCCATTGCAGGAACCGAATTTTCTGGACCAGAAGCCGCTCACTTAGGACTTTTTGCAGGCAAACCCCAGATTATATGTGAGGCAAAAAAAACGCGTTCTGACTTATTGTCTTGGGCCAAAACCAATTTCCGTCAAATGGGAATGTACCTCCGATTTATGGAAGCCGACGAGCATGATCGCCACATGGCCTGTGTTTCTCATCTCTCGCACATCAGTTCCTTTATGTTGGGAAAAACCGTGCTGGAAGAAGAAGCCGACGAACAAAATATTTTCGATTTAGCAGGAAGTGGATTTGAATCTACAGTGCGCCTTGCCAAAAGCTCTCCAGACATGTGGGCACCTATTTTTGAGCAAAATCAAAACAATATCATTGAAATATTAAGCGCCTACATTGCCAATTTGGAAAATTTCAAACAAAAGTTAATGCAAAAAGACATTGAGAGTCTGTATGCACAAATGAAAAATACGAATCAACTCACCAGTATCCTTAACGGAATTAAACACAACAATTAGATTATGGAAAACAAACCCGAAATGCGCCAATGGTTAGACAATTTTGGTCTTTCTCACCCCCTTGTAATAGGAGGTCCTTGTAGCGCTGAAACAGAAGAACAAGTATTAAAAATTGCTCACGAGCTCAAAGACACCGATGTCACGGTATATCGCTCAGGAATTTGGAAACCCAGAACCCGCCCAGGAAACTTTGAAGGAGTAGGAGCCATTGGGCTCAAATGGTTGCAACGCGTTAAAAAAGAAACCGGTTTATTGACCGCTACAGAAGTGGCTAACAAAGACCACGTAAAATTGGCATTGGAGCACGACATTGATATTTTATGGATTGGAGCTCGTTCTACAGTAAGTCCTTTTATTGTTCAAGAAATAGCAGACGCTTTAGAAGGAACAGATAAAATTGTCCTTGTAAAAAACCCTGTCAACCCTGACGTAGCTCTTTGGCTTGGAGGAATAGAGCGTTTGTATACAGCAAACATTAAAAATCTTGGACTTATTCACCGTGGTTTTTCTTCTTATGGAAAATCAAAATACCGTAATAATCCCGAGTGGCAAATCGCGGTTGAGGTTCAGAATCGTTTTCCAAATTTACCTTTAATTTGTGATCCTTCACACATTACCGGAAATCGTGAAATGATTTTTGACACCTGTCAAATGGCCTTGGATTTGAACTTTGATGGTTTAATGGTGGAAAGCCACTGGGATCCAGATAACGCTTGGAGTGATGCTGCTCAGCAGGTCACACCAAAAGCCTTGGAGCAAATTATGCACGATTTAAAAATCCGAAAAGCGACCACAGAAGAAGAAAGCTATCAAACCGAGCTAGGCAATTTAAGAGCTCAAATTGATGTGGCTGACCAAGCCATATTGGATACCCTTGGGAATCGAATGAAAATTGCCGAGCAAATAGGCGAATTAAAAAAGAAAAATAATGTAGCCGTGCTTCAAAATAAACGTTGGAATGAAATTTTAGGAAAGATGGTGCTCGAAGGAGAAGAGCGCAACTTGTCTGAGGAATTTGTACTTCGTTTGTTTAAAGCGATTCATCAAGAATCGATTAACCACCAGGAGCAAATTGTAAAATAGATTTTTCAAAACCGCCTTTTGGCGGTTTTTTTTTACATTAGAAGCAACCAAATAAAGTACAATGGCTTCTATTTCTAACTTAGCCCTAATGCGGACCGCAAGGGAAAGGCTTTCTCCACATTGGGGAATTGCAGTATTAACCTCTTTTATTTATGCTCTTTTGGTGGGTCTACCCGCCATTGGAGAATCGCTTGGTGGAGAATTTGTGGTTCTCCTGCTCACTGGGCCATTGGAATTGGGCTTCAGTTATTTTGTGTTGACTGTGATGGCAGGTTCGACCCCCGAATTAAAAGATTTATTTAAAGGATTCACCTTTTTTTTAAATGCTTTTCTCGCCTATCTCATTCAGGTAATATTAATTATAGTGGGTATTATTTTATTTATTGTACCAGGAATAGTGATCGGTTTGGGGCTGTCAATGACCTTTTTTATCATGGCCGAAAAACCCGAGCAATCGTTTACAGATGCTTTGCAAGAAAGTTGGGAATTAACCAAGGGTAACCGATTGAAAATTTTGGGTTTATTTTTACGATTTATCCCTTGGTATATTTTAGGAGCACTCTGCTTTGGCGTTGGAATCTTGGTTGTTCATCCTTGGTGCATGACTGCACAGGCAGCACTCTACCAAGAATTAAAACAAACTAAAAATTCCTAATTATTTGCTTAACGCTTTAGCAATTCGTGCTACGGCTGTTTCGATTTCATCTAAGGAAGCAGCATAAGAAATACGAATGCAATCTACATTACCGAATGCATCTCCTGTAACCGTTGCCACGTGGGCTTCTTCCAAGAGGTATAGTGCAAAATCACTGGCATTATCAATCGTTTTTCCACCGAGCGTTTTTCCAAAAAAGGAAGATATATCTGGGAATACATAAAAGGCCCCTTCGGGTTCATTTATTTTGAAACCATCGATCTGTGAGAGTAATTCAATGATTCGTGAACGTCGATTTTTAAACTCATCCACCATGTACTGAATATTACTCACTGGAGCTTCTAAAGCGGTAATTGTCGCTCGTTGCGCGATACAATTTGCCCCCGATGTAATTTGTCCCTGCATTTTATTACATGCTTTTGCAATCCATGTTGGTGCACCGATGTAGCCAATTCTCCATCCTGTCATCGCAAAGGCTTTTGCCACTCCATTTACGGTAATGGTTCGGTCGTAAAGTTCAGGAATTGCTGCAAGACTAAAGTGAGGAGTACCGTAGTTAATGTGCTCGTAGATTTCGTCCGATAGAATATAAATGTCGGGGTGTTTTTCCAATACCTTCGCTAGCGCTCTGTATTCTTCTTCCGTATAAATCGTTCCACTAGGATTGTTGGGCGAGTTAAACATGATTAGCTTGGTCTTGGGTGTAATGGCCGCTTCCAACTGTTCAGGTGTAATTTTAAAATCATCATCAATTGAGGTAGGGATGATTGTCGATTTTGCCTCGGCTAGGGTAGCAATTGCTGAATAGCTAACCCAATAAGGAGCAGGAAGAAGTACTTCGTCGCCAGGATTCAACAGCACCATGCAAACGTTGGCAATGGATTGTTTCGCTCCGGTTGAAACTACAATTTGACTCGCATCGTAATCCAAACCATTATCGCGTTTAAATTTGGTAATGATGGCTTGTTTTAATTCAGCATAGCCATCAACAGGACTATATGAGTTATAATTGTCATTTACGGCTTGAATTGCGGCGTCTTTAATGAATTCAGGGGTGTTGAAATCGGGTTCTCCAAGACTGAGACCAATAACATCGACACCTTGGTTTTTAAGTTCACGCGCTTTTGCAGCCATCGTTAAAGTTGCAGAAGCAGGGAGGCTGTTAATTCTTGCTGATAATGCGTCCATAGCTTAATTTAGTGTTGCTGGGGTTTTCCCCATATTTTTTAGATGGTTAAAGTGCGAAATTAAGGCACTTTGTATAGAATCGTATTCGATATAAGGTAAATTAAATTCTTTTGCTGTTTTTTTCACAATTTTAGCAATATCTGTGTAATGTATATGGCTAATATGTGGAAAAATATGATGCTCAATTTGGTGATTGAGTCCTCCAGTAAACCAAGTAACAAATTTGTTTTTTGTGGAGAAATTGGCTGTGGTGAAAAGTTGGTGAATTGCCCATGAGCGCTCCATTTTATTTTCTTCAGGGAGTGGCATAATGGTATCCGAAACAATATGTGCTAATTGAAAGGTGGTAGATAGCACTAGCCCGGCAGTAAAATGCATCACAAGAAAGCCAATAATTATACCCCACCACGGCACATCTGAAACCAAAAGAGGGAGAAGTATCCAAACTGCAAAGTACAATAGTTTTGTACCAATTAAAATGATCCATTGACGTGTCGGCTGAAGTTTTTTTCGATAAGTAAGCTTTCCTTTTAAATAACGTCGGATTTGCTGAAAATCTGTAAATATCACCCAATTAAAAGTAAGAAGTGAGTAGAGGAAAAACGCATAAATATGTTGGTATTTGTGTTTTGAAGTCCATTTGCTTTCCGGTGAAAAGCGAATGATTCTCCCTGCATCCAAATCCTCGTCATGACCTGGAATATTCGTGAAGGTATGATGCAATATATTGTGTTGTACTTTCCAATTGTGCACATTACCAGCAAGCAGATAAATGGTTGACCCCATGACTTTGTTTACCCAGGGGTATTTTGAAAAAGATCCATGATTTCCATCGTGCATAACCGCCATACCAACCCCAGCCATCCCCAAGCCTGTAAAAACAGCTAGCGATAGTTTTATCCAAAGGGATATGTGGGTGAAAATAATGAGGCAATAAGGCGTTATAAGAAGGCTCAGCATGATGAATGCTTTCAGGTAAATTCTGAAATTCCCTGTTTTTTGGATTTTTTTTGAAGCAAAATACTCGTTAACACGTTTGTTAAGTGTGTTAAAAAACTCTTTTCCTTTTTTTCGTTCAAAGCGTAAACTCTTTTTTGCAATATCTTTTTTCATTGTAGATTTGTTTCAGAATCTAGTAAAACTACAATTTTTGAAACAAATAGAACACTATTTTCCTACATTAAAACCAAGGCAATTATCGCAATTTCAAGAGCTTGAATCGCTCTATCAAGAATGGAATGCAAAAATCAATGTGATTTCTCGAAAAGACATTGATAAGCTTACGGAAAAACACATCCTTCATTCCTTAGGAATTGCAAAAATACTTTCCTTTAAAAAGGGGAGTCGCGTGCTGGATGTGGGAACTGGAGGGGGTTTCCCTGGTATTCCCTTGGCCATTCTTTTTCCAGAAGTTCAATTTTATTTAATCGATAGTATTGGTAAAAAAATCAAGGTGGTAAATGCTGTTTGCGAAGCCCTTAATTTAAGAAATGTAGAAGCCCGTCACCAACGAGCGCAGGAGTTCAAACAACCTGTCGATTTTGTAGTTAGTCGAGCAGTAACACGCATGGAGGATTTTGTTCCTTGGGTGAAAAAAAATGTAAAAAACAAAGGGTCGCATCGACTCCGAAATGGAATTCTTTACCTCAAAGGAGGTGATCTTACGGAAGAACTCGCTGCGTTCCCAGAGGCAGAACAATTTTCACTCTATGACCATTTTGACACCGACTTTTTTGAAACCAAAAAAGTCGTGTATTTGCCTTTAAGATGATGCGTTTCCTAAAAAAGGATAACGGTAATCTTTTGGAGTCAAAAGCGGTTCTTTAATTAAACGAGGAGACACCCAGCGCAAGAGATTCAGTTTAGAACCTGCTTTGTCGTTGGTTCCAGAGGCACGTGCCCCGCCAAAAGGTTGCTGGCCTACTACGGCACCTGTGGGTTTGTCGTTGATATAAAAATTTCCAGCAGCGTTCTCCAAAGCATCCAATGCGGTATCGACCGCATACCGATCTTTTGCGAAAATTGCTCCTGTCAATGCATATTCTGACGTTTCGTCAACGAGTTGAAGTGTTTTTTCAAATCTTTCATCTTCGTAAATATAAACCGTGACAAGAGGTCCAAATAATTCGCGCTCCATGGTGTCGTATTTTGGATTGGTTGTCACCACAACGGTTGGTTCAATAAAATATCCTGTGCTTTTGTCGTAGTTTCCACCGCAGCGAATGCTCGCCTCATCAGACGCTTTTGCTTGGTCAATGGCATTCGCCAATCGGTCAAAAGCACCTTCATGAATAACAGCCGTAACGAAATTTGAAAAGTCTTCAGGCGATCCCATCGAAATGGTTTTAAGTTCTTTTTCAACGATTGAAAGCGTTTCTTCCGCGATGGATTGAGGGAGGTAAACCCGTGAAGCTGCTGAACACTTTTGCCCTTGAAATTCGAACGCCCCTCGGATAATGCCAGTGGCTACTTCTTGTGGATTTGCACTTTTATGGGCAACAATAAAGTCTTTTCCTCCGGTTTCACCCACAATGCGAGGATAGGTTTTATATTGGTGGATGTTTTCTCCAATTTTATTCCAAATTTCTTTGAAGACGAAGGTGGATCCTGTAAAATGAATCCCTGCAAAATCTGGCGATTTTAAAACAATATCTGTGACCATAACAGGGTCGCCCATCACCATATTGATCACCCCGGGAGGAAGTCCCGCTTCTTCAAAAATTTCCATAATCACATGGGCGGAATAAACTTGATGATCACTTGGTTTCCACACCACGGTATTTCCCATTAGCGCAGGAGCAGCACATAAATTTCCAGCAATAGCGGTAAAATTAAATGGACTTACCGCATACACAAAGCCTTCTAAAGGGCGATAGCTAAGTCGGTTCCAAACCCCATCTCCAGAGTTGGGTTGCTCGTTGTAAATTTCCTCGGCATATTGAACGTTGAAATTTAAAAAGTCGATGAATTCACAAACCGCATCAATTTCTGCTTGGTGAATGGTTTTCGACTGCGCAATCATCGTGGCCGCATTTATTTTCGCTCGGTAAGGTCCTGCGATGAGTTCTGCAGCTCGCAAGAAAATGGTGGCCCGTTCATTAAAAGAAAGTTTCGCCCAACTTTTTCGTGCTTTTAGTGCCGCAGCAATAGCCGATGCCACATGGCTTTCGTTTCCTCTGCTGTAGGTGCCCACCACATGTTGGTGTTCGTGTGGAAGACGCATCTCCGCTTTTTCGGTGGTAATTAGTTTTTCCCCATCGATTGTAATGGGTACTTCGATGCTGTTGTTGTATATGGATTGATAAGCTGCTAAAACTTCTTTTTTCTCAGAGCTGTTGGGAGTATAAGACTTAACAGGCTCGTTTACCGCATTGGGGAGTTTGGGATAACTGTTTCTCATTTTCTTTTTCTTTGTACTCGAATTTAAATTAATTTAGAGTAAAAGTAGCAGAAAGTTTAAAATTTGGAATCTCTACATCAAATTCTTTTGCAAGACTAAAGTTTACCATGGTGTAAAATCCACTCATCGATCCTAAGGGGAACTCAGTAAACAGCTGGACTGATAACTGTGTTTTTCACCTGATTTTAAAATGGGTTTTTTCCCAATAACACCAGGCCCCTCCACAAAATGAGGTCGCCGATTTGCTTCTTGAATTTTCCAATGGCGGTTAATGAGTTGAACCACATCTTTACTATGGTTTTCAATTTGTACCGTATAACGAAAAGCAAAATGAGGCACTCCCTTCTTTAAAAAGGCGCCTTCATACCGGGTTAAAACGGAAACTTTAATCCCTTTTGTTACTTGTTGAAACATAAGTATTTGCTTTGTTATTAGCAAGTTAAGAAAAAAATCCTTTTAAAAATAATTATTGGACTTGTGTGTGGTTTAATTCAGCGTTCTAAGTCAAAAGATTGGATTTCCGTTGCTCCGATTAAAGCATCATACAAGTCTCCAATTCCTCTGTGATATACCAAAAAAGTATATTTATTTTCTGTAGCTGAAAAAGAGCCCGAAATTGCATTCAAATCAACTTGCCCCTTCTTTTTTACAACAAATTTATAATTGTAAAACCCTTGTTTTAATAGCAATAGCCCTTCGTAGGCTTCGATGGAAGGGTTGTAGACCATTTTGTTTCCTTCACTGAATTCGTAATTATTGAATTTTCCATAAATATAAATTTCTTCATCTTCCAATTCATATGCTTGGTTCAGTCGAAAATAAACTTGGGAATAATCGGCTTCGATCGAAGCGTCATTTCCTTGAAGGGTGTTTATTTGAAAATTCCCATTGATGTCGGGGGCATAGCTATAAGGTAGAGACGTCCTGGGTAAACTGGGATATAAATAATGTTCGTAGACCAAACCGCGATTGACCAATCCTATTCTTGGCGTTATTGCAGCAATGTCTTTGGTGTCAAAATGAAAAAATTCATTTCCGCCAGCGAAAAGGGTTTTCTCGGCATAGCGGTAAAGCAACCGATTTCAGAAGTATATTGGGCTGGAGGGGCAAAAAGCCCTCTTCCCATTGGCTGTTTTGCATAACAAAAACAGCAATGTCACGATTGGGGTTTCTGATTTGAAACCCTATTGGGGTGATGCTAAATTGTAGATTGTGGTGGGTGCGTATTTTCCCAACATCTTGCGAGGGAAATACACCGGCTTGCAGTTCCGATTTTTTGTCGAGAACTAGGAATTTACGAGAAAAAACCATCTGGTCGTCTGCATCGTAAACTTCAATCATATAGTTGCCTGAGGCCAAAAACTGTACGTTTTCGTTGGGGAGAGTTAGTCGGTAATTGTTGTAGCGTTGAAGGGTGCCAAAAGAGCTTCTAAAATTGTTTATTCTTTGGTTATCGAATCCATTAATGAACTGATTTTGAAACAAATCACTTGGTGTCCAATCACGATTAAAATGTTTAATTCTGAAATAATAATCGTTGTCTTGCGCAAGTAAATCGTCAAAGCTAAGCGTAAAGGTTTCATTGCCGCTAAGAATTGGAAATTGCTGTTGAATGTCGGAAGAAACAAAATGAATTGATTTAATGAAATCTACATTTGTTGATTCTTTTGCTCCCTGTGCATGTAGCAAAAAAAGGGAGGTGAAAAAAAGAAGAACAGTAAGGGATTGCTTCATACATCAAAGGTAACGAAATCAGGAAGATCTCAATCAGGACTCCTTTCTTTATTTCAGAAGGTTAAACATCTTATTAAGAATCATTATAAATAATTAAAATTCGCTTGACTCCCATTTTTTGAAGCAACATTTAATTGCTAAATTTGCATGAATTTTAGAATTAAACGCGCACAGAAAATGTCCAAAGACATACGCATAAAAAAAGGGTTTACTTTAAACCTTGAAGGAGAGGCAGACAAGATCTTGTCTGATGCTCCTGCCTCCAAAACATTCGCTTTAAAACCTGAAGATTTTTTTAGTGTAACTCCTAAGTTACTTGTCAAAGAAGGAGAGTCAATTGAGCAAGGAGCTCCGTTGTTTTTTGCTAAAGAAAATCCAAGAGTACATTTTGTTTCTCCCGTAGGAGGAAAAGTAGAAGCAATTGTTCGTGGGGCAAAACGAAAAATTTTAGAAGTGGTTGTCTCGCAAGAACAAGAAGCTGGACAAGTTAATCACGATATTCCTGCACTCGAAACACTCGATGCCGAGCAGGTGAAAGAAATTTTGCTTAAGTCAGGGGCTTGGCCGTTCATTACCCAACGACCCTATGGCACCATTGCAAAACCCGAAAATACCCCTAAGGGTATTTTTGTTTCTACTTACACCTCTGCACCCTTGGATGTAGATTACAGTTTTTTACTCAAAAACAATAAAGTTGAATTCCAAAAAGGGATTGAAGTACTTGCTAAAATTGCTAAGGTAACCCTCACAGCAGATGCAAGCTTTAAGGACTTTTTTCGAAGATGTAAAGCAAGCTGACGTTGTTGGTGTGTCTGGGAAACACCCTGCAGGAAATGTTGGTGTTCAAATTCATCATTTGAATCCTATAAATGCTGGAGAGTCGGCTTGGGTCGTTAACCCAGAAGATGTAGCTAATATTGGTGCATTGTTCAATACGGGTGTTTTTTCTGCTCAACGAACCGTTGCGGTAGTTGGTTCTTCGGTGTCCAAACCTCAATACTATAAAGCGACAATTGGAGTTTCATTGTCTTCATTATTGGAAAAAATAGACATCGACAACAGTGCGCCTAACCGATACATTAACGGAGATGTGCTTACAGGAAAAGCAACTGCGCCCGATAATTATTTAGGCTATTACAACAATCTCTTTACAATTATTCCAGAAGGAAATTCCTATCGTATGTTCGGATGGCTTCCTTTTGTAGATAACCATATCCCCAGTGCATCGACTACTTCGTTATCGTGGTTGTTTGGCAAGAAAAAAGCAAAAGTAGACACCAACTTAAATGGGGAAGAAAGAGCATTGGTGGTGACAGGTGAAATGGAAAAGGTGTTTCCTATGGAAATTTACCCCATGCAACTAATTAAAGCCTGTTTGATAGAAGACGTAGAACGCATGGAAGCACTAGGAATTTATGAAGTTGTGCCTGAGGATTTTGCCTTAGTAGATTTTGCAAACACCTCGAAGATTGAGGCACAAGAAATTATTCGTCGTGGAATTGAATTAATGATCAAAGAAGAAGGATAAAAAAGAGCTTATGAATTTTTTAAGAAAACAACTTGACAACATTAAAAAGCCCTTTGCAAAAGGGGAAAAATACGAGCGTTTTGCTCCTGCAGTAAACGCTTTTGACACTTTTTTGTTCGTGCCTAACCACACAACAAATAAGGGAGCCCATATTCGTGATGCTGTAGATTTGAAGCGGACCATGGTAATGGTTATTATTGCCCTTTTACCCGCTTTAATTTATGGGATTTATAATACAGGGTACCAGTACTTCGCACAAAGCGGAATGGAATTCACTATCCTTGATGCATTCATTCACGGGGCATGGAAAATTGTTCCTATGATTGCGGTGTCTTATATTGTAGGACTCACCATCGAATTTATTTTTGCCATCTACCGAGGCCATGAAGTTAACGAAGGTTATTTGGTTACCGGATTATTGATACCGATGATTATGCCGGTAGATATTCCGTTGTGGATGGTAGCCATTTCAGTTGCCTTTGCGGTGTTAATTGCTAAAGAGGCTTTCGGGGGAACAGGAATGAACATCTTAAACCCAGCTTTAACAGCACGTGCTTTTGCCTTTTTTGCCTATCCTACCTATATGTCGGGTAACAAAGTGTGGGTTTCGGAAGCATCCAATGTAGATGCTATTTCTGGAGAAACCATTCTAGGAAGTCTAGCCGCGGGAAATCAAGTAAACTATTCCTTTTTTGAAATGTTCCAAGGCGCTATCCCTGGTTCCATTGCAGAAACATCTACCCTTTGGGTTGCTGTGGGTGCAATTATTCTCATTTTAACGGGAGTTGGAAGCTGGCGCATTATCGCTGGTGGAGTTGCAGGTGCGGCCATTATGGGCTATCTCTTCAATCTGTGGGGTGCCAATGCATTAATGAGTTTTGACTGGACCAACCATCTCGTTGTGGGAGGATTTGCCTTCGGAATTGTTTTTATGGCTACTGATCCTGTCTCTGCTGCGCAAACCAATAAAGGAAAATGGATTTACGGTATTCTCGTTGGAATCCTTTGTATTCTAATTCGCGTTTTCAATCCGGCTTACCCAGAAGGGGTAATGCTCGCCATTCTTTTAATGAATGTTTTTGCTCCTACCATTGACCACTATGTCATTGAAGGGAATATTAATCGAAGAAAAAAACGTTGGGCTTCTGCGCAACTCAAAACCACATAACTCATGAATAGAGATAGTAACGCTTATACTTTTTTATTTGCTGCCATAATGGTGATTGTTGTTGCCTCCTCTTTGGCTTTTACAGCAACAGCATTAAAAGACAAGCAAAATGAAAATGTTCGCAAAGAAAAAATGCAAAATATTCTATCTACAATAGGTATTCAAACGGATCGTGATCAAGCAGAAAAACTTTATAACCAATACATTACTGAAGAATTGGCCTTGATCAACGATGGATCGAGCGACCAAAATGTAAACGCCTTTAAAGTACAAATGGCGACAGAAACTAAAAAGCCTGCCGACCAACAGCGTTTTCCACTTTACATTGCGAGTGTAGAAGAAAACACTTACTTCATTGTTCCCCTTAGAGGAGCTGGTTTGTGGGATGCGATATGGGGATATATGGCTTTGGAAAACGACATGAACACGATTAAAGGAGTGGTGTTTGACCACAAAGGAGAAACGGCCGGACTAGGAGCTGAAATTACTCAAGCTTGGTTTCAAGATCGTTTTGTGGGTGAAAAAGTGTACGCCGCTAATGGAGAATTAGCAGGAATCAATGTTTCTAAAACCAACAATGACCCAAATGGCGACGATAAAGAAGATCATGAAGTAGATGCTATTTCTGGAGCAACCATTACAGGTGACGGTGTGACAGCAATGATTACAGAGCGTCTCGCTCACTATACACCCTATTTTACGCTTCAATCTGAACAAATGAATAAGTTGGAAGAAATCAGTTCAGATGCAGAGGCAGAGCAAGCGGGTGAAAACACCGAAGCAACCGAAACTGTAGCATATCAAAACTAATTATATGGCCAAAGTGAATAAAACAAAAACACCTTCTCTTTTCTTTGTAAACAAAGAAAAAGAGCCTCTTTTTCAAAGAAGAATAGAGCCTTGTTGAGTGACCCCATGGACGACAACAACCCAATTACGGTTCAGGTATTGGGTATTTGTTCTGCCCTAGCGATTACTGTTCAGTTAAAACCTGCTATAGTAATGAGTATCTCTGTAATGGCAGTAATGGCCGCGTCGAATGTAATCATCTCGCTCTTGCGAAATTTGATTCCTAATCGCATCCGAATCATTGTTCAATTGGTGGTAGTAGCAGCCATGGTAGTGCTTGTAGATCAGGTGCTAAAAGCCTTTGCATACGATGTCTATAAAGAGCTTTCCATCTTTATTGGTTTGATCATTACCAACTGTATTGTAATGGGTCGTCTTGAAGCCTTTGCCCTTGGAAATGGGGTATGGAAGTCCTTTTTAGACGGAATTGGAAACGCTGCTGGATATGGTGCTATTCTTATTGCTGTTGCATTTTTTAGAGAGCTTTTAGGCTCTGGGAAATTACTCGGCTATCAAGTTATTCCCGATGCTGCTTACGCTATGGGTTATGAAAATAACGGTTTGATGTTGCTTTCACCAATGGCCCTTATCACAGTTGGTGTCATTATTTGGCTACAACGTGCACGTAACAGAAAACTCATTGAAAAAAACTAAATTAAAATGGAAGCATACGCAAATTTATTCATCAAAAGCATTTTCATAGAAAATATGATTTTTGCCTATTTCTTAGGCATGTGCTCTTATTTGGCAGTATCGAAAACAGTTAAAACGGCTGTAGGACTAGGAGCAGCTGTTATTTTTGTCCTTTCCATTACTGTGCCGATTAACTTTTTACTCGATACTTATTTGTTGAAGCCTGGTGCTTTGGCATGGTTAGGAGCCGAATACGCTTCACTCGATTTAAGTTTCTTAAGTTTTATTATGTTCATTGCAGTAATTGCATCCATGGTGCAATTGGTTGAAATGATTGTAGAAAAATTCGCACCTGCATTGTATGGTGCCTTGGGTATATTTTTACCCTTAATTGCGGTGAACTGTGCCATTCTTGGAGGGTCGTTGTTTATGCAGCAAAAAGATTTTGCAGGCGTAACGGAATCTGCAGTGTATGGTTTCGGTTCGGGTATCGGTTGGTTTCTTGCTATTATTGCCATTGCCGCCATTCGCGAAAAAATCACTTATTCAAATGTACCTGCTCCACTTCGTGGACTAGGAATTACTTTTATTATAACAGGTCTTATGGCAATTGGTTTCATGAGCTTTATGGGAATTAAATTATAAGTTAGATTATGGATTATACTATTATTTTAGCCAGTGTTGTTGTTTTCTTAGGAATCGTCTTTTTATTGGTCGGTATGTTGCTTGGGGCTAAAGCTAAATTGATGCCTTCTGGACCCGTATCCCTTTTGATCAATGGAGAAAATAACGTTGAGGTATCCTCAGGGAGTACCCTACTCAATACTCTTGGAAACAACAAAATCTTTTTGCCTTCTGCTTGTGGTGGAGGTGGAACCTGTATTCAGTGTAAATGCCAAGTGATGGAAGGCGGAGGAGAAATTCTTCCGACAGAAAAGCCACACTTTTCTAGAAAAGAAATTGCCGAAGGATGGCGTTTAGGTTGCCAAGTGAAGGTCAAAGAAAACATGGTGATTCAAGTTCCTGAAGAAGTTTTTGGAATTAAAAAATGGGAAGCTACCGTGGTACGTAACTGGAATGTTGCCTCTTTCATTAAAGAATTTGTAGTTGAACTTCCCGAAGAAATGGACTACAAAGCGGGAGGATACATACAGATTGAAATTCCCCAATGTGAGGTGAAATATGAAGAGATCGATATTACTGCTCACCCAGAAGAACATCCAGGAGAGCCCGATAAATTTAAGTTAGAGTGGGACAATTTTAACCTTTGGCCACTTGTAATGAAAAACGAAGAATCGGTAGAACGCGCCTATTCTATGGCTTCTTATCCTGCTGAGGGTCTTGAGGTGATGTTGAACGTACGTATTGCAACTCCACCATGGGACCGAGGTAAAAACGGATGGATGGCCGTAAACACTGGGATTGCATCCTCTTATATCTTTTCAAAAAAGCCAGGTGATAAAGTAACCATCTCAGGTCCTTTTGGAGAATTCTTTATCAACGAATCAGACTCAGAAATGCTGTATGTTGGTGGAGGAGCTGGAATGGCTCCGATGCGTTCTCACTTGTATGAACTCTTTAGAACCATTAAAACAGGAAGAAAAGTAACCTTTTGGTACGGTGGTCGTTCCAAACGAGAACTTTTTTACCTCGATCATTTTAGAGCGTTAGAAAAAGACTACCCCAATTTTAATTTTTATGTCGCCCTTTCAGAGCCTTTAGAAGAGGATAACTGGAGGGTGAAAGAAGGTTTGGATGGAGAAGGCGATGGATTTAAGGGATTTGTCCATCAGTGTGTGATCGATAATTATTTATCGAAGCACGATGCACCAGAAGATATTGAAGTATACTTCTGTGGGCCTCCATTAATGAATCAAGCGGTCGAAAAAATGGCCGATGACTTTGGAATTCCTCCAGAAAATGTTCGTTTCGACGATTTCGGAGGGTAAACTTTCGGTAAAAAGGGAGGCCAATGGCTTCCCTTTTTTTTGTTTATGTATTATCTATAAAAATCGATTACATTCGTATAAAAATTGATCATGAAAGCGCAAGACTTGCATAATTTTGCCATGGAAGTAGTGGGGGAGGATTTGAAAAAAAACGGTTTCGAATTCCTAACCGTGAATTCTGAACTAAAAAAAGATCCGCAATACGTCTGTTTAAAAGACAAAAAATTACATTTTATCATTGTTCGCGCTATTTTATATCCTACAAATCCGACAGATTACGATGGGGTATTGATGGAGAAAGTGCGCACCCATGTCGAAAAGTTTGAAGCACAAACCTATTTTGCTGGTGTGGGATTAGCCGATGCAAACGACTACCAAAAAACACTTGTAAAAGATGCTCCTGTTGCCATTAACTATCAAGGTCTTCAAGAAATTACATTACATGGTTAGAAGTATTTTTTTATTCGTTGTTCTTTTTACAATTGCTTGTCAAAATGAGGTGGCACTTCAACACCACCAAGGTTATGCGTTGGGCACTACCTACCACATTCAATACGCTCCTTTTGGGGAAGAAAGCGAGGCGATTCAAGATGAAATCGATTCGTTGTTTGAGGTAGCCAATCAATCGATGTCTACTTATATCCCGAATTCAATTATTTCAAGGATAAATCGTGCAGAGGATGATGTGGTTCTCGATGAGCATTTTGTCAATGTGGCAAAGAAGGCCACAGAGGTGTGGGAGGCTTCCCAAGGCTTTTTTGATCCTACTGTAGGAGCTTGGGTAAACGCCTATGGGTTTGGTCCAGAAAAACCGCTGAATTCAATTGATGAGCAAACGCGAATGGAACTGCAGAAAATAACAGGCTGGGAACGTATTTCGATTTCGGATCGAAAGCTAGTGAAGTCTCATCCTGAAATTTATATCGATTTTAATGCAATTGCAAAAGGCTATACTGTAGATTTAATTGCTACTCATCTTTTTTCTTTAGGTGCGAAAGACGTCTTGGTCGAAATCGGTGGGGAATTAAGAGGAAAGGGAAAAAGCCCTAAAAGCAATTCGTTTTGGCGTGTCGGAATCGACAGTCCCCTTCAAAACGAAGAAAGAAATATACATGCTGTAGTTGCACTCAATAATAAAGCACTAGCTACTTCAGGAAATTACCGCAAGTATAGAATCGATTCCCTTACGGGAGAAAAATTTGTTCATTCCATCAACCCACTTAAAGGGGAGCCTGTTCGTTCGAATGTATTAAGTGCAAGCGTTTTGGCTGAAGATTGTATGTCGGCTGATGCCTATGCAACTGCCCTTATGGTAATGCCTTTTGCACAAGCAAAGCAAATGATAGAGGAAAATAAAGAGCTGGAGGCTTTTTGGATTTTATCCGATAAAAAAGGGGAATTAACCGAAGCCTATTCCTCGGGTTGGAAACGGAACAATTAAAGTTTTACTGCGATAGGAATCGCTTCCTTAGGAAGTGCATACCGTTTGATCTCTTCTTCCGATAAATGCGAAAGCATATCGAATCCTGAGGCTTTAAATCCTGCTTCATTTAGTCGTTTGTAATAATCTTTCCCGTAAACGCGCACATGGTCGTATTGGCCAAAGGCCAATGCTCTTTCCTTGGGCGTAACAATGCTCTGGTCCTCGTAGGTCGTTGTTATGTCTTCATCTAAAGGAACTTGTGCTATAAGCGTTCCTCCTTTTTTTGAGTACTCTATACAATTCTGCCATGGCTTTCTGGTCTTCTAAAATGTGTTCGAGCACATGGTTGCAAAATATAAGGTCATAGCTTTCGCTTTCGAAAGGCAGTGCGCACAAGTCTGCTTTTACATCAGCCAAAGGGGAATGCAAATCCGTAGTGGTGTATTTCCAATGCGGATAGGTTTTAAAAATATCAAAGAAAATTTGTTCAGGGGCAACATGAAGAACCGATAGGGCATCGGTTAAAAAAGAAGTTTCTTTTTCTAAATAACACCAAAGCAAACGATGTCTTTCTAACGACAGCGTACCTGGGCAAAGGGCATGTTTACGAAGTTTTTCATATCCATAGGGCAAAAACTTACGGTATCTACTTCCGTCGATAGGATCAATGAAGCGGTCTCCTTTAAAATACCATTTTAATAACGGACGAATTTTTCTGCTGAGCGCAATTAAAAATGTTCTTGGAAAAAGGTTAAGCACCCATTTCATTGTTCTCTTAATTTCGCTCTAAAGGGAAGTTCCTCATCACTTTTGATTCCCAAAGCCTCATAAATGTAGTCAAATGTAGAAAGCAGCTCGGGTTTTCCATCGCCAAGAGCTACATTGTGTTCAAAATGGGCAGAAGGTTTTCCATCTGCAGTGAGGATGGTCCAACCGTCTTTGAGTTGTTTTATGCGGTGGGTTCCTTGATTGATCATCGGTTCAATGGCTAAGACCATTCCCTCAGCGAATTTTTTCCCGTAGCCTCTTCTTCCATAGTTGGGTACCTCCGGGCCCTCATGCATGGTTTTTCCTAATCCGTGGCCTACCAATTCTCGAACAACCCCATAACCTTCTTTTTCGCAGTGTTTTTGAATGGCATTGGCCATATCACCAATGCGATTGCCCTTTCTAAATTGATTGATACCAGCATAAAGTGATGCTTTGGTGGTTGCTAATAATTTTTCAGTTTCAGGGTCAATTTCTCCCACAGCAAACGTGTAGGCATGGTCGCCATAAAATTCATTTTTTAATGCCCCACAATCAATGGATAAAATATCTCCCTCTTGAAGAGGATCGTTGTTCGGAATGCCATGAACCACTTGGGCGTTGGGACTCACACAAAGGGTGTTTGGGAAATCATAGAGTCCTAAAAAACCAGGTTCAGCCCCGTGGTCTCTAATGAATTCTTCGGCTTTGGCATCTAAACTTAAGGTTGTTACCCCAGGTTTAATTTCACCGGCCAGCATGCCTAAGGTTTTCGAAACAATCAAGGCGCTTTCGCGCATCAGTTCGATTTGGACTTTAGTTTTTAATACAATGTCACTCATTCTGCATAGGCGTTTTTGTACGCTTCTCCTTTTAGAATGGAAAGCATGTCTTTTTCTAAAGTGGAGATAGGAAATTCTACAATGCGGTTCATTTCCTTTTCATTTTCCAGAAAAATAAGCGCAGGAACATAAGTGATCGTGTATTGCTCAATCCATTTTTTGGGCTCCGACTTTGGTTCGTTGATCGCAATAATTTTAACCGAAGAAGTATCGAAATTGGCTGCGTCTAAAATTTTAAACATAGCAGGGACTTCCCGCTGGCTGTCTTCACACCAAGTACCCATAAACAAAACCAGGTTTTTGCCTTTTATCAGCTCGGCAATTTCGTTTATCTCGCTCTGGTTGGGGCGGTACCGATCGTATTCTTCTTCAAACCATAGGGTTGTAAATTGTTTGACTTGATCCAGGCTAACTTCCCCAATTAGAATTGGATTCCCTTCATCGTCTTCGCTCAAATTTTCTTTTCCAATTTGAACTACTTCCTTGGCTTGGCTTGTGGGCGTTTCTTTTTTTGGCTTTGTTTGGTTACAGGCCAAAAACATAAACATTACTAAACAGAGCGTTATTGTTTTTTGCATCAGCTTAAATTAAAGAATTTTGTGTCATTGCCTCAGGTTTTGGAACCTCCATTAAGTCCAATAGCGTAGGTGCAATATCCCCTAAAACACCTGCATTTATTGGCCGTTTTTCGTTTTCGACCAAAATAATCGGCACAGGATTGGTGGTATGAGCGGTATGAGGGCTACCGTCTTCATTTTTCATGATTTCGCAGTTTCCGTGGTCTGCAATGACTAAAATAGAATAGTCTTTTGCCAATGCCGCTTCAATAATGGGTTGTACGCATTCGTCTACTGTTTCGCAAGCTTTTAAGGCTGCTTTAAGGTCTCCTGTGTGGCCAACCATGTCGGGGTTGGCAAAATTTAAACAAATAAAATCGGCCGTCTCCTTTTGTATTTCTGGAACAATGGCATCGCGGATTTCGTGTGCACTCATTTCGGGTTGTAGGTCGTAGGTCGCTACTTTTGGGGAGGGGCATAAAATGCGTTCCTCACCTTCAAAAGGTTCTTCTCTTCCTCCGTTAAAGAAAAAAGTGACATGTGGGTATTTCTCTGTTTCAGCAATACGAATTTGAATTTTTCCTGCTTTCGATAACGTTTCTCCTAAAGTGTCTTGAATATTATCTTTGTCAAAAATGACATTGACATTCTTAAAATTAGTGTCGTAGTTAGTCATGGTAACGAAGTGCAGCGAAAGGGGAGTTGTTTGCTGTTCTGGAAAGGCTTTTTGAGAAAGCATTTGTGTAAGTTCACGCCCTCGATCGGTTCGATAGTTGAAGAAAAGAACCACGTCGTCTTCTGCAATTCTTCCTTCTTTGTTTTGCGCTACCAAAGGCTCAATAAATTCATCGGTAGTTCCCTCTTGGTAAGAAGCTTCTAAGCTGGCTTTAAAATCAGCAGTCTCATTTCCTTTTCCATTAACCAATAAGTCGTATGCTTTTTTAACTCTTTCCCATCGTTGGTCTCGGTCCATAGCAAAATACCTTCCTATAAGAGAAGCGAATTTTCCAGTGGTCAACTTCATGTGTTCTTCCAACAGCTTTACAAACCCTGCTCCAGATTGGGGGTCAACGTCTCGGCCGTCTGTAAAAGTGTGTAAGAATACGTTTTTACAGTCATTATCGTTTAAAATAGTTAACAACCCTTTGATATGATTGATGTGAGCGTGAACTCCTCCGTCGGAAAGAAGCCCGAGAAGATGGATGTTTTTTTTGTGCTTTTTCGCATAATCAATTGCGTTTAAAAGCACCTTTTCGTCCTTCAGGGTGTTTTTTTCAAGCGCCACATTGATTTTTGCCAAATCTTGATACACAATTCTTCCAGCTCCGAGGTTCATATGTCCTACTTCGCTATTTCCCATTTGCCCCTCTGGAAGTCCAACATGCATTCCATCCGTTAAAAGGTCATTGTGTGCATAATTTTCATAAAGACCGTCAATAAAAGGAGTTTGTGCAAGGTCAACAGCAGAAACCTCAGGATTGGTGGCTTTTCCCCACCCATCCAAAATCATCAAAATTGTTTTTTTGGCCATCAAATTGGTTTTTGACAAAGATAGTAAATGCCAAATAAAACCTAGTGAAAGTCTGATTTCTATCCTATATTTATCCAAGCTAAATCGTTTGCATTGCAAAAGGGAATTGTTTATCGTTCAACTGGTAGTTGGTATTTGGTAAAAACCGAAGAGAATACTTTTTTGGATTGTCGTTTAAAAGGAAAATTTCGATTGAAAGGAATTAAACACACCAACCCAGTTGCTGTAGGGGATCATGTTCTTTTTTCATTCCACCAAGAAGGAGATCGTACCACTGGGATTATAGAAGAAATTTTACCTCGAGAAAATTATATCGTAAGACGCTCGGTAAATTTATCCAAGCAAACACATATCATTGCTGCGAATATCGATCAGGCTTTTTTGTTGATTACATTAAATAATCCTCCAACTTTTTTTGCTTTTATCGATCGTTTTTTAGTCACCTCACAAGCCTACCAAATCCCTGTTGTTTTGTTGTTCAATAAAATAGATACTTATACCACAGAGGAATTAGAAGCGGTGCAAGAAATGAAAGCGATTTATTCAAAGTTAGGTTATTCCTGCCGCTTTATTTCTTCTTTTGATGAAAGCGATGTGAAAGAAATCGCTGCAATGATGGAAGGAAAAACCTCCATGTTTTCGGGGCATAGTGGAGTGGGGAAGTCTACCCTAATCAATGGTATTGCACCGACCTTAGAATTGCGCACATCAGCAATTTCTTCTCAGCACCAGCATGGGCAACATAACACCACTTTTGCTGAAATGTTTGACTTGCCAGGAAACATCAGGATTATTGATACGCCAGGAATAAAAGGTTTTGGCGTTGTGGATATATCCCCCGAGGAATTGGGAGATTACTTCCCCGAGTTCCATGCCCTAAAAAATGAATGTAAATTCAATAATTGTCTTCATGTCGACGAGCCAAAATGTGCGATAAGCACTGCTGTTGAAAATGGAGAAATTTCTCCTACACGCTATGCGAGCTATTTACAGTTATTGGAAGAAGACACACCTTATCGAAATTAGTCATGCGGGTAGTTATTCAAAGGGTGAAAGAAGCAAAAGTAGTTGTAGACGGAAAAACCGTTGGTGCCATCAAAAGGGGTTTAATGGTTCTTTTAGGCATTGGCCATGACGATACCAAGGACGATTGCGACTGGTTGGTAAAAAAAGTAATCAATATCCGTGTTTTTAATGATGATGAAGGGGTAATGAACAAATCGCTGCTCGATGTAAAAGGTGAACTATTGGTAATTAGTCAATTTACTTTGATGGCTTCAACAAAAAAAGGAAACCGTCCTTCTTACATAGACGCGGCAAAGCACAACCATGCTATTCCGATGTATGAATCTTTTTGTAGTCTTGCGAATCAGTCGCTTTCTAAAGAAGTTCAAAAGGGTGTTTTTGGTGCAGATATGCAGGTTTCACTAACCAATGATGGACCAGTTACCCTTTGTATTGACTCAAAAAACAAGCAATAATCAATAGATATTGACTTCAAATTCCAAAGGAATTTTAAATTTTTCAAGGACATTTTTCTTGACCTTTTGTGCTAACGAAAGAATTTCTTCCCCAGTAGCATTTCCATAATTGACCAATACAAGGGCTTGTTTTTTATGCACCCCAGCATCGCCTTCTCGGTGGCCCTTTAGTCCGCATTTTTCAATTAGCCAACCGGCAGGAATTTTGGTTAAACAAACTCCAAAACGGTAGGAGGGCAAATTGGGATATTGCATTGACAGCGTTTCTGCGTGTAGAGAGGAAACCACAGGGTTTTTAAAAAAACTTCCGCTGTTTCCCAATACTTTTGGATCAGGGAGCTTGCTTTTTCGAATCCCAATTACGGCCTCTGCAATTGTTTTGGGGGTTATTTTCTTTTCGCCTAGGGCTGGTTTGATGTCTCCGTAATCGATGCTCAACTTGTGGTTTGTTTTTGTCAGTCGAACTCGAAGTTTTGTAATGACAAAACGTCCTTTTTCTTCTCGTTTAAAAACAGAATCACGGTAGCCAAAGTGGACATCCTCGCGTTGAAAAAGGCGTTCGTTTCCTCCTTGGATTTCCACAGTTTCACAGGTGTGAAAAACATCTTTCAGCTCTACTCCATAGGCACCAATGTTTTGAATAACGGCTGTTCCAACATTTCCAGGAATCAAGGAAAGGTTTTCTAATCCTCCGAAGTTATTATCGAGGGTCCATTGAACAAAGTCGTGCCAGTTTTCCCCTGCCATTGCCTCTACAATTACCTCCCCATCGGTTTCTTCTATAAGTTGTATTCCTTTAATATTGATATGGATGCATAGCCCTGGAATGGGTTGCGTAAGCAACATATTACTGCCTCCTCCTAAAAGAAATTTTTGGGTATAGTCTTTCTGCGATAATGCTGTTTTAAGTTCATCAATCGATTCCACAGACACAAATGCCTCAGCATGGGTATCAATTCCAAAGGTATTCAGTGACTTTAGAGAAAAGTGAGGAATAATTTTCATGGCCATTTTCAATCGATAACAAGATACTGATTCCCTAAGAATTGGGATAAGCAGCAAGTGCTTTTTCTAAAATTTGCGCCGCTCGGACTAATTTGGTTTCGTTCAATACAAATCCGATTCGCACCTCTTTTTTTCCAAAGCCTGGGCTAGAATAAAAACCTGCCGCAGGAGCAAACATTACCGTTTCATTTTCAAACGAAAAATCGGTTAAGAGCCATTTTGAAAATGCTTCAGCATCTTTTACAGGAAGTTCCACCATGCAATAAAATGCACCTGCCGGATTAGAAACCCTTACACCATCGATTTTTTCCAGTGCTTTTATCAACGTATTTTTTCGTTGGGTGTATTCTTTTACGGCCTCTTTTAAATAGGAGTCGGGGGTTTCCAGTGCGGCCTCACTTGCCATTAAGGCATAGGTGGCGGGGGAAAGACGGAGGTGTGCAAATTTTAATGCGGTTGCCAAAAGTTCTTTATTGCGGGTAACCATTGCGCCAACACGTGCTCCACACAAGCTGTATCGCTTGGAAACCGAGTCAATCATAATGGCATGATTTTCCATTCCTTCCAATGCAAGCACCGAAAAATGCTCTATGCTTTCATCATGAATGAATTCGCGATAGACTTCGTCTACTATAAAATAAAGATCGTGCTTTAACGCCAATTGACCCAAATCCCTTATTTCTTTTTCGGTGTACAAATAGCCGGTAGGATTGCTAGGGTTGCACAATAGGATCGCTCTTGTTTTTGAGGTAATCTTTTTTTCGATGTTAGACAGTTCAGGAAGTTTGAATTGATCGTCAAAAAGGGAAACCACAGGGATGACGTTTACACTTGCAGCTGCAGCAAAACCATTGTAGTTGGCATAAAAAGGCTCGGGAATAATAATTTCGTCTCCAGCATCACAAATACTATTTAAGGTAAATGCAAGTGCTTCACTAGCTCCAGTTGTTACTATAATTTCATTGCTATGTATGGCAATGTTATGTTTGGTATAATAGTGGACCAAGGCTTCTCGGTAGGCTTCTGATCCTTCCGATGAGCCATAGGGCAATAGTTCAAGGGTATTGTTTCTGACAACCTTCATTGCGGCCTCGGGAGCTTTAATGTCGGGTTGACCTATGTTTAAGTGGTGTACATGCACTCCCTTTGCTTTTGCTTGGGAAGCAAAAGGGACTAATTTTCGAATGGGTGAAGCAGGAAGCTGTTTTCCTTTTTCAGATATTTTAGGCATGATTTGATAAGTCAGTTGCAAATATCTTAAAAATCATTTGATTTATCGATGCCTCACTGAATATCTGGTGCGATTTTCTGGGGCTACCCTTAGGGCTGAAGTCAATTATTGGGAAACGGTTCCTTTAATTTTGAGGGAAACAATTGGGGTTGCCTTGGCATTGGAATTCACCGTAATTGTTTTTCGTATGGGTCCCACCAGGTTGGTGTTATATTTTACTTGAATTTCTCCTTTTTCTCCAGGTGCAATAGGTGTTTCGGGTTTTTTCGGAATGGTACATCCGCAAGAAGAATACACCTTTGAAACAACAAGATCTTCGTCCCCAATGTTAGTAAAAACAAAGGTGCGAATGCCATCACTGCCTTTTTCAATTTGACCGTAGTCCACTACTTTTTTTTCGAATTCGATTTCAGGTCCTGTGGTTTGTGCTACAGCAACAGTTTGAAGGGCAAGAACCAGTACAAAACAGTTGAGAAGTGTTTTCATGCGTTGTTGATTTAGTTCAGAGTTCAAGATACATTTTTTTAATTATACTCTTTAGAGGATAAAATGCATTGATTTCTTTTGTTTTCGGTATTGTCCGATTATTTTTGATGTTTAATACAAAAATCAGACCATTTATGCCTTTAGCTTCAAAATTCGATGCTTCTCTTGTGGAAGAAAAATGGTATGCCTATTGGATGAAGAACAATTACTTTTCTTCAAAACCCGATGGGCGTGAACCCTATACCATTGTCATTCCACCTCCAAACGTAACAGGAGTGTTGCATATGGGGCATATGTTGAACAATTCCATCCAAGATATTTTAATTCGCAGAGCAAGGATGCGCGGGTACAATGCCTGTTGGGTTCCTGGTACCGACCACGCGTCCATAGCTACAGAAGCAAAAGTAGTGGCTCGACTTAAAGAGCAAGGAATTGATAAAAACGATTTAACGCGGGATGAATTCTTAAAAGAAGCATGGAAATGGACCGATGAATACGGGGGAGTTATTTTGCAGCAATTGAAAAAGCTCGGTTGTTCTTGCGATTGGGACCGAACCAAATTCACTTTGGATGAAGATATGTACGCTTCTGTGATTCAGGTTTTTGTGGATTTATACAACAAAGGGTTAATTTATCGCGGTTACCGAATGGTAAATTGGGATCCCGAAGCGAAAACAACACTTTCCGACGAGGAAGTGATTTTTGTAGAAAAACCAGGTTTCCTTTACCATATTGCTTATCAAGTAGAAGGGAGCGATGAACAAGTTATTATTGCCACCACCCGACCTGAAACGCTTCTCGGGGATACCGCAGTGTGTATTCATCCAGAAGATGAACGCTACCAACATTTGAAAGGAAAACGTGTTGTTGTTCCTATCGTCAATCGGTCCATTCCGATTATTGAAGACGAATATGTAGATCGTGAGTTTGGAACCGGTTGTTTAAAGGTGACTCCTGCTCATGATATCAACGATAAAACATTGGGTGAAAAACACCAGCTTGAGGTCATCGATATTTTTAATGAAGATGCTTCTTTAAATGCCAATGGAATGCACTATGAGGGGAAAGACCGATTTGTGGTGCGGAAAGAAATTGCCAATGAGCTAGAGCAATTGGGAGTGCTTCTTAAAAAGGAGCAGCACCAACATAATGTGGGTACTTCAGAGCGTACCAAAGCCATAATTGAGCCACGACTTTCCGATCAATGGTTTTTGAAAATGGAAGAATTGGCTAAGCCAGCGATCGATGCAGTTCTACAAACCGAGGAGGTAGCGCTTGTGCCAGCAAAGTTTAAAAATACTTATCGCCATTGGATGGAAAATATCCGCGATTGGAATATTTCGCGTCAGCTCTGGTGGGGGCAGCAAATTCCCGCCTTTTACTTTGGTGAGGGGAAAAACGATTTTGTGGTAGCTGTATCGCCCGAAAAAGCACTAGAACTCGCCCGAGAAAAAGCAAACAACCCAAATTTAATGCAAGAGGATCTTCGCCAAGACGCCGATGTATTGGATACTTGGTTTTCTTCATGGTTGTGGCCCATTTCTGTTTTTGATGGTATTAGTTCCCCAGAAAACGAAGAAATTAATTATTACTATCCTACTCAAGATTTAGTTACCGGACCCGATATTCTTTTCTTCTGGGTAGCTCGTATGATTATCTCTGGTTACGAATACCGAAACGAACAACCCTTTTCTAACGTATACCTTACTGGATTGGTTCGAGACAAAGAAGGGCGAAAAATGTCAAAGCAGCTTGGAAATTCTCCAGATGCCCTAAAGCTAATTTCAGATTTTGGAGCCGACGCTGTTCGCGTTGGTTTGATGTTGAGCTCAGCGGCAGGAAATGATTTGTTATTCGATGTAAGCTTGTGTCAACAAGGCAAGAATTTTGCCAATAAAATATGGAATGCTTATCGCTTAATCGATGGATGGGAAGTGGACAACAATGCCCCAATGGATACGCTCAACGAAAGTGTGTTGAATTGGTATGAAGCACAGTTTAACGCCACTCTTGTTATTGTAGAAGATCATTTTGAAAAATACCGAATTTCGGATGCGCTTATGGCGTTGTACAAGTTGATTTGGGATGACTTTTGCTCTTGGCTGCTTGAAGCAGTGAAACCTGCTTATGGGTCTCCCATTGATGCTCCTTCCTTGGAACGTTTAAAAAGTTTGTTCGAGCAAAACCTTAAAGTGCTGCATCCTTTTATGCCTTTCTTAACGGAAGAATTATGGCAAAATATGCAGCAACGTTCTTCTTCCGAGGCTTTACTAGTTTCTACTTGGCCAAAAGCGAAAGATGTTGATGAATCCATAATCAGCTCATTTGAATTGACAACAAAATTAGTGAGCGGGGTACGTAACTTCAGAAAGCAACGGAATATTTCCTTTAAAGAAAAAATCACTTTACACTTGGTAGCCAAGGCTTCTCAAGTCGGCTTTCACGATGTGTTGTGTAAACTTGCTGGTGTAGATGCTATTCATTGGGAAAAAGAGACCCCAGCCACTTCAGGCGCTGCTTTTCGTGTAGAATCCATTGAGTGTTTTATTCCTTTGGATGGAAATGTTGATGCTGAAGAGGAACGTAAAAAATTAGAGGAAGAGTTGCAATATGCCAAAGGATTTTTAGCTTCGGTGCGCAAAAAGTTAGACAACGAACGTTTTGTAAGTAATGCCCCAGAAAAGGTCATCGAAATTGAGCGTAAAAAAGAAGCTGACGCATTAGAAAAAATTGCGTTACTCGAGAAAAGCCTGTCTACGCTTTAGTCTATTTTTTTGTGATGAGGGTTTCTCCCCGCGAACAACTTGGTTGAGGACTACCTCGACTGGAGTTCCTACGGGTAAAAACAAATCCACACGAGAACCAAATTTGATAAATCCTGCATCTTCTCCTTGCACGGCTTCGTCGCCCACCTTTGCATAGTTTACAATACGGCGCGCTACGGCTCCCGCAATTTGTCGGTAAAGCACTTCACCAAAAACTTCGTTTTCTACAACAATGGTAGTGCGTTCGTTCAGTTCTGAAGATTTTGGATGCCATGCAACCAAATATTTCCCAGGATGGTATTTACTGAAATTAATTTTCCCACTCATTGGATATCGGGTAACGTGCACATTAATCGGCGACATGAAAATAGAAACTTGAAGGCGTTGGTCTTTAAAATATTCCTTTTCGTATACTTCTTCAATAATGACTATTTTCCCGTCGACAGGGGATAGGATGTGGTTGAAATTGATTTCAGTATTTCGCGATGGGTTTCTAAAAAACTGAAGTACTAAAATTAGTACAATGAGTGCCGCAATTTGAATTAATCCTTTTCCAGTGGAATGATTAATAAAATATTCGGCCAAAAGCGCTGCAGCGGCACAAAGAATAAAGGTGGTCGTGATAATAAAGTAGCCTTCTTTATGAAACATAATCAAATGAATTTTAATAATAAATAATAAAAGGGCGCTGTAAAGATAATACTATCCATTCGGTCGTAAAACCCGCCATGTCCGGGAAGCAATGTTCCGCTGTCTTTTACCTGTGCTCGGCGTTTAAAATACGATTCTACAAAGTCGCCCATAGTTGCCAATAAAGGAACAACTAAGCCAACCAATAACCAAAGATTTCCAAAAAGTGCCCATTGTTGCTCAATGAAATAAACCGCTATCACCGTGGCTAGTGTGCCTCCCCAATATCCTTCGTGCGATTTTTTGGGACTAATGGCGGGGAATAGTTTTCTTTTTCCCCAACGCGAGCCTACCAAATAAGCAAACGAATTATTTACCCAAAGTGCCAAGTATAAACTTAAAAGATATTGGTATCCGTTTTCAGAAGGATATTCCAAAAGCAAAGGGATAAAAAGGCTTGAACCTAAAAGATAAAAAAGCGTTAACGCGTGTTTTTCAACAACTGAAAAAGGGGAGTTGCGTTGTCGAATGCATAAACGGCTAACCCAAAGGTTGGCCAAAATGGCAAAGCCTAAAATCCCATCAAATAAAAATGGATTCAAAAGGGAGTATGCATAAGCAAGACCAATGGCAGGTAAGAGAAAATAATAAGGAAGGAATGAAAATTGGATCAGCTGAGAAAATTCATAAAGAACAATGGTGCTAAAGCATAAGATGACAATCCAAAACAAGGTGGGGTAATGCATCATACTGCCCGTGAGGAGAGCCACATAGGCGCTTCCTGATACAATTCTGGGTATTATGTCTTTCATGAATTTACTTCCTGTACAAGCAAATATAAATGTTTTGCACTGCCTCCATAGGATAGAAAATCATTTTCTTTTGTCGGATTATGTGCGTTCAGTGTAGTTATGTTGGAAGGGAGGTTGTTTTTGTATTTCTGGTTGATGGCTGTCATGGCCTCACTAACATCATTTTTGAAGTCATTGCTCCGCGCTATTATGATTAGATTTTGGGGTAAATCTTTGAGCTTCTTTTCTTGTATTTGCCTATTGCATATTAGAATAGCTCCTTTGTTGGCAATTAAATATTCGCAGTGTAAAACCAAAGCCTTTGGTTCGGAGGTGGAGTTGGGAATTTTAAAAAAAGAAGATAGAACAGAACTATTGCTTTGGATTTCGTTTACGCTCCAATCATTTTCTGCTAGAATTTGATGAAAGTAAGTTGAGGTGGTGTCGGTATTTTCAGAGTAAATGAATTTCCCTCCACGCTCGATAAAGTTGCGCGCAAAAACAATTTCCGTGGCTTCCTTTTTCTCGGGAAGAAATTCACTTTTTTCAGCTTCTTTTTGTGGCTTTTTTTTTCCGAAAAATTGATCGAATAATCCCACCTATACTGTTTTCTTTCGGTTTTATTTTTCTGAGGTTTCGTTTTTCACTTCCTCGTCATTTATTTCTTTTTCCGCTTCATTTTTCTTTTCAAAAGGCCGTTCTCCTAGGATATTGACAAGATCGTCTTTAAAAATCACTTCTTTTTCCAATAATCGATTGGCCAATTCTGTCAGTTTATCTTGGTTTTCTTTTACCAATTCGCAGGCTCTAACATATTGTTCTTCGACATTTTTAGAGATTTCTTGATCGATTTTCTGAGCTGTTTCTTCAGAATAAGGTTTCGAAAAATTATAATCGGTTTGTCCTGTTGAATCGTAATAGGTAATGTTACCGATTTCATCGTTTAGACCATAAACGGTGACCATGGCCTTCGCTTGTCGAGTTACTTTTTCTAAATCACTTAGCGCTCCCGTCGATATTTTATCAAAAACGATTTTTTCTGCGGCTCGCCCTCCTAGGGTAGCACACATTTCATCAAGCATTTGTTCGGTTCGAACAATCATACGTTCTTCTGGCAAATACCAAGCAGCCCCCAAAGATTGTCCTCTGGGAACAATGGTTACTTTCACCAAAGGCGCAGCATATTGGAGCAACCAACTCACCATGGCATGTCCCGCTTCATGGAAAGCAATGGTTTTCTTTTCTTCCTCCGTGATGATTTTATTTTTCTTTTCTAGACCACCAACAATACGATCAACAGCATCGAGGAAATCTTGTTTCCCAACCGATTTTTTATTTTTTCGTGCTGCAATTAAAGCGGCTTCATTACACACATTTGCAATGTCTGCTCCAGAGAAACCAGGTGTTTGTTTCGAGAGGAATTCGATGTCTAGTGTTTTGGTAGTTTTTAAAGGCTTCAAATGCACTTTAAAAATCTCTTTACGCTCTCTCACATCAGGAAGGTCGACATAAATTTGTCGATCGAAACGGCCGGCGCGCATTAGGGCTTTGTCCATTACATCGGCACGGTTGGTGGCAGCAAGAACAATGACATTGGTGTTGGTGCCAAAACCATCCATTTCGGTTAACAATTGGTTGAGGGTGTTTTCTCGTTCGTCGTTTGACCCGGTAATGTTACTTTTTCCTCGTGCACGACCAATGGCGTCAATTTCATCGATGAATATGATGGCCGGAGATTTGTCTTTTGCTTGTTTAAATAAATCGCGAACGCGAGAGGCTCCAACCCCCACAAACATTTCCACAAAATCTGATCCCGATAAAGAGAAAAAAGGAACTTTGGCTTCCCCAGCGACAGCTTTGGCAAGGAGTGTTTTCCCTGTTCCTGGCTGTCCTACGAGCAAGGCTCCCTTAGGAATTTTACCTCCTAAAACAGTATATTTCTCTGGGTTTTTGAGGAAGTCTACAATTTCTTGAACCTCTTCTTTGGCGCCTTCCAAACCGGCTACATCTTTAAAGGTGACTTTAATGTCTGTTTTTTCGTCAAACAGCTTGGCTTTCGATTTCCCAATGTTGAAAATTTGACCGCCCGCTCCTCCAGCTCCGTTCCCAGACATACGGCGCATGATAAAAATCCACACGGCTACAATAATAATGATGGGTAAAAAACTCAAAATGACATCAAAGAATTTATTTTCAATAGTGATGAATTCGTATTGAAATTGAATGTCATTTTGCTTGGCTTGTTCTAGTTTTTCTTGGAACAATTTTAAATCGCCAAACTCAAAAGCGTAGTGGGGTCCAATTTTATCTTCAACACCGAGCAAGTTCTTTTTGATTACCCCTTTATGCTCCTGTTTGGATAGCGCATCGGCTTTCAAAAATATCTTAGCTACTTTTTCATTTTGAATGACCACCTTATCAATATCACCATTGTTGAGGTAGCGTTCAAAATCAAATGTGTTTGTTTTGCCAGTGGACTGCAATGAGCTATCTCCAAAAAAGCTGAGCGATAGTAAAAGTCCGACGACGGCAGCATAAACCCAATAGAGGTTTATACGCGGTTTATTTTGTTTTTTCTTTTCCTTCATTTTTTATTGATTAGAAGCGATTGGTGTTGTTACTGCATCTCCCCAAAGTGCTTCAATATTATAAAATTCACGTGTTTGTTTTTGGAATATATGCACGACAACATTGATGTAGTCCATAAGAATCCATTCGGCGTTTTCTTGACCTTCCACATGGTAAGGTTTTTCTTTAAGCGCTTTGCTTACTACTTTTTGTACTGACTGGACAATGGCAGAAACGTGGGTGTTGGACGTTCCCGAGCAAATGATAAAATATTCGCAAACCGTATTGTCTAGTGATCGTAAATCAAGAAGTTGAATATCTACCCCTTTCAGTTCTTCGATTCCCAAAATAATTTGAGAGATCAGATGGTCAGTTGCATTAGCAGGTTTCGCCATTAATCGTATTAGTTTTCACAAATTTATTACTTTATTGCAGACATTACAGTATTCTATGCTACAATTCCAAATAAACAAACATAATGCCATTGCTTCTACCAATGAAGCGATAAAAAAAGGGTTTCAAAAAAATCCATTGCTTATGATACTGTTGTTTGGGCTTTGCATCAGACCCAAGGTAAGGGTCAGCGCACCTCAACTTGGGTGGTGGAGGCAAATAAGAATCTTACTTTTTCCATTTTATTGCGGCCTGAGTACTATGACCGTAGCTTTCCTTTTTTGCTAAGTGCAAAAATCGCTTTATCGATTAAACAAACGTTAGATTATTTTAAGGTGCCTGACATTTCGGTCAAATGGCCCAACGACATTTTGTCAGCCCGGAAGAAAATATGTGGCGTATTGATAGAAAACATTTACCGCGGGCAACAGTTAAAAGGGTGTGTTGTAGGTATCGGCCTCAATGTCAATCAATTGAATTATGATGAGATGCCTCGGGCAACCTCAATGGCTTTGGAAACTCCTCAAGCATTCGATTTGGACGAAATACTCACCTTTCTTCTAGAAAAAATAAATCTGATGCTTTTAGAAACGGATCCTCAGCAAGTGCTATTCGACTATAATGAAAACTTGTTTGGAAGAGCAACAGTACAAACCTTTAAAAAGGAGAACCGTGTTTTTTCAGCTGAAATTAAAAAGGTCGACAAGGAGGGAAGTCTAGGCTTATTTTTCGATGGAAACCTTCATAAATTCAAACACAAAGAAGTGGAATTGGTGTATTAAGGGGTCCAATCTGCAGGATTCTTTCGCCAAGCAGCCAGGGTTTCTTTTTGTACGTCAGTAATTGCCTGTTTCGAAGCAGCATAGCTAAGAAGATGATCATAATCGCTTAAGGTATGCAAACTGACGGCTGCTTTTTCAAAATTTTCAGCAGCAATTGTAAAACCGTAAGAAAAAAGAGCAAGCATACCCAACACCTCATGGCCTTCTGCTTGAATTGCTTTTACAGCATTTAGACTGCTTTTCCCGGTGCTGATTAGGTCTTCGATGACAACAATAGGTACTCCTTCAGGGGCATGCCCTTCAATTTGATTTTGTCGGCCGTGTTTTTTGGGCTCAGGGCGCACATAAACAAAGGGTAAGTCGAGTTTTTGTGCTACCAGCATTCCAATACCAATAGCTCCAGTAGCCACTCCAACTATTGTCACTGTTCCAGGGTATAGCTTGGTAAGCGCATCTGCCAACTGATCTGCTAAAAAATTGCGTACCTCGGGGTAAGATAATGCCAATCGATTGTCACAATAAATAGGGGATTTCCATCCGCTGGCCCAAGTGAACGGATTTTCAGGTTTCAATTTTATTGCATTAATTTGCAACAGGTGTTGGGCGGTTTTCGAAGCGGTCTTTTCACTAAAAATCATATGCAAATGTATAAAGTATTTTTCAATCAAAAGCCTATTATTTTAACCACTTCTTTCGAAGTTCAGTCACAAGAATTCCCTGTTTTTTTCATCAAGTTTACTACGAAGAAAAATATTATTTTGGCGTTAAAATCAAAGAAAGTAGAAGGGCTTTATTTGTATCACCCTAAAGAAGAAAAACTATGGGCGCTATTCTTTGAATTATTCAAAGTGGTTGAGGCTTCAGGTGGTTTGGTACAAAACACATCTACTGGCAAGTTTCTTTTTATATATCGAAATAAAAAATGGGATTTACCCAAAGGAAGAATTGAAGATGAAGAATCGGTGCGTACTGCTGCCATAAGGGAAGTAGAAGAAGAAACCGGGGTAGAAGACTTGCAAATCACAGAGGTGCTTCCTGAAAGTTTTCACATTTTTCAGCGCAACGGAAAATACAAACTAAAAAAGACCTATTGGTATGCCATGTCAACTCCTTTTGAGGGAAAACTTATTCCACAACTCAACGAAGGGATAGAAAAAGCGGTATGGGTTGAAAAGGGAGAAATACCCGTACTTTTTGAGAATGCCTACGAAAACATTAAACTGATTTGGGGAAAATCAGGTTTTTAAACGTACTGCTTCAGGAACCATGGATCGGTAATCTCCTTCAAAATGAATGACTTCACGAACAATGCTACTGCTGATAAAGGCATTTTCGGGAGAAGTAAGTAAAAAAACCGTTTCAATATCTGACAGTCGTCGGTTGACTTGAGTAATCGTTTTTTCAAATTCAAAATCCGCTGGATTTCGAAGTCCACGAATAATAAAATCAGCTTCTACTTTTTTGCAAAAAGAAACGGTTAAACCCTCGTAGGTCATCACTTTTATTATGTCTTGCATTTGAAAAGTCTGCTCGATAAATTTTTTTCGTTCCTCGAGGCTAAACATGTATTTCTTTTTAGCATTAATTCCAATAGCAATTATGATTTCATCAAACAAAGGAAGAGAGCGTTCAATGATATCGACATGTCCATTGGTGATGGGGTCAAAAGAGCCAGGAAAAATTGCACGTTTCATATTCCCAATTTACTGTTTTTTTACCAGAGTCGTTTCAACCAGTTCTTCGAGAAGTTCGGTAATGGAAATTCCTGCAACTTCCGCTTGTTGAGGAATGATGCTAGCCAAGGTCATTCCTGGGATGGTGTTGATTTCTAACAAATGTGGAATTCCCTCATGAAAAATAAACTCTGAACGTGTTATTCCGCGCAGGCCTAGTTTTTCGTATAGCGTTAAGGCATATTGTTTTACTTTTTCCTCCCAATCTTTTGGGAGTTTTGCAGGAGTTATTTCTTGTGATTTCCCTTCGTATTTGGCTTGGTAATCAAAAAAATCATTTTCACTGATGATTTCTGTAATGGGAAGTACTTTGTTTTTTCCCTTCCATGGAATGACACCCACCGTTACTTCACGTCCAATCAAAGCTTGCTCAATTAATAATTGATGGTCTTCCAAATAGGCTTTTTTTATTGCAGGCAAAAGCGCTTCTTGGTCGTGCACTTTATAAATTCCAAAACTGCTTCCTGCGCGGTTGGCTTTTACAAAACAGGGGAGCCCTACTTTTTCAATGACCCGCGCTGCATCGATGGTTTCACCTTGGTTAACCACCACCCGTTTAGCGGTTGGAATTCCTAGGGCATGGGCAACGGCAAGACAGTTTCTTTTGTCGAAGGTGAGCGAGGCCATAGCAGCATCGCAACTGGTTTGGGGTATGTTCAGCATTTCCAGAAAACCTGCCAATTGTCCGTTTTCTCCGGGAGCCCCATGAATCATATTCACAATGCCATCAAAATGAATGGTCTGATTCTCTTTTTGAAAAGAAAAATCACCCTGCTGCATGGGGTAGGTATTTCCCTCTGAATCCGATACCACCCATTCATCTTTAGCGATGTCGATGGCATAAATAAAGTAATCGGTTTTTAAAAGCGCTTCAAAAACAACAGCGCCACTTTTTTTAGATATTTCTCTTTCCGAGGTAAATGCTCCGCTGACAATACCAATTGTTTTTTTCATGTCATAAAGGTACAAAGGTTTTAGAAAGCACCCTATGGTGTAGGGCTCAATCCTTGGGGGTTTTATATCTTTGCTTTTTAACCAAGAGGTATATGTCGTTTTTTCGATTTCTTTTTAGTAAGGTTTTTGTGCATCAGTTGGGCTATGCCTTTTTGCTCTCTTTGCTTTTGCTCATTCTGGTTTATTTCGGTCTCGACAGAACAACCCAAAACAATCAGCACATTGAAGTTCCCGATTTTGAATCCATTTCTATTGAAGAAATTCCTTCTTTGCTAAAGCGTTTCGAATTGAGATTTGAAGTACTCGACTCAGCAAAATTCAATCCCAATTACCCTCCTTTAACGGTGATTGAACAAACACCAAAGGCTGGGAAAGAAGTAAAAAGAGGAAGAAAAATATATTTTACACTAAACCCCTCTGGCTACAGAAAGTTGAAAGTGCCCAATGTGGTTCAAATCACTAAGCGCAATGCAGAAACCCGATTGACTGCAGTAGGCTTCCAGATTGGTAAAATTATTTTTAGAGATAATATTGGAAAAAACATGGTGTTGGAAATGCGCTATAGGGGAGAAAAAATAGAACCGGGTTTGGTGTTGCCAAAAACCGCAAAAATTGATTTGGTCTTAGGCAATGGAAAACGATAACCCCCACGAAGAATCCGTTACAGAAGGATTGCACGAACATTTTTCATTTACGGCAGACAAGGGGCAAGAGCCTTTGCGTGTTGATAAATACTTAATGAATAGAATCGAAAACGCGACGCGAAACAAAATTCAGCAAGCGGCCAAAGCAGGAAGTATTTTTGTCAACGATGTTGCCGTTAAATCAAATTATAAAGTAAAAGGCGGTGATGTGGTGCGTGTTCTTTTTACACACCCTCCTTACGAACATTTATTAGTGGCTGAAGATTTACCTCTTGATATTGTATATGAAGACGAGAGTGTAATTGTGGTCAATAAACAAGCAGGAATGGTCGTTCATCCTGGGCACGGCAACTATTCCAGTACCCTGATCAATGGACTGATGTATCATTTTAAAAATCTTCCAAAGAACCAGCAAGAGCGCCCTGGCTTGGTACATCGTATCGATAAAGACACAAGTGGTTTGCTTGTGGTTGCTAAAACAGAACATGCCTTAACCCATCTTTCAAAGCAGTTTTTTGATAAAACTTCTACTCGAAAATACCTCGCTCTAGTTTGGGGAAATGTTGATGATGACGAGGGTACTGTTGAGGGGCATATTAGAAGGCATCCTAAAAACCGATTGCAAATGACCGTTTATCCCGAAGGGGAACAAGGTAAAGAAGCAGTCACCCATTATAAGGTTGTTGAGCGTTTGGGTTACGTTACCCTAATAGAATGCCAACTGGAAACTGGGCGAACACACCAAATTAGGGTGCACATGAAACACATTGGACATACCTTGTTTAATGATGAACGCTATGGGGGAAATGCTATTTTAAAAGGAACTTCTTTCAGTAAGTACAAACAATTTGTAGACAATTGTTTTAAAATACTCCCTCGACAAGCGCTGCATGCGAAAACGCTTGGTTTTGAGCATCCCGTTTCAAAGCAATGGATGGAGTTCGATTCCCCCGTTCCAGAGGATATCGCCGAGGCGGTTGTAAAATGGCGCAATTACGCCCAACATAAACAGTTGTAATTGCAGTATTGGAAAATGCGATTTGCGCATTTCTTAAAAGCCCACTACTTTTGATAAAAGTCAGCCTATGAAAATGATTGTCTCTCCCGCAAAATCTTTGGATTTTGAAACCACTTTGCCTACCGATCAACATACGCTTCCAACTTTTTTAAAGGAAGCTGAAAAAATCAATGGATTATTAAAAAAGAAATCGACCAAAGCTTTAGGGAAACTTATGGGGATTTCTGAAAAGCTATCGGAATTGAACTGGCAACGCAACCAAGACTTTCAATTGCCTTTTACACCTCAAAATGCTCGGCCTGCCATTTATGCTTTTAATGGAGATGTTTATACGGGTTTTGACGCTTACACGGTAGAAGACAATCAAAAGGATAGAATGCAAAACACCCTGCGCATTTTATCGGGTTTATACGGGGTTTTAAAACCGTTTGATTTGATTCAGCCCTACCGATTAGAAATGGGAACTAAAATGAAGATAGGTGCGCAAAAAAACCTCCCTTCCTTTTGGAAGAAGCAGCTAACCTCCTATTTAAATAGCGAGCTTCAAGAGGGTGAAGTTTTAGTTAACCTAGCGAGTAATGAATACGCTGCAGCTGTGGATTTCAAACAAATTACTTCGCCTGTGGTTCACCCTCAATTTAAAGATTTTAAAAACGGAAAATTCAAAGTAATTTCTTTCTTTGCTAAAAAAGCCCGTGGAAGCATGGCGCGTTTTATCGTTGATCACCAATGTGAAACCTTAGCCGATTTGCATGCGTTTAATACCGAGGGTTATTCGTTTAGCGAAGAAGAAACTCAAAAGGAATCACATCCTGTTTTTGTTCGCTAAGGCACTTTTCTTCCTTCGATTTTTTTTGGTAAGTCTTCTTACCCCGAACGTTTTGTTCACGATTTTTCCGCGACGGGTTTTTTTGTCTCCTTTTCCCATAAGTAGTAGATTTGGTTGGAACCTAAATTAGCCTTTTTTTTATACTTCCCATGTTTTATCATATACATCCCTATCCGCCTTATATTTTGCCCAACAGCAAACGTTTGATTGTGGGTACTTTGCCGCCGCCTCGATTTACCACTGGGGAATTGAAAAAAGAGGATGTCGATTTTTGTTACGGAAGCAGCAATGGAATGCTATGGAAGATTTGGGACGAATTATTTGACTTAAAATTGCGCTATGAGAATACGGCCTATGCTATCCAACAGCGCAAGGCTTTTTTAAAAAAGCATCAGATTGGCGTTTGTGATATTGTTGCAGCGGCTTTTCGACAAAAAATCGATGCTTCTGATTTGGGAATGGAGCAAGTAGAATTGCGAAATATTTTGGGTATTTTGGAGGATCACCCTCAAGTAAACACGTTAATTTTTACTGGAGGAAACAGCAAAAATGGTCCCGAATATTTTTTCCGAAAAGCAGTAAAAGAAAAAGGATTGACGTTAGAAGTCGTCGATAGTAACATTCCTAGAAAGCACCAATTCCATTGGGCAGGAAGAACCCTAACCACCATAAGTTTAACCGCTCCTTCTGGGGCAGCCAACAGAGCCATCGGAAGCATGGATGATTACAAAACGAAAAAGGCGCAAAATTATGCCTACACCACTTTTGATTTTAGGGTAGAGCAGTACGCAAAGGTTTTTATTCAAGAATAAATTGTAGCTTTCCCATTCCAAATCATATCTATCTTGTCTAAATCTCCGTTATTTATCCTTTTGTTGCTTTGTAGTTCTTGTGCTTCGGTATTTAATCAGCCAGCGCAATCCATTCAAGTATGGACCAATGAGCCTACACGGTTGATAGTGGCAACGGATACCCTTGAGGTGAAAACAACAAAGCATATTTTTTCCGCGAAAAGGAAGAAAGAAGTGCTTCCCATTACCATTATTGGGGATTCAGTTCAACGCAAGATTGAACTTCCCCCGCAAAATTCATTTGCCTATTATGTTAATTATATTTACCCTAATGTTAATCTTTTATTCGGGTATTTCATCGATAGAGAAGCCGATAAACGGTATGCCTTCCCCACTAAAATAAGTGTTGATTTAAGTGATAATCAACGGGATTATTACGATTATAATGTGTTTAAAAAAGCCAAGCAGCTGATCAAATTTACTCCGATGAAGTTAGTCGGTTTTCACAATTCAAGTTTTGAAGTGGCCTACGAAAGACCGACAGGGGAGGACTTTTCCACTCAAATAATGGCTTCCGTTTTATTACCCAATAAGCTTACTACGAGTCGTGAGCGACCGAGGTTTATGACCAGAGGATTTCGTGTTGCTATCGAAGAGCGGTACTATTTTAAGAAAGACGCTCCTTATGGGCCTTATTTTGCTTTGGAGCTCGATTTTTTAAAGAAGAATTTTTACACCAAGCAATGGTTTTCAAATCAGAAGATGAATCATCATTTCTATGAAACCACCCGTGTGGAATATGAAGATGTTTTTTTGGTGAAAGCGCAATTTTTTAGCTCCAATTTTAAGTTTGGGTATCAAAAGGAATATGAAAAGTTTTTTGTGGATTTTTATTTCGGCTTAGGGAAACGTTATCACAATACTGTTCATGAACAAAGGGAAAATCCAGAGGATTTTTTTATTACTACCGATAATTTTCCATTCTTCGATCTGAAGTCTCAAAGAATTGCAAAAGGGAAATTTACTTCAGTTAGTGTACCGGTAAATTTTCGTTTAGGCTGGCGGTTTTAATCCCGAATGGATTTCACAAACGCTTCAATTTGATCTACACCTTCTTTTGCTAGGAATTTGATAAAGGCAGAGCCTATAATGGCTCCTCGGGAATGCGATGTTGCGGCAGCGTATGTTTCCGCATTGCTAATTCCAAATCCGACTACGGTTGGGGTGTTCAAATCCATGGCCGCAATGCGCTGGAAATAATCGGTTTGGGTGTTGCCAAAAGTACTTTTTGCCCCCGTTACACTAGCGCTACTCACCATATAAATAAACCCGTTGGACACTTCGTCTATATAGCGTATACGCTCTTCTGGGGTTTGGGGTGTAATTAAAAACATATTATACAGTCCATGTTGATCGAACAGGGCTTTGTACGCTACATGATATACGTCTACAGGTAAATCGGGGATAATGAGACCATCGATACCAATGGCTTCGCATTTTTGACAGAATTTTTCAATTCCGTATTGCATCATGGGATTAAAATATCCCATTAGTACCAAAGGAATGTCGATGTGCTCTCTAATATTCTCCAACTGCGCAAACAGTTTGTCTGTTGTCATTCCGTTTTGAAGCGCTGCCGTAGAACTTTCCTGAATGGTCGGTCCATCGGCTAAAGGATCAGAAAAGGGAAGACCAATTTCGATCATGTCTACCCCTGCGGCTTGCAGATTTTTTAGAATAGGAACGGTGTCTTCAAGGCGCGGGTATCCTGCAGAGAAATAAATGGATAAGAGTTTTTTGTCCTCTTTAAATTTTTGATCAATTCGATTCATTACAACTTAAAATAATCAATATAGGTATCCAAGTCTTTGTCTCCACGACCTGAACAATTAAATACAATAACTTCTTCTGGGCCAAACTTGCGCACGTCGAGCGCAGCAAAAGCGTGGGCTGTTTCTATGGCGGGAATAATACCCTCCATTTGCGACAAAGTAAGCCCCCAATCCATGGCTTCTTGGTCGGGAATAGAAATAAATTCTGCACGTTTGCTACGGAACAAGTGAGCGTGCATAGGGCCTACCCCGGGGTAATCCAAACCTGCAGAAATCGAATAAGGTTCTGTAATTTGTCCGTCGTTGGTTTGCATCAACAAGGTTTTGCTTCCGTGAATAATGCCTTCTCGCCCCAGCACGGAGGTAGCTGCACTTTCTCCTGTATCGATGCCTTTTCCAGCAGCTTCTACAGCAATGATGTTTACCCTTTCATCGTTGAGGTATTGGTAATATAATCCAGCGGCATTACTTCCACCACCTACACAGGCAATGACATGATCAGGATAATCTCTTCCCTCGCATTCTAAGAGTTGCTTTTGTGTTTCTTGACTAATAACCGATTGGAAACGTGCAACCATATCCGGGTAGGGGTGCGGCCCTACTACCGATCCGATGATGTAATGCGTATCTACTGGATTGTTGATCCAATCTCGAATGGCTTCATTGGTAGCGTCTTTTAAGGTTTTGCTCCCCGATTGGGCAGGCCGAACTTCGGCGCCGAGCATTTTCATGCGTGCCACGTTGGGCGCTTGGCGTTGAATGTCTAATTCCCCCATATACACGATGCATTGAATGCCCATGAGTGCACATACCGTTGCTGTTGCTACCCCGTGCTGTCCAGCGCCAGTTTCCGCAATGATACGGTTTTTCCCCAGTCGTTTTGCTAAGAGAATTTGACCAATCGTATTGTTTACTTTATGCGCTCCCGTATGGCATAAGTCTTCCCGTTTTAGATAGATCTTTGTGTTGTATTTTTCGGAAAGTCGCTTTGCGAAATACAAAGGTGTAGGGCGTCCTACATAGTCTTTAAGCAAAAGATCAAATTCCTTTTGAAAGGAAGGCTCAGAAGTAATTTTCAGATAATTCTGTCGTAATTCTTCCACATTGGGATACAGCATTTCGGGGATGAACGCACCTCCAAAATCACCGTAATACCCTTTCTCGTCTACATTATAATTCATACACATCTTTTTTAAACTGGATCAGGGAGGGAATTTCCTTTTTTCCAGGTTGGGATTCAAATTTACTATTTACATCGATTGCATGTATCGGTAAATCGGTTTTTAATATCTTTTTTAATTTAGGTATATCGTTGGGCCCTATGCCTCCGCTTAAAAAGAAGGGTTTTGTATAGGGATAGTTTTTTAAAATGGACCAGTCAAATCCAAAACCATTTCCGCCTGGGAGTTCTCCTTTGGTGTCGAAAAGGAAATAATCACAGCTGTTTTCATAGGCTTCTAGGGTTTTAAAATCAAAATCCGTAGCGACAGAAAAGGCTTTAATTATTTCTTTCCCAAAGCTTTTTACTAAAGCGCAGTACTGTGGGGTTTCTTTCCCGTGAAGTTGGATTGCATTCAAGTGATGCGTTTCGATACAACTTTGAATATAATCTACAGAGGCGTCTACAAACACCCCTGTTTTTTTGATTTCAGCTGGAAGTTGGGGCGTTTCTTTTTCCACAAATCGTTTTGATGGTGCCCAAAAAATAAAACCCATATAATCGGGTTTCAAGCCACTAAGTGCTTTAATATTATCGGGTTCACGCATGCCACATACTTTCAGTTTCATCCTTCAATTGTTTTTATAAAACCTTGGGCAGCTTCTCCTGGATTTTTCGTTTTCATAAAGTTTTCACCCACTAAAAACCCTTGATATCCGTAGGATTGAAGGTCTTTTATTGCTGCAGCATCACTGATTCCACTTTCCGATACTTTTACAAAATCATCGGGGATTTTTTTAGCGAGCGAACGACTGGTTTCCAGTGAAACGGTAAATGTTTTTAAATCCCGATTATTAACCCCGAGTAAATCAATACTCTCGGCATCATCGATGCATTGAGTTCGGCTTCGTTGTGTACTTCAAGAAGGACATCCATCGCCAAGTCTTTTGCAAAGAGAGAAAGTGCTTTTATTTCTTCGCGTGACAAACAGGCTGCAATGAGTAAAATAACATCAGCCCCGTGGGCTTTGGCCTCAATAATTTGGTAGGCATCTACGATAAAGTCTTTGCGAAGCAGTGGTAATTCACAAGCGGCTCTGGCTTGGATTAAATCATCCAAAGAGCCTCCAAAATATTTTCCGTCGGTAAGTACAGACATGCCACAGACTCCTGCCTCTTCATAGCCTTTGGCAACTTCAGCCACACTCAATGTTGTATTGATGTTGGGTTTGGAAGGAGAACGCCTTTTGTGTTCTGCAATAATACCTGAATCGCTTGCTTTTAGTCGAGCAGCTAGTGAATTTGTTTTGCGTTGGAATAAGGGCGAAGCTTCCCAGTAAGCGGTACTGAAAAGTGTTTTTCTCAATTCAACTTCTTTCTTTTTATCGGCAACTATTTGATTTAAAATACTCATGAGGAAATCGATTGAAGGGTGGTAAATGCTTTCTTTGCTTTTCCAGACAGTAACGATTCTTTTGCTTTTTCAAAACCTTCTTGCATGGAAATTTGAAGGGCAACGGATAGTGCCAGTCCAGCATTGGCACAAACTACATTTTGTTGGGCAGCCGTGCCTTTATTGTCCAGTACATCCGTAAAAATTTTCGCAGAACTATCGACATTATTTCCGCCTGCAATGGCTTTAGCATCCAGGGGTTCTAATCCAAAATCGGAAGGTAGAACGAGCTTTTCTCCATCATTTTGAAAGACTTTAGCGCCTTGTGTTAAAGAAATTTCATCATAGCCATCCAAGGCATAGAGTACAGCATATTGGGTGTCTGTTTTTTGAAACAGATAGTGGTAGAGTCGCGCCAATTCAAGATTAAAAACACCGGTGATTTGATTTTTAGGAAAGCTTGGGTTTACCAATGGGCCAAGCATGTTAAAAAAAAGTTTTCACTCCCAGTTCGCGTCGAACGGGTGCTACGTTTTTCATGGCAGGGTGGAAAAGGGGAGCGTGTAAGATGCAAATTCCCGCCTGATCCAATGCGCGTTTTAAATGGTCGGTATTGTTTGTGAATTGAATGCCCAAGACTTCCAAAACATTACTTGATCCACACCCTGAAGAAACGCCGTAATTTCCGTGTTTGGTCACTTTTACTCCCGCACCAGCCGTTACAAAGGCCGAAAGGGTTGAAATGTTAAATGTATCTTTTCCATCACCGCCTGTCCCGCAAAGGTCTATGGTATTGAATTCGCTTAAATCCACTGCTATACAAAGCTCCAATAAGGCTGCTCTAAACCCTTCCAATTCATTTAAGCTGATGCTACGCATCATGTAAACCGTCAGAATGGAGGCCATTTGAACTGGAGATTGCTTTCCTTCCGCCATAGCAAAAATGAGTTGTTTGGCTTCTTCTTTAGAAAGTTCCTCGTGCTGGGTGAGTCGTGTTAAAAGTGTTTTCATCCGTTTAGCTATTGATCCAGTTTTCTAAAATTTTTTTCCCTAGAGGAGTTAGTACCGATTCGGGATGGTATTGCACAGCGCGAACCTTGTACTCGGCATGGCGCAGCGACATCAGCTGTCCTTGGTCGTCGTAGGAAGTCGCAATTAACGCGGGGGGAAGCGGTGTATCTACCACCCAAGAATGATAACGTCCAATATCAAAACGTTGGGGCAAGCCTTTAAAAAGGAGGTCTTCTTCGCAAACTTCTACAGCGGTAGCCACCCCATGGTATACTTTATCCAAATTCACCAACGAAGCTCCAAAAACTTCTCCAATGGCTTGGTGACCTAAACAAATCCCCAAAATATTATGTGTTGGTGCATAGCGCTCGATAGCGGCAATCAATTGTCCTGATTCTGACGGAATACCTGGGCCAGGAGACAACAATAAATGTGGATATTTTTCTATCTCATCCAGATCAAATTGGTCGTTTCTTTTCACAGTCACTTCGCAATTTAGTTCTTCCAAGTAGTGAACTAAATTGTAGGTAAAGGAATCGTAGTTATCAATTACAAATACTTTTTTCATTGGATATTTTCGGCTAAAGTGAGGGCTTTGTCAAGCGCCCCTAATTTGTTATATACTTCTTGCAGTTCGTTTTCTGGTTTTGAATCGGCAACAATTCCCGCTCCAGCTTGATAGTGGAGGGTTTTATTTTTGCTTAAAAACGATCGGATGATAATGGCGTGGTTAAAATTCCCATTGAAATCCATATAGCCAATGGCTCCTCCATAAAAGTTTCTCTTTATGGTTTCGTAACGGTCAATCAGCTGCAGTGCTTTGTGTTTTGGGGCACCACTCAACGTTCCGGCCGGGAAAGTGTCGGCGACTACTTGAAAGGTTTTTGCACTTTTTTTCATGTCGCAAGTCACCTTGGAAACTAAGTGAATCACGTGGGAAAAAAGTTGAATTTCCCGGTTTTTTTCCACCACAACCCCCGATCCATTTCTGCTGAGGTCATTTCGTGCTAAATCGACAAGCATTACATGTTCGCTATTCTCTTTAGGGTCTTTTGCAAGTTCCAAAGCCGATTGGGTGTCGCTTTCGTCATCCCCAGTACGTTTAAAGGTTCCTGCAATTGGATGTATTTCTGCTTTTCCATCTTGTACCACAAGTTGTGCTTCGGGCGAACTTCCAAAAATTTTGAACCCTCCATAGTCAAAGAAAAAGAGGTAGGGAGATGGATTAATCGATCTTAGGGTGCGGTACACATTGAATTCATCACCGCTAAATTTTTGTGAAAAACGGCGTGATAATACCAGTTGAAAAACATCGCCACGGAAGCAATGTTGTTTGCCTTTTTGTACAAAATCTAAGAATTGTTCATCGGTTAGATTGGATGTTTTTTCGCCTTCTTTTTGAAACGAAAATTTTGCAGAAGCTTTATTTTTTAAAATTTTCTCGATTTCGGGAAGGGTATCCGTTCCATCCAAACTATGCGAAAAAAGATGTGCTTCATGATTGAATAAGCTAACGGCGATAATGTTTTGATAAACGGCGTAATAAATGTTCGGAATATCGAGACCGTCTTTTTCTTGGTTGAGCTTCAATTGTTCAAAATGTTGAACGGCATCGTGAGCAATGAAGCCAAACAAACCGTTAGTTACAAATTTGAAAGGAAAAACTGGACTTTCGAATTGTTGCGCAAAGTCGTGAATTTGTGAAGCAACATCAAAATGCTCATCAATAGTTTCTCGGGTACTTGTTCCGTCGGGAAAGGTTTTGACCATTTCCCTATTTTTTACTTCAATGCTTGCTATGGGGTTACAGCAGATATAAGAAAAATCGTTATTGTTTGCATGATAATCGCTGCTCTCTAGCAAAAGAGAGTGGGGGAAAACATCTCGCAGTTGCAGATAAATGCTCACCGGAGTAAGGGTGTCAGCCAATATTTTTTTGTGCCGCGTTTGCAATACAAACTTTTTCATTTTAGACGAATTAAAAAAGGCTTGTCGTGATGACAAGCCTTGGTATGGTTAATATAAGCGTGTTTCACGAATAAGAAATACTATTCGTTCCACCAATTTATGCTGTTGATTCTCGTTTTCATTGAGTCAAATATAATTCAAAAAAATTAATGTGTTCAATATTGAAAGGAGAAATTATTTATTGGCGTGTGATCCATCACAAAATCCTTCAGGATTTTGTGTATTACCACAACCACATTTAGGTCGATTTGATTTCATAAATTAGAGTTTTAAGGTTACTTGGAGTTCAAATTCATCGTAAATGGCTTTGTCTCCTAAATTGTCAAAAAAGGAATTAGACCCATAACGGATATCGTATTTTGATCGGTCGATGATTACTTTAGCGGTCGCTTCATCGCCGTTTACGACTAAGTCAAATGCAGCAGGATTTGTTTTTCCTTTGATGGTAAAATCTCCTACGATCGCGTATTGATTGTCGCCTTTATAATCTATAGTGGTGAAAACTAATTTTGCTTCAGGGTGAGTTTCAACTCCAAAAAAGTCATCGCTTTTTAGATGGCCAATAAGTTTGTCTGCATACGAACCTGAAAGATCTGTACAGCTCATGCTGTTCATGTTCACGACAAACTCACCTCCGGTTAATTTATCGCCTTCCATTTCTAGTGCTCCTGATTTTAGAGCAATGTTTCCTTCGTGTTGGCCTGTTACTTTTTTACCTAGCCAATGAATGTTACTGTTTTCTGCATCAACAGTTTTGCTTTGAGCAGTCATTATACTTGTTCCAAATAAAGTAGCTGTTGCACACAAAAGGGTTAGCATTGTTTTTTTCATAGTTGTTGTTTTTAAAAATTAAGGTGAATAAATGGTTTAAGATGTTAAGGTTTTTTGAATTAGGGCAAGCAATTTTTCTTTTTCATTTTGGTTTAAGGGGCCCAGCATTTCGGCTTCCTTCTCGTCCAAATGTAAATCAATTTTTTTTAGCAGTTGCTCTCCACTAGGAGTGAGCTCCACTTCTATTTTTCTTCTGTTCTGTTCACAAATTTTTCTCGCTACCAATTGCTTTTCAATCAATTTATCGATTAAGCGTGTCGTATTACTCTTCTTATGAATCATACGCTCGCTGATGGTTGATAAATTGGCTGGTTTTCCACCCAGCCCTCGAAGAATTCGAAGGACATTAAACTGGGGTAGCGATATGTCGTAGGTTTTAAAAAATTGATTCATTTCTACATCGACCCGACTACCGCTGCTCATTAAGGCAACAACAAGTTTACGATTGAGAAGTGTCTTTTTTTATTTGTCACTACAACATTTGTTTCGACAAACATAATATATTTTTTTAAACCAAGCATATTTCGATACCTTTGTTTTATAATAATTAACCCTCGTTTAAATTATGACAGAACTATCACCAAAAGAATGGGAAGACCTTCGTGTTCAGACCGAAGGATCGGTATTGTTGGATGTTCGTACGCAAGAAGAATTTGATGAAAAGCACTTGCCCGGCGCCACCTTACTCGACATCCGTCAGCCCGCTAATTTTATGGAAGCGGCACAGACAATGGACACTTCCAAAACGTATTTTATTTATTGTAGATCGGGGGCCAGAAGCGCTCAGGCCTGTCAGCTTTTTGATCAGCTGGGTGTAGAAGCGACCTATAATTTAGAAGGAGGAATTCTCGCTTGGACAGGCCCTGTGGCTTAGTCTCCAACCCCCAAATCATGCGAGAAGACTTCCTACATTTTGTATGGAAGTTTCAGAAATTTCCATTTCATAATCTCAATACGACCTCAGGAGATGCTCTTGTGGTCGTTCACCCTGGTATAGCCAATAAACACGATGGCACCGATTTTTTATCTGCAAAAATTCAGATCGGAGATTTGCTATGGGTTGGTGCGGTTGAAATTCATCTTTCTTCGGCGGATTGGTACCGTCATCAGCATCAAAACAATCCTTTATACGATAATGTTATTCTTCATGTGGTTTGGCAAGACAAGCTCGAAGTGCTTGCTAAAAATGGAAAGCCTTTACCCACGCTTTGTTTAGAAAATGTGGTTTCCCCTTTATTGTTGGAAAAGCACCAACGCACTTTTCAAAACGAATCGCATTTTATCCCTTGTGAAAACTACAGCAACAAATTTCCGAAAGAACGGTGGCGAATTTATACCGAGCGCTTGTATTTTGAACGACTTGAGCAAAGAACAGAGCGAATAGCCGAGCTATGTCAACATAAAAAGAACGATTGGGAAGCGGTACTTTTTGTGCTATTAGCTAAAAATTTCGGATTGAATGTCAACGGCTCTGCCTTCCTTCAAGTGGCTTCCGAACTTCCTTTTTCGGTCATTCGGAAACTTCAATCCAGCGCCGAAGATTTAGAGGCATTATTCTTAGGATATTCGGGTTTATTGCATTTGGGAGAAAAAACCATTTACGGTCAAAAGTTACTAAAACAATATGCGTTTTTTCAGCATAAATTCAACCTTCCAAAAACCACCCATTTTTCTTTTTCGTTTGCCCGGCTTAGGCCACCCAATTTCCCAACGTTGAGGTGGGTGCAGTTAGCCCAATTATTGGCCAGTGAAAAAGGTTTGCTTTCCCGTTTTTTTTTCTAAAAATCAGTTGCATACCAACTGGCTTTTTGATTTGGATGTGAGTCCTTTCTGGCGGACCCACTATTCTTTTGGAAAAGCAACAAAAGAGCGTTCCAAAGGCTTGAGTAAAAGTTTTGTTGAGCTCCTTAAAATCAACACCCTAATTCCTTTTTACTACCATTATCAAAACAACAAGGAAATGAGGTTTCTGAATTGATGTTGAAATGGATAAACGCCTGTAAGGCGGAAGAAAATGGGATTGTCAATCAATACAAAAAACAAGGGGTAGAGGTGAGAAGTGCCATGGATACCCAAGGGCTATTGCATCTCAATAAGAACTATTGTCAACAAAAAAAGTGTTTATTTTGCAGTGTAGGTGTATATCTCTTAAAATGAAAACGACAAAAATTAGACAGTGGTTTGAAAAAAACGGTTTTGCTGTTTCTACGCGACTAGCAGAAGCGTTGGGAATGAAAGTGAAAAGCGTACGCTTGTTTTTTATCTATGCTTCTTTCGCAACTTTGGTGGGCGGTTTTGTGCTTTACCTCACTTTGGCCTTTTGGTTAAAACTGAAAGATTTAATTTACACCAAACGCAGTTCTGTATTTGATCTCTAAATGCAAATCAAATTTGAGTAAAGTTTTTTATTCGCAATTATTTTTAAGATATTGGCTCATCGTATAAGAAAACCAATATTTCATGTTAAGCAAGCCAAAACAGATTCTTACTTTTTTATTTATTCTTTTCGCTTTTCCACTCTTTGCACAAGAGCAAGGATTGGACGAAAAAATCAACGAAGCATTCACTCCCATTGCCAACTGGTGGGGAGCAGTTGTTCTTCATAACTTCCCAGGGACTGAAGTTCCAACCATCATTTTTTTATTGGTGGGTGGTGCTATGTTTTTCACCATCTACTTCGGATTCATTAATGTAAAACGATTTCCATTGGCCGTCAATACGGTGCGTGGAAAATATGACGATATCGATCATCATTCCCCTGATAATTCAGATTTAGCGACCGATGGAGCTAAAGACGAGAACGAAGAAGGCGAGGTAAGCCATTTTCAAGCTTTGGCTACGGCCGTTTCCGGTACTGTAGGAAACGGAAATATTGCCGGAGTAGCGCTTGCAATTGCTGTTGGAGGTCCTGGGGCTACTTTTTGGATGATCTTATGTGGACTCATTGGAATGTCGACCAAATTTGTGGAATGCACCCTTGGAGTACGCTATCGCGATATAGGGGAAGATGGAACGGTTTATGGAGGTCCGATGTACTACCTGACCAAAGGACTAGAAGAGCGTGGTTTGGCAAAACTAGGAAAAGCCCTTGCTGTAATTTTTGCCGTTCTATGTATCGGTGCTTCTTTTGGGGGTGGAAATGCGGCACAATCGAATCAAGCTGCCATGCAATTGGTAGAATCATTTGGAATGACAGGGGGTAATGCTAGAACTATTATAGGTGTAATCATGATGGTACTTGTAGGCGTAATCATTATCGGAGGAATTAAACGAATTGCTTCAGTAACTGAAAAAGTGGTTCCCTTTATGGCGGGAATGTATTTGTTAGCCTGCCTCTATATTATTCTCACCAACATTAGTTTTGTAGACGATGCTTTTGCTATGATTTTCACACAAGCCTTTAGTCCACAAGCTGGCTTAGGGGGAATGATGGGCGTGTTGATTACAGGCTTTAGAAGAGCTGCATTTTCCAATGAAGCAGGAGCAGGTTCGGCTTCCATTGCCCATTCTGCTGTAAAAACAAAATACGCTGCCTCTGAAGGATTGGTTGCTTTATTAGAACCTTTTACCGATACCGTAGTAATCTGTACCATGACGGCTTTGGTAATCATCATTTTCAATGGAGACAATACCGTTTTCCAATATGGCGGTGAGGGTGGAATTGTAACCATTGCAGGTCAACAAGTAGAGGGTGCAGCAATAACTGCAGCGGCCTTTTCAAAATACATATCCTTTTCGGGTCCATTTTTAACCCTCGCTGTGGTTTTGTTTGCTATTTCCACCATGATTTCTTGGTCGTATTACGGTTTGCAATCTTGGATGTTTGTTTTTGGAAAAAGCAAGATCTCAGATTTGACGTATAAGGTTCTATTTCTCCTCTTTATCGTAATCGGTGCTGCTGGAGATATGTCGGCCGTTTGGACCTTCTCCGATGCCATGATTTTAGCTTTGGTATTCCCCAATATGATTGGGTTGTTCTTCTTATTCCCAAAAGTGAAAGAAGAGTTGAATCGCTACCTCAGTGCTATTGCCAATCGAAATTAAAAACAGATGAAATCAAATGGTCTTGGGGGCATTAAACATGAAAAACTCAAGGCCATTTTGTTTCTGTTTATTTTGCTTTTGGGTTTGGCTTTCACCAAGCGACTACTCCGATCACAAAAAACAACCCCTTGGTTAAGCGAGGATGTGCCTACCCAAATTGTTGTCAATCTTCTTAAACAAGAAACTAAAGAAACCATTTATCCTTTTAATCCTAATTTTATTAGCGATTATAGAGGGTATATTATCGAATTGACACCTGCCCAAATCGATCGTATCCATGCTTTTCGAGCCGAGGGGAAATGGATTAATTCCATTGCTCAGTTCCAACCCATTGCACAAGTCGATGCAAAATGGATTGAAAAGTACCGGCCTTATTTTTCATTTCCAAAAAGGAAGTCAACTCCCAAACCGAAAAATCGTTTTTCTACTCCAAAAATCATCAATATCAATGCGGCTAGCGTCGCGCATTTTCAGGCTATTCGGGGTATTGGACCGGTGTTGAGTGAGCGCATTGTCAAGTACAGAAAGCGTTTGGGAGGATTTTCAGCCTTAGACCAATTGTTAGAAGTTTATGGATTGTCCCCCGAAGTAGTACAACGCCTTCAGAAAAACGCTCAATTAGGGGCTGTTCCCAAAATAGAGCGGCTTTCAATAAACGATGCCAGTCTGCAAGAATTGAGCGCGCTTCCCTATCTCAACTGGAAAGAAGCAAAACAGATCGTTGCCTTTCGAACTCAACAGCAAAAAATGGTGTTTAATGACCTAAAAAAATACGCTATTTTAGATTCGTTGAAGATTGAAAGATTAGCCTTATATTTGTATTAAAAAGCTATGATAGATACGTCTACACCCACGACTATGCTAAATACGGAGTCCTTGAAAATGGTGGCAGAAGCTGCAAAAGCATATGCCGAAAAGCACATCAAGCCTTTTGTGATGCAATGGGACGAAAGCCAACATTTTCCAATCGAAGTGCTTCAAGAAGCAGGTGCGTTAGGTTTTTTGGGTGTTTTAATACCTGAAGAATATGGCGGAGCTGGTTTAGGATATCATGAATACATTACAATTATTGAAGAAATTTCTAAAGTAGATCCATCAATGGGACTGTCGGTAGCGGCACATAATTCCCTTTGTGCCAATCACATTTATCTTTTTGGAAACGAAACTCAGCGATGCAAATGGTTGCCAAAGTTAGCCAGTGGAGAACACATTGGCGCTTGGGGATTGACGGAGCACAATACAGGTTCGGATGCGAAAGGAATGAGTACAACTGCTAAAAAAGAAGGCGATCATTGGATACTCAACGGGACAAAAAACTTCATTACGCACGGGAAAAGCGGCGATATTGCTGTGGTAATTGCGCGTAACGGAGAAAAGGGAGACAATCATGGAATGACTGCCTTTGTAGTTGAACGCGGAACTCCTGGGTTCTATGCTGGGAAAAAAGAAAATAAATTGGGAATGCGTTCTTCTGAAACAGCAGAAATGGTATTTGACCAATGTAAAATCCCCGATGAAAATCGTTTGGGTGAAGTAGGGGAAGGGTTCATTCAATCCATGAAAATCTTGGATGGAGGTCGCATTTCTATTGGAGCACTCTCATTAGGAATTGCTAAAGGCGCCTATGAAGCCTCGTTACAGTATTCGCAAGAGCGACACCAATTTGGAAAATCCATCAGCAAATTTCAGTCAGTCGCTTTTAAATTAGCTGACATGGCAACAGAAATCGAAGCTTCAGAACTTTTGCTTCGCAAAGCTGCCTCGGACAAAGAAGCAGGTAAAAATGTTACCAAAATTGGCGCTATGGCAAAGATGTATGCTAGTGAAGTCTGTGTAAAAATTGCCAATGAAGCGGTTCAAATTCACGGGGGATATGGCTTTACAAAAGATTATCCGGTAGAAAAATTTTATCGCGATGCCAAGCTGTGTACCATTGGAGAAGGGACTACAGAGATCCAAAAACTAGTGATTTCTCGACATATTTTAAATAAATGATTTTGTTCGTTTCTTTTCATTAAAAAAAGTATATTTGCCACCAGTTTAAAAGAAAGGAGGATAAGCAATATGTTAATAATTCCATTAAAAGAAGGCGAAAATATCGACAGAGCGCTCAAGCGCTTTAAGCGAAAATTTGATAAAACAGGAGGAATCCGTCAGCTTCGTGCACGCAAGCAGTTTATTAAGCCATCGGTAAAAAACCGAACTAAAATTCAAAAAGCACAATACATTCAGCGTCTTCGCGATGCCGAAATGCAATAATTGCATTGAATACCCTTTACAAAACGTTGGGAGAAAAGTAGTATCTTTCTTTCAACGTTTTTTTTTATGTCCATTTCTAAGTTTCTTGACTACCTGCAAAAGGAAAAAAAATATTCTCCGCATACCGTTCGTGCCTATGGAGACGACCTGTCTGCTTTTCAATCCTACTGTAGTTCTGTGTATGATATTGCTTCCATTGAAGAAATAAAGTATGCCATTATCCGCTCTTGGATTGTTGTATTAGTAAACAAAGGCTTAACCAACCGCAGTATTAATCGGAAACTTTCTGTTCTTCGTTCCTATTATCAATTTTTAATTCGTGTGGGGCGAATAACGGTTCATCCTTTGCGCCAACACAAACCTTTGAAGGAAGTCAAGGAAATTCAAATCCCTTTTACTGAAAAGGAAATTGATAAACTGCTAGATGGGGCTTATTTTGAAGACAGCTATTCCGGAACCCTTTCTAAAACAATCATTGAAACATTGTATTGTACAGGAATGCGCCGAACAGAACTGATTCACTTAACTCGCGATGCCATCGATTACGATTCAAAAGTAATTCGGGTACTTGGGAAACAAAACAAGGAGCGTTTGATTCCTTTATTACCCCAGTTAGAAAAGCAGTTTAAAATCTATAGTGAACAAGTGGTTTTGCAATTCGGTCGTTTTCCAACGCATTATTTTTTTGTAAATGAAAAAGGGGAAAAAGTCACTGAAAATCTTGTTTATACTGTAGTAAATAACTACTTTAAAGAAGTCTCAACCAAGGTAAAAAAGAAGTCCGCATATGTTGCGTCATAGCTTTGCAACACATTTGCTCAATCAAGGTGCAGATTTGAACACAGTAAAAGATTTACTGGGTCATGCATCGCTTGCCGCTACACAGGTTTATACCCATAGTAGCATGGAACAAATTAAGCGCATCTACAAGAATGCGCATCCAAGGGGGGGACAGAAAAAATAGTTTAACCCAAAAACCAGTGTCTTATGGAAATTAATGTACAAGCAACGAATTTTAATGTTGATGGTAAATTAGTCGATTTTACCAAGAAAAAAGCAAAAAAGCTATTGCAGTTTTACAATAGGATTCTCAATATCGATGTTACATTTAAAGTGGAGAATACATCGAGTCCCAACAATAAGTTTACGGAACTGCGCATAGGGGTAGTGGGTGAAATTGTGGTTGTAAAGAAAATAGCTAAAAGCTTTGAAGAGGCTGTAGACCAAGGAGTTCGAGCAGCAGAACGCATATTGATTCGCCACAAAGAACTCACGCGATCATAAGTGGAATATTTTCTTTCATTTTTCTTTGAAACAAAATAAATAAATTGATACATTTGCACCGCTCGAGAGAGATGTAAAAGCCGATGTAGCTCAGCTGGCTAGAGCAGCTGATTTGTAATCAGCAGGTCGTGGGTTCGAGTCCCTCCATCGGCTCTTTTTTTGGGGAGATACTCAAGCGGCCAACGAGGACAGACTGTAAATCTGTTGGTTTTTACCTTCGCAGGTTCGAATCCTGCTCTCCCCACAATGATTTTTAAAAGCGGGAGTAGCTCAGTTGGTAGAGCGTCAGCCTTCCAAGCTGAATGTCGCCGGTTCGAACCCGGTCTCCCGCTCAAATTTTAAAAAGCCGGTGTAGCTCAGGGGTAGAGCGTTTCCTTGGTAAGGAAGAGGTCGGCGGTTCAAATCCGCTCATTGGCTCACCTCCAGCTAGGCTTCCCTTTTTTAGGTTAGCCTTTTTTTATTTCCCTATCTTTACTTTTTATACCATGCAAACTCCAGAAGGACTTACCGAACTTTTATCCCTAAAAAAAGAAGACGATTTTGTTTATATCGGGGAAAATTATCAAACCGTTTGGAAAAGAGTCTATGGCGGACAGGTGCTTGCTCAGGCGCTCCATGCCGCACAGCAAACAGTTTCTGACGAGCGAAGAGTGCATTCCCTCCACGGTTATTTTATTTTGCCAGGAGATATTTCCACCTCAATTAGCTATCGAGTAGAGGCTTTGCGCGATGGGGGAAGTTTTACCACTCGTCGTGTAACTGCTTATCAAAATAACAAGGCTATTTTTGTTATGAGCGCTTCTTTTCATCATGGCCAAGAAGGAAAAGACCAACATTTAAAATCTCCTGCGGCAGAACAACCCGAGACCTTATTGTCCGACGCAGAATTATTAAATTCTACCGATGACATGCCCGAGCGTATGAAGCTGTACTTGTTAGCTCGTCATCCCTTTGCTTTTGAATTTCGTCCAGAGAAAAATTATTCCCACGCGGTATCTCCCTTTGAAAGTCGAAATATCTGGTTTAAGCTAAAACGGAAAACAGAGCTTTCACCGACCCAGCAAAAAGAATTTTTGGCCTATGCGGTGGATTACGATATATTGGTAATGTCGGTAATTGGGCATTACGAAGGTAATTTTGAGCAACCCCTTCAGGTAGCGAGTTTGGACCATGCCATGTGGTTTCACCGCGATTTTGATGTAAACGATTGGTTGTTGTTTTCTATGGATAGTCCCAACATTTCTGGATCCCGATGTTTAGGGAAAGGCAGTATTTTTGACCGCTCCGGAAACTTGGTAGCTACAGTAATTCAGGAAGGGCTTGCACGGCCAATGAAATTCGATTAGTTTTTTTGTTTTAATTTTTCTGCAAAGGCAGTTACTCGTGCTTTAAGCGCAGGGGTATTGGTAAAGGCTACAAAATCTGATGCCATTTTTACCATATCTCGATCCACCAATTGTAAAAGTTGTTTTCGTGCCAAACGTTTACTTTCGATATACACACTCGGTTCTACTTGCAAGCACTTGTTCATGTGTTTTTTTGCCAAGTCCAAAACCGTTTCAGGACTCCCTATTTCTTGAATCAAATTTGCTTCCAGCGCCGCATTTGCATTGAGTAGGGTAGCCGTTTGAATCAATTGAAAAGCTTTGGCTTCTCCTAAAGCGTAGCTCCATAGGTCAATCATCAATTCGGGAATTTGCATGGAAAGTTTAAATTCATGAAGTCCGATAACACATTTGGAGTCGTTGCTCATAATGCGATAATCTGCACAAAGGGTGAGGGGAGTAGCCCCAGCTGGAGCAAAACCCGAAATGGCACAAACAAAAGGCTTGGGGTAGCGGACCATCACTTGAAGCATTTGAAAATAAGTCACCCAAAACAGGTGGGCTTCTTCCTCATCCATCTGAGCTTGCTCCATCACATCGAGTCCCGCACTAAAGGCTCCAGGCCGCCCCGTTAAAATCAATCCTCCAACGCTCTCGTCTTCATAAGCCTGTTCGATAACTTCTTTTATCGATCGAATCATTTGATAACTCAAAGCATTTACTTTCCCATCGTTTAATCGAATGATGCCTACCTTTTTTTCTTTTTCAAGTACAACCATTTTATTTAAATGAAATTAAATTCTTTTGAAAGATAAAGGTATTTAATCATATATTTAGCAAAAGGTTTGCAAGGAAAAGTATGGAATTGAAAAAAGGCTATTTCGTGAGTGAGAAAACCGCACGCTACGCCACCTATGGCGATTTATCCAAAGACACCCAATATTTTTGGTTTGCGCTACACGGTTCCAAAATGCTTTCCGATCAAATGCTTTACAAGTTCAAGGATTTTGATCCTAAAACACACTTTGTTGTTGCTCCAGAGGCATTTCACCGTTTTTATGAGAAAGATTTTGGTGGTCCCGTTGTTGCTTCGTGGATGACTCACCGCGACCGTTTAGAAGAAATTCAAGATAATGCCAATTACCTAAGCGGGCTTTTCAAAACTTTTGAAGCCAAATTGCCTCCCTCGGCATTGAAAATTATTCTTGCTTTTTCTCAGGGTGGAACCACAGCCTACCGTTGGCTGCATCACCACAAAGTGGAGGCAGATGTTTTTATCCCATATGCCTGTTGGGTGCCGGAGGATATCGACTTGACACAATCTAAAACGGAACTCAATGCAGTAAAAACAGTTTTCACCTACGGGTTGCAAGATCAATTTCTGACAGAGAAAAGAATAAAATCCATTCAGGAGATTTTCAAAAAAAATAAGTTAAATCCTATTATTCATTCTTATCCCGGTTTGCACCGAATCGATAGGAATGAATTAGAAAAAGTATATTTAGAACACATAATTAAAAATAAAAATGGCTGAAACACAGTATTGGGAAGGAAGCTCAAATTATTTGTGCGACCCAGAATTAGCGCAGGCTTTTCATATTGCAAGAACTCTAGGAATGCCTTTGCTTATTGAAGGGGAACCCGGAACAGGGAAAACGGAATTACCCCTGCAATATGCGGCCGATCAGCAGTTGGAAATGTTTGTTTATCCAGCGGGGTCTAAAAGTAATGTAGAGCAATTTGTCGCAAAATTTGATCATGTTAAATATTTGCGCGATTCTCAAATAGAAATTCTCAATGCACAGAGAGAAGAAAAAGGGTTGTCCACCAAAATGTCCACTGCAGGAAGAGATACAGAATCCCTTTCGGACTATGTGATAAAAGGTCCAGCAGCACAAGCATTTAGTGCCCCCAATTCGGTTCTGCTGATCGACGAAATTGACAAAGCCCCTCGTGAGTTCCCTAATGACTTACTTTATGCACTAAGTCACCGTAAATTGGTGATGCCAGAATCGGGAGAAATTATTGAAATCTCGGAGGCCCAAATGCCAGCGATTGTGATCACCTCAAATCGAGAACAAGAATTGCCGACCGCATTTAAAGGCCGTTGTATTTATCATTACATTCAATTTCCAGAGGCAGATAAGATGCGAGAGATTATCCAAAAACACCACCCTAAGGTGAGCAATAAAATTGTAGATACTGCGCTGGATATCTTTTATCAGTTGAGAAAAATTGGGTTGGAGCGCGCCCCTACAACGCGTGAGCTTCTGAATTGGTTGAAATACATCAAAACCTATTCTTCTGATGAAGCCATTCAAAAATTGAATGCATTGGACGGTTTGGGTGCATTGATTAAAACCCAAGTTGATTTTGAAAAAGTACAACGCCAACTCAATCTCGGTGAAGGGCAACCTCCAATGGGCACTTCGATGAACTAAAGAAAAGAAAATGTTTACCACCCTCCCTTCCCATTTTAGTCAATATCGTATCAAGGTAGATGTTCGCACCTTGTTGTAGCTTCAAAAGGCAATCGATCGAGATTTGGTAAAAACGATTGGAGACTTGTTCAATGTAATGCGAACCTTTATTGTAAAAAGCCCCGAATTGCTAGGCCCCTATACCCGTGCCTTTTATGCTTACTTTTTAGCAATCGATATAAAGAATGGAGAGCAATTGAGCGATGCTGTGTTGCGCTCACAAACTTTTCAAGACTGGAAAGAAGTCAATGTAGGAAGGTTAGACGAAAACCTTACAAACGAGGAAATGGCACGTCATTTTTTAGATGAGGTGCATCTCACTCACTATGACATTAAAAAAGTGATGGATGGGCGAGAACTTTGGGAAAATGACAAAGCCGATTTAGAAGACGATGCCGCGCAGGAAGAAGAGGGAGGAGAACGAAAACCGTTGGATCGGATGGCAGATTATTCGGACTTATCCCTGGAGGAACTCATGGAACGAATGAAAAAAGTATTGGAGCAGCAAAAAACAAAGCACAGTGGTGGAAGTCACTGGGTAGGCACGGGAGGAATTTCCCCTTATGGCCATGGGGGCGCTGCAAAAGACGGAATCCGTGTAGGTGGAAGTGGCGGCGGAAAAATGGCAAGAAAAGTAATGAGCGATCCCCATTTTTTCCCTGTAGATTTGGATGCAACCTTAAACGATAATAATGTAGACGCTGCCCTTACTTTATTAAAAGGAATTGTAGAAGAATCGGCTTATGAGCGATTGGATGTCGAACAAACCATTAACAAAGGGCTGGAAAGAGGAGGACTTTTTCTTCCTGAATTAAAAAACGAAACCGACGAAAAACTGCAGGTCCTTCTTTTTATTGACAATGGAGGATACTCCATGCATCCCTACATCAAGGCTGTGCAAAACCTTTTTCGAAAAATGAAAACCAGGTTTGCTCACGATTTGGAAACCTATTATTTTCATAATACCATTTATGGGCAGGTTTTTAGCGATGCTCAGCGCAGAAAAGGAGTTCCTATCAATCGCATATTGTCTAAAAGTCCAAATTACCATGTGTTTTTTATTGGTGATGCAGCAATGGCACCTTATGAATTAAGCACACAAAGCTTAAACACTTATGTTGAACTCACTAAGCATTTTAAAAAATGTGCTTGGCTCAATCCAGAACCGCTAAAGTTTTGGGAAAGCACCCTCACCATTCAAATCATTAAGCAAATTATTCCAATGGAATCCCTTTCTCCAGCAGGAATTGAAAAGGCCGTTTTGGCAATGAACAAAAAGCGGAAACAGTAGTTTTGATCTGTTCCTTTCTTTTTTAAATCGTTGGGTTTAGCGTTATTTTTGTTTTTGCAAAAAAAAATCTTTAAAAAGTTTCTCGTTTTTAACAACTTAATTGTAAAAATTTATAAATTTGCACCTCTTAAAACAATAAAGAAAAACCTGTATTATGGCTAAAGAAACTTTTGATCGGTCAAAACCCCATTTAAATATTGGAACCATTGGCCACGTGGATCACGGTAAAACAACCTTAACTGCTGCAATTACTAAAGTATTAGCAGACGCTGGGATGTCTGAAGCAAGAAGCTTCGACCAAATTGATAACGCTCCTGAAGAAAAAGAGCGTGGTATTACAATTAACACGTCTCACGTAGAATATCAAACAGAAAACCGTCACTACGCTCACGTTGACTGTCCTGGTCACGCGGATTACGTAAAGAACATGGTAACTGGTGCGGCGCAAATGGATGGAGCTATCTTAGTTGTAGCTGCAACGGATGGGCCTATGCCACAAACACGCGAGCACATCCTTCTTGGACGTCAGGTAGGTGTTCCACGTATCGTTGTTTTCTTAAACAAAGCCGATATGGTAGACGATGAAGAGCTTCTAGAGCTTGTTGAAATGGAAGTACGTGATTTACTTTCTTTCTACGACTACGATGGTGACAATACTCCTGTAATTCTTGGTTCTGCACTTGGTGCCTTAAATGGTGAGCAGAAGTGGGTAGACACTGTATTGAAGTTAATGTCTGAAGTAGATGCTTGGATTGAATTGCCTAAGCGTGATGTAGATAAAGATTTCTTAATGCCTGTAGAAGATGTATTCTCGATTACTGGTCGTGGTACTGTAGCAACAGGACGTATTGAAACAGGTGTTGCCAACACAGGGGACGCTGTTGATATTATCGGGATGGGAGCTGAAAAATTAGACTCTACAATTACTGGAGTTGAAATGTTCCGTAAAATCTTAGACCGTGGAGAAGCTGGAGATAACGTAGGTATCTTATTACGTGGTATTGAAAAAACCGATATCAAACGTGGTATGGTAATTTGTAAGCCTGGATCAGTTACTCCTCACGCCAAATTCAAAGCTGAGGTATATATCTTGAAAAAAGAAGAAGGTGGACGTCACACTCCATTCCATAACAACTACCGTCCACAGTTTTACGTACGTACAACTGACGTAACTGGAAACATTGTGCTTCCTGACGGAGTAGAAATGGTAATGCCAGGAGATAACTTAACCATCACGGTTGATTTGATTTCTCCAATTGCATTGAACGTAGGATTACGTTTCGCAATTCGCGAAGGTGGTCGTACAGTTGGAGCAGGTCAGGTAACTGAACTACTCGACTAAGAATAAAGTTTTTAAAATGACCTTGAGGTGTCCGCCAATGGCGGACGCCTTTTGTGTCAAATAAAAACGGGTTTAGCTCAGTTGGTAGAGCACTGGTCTCCAAAACCAGGTGTCGGGAGTTCGAGCCTCTCAACCCGTGCAGATGATAACATTCAAATCAAAGGTATGATAGACTACATCAGAGACTCTTTTGAGGAATTAAAAAATAATGTGACCTGGACACCCCGTGCAGAATTACAACGTTTAGCCGTTGTTGTCTTAAGTTTTTCAATCTTATTTTCACTTGCCATTTGGGGTGCAGATACGGTATTGTCGGGTGTAGTAAAGGCCTATTTTAAACTAATTAACGGATAAATCAATGGCAGAAGTAAGTCAAAAAAAGTGGTATGTTGTTCGCGCTGTAAGCGGGCAAGAAGCCAAAATTAAAGACTATATCGCCTCTGAGATCAGCCGCTTAGGGTATGATAGTTTTTTAGAAGACATCCTTGTGCCTACTGAGAAAGTAGTTCAAATCCGTAACGGAAAGAAAATTAATAAAGAAAAAGTGTATTACCCTGGATATATCATGATCAAAGCGGATCTATCTGGTGAAATACCTCATATCATTAAATCGGTTACTAACGTAATCGGGTTTTTAGGCGAAACAAAAGGAGGGGAGCCTGTGCCACTTCGACCTTCAGAGGTTAATCGCTTGTTAGGAAAAGTAGATGAGCTTGAGTTGAGTAAAGAGCACATCGCTATTCCTTTCACTATTGGAGAGAGCATCAAAGTAATCGATGGTCCTTTCAATGGATTTACAGGATCCATTGAGCATGTCAATGAAGAAAAACGTAAGCTTCAAGTAATGGTGAAAATCTTTGGGCGTAAAACCCCATTGGAGCTGAGTTACATGCAAGTAGAGAAAATTTAAATGTTACACATATAAATTGAATTTCTTTGGCTTCCACTTTAGAAATTCACAAACGTAAATTGAAACAATGGCAAAAGAAGTAGACAAGCTAGTCAAATTACAAGTTAGGGGAGGTGCTGCGAATCCATCGCCACCGGTCGGACCCGCGCTAGGTGCTGCAGGTGTCAATATCATGGAGTTTTGCAAGCAATTTAATGCAAGAACCCAGGATAAACCAGGAAAAGTTCTTCCTGTAGTGATATCTGTTTATAAAGACAAATCATTTGATTTCGTCATTAAGACACCTCCGGCGGCCGTTCAATTGATGGAAGCAGCCAAGGCTAAAAAAGGCTCTGGAGAACCCAACAGAACAAAAGTAGCATCGGTTACTTGGGATCAAGTCCGAACTATCGCAGAGGATAAAATGCAAGATTTAAATGCATTTACCGTTGAATCTGCAATGAAAATGGTCGCAGGTACCGCACGTTCTATGGGCTTCACAGTTAAAGGTGAGTCACCCTTTTAATTTTTAAAAAAGAAAAGAAATGGCAAGACTTACAAAAAAGCAAAAAGAAGCACGCGCAAAGGTTGACGCAAAGAAAACCTATTCGCTAGAAGAAGCATCTGCATTAGTTAAAGATTTAACCAATGTAAAATTTGATGCCTCGGTTGATTTAGCAATTCGATTGGGGGTAGACCCTCGTAAAGCGAACCAAATGGTTCGTGGTGTAGTAACCTTACCTCATGGAACAGGAAAAAACGTTCGCGTTTTAGCTCTTGTTACTCCAGATAAGGAAGCAGAAGCCAAAGAGGCAGGCGCTGATCATGTTGGATTAGATGAATACTTACAAAAAATCAAAGACGGCTGGACCGACGTTGATGTAATTGTTACCATGCCCAGTGTAATGGGTAAATTGGGTCCTTTAGGACGTGTGTTAGGCCCCCGTGGTTTAATGCCCAATCCAAAAACGGGAACAGTTACAATGGATGTTAAGAAAGCAGTTAGCGATGTGAAAGGCGGGAAGATCGACTTTAAAGTGGATAAAACAGGAATTGTACACGCATCCATCGGGAAAGCATCTTTTGATGCGGATAAAATCCGAGACAATGCTGACGAATTGCTAAAAACCATTATGAAGTTAAAACCTTCTACCACCAAAGGGACCTATGTAAAAAGCATTTTTATGTCTTCTACCATGAGTCCAAGTATTTCAATTGACACTAAAATCGCTTAAGATTTTTTAAAACACATTCTAATGACAAGAGAAGAAAAATCGCAAGTAATTGAAACGCTCAAGGCAGAACTAGCAGAAGCGAAAACACTATATCTTACCGATATCGCTGGTTTAGACGCTGGAACTACTTCCGACTTGAGACGTGCTTGTTTTAAAGCTGGGATTCGTCTTTCTGTAGTGAAAAATACCTTGCTTGAAAAAGCAATGGAAGCTTCGGACAAAGACTTCGGCGAATTATCACAAGTATTGAAGGGTAATACCTCATTAATGTTTTCTGAAGCTGGAAATGTTCCTGCTAAACTGATTAAAGACTTTCGCAAGAAGTCTGATAAGCCTATCCTTAAGGGAGCTTATATTGAAGAGTCGGTTTATGTTGGGGACGATCAACTTGATACCCTTGTGGCCATCAAGTCTAGAGAAGAACTCATTGGAGACATTATCACTCTATTGCAATCTCCTGCTAAAAACGTGGTTTCTGGACTTCAGTCTGGAGGCGGCAAATTGGCTGGAATTTTACAAACCTTATCCGAGCGATAAGCTCAAAAACAAAAGTGTAATTACACAACAAATAATTATTTAAATTTTAAACAATTAAATCATGGCAGATTTAAAAGATTTCGCAGAACAACTAGTTAATTTAACTGTAAAAGAAGTTAACGAATTAGCTGACATTTTAAAAGAAGAGTATGGTATCGAGCCTGCTGCAGCTGCTGTAGCTGTTGCTGGTCCTGCTGCTGGAGGTGGTGACGCTGCTGCTGAAGAGAAAACAGAATTTGATGTTATTCTCAAATCAGCTGGTGCCTCTAAACTTGCTGTTGTAAAACTCGTTAAAGAATTAACTGGTCTTGGCTTAAAAGAAGCTAAAGAATTAGTTGATAGCGCACCTGCTCCATTGAAAGAAGGTGTAGCAAAAGACGAAGCTGAAGGATTAAAATCTTCTTTAGAAGAAGCTGGAGCTGAAGTTGAACTTAAGTAGTTCAATACCCTCCATTGAATTAAGGTTATGGCCTTTTGCAATGCGCAAAAGGTCGTAACCCTTTTTCCGTTATAAACGACCCCAAATCAAACAGTTGGCTTTTTAACCGATTTAAAAGAGTAGCAATGCCGAACACAACATCGACCAGAGTAAATTTTGCTTCTGCAAAACAAACCCCCAACTATCCCGATTTTCTAGACATTCAGATCAAGTCGTTCCAAGACTTTTTCCAGTTAGAAACCAAAACCGACGAGCGTGCTGAAGAGGGCCTCTTTAATACTTTTAAAGAAAATTTTCCCATCACCGATACACGCAATCAATTCGTTCTCGAATTCTTAGATTATTTCGTCGACCCACCTCGTTACAGCATTCAAGAATGTATTGAACGCGGTCTCACCTATTCCGTGCCTTTGAAGGCGCGTTTAAAATTGTATTGTACCGATCCGGAACACGAAGACTTTGAAACCATAGTTCAAGATGTGTTTTTAGGAACGATTCCTTATATGACCCCCAGTGGAACTTTTGTAATTAACGGTGCCGAACGTATCGTAGTTTCACAGTTGCACCGTTCTCCTGGCGTATTCTTTGGTCAGTCTTTCCACGCCAACGGAACCAAACTTTATTCGGCAAGAGTTATTCCATTCAAAGGTTCATGGATAGAATTTGCGACAGACATTAACAATGTGATGTATGCGTATATCGACCGAAAGAAAAAATTACCTGTAACCACACTTTTTAGAGCTATTGGTTACGAAAGAGATAAAGATATTTTAGAAATCTTTGATCTTGCAGAAGAAGTAAAGGTTTCTAAAACCGGTTTAAAGCGCGTTATTGGACGCAAGCTTGCTGCACGTGTTTTAAATACGTGGCATGAAGACTTCGTAGATGAAGATACTGGTGAAGTAATTTCGATTGAACGAAATGAGATCGTGATTGATCGCGATACCGTAATCGAAAAAGAACACGTTGAAGAAATTTTAGAGGCAAGTGTAAAAACCATTCTTCTTCACAAGGAAGATGCTCATATGTCTGATTACGCAATCATTCATAACACGCTTCAAAAAGATCCAACCAATTCTGAAAAAGAAGCGGTTGAGCACATCTATCGTCAATTGCGAAATGCTGAACCGCCAGATGAGGAAACAGCTCGTGGAATTATCGATAAATTGTTCTTCTCCGATCAGCGTTATAACCTAGGAGAAGTAGGGCGTTATCGTATGAACAAGAAATTGGGGAACGATATCGAAATGGACAAGCAAGTATTGACCAAGCAAGATATCATCACCATCATCAAATATTTGATTGAATTGATCAATTCAAAAGCTGAGATCGATGACATTGATCACCTTTCTAACCGACGTGTTCGTACAGTTGGAGAGCAATTGTCTTCTCAGTTTGGAGTTGGTTTAGCCCGTATGGCAAGAACCATCCGTGAGCGAATGAATGTTCGTGATAATGAAGTCTTTACCCCTATTGACCTCATTAATGCTAAAACACTTTCTTCAGTGATCAATACGTTCTTCGGAACCAACCAGTTGTCTCAATTTATGGATCAAACCAATCCATTGGCTGAGATTACGCACAAAAGAAGACTTTCTGCCTTAGGGCCTGGAGGACTTTCAAGAGAGCGAGCAGGCTTTGAGGTGCGCGATGTCCACTACACACACTACGGTCGTCTTTGTCCTATTGAAACGCCGGAAGGACCAAACATTGGTTTGATTTCTTCTTTGAGTGTATTTGCAAAAGTGAATAACCTAGGATTTATTGAAACCCCTTACCGCAAAGTAACCGATGGGAAAATCGATTTGGATAACCCGGTTTACTTAAGCGCAGAGGAAGAAGAAGATAAGCTGATTGCACAAGCCAATATTCCTTACGATGAAACCGGAAAAATTACTTCCGATAAAATTATCGCAAGAGAAGAAGCGGATTACCCCGTTGTAGATCCTACAAAATTGGATTATACCGATGTAGCGCCGAATCAAATTGCTTCGATTTCTGCATCTTTAATTCCTTTCTTGGAGCACGATGATGCTAACCGTGCCTTGATGGGATCAAACATGATGCGCCAGGCAGTTCCACTTTTACGCCCAGAATCGCCCATTGTAGGTACCGGTCTTGAGCGACAAGTAGCGACCGATTCTCGTGTATTGGTGAACGCAGAAGGCGACGGAGTTGTAGAATATGTTGATGCACAAAAAATCACCATTAATTATACCTATTCAGAACGCGAACAAAAAGTGCGTTTTGATGGCGACATTAAAACCTACGATTTGGTTAAGTTTAGAAAGACCAATCAAGGGACATGTATCAACCTTAAGCCCATTGTGAAAAAAGGGGATAAGGTGTCAAAAGGACAAGTACTTTGTCAAGGTTATGCAACGCAAGACGGTGAATTGGCTTTGGGTAGAAACATGAAAGTGGCCTTTATGCCTTGGAAAGGGTACAACTTTGAGGACGCTATCGTGATTTCTGAAAAAGTAGTTCGCGAAGATATTTTTACTTCCATCCATATCGATGAATATTCATTGGATGTACGTGACACTAAATTAGGAGCAGAGGAATTGACCAATGATATTCCTAATGTAAGTGAAGAAGCGACAAAAGACTTGGACGAATTTGGAATGATTCGAATTGGAGCAGAAGTTACTCCTGGTGATATTCTGATCGGAAAAATTACTCCTAAAGGAGAATCCGATCCTACCCCAGAAGAGAAATTACTCCGTGCTATCTTTGGAGACAAAGCAGGTGATGTAAAAGATGCTTCTTTAAAAGCACCACCATCACTTCGTGGAGTTGTTATCGACAAAAAACTTTTTACTCGTTCGGTAAAAGACAAACGTAAGCGTAACCAAGATAAGGTAGAGCTAGAAGAACTAGAAGCAAAATACGATGTGAAGTTTGAAGAACTTCATGGAGTAATGGTTGAAAAACTATTTGCAATAGTAAATGGTAAAACTTGTCAAGGAGTACAAAATGACCTTGGGGAAGAAGTTCTTCCAAAAGGAAAGAAATTTACGTTGAAGATGTTGAGTAAGGTGGAAGACTATACCCACCTAACCAAAGGAACATGGACAACCAATGCTGAAACGAATGCGCTCATCGCTGATTTGGTTCACAATTATAGAATCAAAGAAAACGATCTACAAGGCGCCCTTCGTCGTGAGAAATTCACCATTAGTGTAGGAGACGAACTTCCTGCAGGAATCAAGCGTCTTGCTAAAGTTTATATTGCTAAAAAGCGTAAACTGAAAGTAGGAGATAAAATGGCTGGTCGTCACGGAAACAAAGGTATTGTTGCCCGTATTGTTCGCGATGAAGAAATGCCTTTCTTAGAAGACGGAACCCCAGTAGACATCGTATTGAATCCACTAGGTGTACCTTCTCGAATGAACATTGGGCAGATTTACGAAACCGTATTAGGTTGGGCTGGACAGAAATTGGGTCAAAAATATGCCACTCCTATTTTCGATGGGGCAAGTGCTGCAGAAATTGATTCGCTTATTGCAGAAGCCGGTATTCCAGAATATGGACATACCTACCTCTACGATGGAGGAACAGGAGAGCGTTTCGATCAACCCGCAACTGTCGGTGTGATTTACATGTTGAAATTAGGTCACATGGTCGATGATAAAATGCACTCACGATCCATCGGTCCCTACTCGCTTATTACCCAGCAACCATTGGGTGGTAAAGCACAGTTTGGAGGACAGCGTTTTGGAGAAATGGAAGTATGGGCACTTGAGGCTTACGGAGCATCGAGTACTTTACAAGAAATTTTGACCGTCAAATCAGATGATGTGGTTGGACGCGCCAAAACCTACGAGTCAATTGTAAAAGGAGAAACGCTTCCAGAACCTGGATTGCCGGAATCTTTTAACGTATTGATGCATGAATTGAAAGGACTTGGACTAGACATTCGATTAGAAGAATAACAAGTCATTCAGAAACAACAACAAAAAAAAAGCGAGTTATGGCACGATTTAATGAAAACGTAACCCAGAAAAAATTCAATAAAATTTCAATTGGTTTATCCTCTCCTGAAGTTATTTTAGGTAACTCTCGTGGAGAGATTTTAAAGCCAGAAACCATCAACTATAGAACACACAAGCCCGAACGCGACGGTTTGTTCTGTGAACGTATTTTTGGTCCTGTAAAAGACTTTGAGTGTGCTTGTGGAAAATACAAGCGTATTCGATACAAAGGAATTGTGTGTGATCGATGTGGAGTTGAGGTAACCGAAAAGAAAGTTCGTCGCGATCGCGTTGGACACATCATCTTGGTAGTGCCTGTAGCTCACATTTGGTATTTCCGTTCTTTACCCAATAAAATTGGATATTTGTTAGGATTGCCTTCTAAGAAATTAGACATGATCATTTACTACGAACGCTATGTTGTTATTCAGGCGGGACTTGCAGTAAATGAAGAAGGAGAATCCCTGCAAAAAATGGATTTCTTAACGGAAGAAGAGTACCTCAATGTCATGGAGCGCCTTCCGGATGATAACCAATACCTCGAAGATTCTGATCCCAACAAATTCATCGCTAAGATGGGTGCTGAGTGTTTGATCGAATTATTGTCGCGTATAGATTTGGAAGAGCTATCGTACGAACTTCGTCACAAAGCCAACAACGAAACATCTAAGCAGCGTAAAACAGAAGCGCTAAAGCGTTTGCAAGTCGTAGAGGCATTAAAGGATGCGAACACGAGAAAAGAAAATCGCCCTGAATGGATGATTTTAAAAGTGATTCCAGTAATCCCACCAGAATTGCGTCCGCTTGTTCCTTTGGATGGAGGTCGCTTCGCTACTTCAGATTTAAATGATTTATATCGCCGTGTCATTATTCGAAACAACCGTTTAAAGCGTTTGGTAGAAATCAAAGCGCCTGAGGTAATTCTTCGAAATGAAAAGCGTATGCTTCAGGAGTCTGTCGATTCATTGTTTGACAATACTCGTAAGTCTTCTGCTGTAAAAACAGATTCTAACCGTCCATTAAAATCCCTTTCCGATTCATTGAAAGGAAAGCAAGGGCGTTTCCGTCAAAACTTACTTGGAAAACGTGTCGATTATTCTGCACGTTCTGTAATTGTTGTTGGACCCGAATTAAAATTATTCGAATGTGGGTTGCCAAAAGACATGGCAGCAGAACTGTATAAGCCATTCATTACGCGAAAGCTTATTGAGCGTGGAATTGTAAAAACAGTGAAGTCGGCTAAGAAAATTATAGATCGCAAAGAACCTGTTGTTTGGGATATTTTGGAAAATGTATTGAAAGGACATCCTGTTCTTTTGAACCGTGCCCCCACACTTCACCGTTTGGGAATTCAAGCTTTCCAACCTAAACTTATTGAAGGGAAAGCGATTCAGTTGCACCCACTAGTGTGTACTGCATTTAATGCCGATTTTGATGGTGACCAGATGGCGGTTCACCTACCACTTGGGCCAGAAGCTATTCTAGAGTCACAACTTTTAATGTTGGCTTCTCATAATATTCTTAACCCTGCAAATGGTTCACCAGTAACCGTACCTTCTCAGGATATGGTACTCGGTTTATATTAGATGACCAAAGCGCGTAAGTCTACAAAAGAAGCACTAGTTGCTGGAGAAGGACTTACATTCTACTCTGTAGAAGAAGTGCACATAGCCTACAACGATAAGCGTGTGGATTTGAACGCGATGATTAAAATTCGCACCAAAGTTTTGAATGAAGCAGGTGAGTTAGAATATCAAATTATCGATACTACGGTAGGACGTGTTTTATTTAACGAAGTGGTACCGGAGCAAGCAGGATTTTTTAATGAAGTGTTGACCAAAAAGAACTTACGTGATATTATTGGTCAGATTTTAAAAGTAACGAGTGTTCCAGAAACCGCTGATTTCCTTGATAAAATCAAAAGTATGGGGTATGGATTTGCCTTTAAAGGTGGACTTTCGTTCAGCCTTGGAGACATTATTATTCCACCAGAAAAGCAACCGTTAATCGACGATGCCAATAAAAAGGTAGATGCCATTTTAGGGAACTACAATATGGGTCTGATTACGAACAACGAGCGTTACAATCAAATTATCGACGTTTGGACTTCGACCAACTCACACTTGACTTCCTTGGCAATGAAACGTATCAGCGAAGATCAACAAGGATTTAACTCAGTATACATGATGTTGGATTCTGGTGCCCGTGGTTCGAAAGAGCAAATTCGTCAGTTGACTGGAATGCGTGGATTGATGGCCAAGCCAAAGAAATCTACTGCAGGAGGGGGAGAGATTATTGAAAACCCAATTCTCTCTAACTTTAAAGAAGGATTATCCATTTTGGAATACTTTATTTCTACTCACGGGGCACGAAAAGGGCTTGCAGATACGGCACTTAAAACTGCCGATGCAGGGTACCTAACTCGTCGTTTGGTAGATGTTTCTCAAGATGTAATCATTAATACTGTCGATTGTGGCACCCTTCGAGGAATCGAAGTGAAGCCGCTTCGTAAAAATGAAGAAATTGTTGAAAAGCTTTCTGATCGTATTCGTGGTCGTGTTGCTCTTAACGATATTATAAATCCATTAACGGGTGATGTTGTTGTTGAAGCAGGTCAACAAATCCTTGATTTAGTAGCCGATAGTGTCGATCAAATGCCGATTGATATGGTTGAGGTGCGTTCGCCACTTACCTGTGAAGCAAAAAGAGGAATTTGTGCTTCTTGTTACGGTCGCAATCTAGCTACTGGAAAAATGGTTCAAAAAGGAGAAGCTGTAGGGGTTGTTGCCGCACAGTCGATTGGAGAACCAGGAACGCAGCTTACACTGCGTACGTTCCACGTAGGTGGGGTAGCCGGAAATATTTCTGAAGAAAATCAGTTAATTACCAAATTTGATGGGGTAGCTGAGATTGATGATTTGAAAACGGTAAAAGGAAAAGACCAAGAAGGAAATGATGTCAATATTGTAATTTCAAGAACGACAGAAATCCGAATCATTGAAAAGAAAACAAAAAGTGTATTGAGTACCAATAACATTCCTTACGGATCGGTTCTCAATATTAAAAACGGGGCAACCGTTAAAAAAGGAACTTCTGTTTGTACTTGGGATCCTTTCAACGGAGTTATTGTTTCTGAATTCTCTGGTAAAATCGTTTATGAAAACATTGCGCAAGGGATCACCTTCCAAGTGGAAATTGACGAACAAACCGGGTTCCAAGAAAAAGTAATTTCAGAATCGAGAAACAAGAAACTAATTCCTACTTTATTGATTCAGGATGCTAAAGGAAATACCTTACGTTCATACAACCTCCCTGTAGGTGCCCACATTATGGTGGACGACGGAGAGAAAATTAACGAAGGTAAAACCTTGGTTAAAATTCCACGTAAGTCTGCAAAATCTGGGGATATTACTGGAGGTCTTCCACGTGTAACCGAATTGTTCGAAGCGCGTAATCCTTCTAACCCAGCGGTTGTATCTGAAATCGATGGAGTAGTTTCTTTTGGAAAAATCAAGCGTGGAAATCGCGAGATCATTGTAGAGTCTAAATTTGGTGACATCAAGAAATACTTGGTGAAATTATCCAACCAAATTTTGGTGCAAGAGAATGACTTTGTGAAAGCGGGAATGCCTCTTTCTGACGGTTCCATTACGCCATTAGATATCTTGAAAATTAAAGGCCCTTCAGCGGTACAACAATACTTGGTGAATGAAGTTCAGGAAGTATACCGATTACAAGGGGTGAAAATTAACGATAAGCACTTTGAAGTTGTTGTTCGACAAATGATGAGTAAAGTGAAAATTAACGATCCAGGAGATACCCTTTTCCTAGAAGGCCAATTGGCTCACAAATTTGACTTTATCGAAGAGAACGATAACCTCTATGGTAAAAAAGTAGTAGAAGAAGTAGGAGACTCTCAAAACCTTAAGGCAGGGCAAGTCATTACTTCTCGTGAACTACGCGATGAGAACTCTTATTTGAAACGCGAAGGAAAAGCCTTAGTGGTTGCACGCGATGCGCAATCTGCAACGGCGACACCAGAGCTTCAAGGAATTACAAGAGCTTCCCTTCAAACAAAATCGTTTATTTCTGCAGCTTCCTTCCAGGAAACGACCAAAGTACTCAACGAGGCGGCGGTAAGCGGAAAAGAAGATACCCTTCAAGGATTAAAAGAAAACGTAATTGTTGGACACAAAATCCCTGCAGGAACAGGGTTGCGTGAATACAATGATGTAATTGTAGGTTCTAAAGATGAATACTCAAGCCTTTTAATCAATAAAGAAGAGGAAGTAAATTTGTAAGCCATGAGTGATCAAAACAATAAAGAACAGAAAATAAACATTGAGTTGGATGAAAAAACGGCGGAGGGAACGTACAGTAACCTGGCCATCATCAACCATTCGATGTCTGAATTTATTGTTGATTTTATCTCATTGATGCCCGGTGCCCCAAAGGCAAAGGTGAAGTCAAGAATTATTTTGACACCAGAGCATGCTGCTCGTTTGTACAAAGCGCTAGGTGATAACATTCAGCGATTTGAACATGCCAATGGTAAAATTGATGCGAAAGAGCAACCGCCCATTCCACTCAATTTCGGTCCAACCGGAGAAGCTTAAATTCAATCCCCGAAACCATTTCGGGGATTTTTTTTATCTTGAAACAAAACAAAGACAATGAGTGAAAAGCGATTTACAAGTTTTCAAGAATTTTATCCCTTTTATTTAAGCGAACACCAAAACAAGACCAGCAGAATTCTTCATTTTGTAGGCACATTTTTCGTGTTTACCTTGCTGTTCTTTTTTGTTTATGCTCAAAAAGAAGCCCGATTTTGGATTGCCCTTCCCTTGGTTGGCTACGGTTTTGCTTGGGTCGGCCACGCTTTTTTTGAAAAAAATAAACCTGCTACTTTCCAATATCCTCTGTGGAGTTTACGTGGCGATTTTAAACTCTTTTTTGAAATTCTCTTTGGGAGAAGAACCTTTGACGCATCGAAAGACTAGCTTATGGTTGCTTCTTTTTAAAAACGAGAAGGCATAGGATAATAAAAAGGGAGATTTCGTTTTAGTATTTTTAAATCGCTAGGAGCCCAAAAAAGCCCATGCGCTTTTTTCCTTTGTGGTTGAACACAAAAACCAAAGTGCCTCTCGCTTTTAGCGAAAAGAATAGGGGGTATACGAAAAAAGGGAAAAGTGTGTAGGCTTTCCATAGTGCAGAAAGATTTGGGTGTTGTCTACGTCCAAGGTAGCAAAAAATAAACAAATGCCTTTTGGCCTAAAATTCCGAGGTAAAATGGAACTTCACACTAGGGTATTTCTGTTGGGTCATTTGCAGCGAAAAAGACGAATCGGCCAAAAACACCAACTGCCCTTCCTTGTCAATGGCCAAAAACTTTTGTTTTACCCGTTTAAAATCGGTAAACTCAGCGTTGTTTTCATCTTCGGGTTCCACCCAGCAGGCTTTAAATACATTCAAGTTTTCATAAGAGCATTTTGCACCATATTCGTGTTCCAAGCGGTATTGAATCACATCAAACTGCAGTGCCCCCACCGTACCAATAATTTTTCTGTTGTTTAATGAAAGGGTAAACAACTGCGCCACTCCTTCATCCATCAACTGGTCGATGCCTTTGTTGAGTTGTTTGGCCTTCATGGGGTCGGCATTATTGATATAGCGAAAGTGTTCTGGCGAAAAACTGGGAATGCCCTTAAAATTGATTTTTTCTCCGCCGGTGAGCGAGTCCCCAATTTTAAAATTTCCGGTGTCGTGCAGTCCCACAATATCTCCAGGGTAGGAAATTTCTACAATCTCTTTGCGTTCCGCAAAAAAGGCATTCGGGCTGGAGAACTTCAATTTCTTATTGTGTCGAACATGCAAGTAGGGGGTATTGCGTTCAAAGGTCCCCGAAACGATTTTGATAAAGGCCAATCGGTCGCGGTGGTTGGGATCCATATTGGCATGAATTTTAAAAACAAAGCCACTAAAGGCTTTTTCGGTGGGGTCAATTTCGCGTTCCTCAGCTTGTTTGTTAAGGGGGGGAGGGGCAATGTCAATAAAGCAGTTCAACAATTCTTGCACCCCAAAGTTGTTAAGGGCAGAGCCAAAAAACACAGGTTGCAGCTCACTGTTGAGGTAGGCTTCTTGCTCAAAAGGGGGGTAAACGCCTTCCACCAATTCCAGTTCTTCCGCGAGGGTGTTCACTGCTTTTTCGCCTATGGCATCCGCCAAAGCCGGATCTTGAATATCGGTATACTCCACCGCGTTTCCTTTGTGCTGTTTGTCTTCTTCCACAAAAAGCTGTACGTTCTTTTCCCAAATGTTGTAAATGCCTTGAAAGTCGTAGCCCATACCAATAGGGAAGGTGAGGGGAGTCACCCGCAACCCTAGTTTTTGTTCCACTTCATCCATCAGGTCAAAGGCGTCTTTTCCCTCACGGTCGAGTTTGTTGATAAAGACAATCATCGGAATTTGCCGCATACGACAGACCTCCACCAATTTTTCGGTTTGCTCTTCCACTCCCTTGGCCACGTCGATCACCACAATAACACTATCCACCGCCGTCAAAGTGCGAAAGGTGTCTTCGGCAAAGTCCTTGTGCCCCGGGGTATCGAGGATGTTTATTTTTTTGTCTTTGTAATAAAACGCCAGTACGGAAGTGGCGACAGAAATTCCCCGTTGACGCTCTATTTCCATAAAGTCGCTGGTGGCACCTTTTTTTATTTTGTTCGACTTAACCGCTCCCGCCTCTTGGATAGCGCCTCCAAAAAGGAGTAATTTTTCAGTCAGGGTAGTTTTCCCGGCATCGGGGTGAGAAATGATCCCAAAGGTGCGTCTTTTTTGTATTTCTTCCAGAAACATGAGCAATCGATTAGTGCTGCAAAAATACCATTATATCTGTGAAAGGGCAGTGGCTTAAAATAGGTTTTTGAAAATTTATTCGGTATTTTTGAGCAGCAATGAAAGAAGAAAAAGTTATCCTTGTTAATCCGCAAGATGAACCCATCGGATTGATGCCTAAAATGGAAGCACACGAAAAAGCCTTGCTTCACAGGGCGTTTTCTGTTTTTATTTTTAATTCTAAAGGGGAGCTGATGCTGCAGCAACGCGCGCATCATAAATACCACTCCCCGGGTTTGTGGACCAATACCTGTTGCAGTCATCAACGCGATGGAGAAAGCAATTTGGATGCCGGTGCACGCCGCATGATGGAAGAAATGGGTATGAAGGTGCCCCTAAAAGAGGTGTTTCATTTTATCTATAAAGCCCCTTTTGACAACGGACTAACAGAACACGAGTTGGATCATGTTATGGTAGGGTTTAGCGAGGAAGAACCGCAAATTAACCCCGAAGAAGTAGCCTCATGGAAATGGATGGCTATGGAGGCCATTGCTGAAGACATTCGTGTTCAGCCCGAGCAATACACCGAGTGGTTTAAAATCATTTTTGAACGTGTTCACGCTCATTTAAAAAAAACGCTATGAAAAAAAGAGTAAAAGTAAGCCGTAAGGCGCATTTTAATGCCGCCCACCGCTTGTATCGAAAAGACTGGTCCGACGACCAAAACAACGCCAATTTTGGAAAATGTGCCAACCCCCACTACCACGGCCATAATTACGAACTCATTGTGAGTGTGACGGGAGAAATTGATCCCGACACAGGCTATGTTATGGATATGAAAATCTTAAAAGACCACATTAAATCCGAAATTGAAGAGGCCTTCGATCATAAGAATTTAAACGTAGAAGTGCCCGAGTTTGAGCACCTGATTCCTACAGCAGAAAACATCGCTGTGGTGATTCACGATAAATTGAAACCCATTTTAAAACCTGAACAAACGCTAGAGGTGGTGCTTTATGAAACGCCTCGCAATTTTGTTACTTATTCCGAATAAGCATGCCATTATCCAAAGGTGACCTTGTCCCCAATTTTGAATTAGAAGATCAACACGGAAATGTATTTAAAAGTGAAGCGGTAATTGGGAAAAAGCCCGCTGTCGTTTATTTTTATCCGAAAGATGAAACCCCCGGCTGCACCGCCGAAGCCTGTTCTTTTCGCGATAGCTATGAAGATTTTTTAGCCCTTGGGGCGGAAGTCATCGGAATCAGTTCCGATTCCATAAAAAGCCATCAGCGCTTTGCAAAACGCCACCAGTTGCCTTTTATCCTTTTGGCCGATACCCAAAAAAAAGTGCAACGTTTGTTTCGTCTTCCTAAACTTTTATTTGGCCTCTACACCAAGCGCATCACCTTTGTTATCGATGCCAGTGGAAAGGTCATTTATGTACACGATAGCCTGTTGGCCACATCGCATATCAAAAAAGCCCTGCGTTCTTTACAAAAAGAGCACTAGTCTTTCTCGATAGTTATTCCTATTTTTAACGTAAATAAATATTAGTCATGCCAAGTAAAAAACACCTGAAAAAAGAAATCAACGATACCTTAGGCGCTTTAATCGAGGAGGTTTATGTTAAGGAATTATCCGCTCCTGGACTAGACACCAAGAAAAGCGAAAAAGTGATCGATGAAGCCATTGCCCTTTTTGATCAATTGATTCAAGAAATGCATTCCTTTGAAGGGGAGAATCCCAAAAAGCATTTTTCGGCCATCCGTTCTTCTTTGCATGAAAAAACGGAAGTGCTTTCAAAAAAGATTGAAGCGCTTTAGGCTTTTGCTATTCCGCAAGAGCATTCAACTGCTCCTCGAATAACTTTCCGTATTTCCCTTCTTTCACTTCGGGACTTAGCTTGTTGTATAAGCTATCGAGAAATTGAGGGACGGCATCATTAATTTCGAAACGGCCAATGTAGGCAGCAACGTCTTTGTCGGCGTTATTCATAGCAAAGTTAATGGCATATAAATATTTGCGTTTAAGCATGTTGTTGTTCGATACTTCGAGTGCCGCATCGCGTTCTTCCGCAGAAAGTTCTTTCGACTCATCGAGGACCTTTTGGTAGTTCTGTAAATTCTGATTATTGAATTTTCGCATAATGGATTGGTACTCCTCCCACAAAGTGTGGTTGGTGGAACCTGTAATTTCGGCACTGCTGCCAAAGGTGCGCAAACGCGTATTGATATTTATATTTCCCTTTTCTCCGAAAAATAGAATTTTCTCATCCAAACTGTCGTTAATGGCTAAAGAGAGAATATAAAATTCAGGATTTTCAATGTTGTCGGCCAATTGAAATTGGTTACTTCCACTTATTGTTATGGAATCTACAGAAGTGAGTGTGGTGTCAATAATTTTTTGCAAGAATAAGGTTCCTTTGCGAAGTCCATCAATTTCCCCGCTCACGGTCATTGTTTTTTGAACGGGTTTTGAGCAAAAGCTAACCACAAGCCCTAGGGCTATAAAGAGTGTTTTTTTCATTTTAGAATCATTATATACTTAACCAATACGTCAGCTTAAAAGTAAGACTTCTAACCTTAGGGGCAAAGTTAGTTGATGCAAAATAGTTGTCGTTATACACCAAGTAAAAATCGGAAAGCGGAGCAAAGCGCCATTGTAGCCTGGAATTGATGCCAAAATTTTCCGACTGCGAACTGTACTGGATAAAGGTATTCCAAAACACACTTTTGCTGAAAGTAAAATCGAGTTTAGGTCCAATAAGCCACAACTCGCCTGAGGTGTAGGGTGCCGGGAATGTAATTTTATCATAGTTCACCCGTATACTTCCAGTAAAACGAGGTTGCACTCGAAACGATACTTCGGTTCGGAGGGAGCGTTTTTTTCCGTTAAAAAAGTCACCATAATTCGCTTGAATACGATAATTAACGGCTTTGCTAAAATCGGAGCGGTAGTTGAGTTCTAAATCGTTGTAGAGGTAGCCGCTGTTTTCGGGTAGAGCAACGGCATCGTCTTTTCCTAGAGGGTTGAATTCACTTGTGAGGTAGGTGTAGTTTCGGTTGTAGTTTACACGAAATTCAGCTTGATTATTAAACGTAATTTCGGCGCGGGTTGAAATGCTTCGGTCCGTGACTAACCCATCGCTTTTGGGTTTGTCGACATAAAAAACCGCTTGACTCAGCTCAATGGAACGCAGCGATTTTGAATCCAACCAAAATCGGTGGCCATAGCGGAAAAATTGTTTTAAAATATCGGTACGGCGAATAAAACCTAAATCGGATTGAAATCCTCCTCCAATGCGATTGGTGTTATAAATCGCAGTGTGTTTTCGGCTATTGTGTTGCAAGCGAAATCCAGCGGAATAATTGTCATCCAGTTGGGTGGGTGAAAAAGATTGGTGCCAATAAGTGCGACCTGTCCATTGGTTGTTTTTTGATGCCAAATTGTAGTCCAGCCCTACTACCCGATTAAAATCTTCTTGTTCAGTTTCAAAATCGCTCTCTCCCGTTTGTTGTCGGTTGATAAAAATAAAACCGAGGTAGCTTCTATTAAAAAGCTGCTGTTGGAGGGTAAATACGGTGTTGTTGTTTGCCGCAATACCATTTTCCGCATCTTGTTCGGTTTGCATGTTAAGCAGTCCAAGTCGTAAGCGTGGGTTGAGTTTCCCACTGAGTCTAGCTCCAGCAATAATTTTATTTTCAATGGTATTGCCATCCAGGTCTTTGGCTACTCCAATTCTACGCGAGAAAAGGGTTGCGATTCTCTGTTGTCCCCAAAATTGTCGAACAGATCACTGTTTTGAATAAAAAACTGCCGCTTTTCGGGTAAGCGAACTTCAAAGCGGGTAATGTTAATGATTTGGTCGTCTACTTCCACCTGAGAAAAATCGGGGTTGAGGGTAAGGTCTAAAATCATTCCATCCCCAATACTCAGCTTGGCATCACTTCCAAAAGAAAGGGAAGTGTCAGAAGTCCCTTCCTCAAAATTTTTCGATGCAATTCCACTGGTAAATGGAATGATTGCAAAAGGGTTTTTGGTTTGGGTAAGTTGTTTTCAAAAGTTAATGTCTTCATAAATGCCAGTCCAGCAATCAATTGATTGGCGGGGACATTGGCCCAAGAAGAAATGGTGTTTTCGGCCAATTCAGATCGGTACACATTCACCCGCCATTGGGAAATGTTGTCGGGATACCGAAGACTAGCCAAGGGGATTTTCATTTCGGTGATGTAAGCGCCTTCTACTTTTTTAACCTGCGTTTGCCATTTTACATCCCAACTGCTGTTGAAGTCCCTAAAATTATTTCCTCCATTGGAAATAAGGGCTTCCCTTTTACGCCCTCAGGATTGGTGCCAAACATAAAGGCATTCGTAGCATCGTTAAACGTATCCAACACCAGGGTGACCGAGTCTCCTGTTCTAAAACTAAAATCGCGCCTAAGGGTAGAGGTAATGTATTCGCTATCGTCGTCCTCAGCCACAATTAGCACATAAAAATGCTGTTTGTCGTACATGAATTTGACCTGCGTTTGTTGTTTTGCCTGTAGGCTATCGGAGGGGAAATATTCCCAAAAAGGAGAAGAAGGGGATAGGGTTTCCCACTGCGCATCTATTTCTCCGTCGATGACAATTTCTGTGTCTGTATATTTGGCCAGTGCGTCTGTTTGAGCATCCACACAAAAGGGTACTAAAATAAGAGCTAGGGCGATTAACTTTTTGATAACATTAATTTTATTTGTTCAACAAAAGTAGTTAACCTAATTGAATTAAATTTGAAAAAAACTAAAATGAGAAGTAATAGTCCTATTGATTTTTTTGATTACTCAATCCATCACTTTCGCAAAAACGAGTGACGATTGGGGGAAAACAGGCCATCGTACCATTGGTTTAATTGCGGAAAAGCACTTGACCAAGAAAGCCAAGAAAGCCATTGATGCCTTGCTTAATGACGCCTCTTTGGCCACGGTAAGCACCTATGCAGACGAAATAAGATCCGATAAAGCCTACAATGCCTATGCCCCTTGGCATTATGTCAACCTAGCTTCTGATGAAAGTTATGCCACCGCAGAAAAAAATCCGAAGGGAGATATTGTAACGGCCATTCAATTTTGCATAGAACAAATAAAAAACACTTCTTTGTCCAAAGAAAAAAGGGCTTTCCACCTTAAACTCTTAGTTCATTTTATTGGCGATTTGCATCAGCCACTTCATGCCGGTCGGAAAGAAGATAAAGGGGGGAATAGCATCAAGTTAAAATGGTTTGGGCGCTCCACCAACTTACACCGCGTTTGGGATAGCGATATCATTGACGATTACCAAATGAGTTACACGGAAATGGCAAAAAGCCTAACCTTTTTTTCAAAGCAACAAAGAAAGGCAATTGCCCAAACCAGTCTTCTGGAAATGGTGGCCGAGTCGCAAGCCATTGCTACCGAAATTTATGCCGATATTGAAGGCAAGGAGCGTTTAGGTTACAAATATTCCTATAAATACTTAGACACCGTAAAGCAACAATTGCTCAAAGGCGGGTTGCGTTTGGCGGAAACGCTAAACACTATTTTTGGGTAGGTAAATTTATTTTCCGAAAGGTCAAATTAATTCTCGGCTTTAGGGGTCGGGTCGTTTTAGGAATTTGATGCAACCAATGGTGTTGCATTGCTCCTCCCATAATGAGTAAGCTCCCGTGGCTGAGTTTCAATTTCAGTCGCTGTTCCTTTTTGGTTTTGTGTTTAAGGTGAAAATACCGTTCTTCTCCCAAACTGATCGAGGCAATAACAGGATTGTTTCCCAATTCCTTTTCATCATCGGCATGCCATCCGTTGCTGTCTTTTCCATGTCGATAAAGATTGAGTAAAACGGCATTGAACTCGGCGCTTTCAACTTCCTTTATTTCGCTTAAAAGCTGCGTTAATTCTGAAGTAAAAGGATGCGGGTGAAGCGTGATGTTTGAATAGCGATAAGGCGTGTTGTGGATGGAATGAAGGGAAGTAAGCCGTGGCTGATCATAGGTTTTTCCATACACTGTCACCTTTTCTTCTTGCCAAGGTATGCTTGTTAAAAGGCGCTCAAAAAGCGCATTGGCTTTTTTGTCATCAAGAAAGTTGGGTAGGTAACGCAATGCTCCATCATCCACGGTGAGGTCGAAACCCTCATCTTGTGGAAAAAGTTCTTTCATGCTATTTTTTATAGCAAGTTAAGGAAAATTAGGTCCTCTCCTTAGATCAAAGAAAAGAAGCTGAGGACGAGCGTAATAATGTAAATGAGAAGTTCTATCATAACAATCTTTATTTGGGACACCCAAAGGTACTATTTTGTAAAAGATTAAACAAAAACCAGGCCAGGTAAAATCTAGGCCTGGTTTTGCTTTCTTCTGATCAACAGTTATTTTATCAAATCTACACTGCGTTGAATGAATTTGGTGAGTTCCTCTCCCTTCAATTGGTTTTGTGATAAACGAGCTAAATCGAGAGTTTGTTCAATCAATCGTGTTCTTTTCTTTTCAGTTTTGGTGTTTAAAATTTGCTCAACCAACGGGTGATTGGTGTTTACAACAAGATTAAACATTTCAGGCAAGCTACCGAACATACCATTGCCTCCCGCTTGTTGCATTTCCTTCATTCGGCGCATAAATTCGGGTTGGGTAAGCACAAAGGGCATCTGGGTAGTGCTCAGTGCTTCCAGTTGAACGGTATATTTTTCTTTTGGCACAACCGCTTCAATCAAGGGTTTTAATTGCTCTTGCTCGGCCTCGTTGAGTTTGGAGGCTGTTGCTTCTTCTTTTTTAATCAGATTTTCAATTGCATCGCCATCCACACGGGCAAAAGTGAGGTTTTCATTTGCTCCTTCAAGTTTCTGAATCAAATGGGAAATGATCGGAGAATCGAGCAATAGTACTTGGTATCCTTTTTCTTTTGCCGCTTGAATATAAGCGTGTTGCTCTTCCTCATTGGAAGCGTACAAAAGCACGTGTTTGTCGTCTTTGTCGGTTTGCAAATCTTTGGTCGCCTCTTTCAAATCGTCAAGTGTAAAGTAGGTTCCATCGACGGTAGGGTAGAGGGCAAACTTCTCAGCTTTTTCGAAAAACTTCTCTTCTGACAACATGCCATATTCAATGACCACTTTGATGTCGTTCCATTTTTTCTCAAATTCCTCACGGTCTTTTTTGAAAAGACTACTCAGTTTATCCGCCACTTTTCGAGTGATGTAATTGCTGATTTTTTTAACCGCTCCATCGGCCTGTAAATAGCTACGCGACACATTCAGGGGAATGTCCGGAGAATCGATTACACCGCGAAGCAAGGTCAAAAACTCGGGTACAATTCCTTCTACATTATCGGTGACAAAAACCTGATTTTGGTAGAGTTGTATTTTGTCTTTTTGAAGGTTGAGGTCGTTGTTGAGTTTTGGGAAATATAAAATTCCTGTGAGGTGAAAAGGATAATCCACATTCAAGTGAATGTTAAATAACGGCTCTTCAAATTGCATCGGATACAATTCGCGATAGAAACCGCTGTAGTCTTCCTCTTTTAACTCGCTGGGCTGCTTGGTCCAAGCAGGATTAGGATTGTTGATGATGTTTGGAACAGTTACTTTCTCTGGAGTAGCATCTTCGGCCGCATCTTCCGGCAAGGGAAGGGATTCTTCTTTTGTGCCAAATTGAATGGGCACAGGCATGAATTTATTGTACTTATTTAAAAGTGCGGTAATACGACTTTCTTCTAAAAACTCTTTGGATTCATCTTCAATATGAAGAATGATTTCGGTTCCTCTTTCCGTTTTGTCGTGTTCTTCTAACGTATAGGTTGGCGATCCGTCGCAACTCCAATGCGCCGCAGGCTCATCTTTAAACGATTTTGTAATGATTTCTACCTTGTTGGCCACCATAAACGCCGAATAAAAGCCCAATCCAAAATGCCCAATAATACCGCTTTCTGAAGCGCTATCTTTGTATTTCTCTAAAAACTCTTCTGCACCCGAAAATGCAACTTGATTGATGTATTTTTCTACTTCGTCACTCGTCATTCCTATCCCTTGATCGATGATATGCAGCGTTTTTTCTTCTGCATTTAATTTGATTTCGATTTGTGGGTTTCCAATGTCTCCTTTCGCTTCTCCTAAACTGCTGAGGTGTTTGAGTTTAAGCGTGGCATCTGTGGCATTGGAAATAAGCTCACGAAGAAAAATTTCGTGATCGCTGTACAAGAATTTCTTTATTAACGGAAAAATATTTTCTACTGAAACATTGATTTTACCTGAAGACATAATTATTATTTTTTCTCAGCCTATTCAAAAACAATTCCAACCCGAAATGAGCTGACATATTGGCATTGAAACCGTCTTTTCTTTGTCTAACTTTTATTGTTAAAAAGTTAAACGTTTTGTATATTTGTCACCTACCTAAAACCAAACCCATGGCAAAGAAAAAGAAACCCAATCCACCGACATTTTAGCAAAGTATACCGAGCATTGTTTGGAGCACGAAAGCTTCCCAAAATCGGTTTACAAATTTTGCAAAACGCATAAGATAGAAGAAGCGGATTTTTATGCGCACTATTCTTCTTTAGACGCTCTTAAGCATGGCGTTTGGAGCGCTTTTTTTGACAATGCCCAAACGTTGATGCAAAAAAACAGCAGCATTTCTGAGTTGAATAGAAAAGATCGTTTACTTACTTTTTACTACACCTTTTTTGAAGTGCTTTTGCTCAATCGGAGTTATGTACTGTTCGCTTTATCGAATGACGTTGAGCCCCTAAAAAAAATGGGACAATTGAAGCAATTGCGTACAGCAGTAAAAGCCTATGCGGAAGAATTAATCGAAGAAGGAAACGAAGACAAATCGCGCTTTTCTCGCAATGCAGTTCCTTTGTTTGCCGAAGCCACTTGGGTGCAGCTTTTGTTTGTGCTTAAATTTTGGATCGAAGACGATTCTCCTGCGTTTGAAAAAACAGATGCCTTGATTGAAAAATCGGTTCGTGCGGCCTTTGAAGTATTTGACAACACCAGTATTGATACTTTAGTAGACCTTGGAAAATTTTTGTGGAAAGAAGTAGCAAAACAAGCTTAATTGAAAACACTAGACTCAATTCCAACTGGAAAACTACAACGGGCAGGAAAACTCGTTACTACAGGGGTGAAACTCGGCGGAAACTACCTTAAATACATGGGGGACAAATTTGTAGACCCCGATACTGCGCGCGAAAAACTCGACGAAGAAAATGCCAAGGACATTTACGATGGTCTGAAAAGTTTAAAAGGAAGCGCTCTAAAAGTGGCACAAATGCTGAGCATGGAAAAAAACCTGCTCCCAGCAGCCTATGTTGAGCGATTTAGCTTGGCGCAGTTTTCCGTGCCGCCACTCTCTGGGCCTTTGGTAAGAAAAACCTTTAAAAAACATTTAGGATCCTATCCCGAGTCTTTTTTTGATGAGTTTAAAATCGATTCCGTTAACGCAGCGAGTATTGGTCAGGTGCACCTGGCTAAAAAAGGCAATCACAAATTGGCGGTGAAAATACAGTACCCAGGGGTGGCCAACAGCATTAGTTCTGACCTAACCCTTGTTAAGCCCGTGGCGACTCGAATGTTTAATCTGAAAGGAGAAGACACCGAGAAATTTTTCAAAGAAATTGAAGAAAAATTAACTGAAGAAACCGACTACAACTTAGAATTGGCGCAGAGTTTAGCCATCAAAGAAGAGTGCGCTCATATCCCTAACCTTTTATTTCCCAATTATTATCCCGAGTATTCCTGTGATAAAATCTTGACGATGGATTGGATGGAGGGGATTCACTTGGCTGAATACACACAAGACAATCCCGACCAAGAGAAAAACAACCAACTCGGACAAACGCTTTGGGACTTTTACATGTATCAAATGCATCGTTTAAAAAAGGTGCATGCCGATCCACATCCAGGTAATTTTTTAATCTCTGATAAAGCGGAGCTCATTGCGATCGATTTTGGGTGCATCAAAGAAATACCAGAAGAATTTTACGTTCCCTACTTTGAACTGGCAAATGAGAAAGACTTAAACGACAAAGCCATTTTTATTGATAAAATAACGCAGCTGGAAATTCTTCGTCCCGATGACAATGCGGAGGCAAGAGCCTACATCATTGATTTGTTTCACGATATGTTAAGCATTTTTACTCGCCCTTTCCACCATGAGGAATTCGATTTTTCGGACAGCGGCTTTTGGAATAAAATAGCATCGATGAGCGATCGGCTTGCCAACGACGAGTATTTGAGAAAACTGAATGGAAATCGTGGATCACGACACTTTTTATACATTAACCGTACGTTTTTTGGGCTCTATAATTTAATGCACGATTTAAAAGCGAATGTTCAGGTGAATAATTACAAAACGTATTTAAAATAGTTTCCTTACTTTAGCCCCTAGCGTAAAATTAAAATATGTATAATTCTAGAATTGTAGGCTTAGGGAAATATTTACCTGACAATATAGTCACCAATGAAGATCTTTCAAAATTGATGGATACTTCGGACGAATGGATAGTAGAAAGAACCGGTATTAAAGAACGCCGACACATTGTTAAAGGAAGTGAAGACACTCCTGCCACTATGGGATATAATGCTGGAATGCAAGCCCTAGAGCGCGCAGGTCTTAAACCTGAAGATGTAGATCTAATTCTTTTTGCAACCCTTAGTCCCGATTATTATTTCCCAGGTTCTGGGGTATTGGTACAAAAAATGATGGGCATTCCCGCTTGTCCTGCTATGGACATTCGTATGCAGTGTTCAGGATTTATTTATGCGCTATCCACAGCCGACCAGTTCATCAAAACGGGAATGTATAAAAATGTATTGGTTATTGGGGCAGAAAATCATTCAGGAGGTCTCGATTTCACCACACGTGGAAGAGGCGTTTCTGTTATTTTTGGCGATGGAGCAGGTGCAGCAGTGCTTACCCGAGAAGAAAGCAATGATCGTGGAATTTTATCGACCCATTTGTATTCTGAAGGACAGCATGCCGAAGAACTTTCACTTATTGGACCCAGTACACAACGTTGGGTACCCGAAATCATTGAAAATAATGATCCTGACGATATCAGTTATTACCCTTATATGAATGGTCAAACGGTATTTAAACATGCGGTAGTTCGCTTTTCTGAAGTGATTAATGAAGGCTTGCAAAAAAACAATTGGATGCCTACCGATATCGATATGTTGATTCCTCACCAGGCCAATCTTCGTATTTCTCAGTTTATCCAGAAGAAGTTTCAACTCGGCGACGACCAAGTATACAACAACATCATGCGCTACGGAAACACCACAGCAGCCTCCATTCCAATTGCGCTAACAGAAGCGTGGGAAGAAGGAAAAGTTAATGCTGGAGATAAGGTTGTTTTAGCGGCATTTGGAAGTGGGTTTACATGGGGAAGCGCAATGGTGGTTTGGTAATGAAAACCCTTGTTATTGGCGCCTCTACCAATCCTGACAGGTATGCGTACAACGCGGTTTCTCTTTTAAAAAGCAAACAACACGAAGTCATTCCCTTAGGAGTGAAACCTGGCGAAATAGAAAGCGTTCCTATCGTGACAGAAAAACACACTTTTTCCACTATCCACACCATAAGCCTTTATGTTGGCCCTTCGCGACAAGAAGAATATTTGGATTATATGATTTCACTTCAACCACAACGAGTGATTTTTAATCCAGGCACAGAAAACGAAGGCATTGAAAAAGCGTTGGAAGAAAAAGGAATTTATACCGAACGTGCATGCACGCTAGTGCTTTTGTCTACGAATCAATACGAGTCCAATAAAGGTAATTAGGCCATTTAGCGGTAGCAGTTCATAACCGATTTGGTATCCCCCTAAGATGTCTGCATTTATGTTTCCTATAAAACTGGTGAGTGCCACCGAGAAAATGACCACAGGCCAAACCCATTTGTCTTTGATTGCATAAGAAGTAAAAATTCCAAAGCTAAAAAGACCCAACAAGGGCCCGTAGGTATAGCTGGCTACAGTCAGCAAACCATCGATTACATTTTTAGTCAAGATATGTTTGAAGGCAATTACAACAACAATAATGACCCCACTCATAAGAATATGGATTCGTTTTCTCCATTTTTTTTGTTCCTCTTTGGAATAGGTTTCAAAAGGTAAAAAATCGACACAAAAAGAAGTGGTTAAAGAGGTTAGCGCACTATCGGCGCTGCTGTAAGCCGCTGCAATTAGCCCTAAAATAAAAGTAATCGCGATGCTAAGCCCAAGCTTTCCTTTTAGTGCGATTTCAGGGAAAAGTAAATCGGTTCGTGCTTGGCCTTCCATTAGGGGAATTCCAATATTTTCTTGATTTGCATAACTGAACAACAAAGCGCCAAGAACCATGGCCAATGCGGTTACTAGTCCTAAAATAAGACTAAACACAACCATGTTCAATTGCGCGTCTTTCACGTTGCGACAACTTAAGTTTTTCTGCATCATGTCTTGATCCAAGCCAGTCATACAAATGGTAATAAAGGCCCCACCAAGGAACGATTTCAATACATAATCGCGTTTTAAAACCGAGTCGGTAACAAAAACATCATTGTACTTTCCAAAGGTTTCAGAGCTGAGGTAGGACAAAAAATCGGTGCTTAAAGCATCGGTTAAATAATGAATGGAAAGAAAAATGGCCAACAACATAAAACCCGTTTGTAGGGTGTCGGTCCAAATGATGGTTTTGATGCCCCCTTTTTTGAGTATACAACCAAATGAGGAGCACAGAGAAAATAACAGTCAATTCAAAAGGAAAATTCCAAGCATCGAAAATGTAGTGTTGCAATACGATTGCGACTAAATACAGGCGGAAGGAAGCTCCGAGAATTCGCGACAAAAAGAAAAAAAATGCTCCAGCCAAATGACTGTTTTTTCCTAAGCGTTGATTCAGATATTCATAAATCGAAGTGAGGTTGTTTTTGTAGTAAACAGGGAGCAAAATATAGGCCACAACAAAATAACCAAATACATAGCCCATCACTACTTGGAGGTAGTGGAATTGTGTATTTTCTATCCAACCTGGAACCGATATAAAGGTTACTCCGGAGAGGGAGGCACCCACCATGCCAAAAGCGACAACATACCACGGTGCATTTTTATTGGCCGTAAAAAAAGCCGTATTGTTGTCTTGTTTACCCGTAAAAAAGGAAATCAGAATAAGCAAAGCAAAATAACCTGCAATCAGCGATAAAATAAAAATGGGTATCAACATATTTGGTTAAAGGTAGTAAAGAAAAGACAACGAAAAATGGTTAAATTTACGCAATGGATTTTTCGTCTAAACTTTTGCAACAAGCGGTTGAAGAAATTGCTCAACTTCCTGGGATTGGAAAGCGCACTGCATTGAGACTTGCACTTCATCTTTTAAAGCAACCCGAGGAACGCACCTTAGCAACCACAAGAGCCCTAGAGGCTTTTCGGACGCAAGTCATTTTTTGTGAATCCTGTCATAACATTTCTGATGTTCCTCTTTGTGCCATTTGTGCAAGCAAAACCCGTGATGAAACCCAACTTTGTGTGGTGGAAGATATTCGCGATGTTATGGCGATTGAAAACACAGGGCAGTTTCAAGGGAAATACCATGTGTTGAATGGTATTATTTCGCCCATCGATGGTATAGGCCCACACGATTTAACCATTTCTTCTTTGGTAGAAAAAGTGAAATTGGGGGATGTAAAGGAAGTGATTTTTGCACTGAGTGCCACCATGGAAGCCGACACCACTATTTTTTATATCAATAAACAAATTTCTCCTTTTTCAATTACGGTATCCACCATTGCAAGAGGAATTCCTGTTGGAGATGAATTGGAATACACCGACGAAGTTACTTTGGGGAGAAGTATCGCAAAACGGATTCCCTACGAAGACTCATTATCGCAATAGAAGACCATAAATTTTGGTACCTTTGCCCATACTTTGATTAAAGAAAAATAGTGCACAATGGGAAAATTTCAACTTATTCTACCATCAATGGGAGAAAGCGTTGCAGAAGCAACCCTAACCTCATGGCTTAAAGAAGTAGGCGATTCCATTTCCGCCGATGATGCAGTAGTAGAAGTAGCAACCGATAAAGTAGATTCTGATGTTCCAAGTGAGGTCAGTGGCGTTTTAATCGAAAAGCGATTTAAGGTCAACGATGTAATTCAAGTAGGTGAGGTCATTGCAGTAATTGAATCGGAAGAAATTACCGACGAAGAAAATAAGGAAGCAGCAGTGGCAGATTCTGAGGCTACTCCTGCTTTTTCTGTTTCTGAGTTGCCTCCTCCTGTTTTGGAAGAAGAATTTGTTCCTAAAGCAGTAATAGATGAGCTAGAAGATGAAATTCAGAAACCGCTAAACCTTGTCTCCGATGCTCAGCGAACGCCCTCTTTTTTGTCTCCCTTGGTTAAAAACATCATTAAAAAGGAAGGAATAACCGACGAAGAGTTGGCACAAATAACAGGCACAGGAGATAAAAATCGAATCACTAAAAACGACATGTTATCCTTTTTAGCCAAAAGAAAGGAACAACCCAAGAAGCAAGAAAGCCCTTCCATATCTCCATCTCCAACACAACCAAAATTGGTGAGCCCACCAAAAGCAACCGATGGAATTGTAACCGAATCGGGAGATCAAATCATTGAAATGGGACGTATGGCCCAGTTGATTTCAAACCATATGGTGGAGAGCAAAAACACCTCTGTTCATGTTCAATCTTTTGTAGAAGCGGATGTCACCGATTTGTGGGATTGGAGAGAAAAAGTGAAGCATGACTTCCAGGCTCGTGAAGGGGAGAAACTAACATTTACGCCCATATTTATCGCGGCTATCATTCATGCTTTAAAAACATATCCTCTTTTAAACAGTTCGGTCAATGGCGACCAAATCATTCAAAAAAAGAACATCAATATAGGAATGGCCACCGCCTTAGGGGATGGTAATTTAATTGTTCCTGTTATAAAAAACGCCGATCACCTCAATTTAGTTGGCTTGGCAAAATCGGTCAACGATTTGTCTTTACGAGCAAGAAATAATGCCCTTCAGCCCGATGAAGTCAAAGGGGGAACCTACACAGTAACCAATATTGGTAATTTTGGTTCCATCACGGGAACACCCATCATTAATCAGCCCCAAGTAGGGATTTTAGCCTTGGGTGTAATTCGAAAAATGCCCTCGGTAATCGAAACGCCAGAAGGGGATTTTGTTGGAATTCGTCGAAAAATAATCTTATCTCACAGCTACGACCATCGCATCATTAACGGCGCAATGGGCGGGCAATTTGTAAAAACGGTCGCTCAATATTTAGAAGATTGGGACACCACAATCACCTTTTAAATCTACCTTATGTCACTCTCCCTTCACCGCCCATTATGTTTTTTTGATTTAGAAACCACAGGAGTCAATGTGGTTACAGATCGCATTGTTGAAATTGCTATTTTGAAATTGTTGCCAGGGGGAATAAAGAGAGTAAAACATGGCTTGTCAACCCCGGAATTCCTATTCCAAAGCAAGCCTCAGAGGTGCATGGGATTACCGACGATAAAGTGGCTCACTCCCCGCGTTTAGGCAATTGGCGGCGGAAATTCATAACTACATCAAAGATTGCGATTTAGCAGGGTTCAATTCTGATCGTTTTGATATTCCGCTATTGGCAGAAGAATTTATGCGTGCAGAAATTGATTTTGATTTAAAGCGACATAAAACCGTAGATGTGCAAACCATTTTTCACAAAATGGAAAAACGAACCCTTGGGGCAGCGTTAAAATTTTATTGCGACAAAGAGCTTATTAACGCCCATAGCGCTATGGCCGATACCCAAGCTACCTGCGATGTTTTGCTCGCTCAAATTGAAAAATATTCGGAACTCGAAAGCAACATTTCCTTTTTAAGTGAATTTTCTTCCCATAAAAAAATCGTTGATGTTGCTGGGTTTATTATTTATAACGAACACAATGAGCCCACCTTTTCTTTTGGAAAACACAAAGGCAAAACGGTCGATGAGATTTTAGAAAAAGAGCCCGGTTATTTTGGATGGATTTTAAATGCTGATTTTCCGCTTTACACAAAAAAAGTTTTAACGGCACTTCGATTGCAAAAATTAAATCGTGCGGAATAAATGAAAATCATTTGCATTGGAAGAAATTATGCCGATCATATTACCGAATTGGCCAATGAAAAACCCAAAGACCCTGTCGTTTTTTTAAAACCCGATACTTCTTTATTGCTCAAAGGGCAACCTTTTTTTATTCCTGACTTTTCCTCCGATATTCATTACGAAGTTGAGGTGTTGGTGCGCATCAACCGGATAGGAAAACACATACAACCCAAATTCGCACACAAGTATTACGACGACGTTGGCTTGGGCATTGATTTTACAGCGCGCGACCTTCAGCGTCAATTGAAAGAAAAAGGGCTTCCTTGGGAAAAAGCCAAAGGGTTTGACGGTGCTGCGGTTATTGGCAAATGGCTTCCTAAGTCACAGCTGAGTTCCATGACAGCACTCCACTTTTCCTTAATTAAAAATGAAATAGAGGTACAGCAAGGAAACACGGCTCAGATGCTTTGGAGTATCGATGAATTAATTGCCTATGTTTCTCAGTTTTTTACCCTCAAAATAGGAGATGTTCTTTTTACAGGAACCCCTGCAGGGGTAGGTGCCGTTGCTAAAAATGATGTGTGGGTTGGGAAGTTAGAAGGGGAAGAAATGTTCCGTATTAAAGTGAAATAATGCAAGCAGAAATTATAAGTATTGGAGATGAAATTCTCATTGGTCAAATTATCAATACCAACGCTGTTTATATAGCAAAAGAACTCAATCGCATTGGGGTGGAAGTGGTGCAAATCACCACCATTTCAGACACCAAAGAAGCTATTGAAGCTGCTTTAGACCAAGCTCAAACAAGAGCACAAATTATGCTGCTCACGGGCGGACTCGGACCTACAAAAGACGATCTCACCAAACATACTTTGTGTTCCTATTTTGACGATGAATTGGTTCTCAATTCAGAGGTTTTAGTCAAAATCGAGGAAATGTTTAAAAAATATGTTCCTACCCCAATCAATGACGAAAACAGGAAACAGGCCTTGCTGCCATCCAAAGCCAAAATACTCCCCAATAAGTATGGAACAGCTTCGGGGATGTGGTTTAGTAAAAACGAATCGGTGGTAATTTCCCTTCCTGGGGTTCCTTTCGAAATGAAAGCACTCATGAAAGACGAGGTGCTTCCTGCATTACAACATCATTTTACACTTCCTTTTCTTTATCATAAAACCCTTTTGACCTATGGTTTAGGCGAAAGTGTAATTGCCGAGCGCATCGAAGATTTTGAAAACAACTTACCACAAGGAATTAAATTGGCTTATTTACCAAATTTAGGGAGAGTGCGATTGCGTTTATCGGGGAAAGGAAAAACCAAAGAAGAAATCGCTGATAAAATAGACGCTCAAATTGATCAACTCCTTCCTTTCATCAGTGATATTTTTGCAGGCTTTGAAGAAGATTTTTCTATTGAGGAGCAACTGTTGAATCGCTTCCTTGAGCAAAAACGCACCCTCGCAGTAGCAGAAAGTTGTACCGGTGGTGAAATTGCTTCACGGATTACAAAAGTACCAGGGGCTTCTGGTTATTTTAAAGGTGGCGCAGTCTCCTATGCCACTGAAAGCAACACCCTTTTATTGGGTGTCCCCGAGCAAACCATTGCGCAACATGGTGTGGTAAGTACACAAGTTGCGGAAGCGATGGCCAAAGGAGTTCAGCAAAAATATCGTTCCGATTATGGCGTTGCCACCACAGGAAACGCAGGGCCTTCCAAAGGAGATTCTGATGCTGAAATTGGAACCGTTTGTATTGCTATTGCAAGTCCTGAAGGTGTTGTAAGTGAAACTTTTCAGTTTGGAAAGCACCGCGAAAGAGTAGTGCAAAAAAGCGTCAATAAGGTGTTTGAATTATTATATAAAACCGTTGTTCAATAATCTGATTTGGTTATTTTTGTAACTAAATGATGAAAATGATGAATGCACAAACACAAGAAACTCAATCACAAATTACTCCTGAAAAAGCATTAAATCTGCTTAAAGAAGGAAATCAGCGCTTTGTTCAAAAACAGCAAGTAGCTCGTGACTTGGCGGTTCAGGTAGAACAAACAAGTACAGGACAATATCCTTTTGCTTCGGTATTAAGTTGTATCGATTCGAGAGTTCCTGCTGAATTGGTTTTCGACCAAGGAATTGGCGATATATTCAGTGCTCGTGTAGCTGGGAACTTCGTAAATACCGATATTTTAGGTAGCATGGAATTTGCATGTAAACTCGCTGGAACTAAACTTATTTTAGTTCTTGGGCATACGGCTTGTGGAGCGGTTAAAGGCGCCTGCGATCATGCAGAATTAGGAAATTTGACTAGCATGCTGGCCAATTTAGCTCCAGCTGTAGAGGCGATCAAAGAGCCCGCAGCGGCTGAAGAAAGAACTTCAGCTAATATTGATTTTGTCAACGCTGTTGGAACAAAAAATGTAGCATTGACCATAGCGCGTTTCCGTGAAGAAAGTGAAGTACTTGCTGAGATGGAGAAAGCAGGAGAAATTGCTATTATAGGAGGGATGTATGACCTTGCTACTGGAAAAGTAAATTTTCTGTAAGGCCTAGGTCTTTTCAAGAAGCCTAATAATTAATAAAATCCATTGTACCCCTTTGTACAATGGATTTTTTGTTGCGATTTAAGCAGAAAAAAAACAAGAATTCATGTTTTTTTTTAATTGAAACTGTTTTGTAACTCCAATAAAAAAAGTAAATTTGCATCCTGTTTAGATAAAGCAGTAAAAAAAACGATTATGTCTAGAGTATGTCAAATCAGCGGAAAGCGCGCCCAGTTTGGAAATAACGTATCAAAAGCGTTGAATAGAACGAAGCGTCGTTTTGAGGTGAATTTAATCAAAAAGCGTTTCTACATTCCTGAAGAGGATAAGTGGGTAACATTAAAAATTTCTACTTCTGTTTTAAAAACCATCAACAGAAAAGGCATTTCTGCTGTGTTGAAAGAAGCAAAAGCACAAGGAGCACTATAAAACCGATATCATGGCAAAGAAAGGAAATCGCGTACAGGTAATTTTAGAATGCACAGAGCACAAAGCTTCTGGGCAGCCTGGTACATCACGTTATATCACAACAAAAAACAAGAAAAATACGCCCGATCGTATGGAGATTAAGAAATTCAATCCCATCTTAAAGCGTATGACTGTTCACAAAGAAATTAAATAACCATGGCAAAGAAATCAGTAGCAACATTACAGACAGGGTCAAAACGATTGACTAAGGTGATTAAGATGGTGAATAAAAACGATTCTAAATCGTATTCTTTTGTTGAAACCATTACAGCGCCTGATATGGTTAACGATTGGTTGAACAAACAATAAGCAACCTTTTCGAATCAGATAGAAAAAGCTACTTTTACAGTAGCTTTTTTTTTACAAGACTATGAGCATTCTAGGAAAACTATTTTCAGGAGAAGATGAACAGCTGAACAAAGGCTTGGCTGCTACAAAAAAATCTTTTTTTAGTAAGCTAGGAACCGCTATTGCTGGGCGTTCAACTGTTGACGCCGAGGTGCTAGATGAACTTGAAGAAGTTCTGATTACCGCCGATGTAGGTGTACCCACTACCCTTAAAATTATCGATGCCATTGAACAACGAGTGGCGCAAGACAAATACTTGGGGACAGATGCCCTAAAACAGCTTTTAAAAGAGGAAATTCTTGGTGTTTTAAAAGCACAAGAGACAGAGCCTACATTTGCTTTTGATGCCTCTTTTTATTCTCAACCGCATGTCATTATGGTGGTAGGAGTTAATGGGGTAGGAAAAACCACCACCATTGGCAAACTCGCGCATCAATTTACCCAAGCAGGGAAGAAAGTAGTTTTGGGTGCTGCAGATACTTTTCGCGCGGGTGCCATCGATCAGTTGCAGGTATGGGCTGATCGGTCTGGAGCCTCCATCGTTCGACAAGAAATGGGGAGTGATCCTGCTTCCGTTGCTTTTGACACCCTAGAATCTGCAAAAAAGCAAAACGCAGACATCGTTTTGGTCGATACTGCAGGTCGATTACACAATAAAGTTAACTTAATGAACGAGCTTTCTAAAGTAAAACGTGTGATGGATAAAATTGTTCCTAATGCTCCGCATGAAGTTCTTCTTGTTCTCGACGGATCTACAGGGCAAAATGCATTTGAGCAAGCCAAACAGTTTACGGCCGTTACCGAAGTGACAGGGCTAGCGGTTACAAAATTAGACGGGACTGCAAAAGGCGGAGTGGTCATGGGGATATCTGACCAATTCAACGTTCCTGTTCGCTTTATCGGCGTAGGGGAGGGGATAGACGACCTCAAGATTTTTAACAGTACCGCTTTTGTTCACTCTTTTTTTCAAGAATAAATGATGAAAAATTCCATAAAAATTCTTTTGTTGGCTCTTCTTGCAATGATTTGTTTTATTGCGCTAGGACCCAAAGTTGCAGCTCCTATTATTGAAAAACCTCTCCCGACCTATCAAGTCGCTTTGGATTCACTTCCTAAGTGGATTGCAGAAAAGGAAGCGGCATTTTCAAAGATAAAACCCAATAATGCCAGTCGGGTTATTTTTGCAGATTCCCTTCCACAAAAAACACCTTATGCCATTGTTTATCTTCATGGATTTTCGGGAAGTACCGCCGATGGTGCCCCTGTGCATGAGGAAGTAGCGAAATCGCTAGGAGCAAATTTGTATTTGCCTCGATTATTTGCTCATGGATTAACCACCGATGAACCTATGCTTGAATACACAGGAGAGGCTTATGTAGATTCTGCGCGTGAGGCCATAGCGGTGGGGCAGTTGTTGGGTGAAAAAGTAATTGTAATGAGCACTTCCACGGGGGCCACGGCGGCATTAACCTTGGCGCCCTCGCATCCTGAAATTGAAGCCCTCATTTTGTACGCTCCTAATATTCGCATCAATCATCCCCTCGATTTTGTGGCTACTCTCCCTTGGGGGTTGCAGATAATTCGATGGGTTGAAGGCGGAAATTACCACACCATGGAAAATCCATCTGCTGAGAAAAAACAGTATTGGACCACAAAATACCGACTAGAGGCTCCTGTTCAAATGCAAAAATTGCTCGAAACGGCCATGGTTCCAAGTTTATTTAATAAAATTAAAGTTCCTACGTTTGTGGGGTATTTTTATAAAAATGAAAACGAACAAGATCCAGTGGTTTCTGTATCTGAGATGAAAAAAATGTTTGAAGCCCTTGGAACACCACCTCATTTGAAAGAACAAAAAGCCTTTCCCGACGCCGGTGCACATGAAATAGCGTGCAGCATTGTACAGACAATTATCCCGAAGTAAGGGAGGCTACATTGTTGTTTATAAACCGAATATTAGAATAAGATGCGTACGAAGACCACAGAAAAGAACACGATCAATGTCATAACCTTAGGCTGTTCCAAAAACATCTATGATTCTGAAGTCTTGATGGGACAATTGAAAGCCAACGGAAAGGATGTGGTTCACGAGCAAGAGGGCAATATCGTGGTTGTGAATACGTGTGGATTTATAGACAATGCCAAGGAAGAGTCGGTGACCACCATTCTTGATCAAATTAAGCGAAAGGAGGCAGGCGAAATTGATAAGGTGTTTGTCACGGGTTGTTTAAGTGAGCGCTATAAGCCCGACCTTCAGAAAGAAATCCCTCAAGTAGATGAGTATTTTGGAACAACAGAGCTTCCTCAATTGCTGAAAGCACTGGAGGCCGATTATAAACACGAACTGCTAGGCGAACGTTTAACGACCACCCCAAAAAACTATGCCTACCTCAAAATTGCAGAAGGTTGCGACCGACCTTGCTCTTTTTGTGCTATTCCTCTGATGCGAGGTAAACACCGTTCTACGCCCATTGAGCAATTGGTTTTAGAAGCTCAAAACCTTGCCAAAAACGGAGTAAAAGAATTGATTCTTATTGCACAAGATTTAACTTATTACGGTCTGGACCTGTACAAAAAAAGAAACATAGCTGAACTTCTTAAAGCTCTAGCCGCTGTAGAGGGTATCTCATGGATCAGATTGCATTATGCCTTTCCTACAGGATTCCCCATGGATGTTTTGGAGGTGATGAAAAGCGAGCCTAAAATTTGCAATTATCTCGATATTCCCTTACAGCATATTTCCGATTCCATTTTAGCTTCGATGCGAAGAGGAACAACACAAAAGAAAACAACCGAATTACTCCAAAAATTTAGGGATGCTGTACCTGGTATCGCTTTGCGAACGAGTCTGATTGTTGGATACCCTGGAGAAACAGAGGAGGATTTTCAGATTTTGAAAGACTGGGTAAAAGCAATGCGTTTTGAGCGTTTGGGTTGTTTCACCTATTCGCACGAAGAAAACACCCATGCCTATCAATTGGAAGATACCGTTCCCGAGGAGATAAAGCAACAAAGAGCAAGTGAGATTATGGATTTGCAAGGGCAAATTTCATGGGAGTTAAATCAAGAAAAAGTGGGGAAAACTTACCGCTGTATGATTGACCGCAAAGAAGGAAATTATTTTGTAGGTCGAACAGAAACGGATTCTCCAGACGTAGACAATGAAGTATTAGTTGATGCGCGAGAATATTATCTAAAGCAAGGTGATTTTGTTGATCTAATCATCACCGAGGCGGCCGATTTTGATTTGTACGCTAAACCTTTAAAGGCCTAATTTAATCTTCACTGCCCAAAACCAATTCGTTGGTTTTGGTAATCTCTGGTAAATTCGAAAGATCGTACTGATAGAGCACTCCTTCTCCCACAACAACTGCACTGGGGAAATCAACAATAATGTCATAGGCAAAAGGAAGTGATTCCGTTTGTTCAACCACAGGATTTTCTCTATCCGTTACATCCAGTATTTTTAGACCAGCACTTCCGTCACAAATCAAGAGGAAGTTTTCATGTATGGCTAGGCCATGAGGGTTGTACATTGCTTGTCGAGCAATGACTTCAAGTTCTTCTGGGTTCCGAATATCAATGATTTGAAGCTCATTGGATTGTGTAAAACAATTTGTTCCTCCGCGTAAAGTGACATAAGCATAGGATGCGTCAGCAACAACAGGATCACAACTTCTAAAATGATCAATACTATTTAGATATTCTGGGTTTCCGGGAGGCTACATCATACATGAGCATGCCTGTTGTTGACCCTACAAATAACAAATCATTCAATTGAAATAGCGTTTCTGCTTGGGTGCCTGTGTCGAGTCTTGCAAAGCGCAAAGGCTCATAGTTTTCTGAAATAGAAAACAAAACCAATTCGTTGAAATTAATGGTATATAAATAATTATCTACAGGTAAAAAACGAGTCATAGAACCTGCTGTTGAGGTTTGAAATCCATCTCCTGCCGAATCGGATGAGGTTGCTGAAGCAGCAAAATCAACAGTACTTTCAAGAGTTTGATAGCGGTAAATCCAATTCTCTGCGGGTTCTTTTCTAATTTCCATCTCCCATCCTGTTACAATTCCTTGCGTAGCATCGACGAGGTCATAATTGTAAAAATCGAATTCTTCGCTTGCAACTGAAATATCAAAAAACTCGTAGGGGTTATAGGTGAACACTTCCGAAACGGTAAAGTCTTCTATGATTTCAGGTTGGCTAATATCGGAGATGTCAAACACCACCAATTCCGAAAACATATCGGTGTAGAGATGATCGTCGATAATGGCCATATCCAAAGAACCCGGAATATTGATAAAGGTCAAATTCACTGGATTGGAAGGGTCAGTGTTGTCCACAACATGAATGCCTTCATTGGGGCGATTGATTAGAATATAATTTTCGTAGGTAATTATTTTCCCTGCTTCTGCGTAGTCTTTTGCATCGGAAACGCTAACTCTTGCAGTAAGCTGACTTGTGGTTTCGTAAACTGGAACAAAGTAGGCTACATCGACCAAATCCTCATCCTCATTGTTGTTTTGTGAGAGAGGTGAGCAGTTCCAAAATAAAAAAGCAAGAAGAGCAGGAAAGAGAGGGAAATGTTTCATTGTGATAATTTTTTTCATGAAAAATCAAATTTTGTGCCAGACTGTGTTTAAAAGAATAAAGCGTTCAACAGCCAAAGTTTTCCATTTTCCCAAAAGCTTCGGTAAAGCGGGTTATCTACCAAATACACCACCGATCCTCTTCCAATTTTTTCTGTCCCAAACAAAAGCGATTCGCTTTGTTTTTCAAGGGCATTTGCCCCAGTAAAACCTGCAAGGGGTGCTGCATTTTTTGGTAAATAGGCAACAGTGCCATTATCCCCAATTAAGCCAAAAGCACGTTCGTTTGTTTTTAAGGTGGCATATTCTTTTGTAAACCCTGCTGCCATTGGATGAGAGGCGTCTACTTTTGCATTGAAAATACTCCCATAAATAACCGAACTTATGTTATCGCGTTCCACTTCATTGTAGGCCAATTGAGTTGCGTTTTCTTCTTTTTTATCCCCTTGAATACGTTCCAACGAAAACATGTCGTGATTCGTGAAGGTGTTTAAAGCACTTCCAATGGCTACGATTCGTCCGCCTTTTTTAAGCCATTGACTTAAATCGTTCTCTCCTTTACTATCAAAAAGATTGCGATAATATCCTGGAGGTACAATCAAAACATCAATCTTTTCTAGAAAAACACTGCTAATCTTTTTTCATGCAGTTGGCGAATGGGGTAGTGCATTTGTTGCTCAAAAAAGTGCCAAATTTCTCCATAGCCGCTAGGAGAAGCTCCATCGCTTTTGAGTATTCCGATTTGAGTATTGGTGATAAGGCGCATGCTATTGGAGCCCAAATCTGGGCCCTGACTTGAAAAACCGGATGAAAGCTGAACGATGTCTTGTTTTGTTTTTTCAGCGATTGTTTGCATAACTTCTGCAAGATTTGTTACTGATGGGTTTTCGCCTCTTAAGACAAAAAGGCTTCCAACCTCCCATTTTTTTCCTCCATTGGTGAGGGGCATTTCGTTGTAATACACTTTCAGTCCCGCTTTTAAAAGCTCCCCTAAATAAATGCCATCTTGGATGCTTTTCCTTTCGGCAGCATAAGCATAGGCCGTTTTTATTTCCTCCATTTTAGGAATTGCATCCGCCACAGGAACGGTTTTAACCGTTTGTTTACTGGCTATTCCTTCGAGGCCATAGGCATAGGGCAACGACCACGAGGTGATGTCATAAGTTAATGAGTCTGAAAATTGAGTTTGTGGTTCTAAAAGCGCTTGAACGAGAGCTGATTTTTTTTCATTTCCAGGAACAATCAGCGTATTCTTTTCAAATGAAATGGATTGTTGCCCTTTCGCACCATAACGAATTCCTTTTAGGGTGGTCTTTTGCCCCAATTCTCGCACTGGGATACGATGGGCTTGTAATATTTTTTTGAAAGCCTTTATTTTATCGGGGTGCCCACGAAAAGCATAGGTATTGAATTTTGCTGTTTTTTGGATCGTGTGGTAAGCTTCAAATTCACGGTTCAGTTTTTCAACATTATTATAGGCGACTTCCACCGTAGAAAGTCCGGTCGTGTGGTGATGGGCAATCCGGTCTTTAAGGGTAAGTAAATTTCCCGCACTGGTTGCTATAGAAAGCCCAGCCCTGCCGCTGCCTCCTTGTTCATAGGTCATGCCTATAGCGCCATTGAACATGGGGTAGGTGTCTCCATAGCCTGGATAAAGTAAATCAAAAACTTCATCGGTAAAATAGCGCCACCCTTCTTTATCAAAATAGGAAGCGTGATTTTCAGCAATGGTTTGCTGGAAATCGCGTTGAAAATCGGTGATGACTTCATGATAGGGTTCCACGGCTGGAGCAAAATAATAAGGACTATTGACACCCTGTTCATGAAAATCAACATGGATTTGTGGCATCCAATCCATATATAGAGGCAGGCGTTGCTGACTTTCAATTTGACTTAGCCAAGCCCAGTCACGGTTAAGATCGAAGTAATAGTGGTTGTATCGTCCACGAGGCCATTCTTCAAAGTGCTCATTGGCAGTGGGGTCACTGTCGAAAGGGGTGCTTTTATTTTCTTTGTACCAATTAACATAACGATCACGACCGTCTGGATTGATGCAAGGATCTATAACGACAATCAACTTTTCCAACCACGCCTGCTTTTCAGTCACTAAATTGTGAAGTGTTTTCATTGCCGCTTCAGTGCTAGTCGATTCGTTGCCGTGCACATTGTAGCTTAGCCATACCACCGAAAAATCTTTCTCGGAGGTGCTTGTTTTTGACCCATCAATACTTGCCAAATGGGTTTTGCGTAGTTCTTCGAGCCGTTCTAAATTTTCAGGACTCGATAGAAAAACAACTTGCAAAAGGCGTCCTTCATAGGTTTTTCCATACTCTTTTTTTGAGCATATGGCGAGGTTTCACTCAGGTGGTTTATATAATCCACCACTTGATGGTGTCGACTAAATGAGGTGCCGAGTTCATAACCTAAAAACGCTTCAGGAGATTGTAGTTGGGCGGAAGCAAAGCTGAAAGAAAAGGCGCACAAAAAGGCAATGAAATATTTCATAGAATTTTAATTAAGTAGAGTAAAGATATAATAACAGCATTGTTTTTTATATCATTCAGTTAAAGTATCTTTATGAAAATAATCCAATTGCTATGGCCATTACCCGGATTCCCTTTCGTGAAACTGGATATTTTTCTACTTTAATATGCGACTATCTGGATCATCATCCAGGGCTTCAATCGTTTCATTCGGGGGAGCCTAATTGGAATTCTTTTAAAAATCAAATTGAAGAAAAGGGAAATTGTTTTTCTAAAGATTCACGCGAAATCCTTGTTAGTGCTCTTAATGAACAATACCAAAACATTGCTGAAAAAGAACTTATTACCCAGCAAATTGATCTTCTTTCCGATGAAAAAACCTTTACCGTAACCACTGGTCATCAATTGAATTTACTCACCGGTCCTCTATATTTTATTTATAAAATTGTTTCCACCAATAATAGTTGTAAAGCGCTGAAGGCACAGTTTCCTACATGCAATTTTGTTCCTGTTTATTGGATGGCTTCTGAAGACCACGATTTTGAAGAAATTTCATTTTTTCATTTTCAAGGGAAAAAAATAAAATGGAATAAAGATGCTCAAGGTGCAGTAGGGCGAATGCCTATTGATGACTTAGAATCCCTGATCGACCATTTCGAGCTCTTCTTAGGAAACACAAACAACGCCTCCCAACTTAAAGATTGGATTGAAAACAGTTATCGAAAAGCTTCCACTTTAGCAGAAGCCACGCGCTTAATAGTGCATTCTTTATTTTCAGATCAGGGCCTAGTGATTGTAGATGCGGATCATCCTGGCTTAAAAAAGCAATTTATTCCCCATCTAAAAAATGAAATTGTAGATCAGAATTGTGCAACAAGCGTTTCTCAAAGTATTGAAGCGTTAAAAAAGGAATATTCCCCCGCTTACAAACCACAGGTAAATCCTCGAGAAGTAAATCTGTTTTATCTGGATACCAATAGCAGGGAACGGCTCGTAAAAAAAGGGAATTCTTTTCAGACGGTGGATTCCAAAAGCACCTTTACCGAAAAAGCGCTAATTGATTTAATGGATCAACATCCCGAAAAATTTTCTCCCAATGTATTGATGCGTCCGCTTTATCAGGAAGTGATTCTGCCCAATTTAGCTTATATAGGAGGCGGGGGCGAGCTGGCTTATTGGCTGCAGTTGAAAACCTATTTTTCGACAGAGCACATTCCTTTTCCCTTACTCATGCTTCGCAATTCTGCCGTTTTAATTTCGGAGAAAAACGCGACAAAAAGCAGAGCGTTTACAACTTACCCCCCACGATTTATTTTTAAAGCGGAATGAATTAATCAATAAAAAAATCAGGGCAATCAGTAATGTGAACATCGATCTCGAAGCCCTTCGTACTACCTTGGCAAACCAATTTTTATTTCTTGAAGAGATTGTATCTCAAACCGATGCTTCGTTTGAAGGTGCTGTGAAAGCCCAGAAAAAAAAGGCAGCTCAACGGGATTAATGCGCTCGAAAAGCGGTTGTTGCAAGCTCAGAAAAAGAAATTAATCGATCATGTAGAGCGCCTATCACAATTGCAAGAAAAGGTGTTTCCACAAGAAAGTCTTCAAGAGCGGCATGCTAATTTTTTTGAGTTTTACTTGCATTATGGCGATGCATTGCTTCCATTTTTACTAGAAAATTTGGATCCATTCTCCAAAGAGTTTTTTTGGTTAACAGTTGATGATAAGTAAGTGAAATTGTTTCTCGTTCAGGCTTTTTTGGACTCCTGAATAGTTGTATTTTTGGGCATGGAAGAAAAAGTACTCATCCTCGATTTTGGATCGCAATACACGCAACTTATTGCACGTCGTGTTCGTGAATTATTTATCTATTGTGAAATTCACCCTTACAACAATCCGCCAAAGGACATTTCAATTTTTAAAGCGGTTATTTTATCAGGTTCTCCCTTTTCAGTGCGTTCTGAAGATGTACCGCATCCCGATTTAGAACAAATAAAAGGCAAAAAGCCACTATTGGCTGTTTGTTATGGCGCCCAATATTTAGCTCATTTTTCTGGAGGACAAGTTCATCCTTCGAATACCCGAGAATATGGGCGAGCCAATTTAACCTCCATTGAAGAAAACGAACCTTTGTTCAAAGGCATCTCAGTAGGGAGTCAGGTTTGGATGAGCCATAGCGATACCATAAAACAACTTCCAACGGGCGGTAAACGTTTGGCCAGTACCAAAGATGTGGAAAATGCAGCTTACCGAATCGAAGGTGAGCAAACCTTTGCTTTGCAATTTCACCCGGAAGTATATCATTCTACCGATGGAAAAGCCTTGTTGGAAAACTTTTTAGTGAATATTGCGGAAGTAAAACAGGATTGGACACCCGATTCTTTTGTCTCCATGACACTAAAAAACATTCAAGAAAAAGTAGGAGAAGAAAAAGTAATTCTCGGCTTATCGGGAGGAGTAGATTCCACCGTAGCCGCCGTGTTGTTGCATCAAGCAATTGGCGATCAACTCCGATGTATTTTTGTGAATAACGGTCTGTTGCGAAAAGACGAATTCACTAGCGTATTAGAGCAATACAAAGGGATGGGCTTGAATGTAAAAGGAGTAGATGCCAGTGATCGTTTTTTAACTAAACTCAAAGGCATTTCTGATCCTGAACAAAAGCGAAAGGTCATTGGAAACACATTTATCGATGTGTTTGATGACGAGGCTAAAAAAGTGGAAGGCGCAGCTTGGCTTGCCCAAGGCACCATCTATCCCGATGTAATCGAATCCATATCCGTCAATGGCCCCTCTGCAACCATTAAATCACACCACAATGTGGGCGGTCTTCCCGACTATATGAAATTAAAAATAGTTGAACCCCTTCGGATGTTGTTTAAAGATGAGGTGCGACGTGTGGGAAGCAGCTTAGGCATTGACAAGGCTTTAATTGGTCGTCATCCTTTTCCAGGACCGGGCTTGGCTATCCGAATTTTAGGTGACATTACACCAGAAAAGGTGGCTTTACTACAAGAAGTAGATGCCATTTTTATTCAAGGATTAAGAGATGAAGGGCTGTACGATCAAGTGTGGCAAGCGGGATCTATTTTACTCCCTGTAAATAGTGTGGGGGTCATGGGAGACGAACGCACCTATGAGAAATGTGTGGCTTTGCGCGCTGTTACTTCAACTGACGGTATGACGGCCGACTGGGTGAATTTACCCTATGCATTTTTGCAAAAGGTTTCGAACGACATTATCAATAAAGTAAAAGGCGTTAACCGAGTCGTCTACGACATTAGTTCCAAACCCCCTGCCACGATTGAGTGGGAATGATTAGCTTTGTTCATATGCGTTATACAGTATTCTTCATTTTTCTTTTTTGCATAAGCAGCTTAACGGCACAAGTTGAGCCTGAACGCTTTATCAATCATAAAGTAAATAAAAAAGAAACCTTATACGGCTTAGCACGAACCTATGGGGTGAGTGTTGAACAAATTCTGAGTTATAATCCTTTGGTAGAAAAAATAGGATTAAAAAAAAGGATGCAGTTAAAAATACCGGTGTATCCAAAAATAGAAGAACCTAAACCAGTTCCTCTTGCAGAAGGTTTAGAAAAATACCTTGTTCTTCCCAAAGAAACCAAATGGCGATTGGCTTATCGTTATGGAATTACCATTGAAGAACTGGAAAAATTAAATCCCCAAATTCTAGATGGCTTAAAAGTTGGGCAAGAAATTGTAATTCCAAAGCGTTTGCCCAGCGAAACAAAAGCCTTGGAGGAAGCCTTTAATTATTATAAAGTAAAACCCAAAGAAGGATTTTATCGCCTCGAAAAAAAATTGGGGGTATCTCAAGCAGATTTAGTAGCCCTTAATCCCGATTTAACAGCCTCTGGGTTGCAGGAAGGGATGATTTTAAAAATTCCCCCACAGAACACTGGGGACCTGGAAGTCAAAAATGATCTTTTGGTTGAAAGGGTAAAGCTACAAGACTCCATTTTAGACAACAATGTGGTTCAGCTTGCAGCTTTCCTTCCGTTTAAAAACAATGCCATTGAAATGGACTCTTTGGAAAAAACGAAAGCCCTTCTGCAAAAAAGAAATTTACACACCATTGCTTTGGATTTTTATATGGGAATGGTGCTTGCTGTTAAGAAAGCAGATTCACTTGGAATAAAAAGCTCCTTGCGTGTTTTTGATTCATACAACCGAAAAGACAGTATCCGATTGGCTATTTCCAGAACCAATTGGGAAGGGGTACAGTGTGTGGTAGGACCATTGATCCCCTCTAATTTTAACTATGCCGCCGTTCAACCACAGCTCACTAACATTTCTATGATCAGTCCTTTGTCATCAAAGGCAATCAAGTCGAATGAAAACACCTACCAATCCGTGACCGACTTAAAGAAAATCCGTGTGCGGATGCTCGAGTACCTTAAAACGCAAGTCGATACCACACAAAATCTTTTAATTATTGCCGACACGCTTAATTTTGAGATGGCAGATCGATTAGAAAATGAATACCCTTTCGCTCATCGCATTCGTCCAGAAGAAGGTGGTTTTGTAGTGCCTGATGTGGTCGACTCTCTTTTAACAGACTCTTTACCCAATAAGGTTATTTTTGAAACTCAGGATTTGAATCTGGTTGCTAACGTAACCTCTTTACTAAACTCACAAGTTTCCAAAGAGCGCGATGTACAACTTTTTACCACCCTTAGGACAGCGATATATGAGAATGAAAATATTTCGCAAAAGCATTTGGGAAACATTCGATTTACTTATTTGGATAGAAAACATCCAAAAGATAACCTTGCCAAGCAAGAAATAAAACACAATTACCAAAGCTTGTGGGGGGAATACCCATCCAAAGATGCGATTAGGGCTTACGATGTAACGCTCGATCTCATTTTGCGTTTGGGGTATGATAATGCAATTTATCAGCCTGTGCTTGGACCAACGGACTATATCGAAAATCGATTTGATTATCAGCCCTTGAGCAATCAGTCGGGATATGAAAATGTAGGATACTATTTATTACAACATCAAGATTATCGTATTGTTGAAATTAAGAAATAGCATTCAATCTAACCGAAACATAAATAGTTTTTGTAATTTTAAACCCCGAAAAGAAGTCTTCTAAATAATCGGGAATGGCACAAACCAAATACATTTTTGTAACAGGCGGAGTAAGTTCTTCGTTGGGAAAAGGAATCATTGCAGCCTCACTGGCAAAGCTTTTACAGGCTCAAAAATACAATGTTACTATTCAAAAATTGGACCCCTATCTCAACGTAGACCCAGGGACATTAAACCCCTATGAGCACGGCGAGTGTTATGTTACCGATGACGGTGCAGAAACCGATTTGGATTTAGGACACTATGAACGCTTTTTAAACACACCCACCTCTCAGGCAAATAATGTAACCACAGGGAGAGTATATCAAAGTGTAATTGAAAAAGAACGAAAAGGTGATTTTTTAGGAAAAACCGTTCAGGTTGTTCCCCACATTACCAACGAAATAAAACGTCGCATTCAGCTTTTAGGCCAAAATGGCGAATACGATATTGTAATCACCGAAATTGGAGGAACCGTAGGCGATATTGAGTCGCTCCCTTATATAGAATCGGTGCGGCAGCTCATTTGGGAACTTGGAGAAAACAATGCTATGGTCATCCACCTTACATTGATTCCCTACCTTTCTGCGGCAAAAGAATTGAAAACAAAGCCCACCCAGCATTCTGTAAAAACCTTAATGGAAAGCGGAGTAAAAGCCGATGTTTTGGTGTGCAGAACCGAGCATTCGCTTTCGGAAGACATCAAAAGGAAGTTGGCCTTGTTTTGCAATGTAAAACAAGAAGCGGTTATCGAATCTATCGATGCAAAAACGATTTACCAAGTTCCTCTTTTAATGCAAAAAGAAGGTTTGGACAAAGTGGTTTTGAAAACCCTGAATCTACCTGCTCCAGCAAAAGCCAACATGGAAAAGTGGGAGGCCTTTTTGGGGAAAATAAATCAGCCTAAAAAAGAAGTGCATGTAGGTTTGATTGGAAAATATGTAGAATTACAAGATTCCTATAAGTCCATTTTAGAGGCCCTTATTCATGCTGGGGCTGCTAACGAAGTGGCGGTGAAAGTGCATTCTATCCATTCTGAATTTCTCGATGCTAAAAATGTAGAAGAAAAATTAAAAGGATTGGACGGCATTATTGTCGCTCCTGGATTTGGAGAACGCGGTATTGAAGGAAAAATTGAAGCGGTCAAATATGTTCGAGAAAATGCCATTCCCTTTTTTGGGATTTGTTTAGGAATGCAAATGGCTGTAATTGAGCATGCGCGAAACCTTACTAATCTCCCTCAAGCCAATTCCATCGAAATGGATGAGGAGTGTAAAGTTCCTGTGATTTCAATCATGGAAGCGCAAAAAAGTATTGAAAACAAAGGTGGAACCATGCGCTTAGGTGCTTGGAAATGCGCATTGAAAAAAGATACTCTGGTGCATCAAATTTATGGACAAGACGAAATCAGTGAACGCCATAGACACCGCTACGAATTCAATGACGAATACCGAGTGCAAATCGAAGCTTCTGGACTTATTGCCACAGGCGTAAATCCAGATACGGGACTGGTTGAGGTTGTAGAAAATCAAAATCACCCTTGGTTTATAGGTGTGCAATATCACCCTGAATACAAAAGCACGGTTTTAGCGCCACACCCCTTATTTGTCGGTTTTGTAAAAGCGGCATTAAACCATCAACAAGAGAAGAAATAGAAGTTACCCAATTATGGAAGAAAAAAAATTTGACCCTTATCAGTTTATCGGATTTATTCTGATCGCCCTTATCATGACCTGGATGTTGATGAATCAGTCTGCTGAAGAAAGCACAGGAGAAACGTCAAATGACAAGGTCGAAGCAGTAGCTGCCGACCAAGCAGATGAAAATACAGTCCCCGAAAATCAAGCAGAGCAACTTCAAGCAGCATACGGTGACTATGCTACTATGATGCAGGCGCAAGGAGAAGAAAAAGAAATTTCTGTAGAAAATGAAGTGCTTTCCTTTGTGTTTTCTACCCGTGGAGGACAAATGAAGCAAGCGCAACTCAAAGACTTAACCAATTACAAAGGAGAACCCCTTTATTTGGTTAATGAAAATCAACAATTAAACCTTGCTTTTTCCACCTACGATGGGCGCGTACTCAATACTTCGGATTTAAATTTCGTTCCAAAAACGTACCGCGAAAAGGGGAAAGAGGTTATGGAATTGACAGCTGCCATGTCCGAATCTCAATGGATTCAATTTCGATACGAACTTGCTCCCAACGATTATATGCTTCAATTTTCCATTCAGTCGGAAGGGCTAGTTCCGCCGACCAGTGTTTCTAAATTGAGTTGGGAATTAAATGCTTTTCGCCACTCGAGAAGTGTGGAATACGAAAACCGATATACCGAACTCACTTATGGCTATAACAATGAAAAAGTTGACGAACTGTCTATAAGAGGCGAAGATGAAACTGAAGCTGAGAATGTGCAATGGATAGGATTTAAACAGCACTTTTTTAGTTCAATTTTAATTCCCAATAAAAGCCTTGAAAAGGTGGAATTGACCTCAGATGATTTGGTGGAATCAGAAGACGAAAATCAAGTGTATACCAAAGCTTATGCGGCTTCGTTTGAATTGAACGGAGGTAATACGGCGCATGAGTTTCAATGGTATTTTGGACCTCAGGAATATAAAACCCTTGAAAAGTATGAAGCTGGAATTGAAAAAAGCATCAATTACGGATGGGGAATTTTTGGATGGATCAACAAATCTGTTTTCACCCCCCTTTTTAATTTTTTAAGTTCCTTTCTTCCCTTTGGGATATCCATTATTATCATGACCATTTTGGTTCGTTTGGCAATGTCTCCTGTGACGTACAAATCCTATGTATCGCAAATCAAAATGAAGGTACTTAAGCCTGAAGTGGATGAAATCAATGCGAAGTATCCTAAAGATCAAGTGAAAAGACAACAAGAAACCATGGCCCTTTATACCAAAGCAGGAGCCAGTCCAATGTCGGGATGTTTGCCCGCTTTATTGCAGCTGCCTGTTTTTTATGCGTTGTTTAGCTTTTTCCCAGTAGCCTATGGATTGCGACAAAAAAGTTTTTTATGGGCCGATGATTTATCTTCTTACGATTCTGTTTTGGAACTTCCATTTTCCATTCCTTTTTATGGCGATCATGTAAGTTTGTTTCCCATTCTAGCCTCCGTAGCCATTTTTATTTATACCATGATGACCATGGGGCAGCAACAAGCGCCTCAGCAGCCAGGCATGCCCAACATGAAATTCATCATGTATTTGATGCCCTTGATGATGTTGTTTTTCTTTAACAATTACGCTAGTGGGTTGAGTTTGTATTATTTTGTTTCTAACTTATTGACCATCATATTAATGTTGGTAATCAAGAATTTTGTGGTGAGCGAAGACAAGATTTTTGCGCAAATTGAAGCCAACAAAAAGAAACCCAAAAAAGCGGGTGGCTTTACTGCGCGTTTGCAAAAAGCAATGGAGGAAGCCGAAAAGCAGCAGCGTAACAAAAAGCGCTAAGCGTTGGTTTTATTGAGAAAACAATAAGCCTTACCTTTACAGCATGAAAAAAACGGTTGTTGTTGGGCTTTCCGGAGGAGTAGATTCCAGTGTAGCGGCACACCTTTTGTGTGAAGCGGGTTACAATGTCATTGGGTTGTTTATGAAAAACTGGCACGATGAAAGCGTTACCCTTTCTGCAGAATGTCCTTGGCTAGAAGACAGCAACGATGCAATGATTATTGCCGAGAAGCTCGGTATTCCCTTTCAAACAGTAGACTTAAGTGAACAATACAAATTGCGTATTGTAGACTATATGTTTTCGGAATATCAGAAGGGTAGAACCCCCAATCCGGATGTGCTTTGTAACCGCGAAATAAAGTTTGATGTCTTTATGGATATTGCTTTATCGCTGGGTGCAGATTATGTAGCCACAGGACATTATTGTCAAAAATCGACTTCAAATAAAAATGGAGAAGACATTCATCATTTAATTTCGGGGGCGGACGCTAACAAAGATCAATCCTACTTTTTGTGTCAACTGACGCAAGAGCAATTGGCGAAGGCTTTGTTTCCTATCGGACATTTACAAAAATCGGAGGTTCGTGCAATTGCAAAAAAGCAAGGGTTGATTACAGCAGAAAAAAAAGACTCTCAGGGACTTTGCTTCATTGGAAAAGTGAAACTTCCCGATTTTCTGCAACAGCAACTGGCACCAAAACAAGGTGATATAGTTGAAATTCCTTCTTCGCATAGCGCTTACAAATCAACACCCGATACTTTTGAAAGTGAGTTGGATATGCTCCGTTTTCACAGCCAGAAAAAGCATTACCAAAGCACAGAAGGAAAAATAGTGGGTCAACACGATGGGGCTCATTTTTTCACCAAGGGACAAAGAAAAGGTTTGGCTGTAGGAGGAACCAAAGAGCCTTTGTTTGTGATTGATACCGACGTTCAAGAAAACATCATTTATACTGGTCAAGGTAAAGCCCATCCTGGGCTCTACCGCAGAGGGTTAGAAGTGAACGCAGCCGATGTGCATTGGCTTCGAACCGATATGCGTATGTCTGAAGGTAAAAGCCTCCGCGTTAAAGCGCGCATTCGCTATCGACAACCCCTAGAAGAGGCTACGCTTTATTGCTATCCCAAGGGACTGTATGTGTTGTTTGACGACCCTCAATCTGCCATTGCAGAAGGCCAGTTTGTCGCTTGGTATTTAGAAGACGAGCTGTTGGGTTCTGGCGTAATTGCCTAAGCGAGTGCGCTAAAGTCCAATTCCACCTGGTTTCTTAAAATATCATCAAAATTCTCTTGCTTGCGAATTAGATGTGCTTCGTTATTGAGCCATAAAACTTCAGCCGGACGAAAACGGGAATTGTAATTGCTTGCCATGGTTTGGCAATACGCTCCAGCATTTTTAAAGGCTAAAATATCCCCTTCGCTGATTTCTGCAATTTTTCGGTTGCTGCCAAAAGTATCGGTTTCACAAATGTAGCCCACTACCGAATAAAAGCGTTCCCTTCCCTCGGGTTGACTAATGTTCACAATTTCATGATGCGACCCATAGAGCATAGGGCGAATCAAATGATTGAAGCCACTGTCTACCTGAGCAAAAACAGTGGAAGTGGTTTGCTTGACCACATTAACTTTGGTTAGAAAGTACCCAGCTTGACTCACCAAAAATTTCCCAGGTTCAAACGCTAAGGTGAGGTCTTTGCCGTATTCCTTGCAAAAAGCATTGAATTTTTCGGTTAATTTTTCACCCAATTCTTCCACATTGGTTTCAATGTCACCTGTTTTGTAAGGCACTTTAAAGCCTGATCCAAAATCGATAAAGGAAAGTTGCTTGAAGTTTTTAGCTGTTTCAAACAAAATTTCAGAGGCATGCAGAAACACATCGATGTCGAGAATATCACTTCCCGTGTGCATGTGAATTCCGTTAATATTCATCTTGGTGTTTTCAGCAATTCGAATTAAATGCGGAATTTGATGAATGGAAATTCCAAATTTAGAATCGATATGCCCAACCGAAATATTGCTGTTTCCTCCCGCCATTACGTGCGGATTGATTCGTATACAGACCGGAATATCGGGATATTTACTTCCAAATTGTTCTAAAATGGAAAGGTTGTCAATATTGATTTGAACACCCAACTTGGCAACTTCTTCAATTTCGGAGAGGGAAACCCCATTTGGCGTAAAGATTATGCTTGAAGGAGAAAATCCAGCACGTAAACCCAGCTTCACTTCCTGGATGGAAACGGTATCGAGGCCTCCACCTAAAGATTGCACATATTTTAAAATAGAAATATTGTTTAGTGCTTTGGTCGCATAATGCAATCTCAGTTTTTTAACTCCGCTAAATGCATTGGTCAATCGTTCGTATTGTGCTTTTATTTTGGCAGCGTCGTAAACGTAAACAGGTGCTCCAAATTCCTCAGCGATATGTAAAAGGTCAGACGGGTTCATCTTGTAATTTTTTTCAAAAGTAATGAGTCTTTTGGAGATAGATAGGGAAAGGGAATGAATAAAATAATAATATAAAATTATGTTGTAAATAAAACAAAACCTTTTAACCTGAGGATAGGTAACTCGATGAAGATTTTTTATTTTTACGGGGTCAAAAAAGCATACCAAATGAATTTACACGAATATCAAGGAAAAGAAATATTAGCAAGTTTTGGCGTTGGCATTCAACGCGGTATTGTTGCACAAACAGCCGAAGAAGCTGTGAAAGCTGCACAATCATTAACAGAAACTACGGGAACCGGGTGGCATGTGATTAAAGCACAAATTCACGCTGGAGGTCGCGGTAAAGGTGGAGGTGTTAAACTAGCGAAAAACCTCGATGAGGTAAAATCCGTTGCAAATGATATCATTGGTATGCAATTGATAACTCCACAAACTCCTCCTGCTGGAAAACCTGTACATCAAGTTCTGGTTGCAGAAGATGTGTATTATCCTGGAGAAACAGAGCCAAGTGAGTTTTATGTATCGGTCCTTTTAAACCGTGCTACAGGAAAAAATATGATTATGTATTCTACAGAAGGTGGAATGGACATCGAAACAGTAGCTGAAGAAACTCCTCATCTTATTTTTACTGAAGAAATTGACCCAGCTGTTGGGATTCAAGGATTTCAAGCGCGTAAAGTAGCCTTCAACTTAGGGTTAAGCGGGAAAGCATTTAAGGAAATGACCCGTTTTATTACCGCGTTATACAATGCTTATGTAGGATCTGATGCTTCTTTATTTGAAATCAATCCAGTGCTCAAAACATCCGACGATCGTATTATTGCTGTGGATGCAAAAGTAACACTAGACGACAACGCCCTTTACCGACACAAAGACTACGCGGCACTTCGCGATAAGCGTGAAGAAAACCCTGTGGAAGTAGAAGCGGGAGAAGTAGGATTGAATTATGTGGATTTGGACGGTAACGTAGGCTGTATGGTCAACGGAGCTGGCTTAGCCATGGCAACGATGGACTTGATAAAACAAGCTGGTGGTGCACCTGCGAATTTCTTAGATGTAGGAGGTACTGCAGACGCTGCACGTGTAGAAACGGCCTTCCGTATCATTTTGAAAGACCCTGCCGTAGAAGCTATTTTAGTCAATATTTTTGGAGGAATTGTTCGCTGCGATCGTGTGGCACAAGGAATTGTAGATGCTTATAAAAACATGGGAGATGCCATTAAGGTGCCTATTATTGTGCGTTTGCAAGGAACCAACTCGGATATTGCTAAAGAACTTATCGATAGTTCAGGATTGAATGTACTCTCGGCTGTAGCCTTCCAAGAAGCGGCGGATAAAGTGCAAGCGGCGATTCAATAAGACAAATTGTCATTATTTTTATTGTTTTTAATGTCATTATGACATTAATTTTTACTAGGCATGCCTTTTGACTTTCACTAGGCAGTTAACCTTTAAAAATTTTTGTTATGCATTTAATTACTAGAAAACCCGTTTTGAATTCGCTATCTTCTCTTTTTGATGATGCTTTTTTTAATCCCTCATGGCCCTCCTTTCCATCAACCAGATCAACCTTACCGGCTGTGAATGTGCGTGAGGAGGAGAAAGAATTTCAGCTTGAGTTGGCATCGCCTGGCTTTAAGAAAGCGGATTTTCAAATCGAAATTGAAAACGATACCTTAAGGGTAAGTGCAGGCGTTCAAGAAAAGGACGAGCAAACCCAAAATGCCTTTACACTAAAAGAGTTTAACTACTCTGCTTTTCAGCGCTCTTTTCATTTACCTGACACAATTAATGTGGATCAAATAAAAGCAAATTATACGGATGGTATTCTCACCATCTTCTTACCCAAACGAGAAGAGGCCCTGCCTCAACCCGTGAAAAAAATTGCTATTGGATAAGAATTAATTATTTGTTTTTGTTTTAAATCGGCCTCTTTTGAGGCCGATTTATTTTTTACTCCTTTGTTACTTCAAAAGAACGAACAGTGCCATTGGGTGCGACAATGGTATATCCCTTCCAAAAATAGGGTGAATAGGCGTGGAGTTTTGCAGGACTAAACTTTTTGTTTTCTTTGACTGTTTCAAATTCCTTTTTGTCTATCGAACGTTCCCCGCTGATAAAAAAGGTATTGGTACTTTCGTTGTTAATTTGAAAATCAATCCTTCCATTGAGCTCGTTTTGTTTTCTTCGACCCTTTACAAATTTATTTTTTTCCACAATTTTTACTGGGCGGTCAATCCCGGTTCGAAAACGATCGGTTGTTTCTAGCAATTGAAGTTGATAGCGTTTCCCTTCAAAGCGTTTGAATTTTATTTTCGTCGTTTTTCCATAGAGCGAGTATGAAAATCCAAGTAAACTAATGTCTTTTAGATTTTGCGTGTTGGTGTATTCAATTTCAATCAAGCAAAATTCATCTGCATCGATGTACATGCTGCCTTTGTATTTCCCTTTTTTAGTTTTGGGTTGAAAGGAAATATGATACACTGGAACGTCTTCTTTATAGGTGAAATTCTCAAGAATAAAGGCATAGTGTTGGCTTTTTTCAAGCACGTTCAATTCCAATTTTTCTTTGTTATGAAAAAAGGAAAACGCCTTTTGAGCGCTTCGCTTTCGTGCACGATGAAACGAAGTTATTCCAGTGGTGTCCTTGGCAATGGAATCCTTTTCTTGTTCGATAACTTCTTCTCGATCTACTTTGGTGCTAAAAATCCCCGATTTAAATTTAAAATAGGAGTTTTCTTTTACCTGTGTATCGAGGATGGAGGTTATTCTGTTTTCGATTTGGTCATATCCCTGTTCGTTAATTGTATCGGCTAAATTGACTGCGCGTTCAAGCACCAATTTTTGACTTGCTTTGTTTTTATCTCCATAGAGTTTTCCGAGCGATTCAGTATGCCAGCTGTCTTTTTTCGGGATGGTTTTAAAAATCGAATCCCAAAATTGCTGCCCAAAAGCTGGAATGGATGATTTCTTAACAGAGAGATTTATTTTTTCCCATTCTTGAACGTATGACTCCCGCATAAAAAATGATTTCTCGCTTAATTCGAGATTGTATTTTTCGGCAATGTTTTCTTTCGTTTTTTTAATTATTTCCTCCAAAGTGTATTCTTTTTGAGTAAGAATAACCGCATTCAAATCAATCGCTTTTGGACTCAGGGTGAGGCTAGTGGTTTGTACATCTTGTACAGCTATTTTTTGGGTGTTAAATCCCATACAGGAAATGGTGATGGAATCTGTTGGTGAAAAGTCGTCTCTTTTTTTTAACTGAAAAAAAACTTCCTAGTTGGGCATGGTGTTTTAGTTAAAATTAATGGTAATGGTGGCAAAGGGAATGGATTGCAGATTGAGGCTGTCAATCACTTGTATCCTGTAGGTTTGGGCATTAACAGTGATGGATATTAAAAGAAAGAAACAAAGGGCGTAGGTTTTCATTCGTATTAATTTTAAGAGAGTTCATTTTGCCATTTTTTAATTTCATCTCTCAAGCGAGCTTCTTCGATAAAATCAAGTTCTTTTGCGGCTTTTTCCATTGCTTTTCTCGAATCGCGAATGCGTTGTTCGATTTGAGGTTTTGTTAAATAACGTTTTTCTTCTTCCGCGGCTTTCCGCTCTGCTTTTTCTTGGGCATAGGTAGCCACCGAGTTGGAGGACAAGGCATTGTCGAGACTTTTATTTAAGGCTTTTGGAAGCTGTCCGTGCTTTTTGTTGTAGGCCATTTGTTTGTCTCTTCGGTAGTTGGTGCCGTCAATGGTTTCTTGCATCGAACGGGTAATGGTATCGGCATACATTAGGGCCTTACCGTTGATGTTCCTGGCTGCACGCCCTACGGTTTGGGTAAGCGATCGGTTGGAGCGTAGAAACCCTTCTTTATCGGCATCTAAAATGGCCACCAAAGAAACTTCGGGTAAATCCAATCCTTCTCGAAGGAGATTTACTCCGATAAGCACATCAAAGATTCCTTTGCGCAAATCTTGCATAATTTCTACGCGTTCGAGTGTGTCCACATCCGAATGAATATAGCGACAGCGAATTTGCATACGACTTAAGTATTTCGTCAACTCCTCCGCCATGCGTTTGGTTAATGTGGTCACCAGCGTACGTTCATCTTTTTCTACCCTTTGCTGAATTTCTTCAATCAAATCATCGATTTGATTTTCACTTGGACGCACCTCAATGATGGGATCAAGCAAGCCTGTGGGTCGAATGATTTGTTCTACAAAAACCCCTTCCGATTTCTCCAATTCATAGTCGGCTGGTGTGGCACTGACAAACATGACTTGATTTTGCAAGCCTTCAAATTCTTCAAACTTTAGCGGTCGGTTGTCCATTGCTGCAGGAAGTCGGAAACCGTATTCGACCAGATTTTCTTTCCGGCTGCGGTCGCCTCCATACATGGCATGAACTTGTGAAACGGTAACGTGGCTTTCGTCGATAACCATCAAATAATCGTCTGGAAAATAATCGAGTAAGCAGAAAGGGCGGGTGCCTGGGGCTCTCCCATCCAAATAGCGGGAATAATTTTCTATTCCAGAGCAATAGCCAAGTTCACGAATCATTTCCAAATCAAAATTGGTGCGTTCTTCTAGCCGTTTTGCTTCCAAAGGTTTTCCAACTTCTCTAAAAAAATCGATTTGCTTGACCAAATCATCTTGAATTTGATGAATTGCATTTTGGAGCACATCGGGGGAAGTAACAAACATGTTGGCAGGGTAAATATTAAGCCGTTCGTAGCGCTCTATGGATTGATTGGTAATGGGGTCGAAAGCTTCGATTTCTTCAATTTCATCCCCAAAAAAATGAATCCGAAATCCCGTGTCGGCATAACTGGGATAAATGTCCACCACATCTCCTTTGACACGAAAGTTACCGTGATTAAAATCTGCTGTTGTTCTTGAGTATAAGCTTTGAACAAGTTGATGCAAAAGTTTAGTTCTAGAAAGAATTTGGTCTTGCTCCAAAGTGATCACATTTTTTTGGAACTCAATGGGGTTTCCGATTCCATAAAGACAAGATACAGAAGCCACCACCAAAACATCGCGTCGCCCAGAGAGGAGGGAAGAAGTGGTGCTGAGGCGAAGTTTTTCGATCTCCTCATTAATCGAAAGGTCTTTTTCGATGTAGGTGCCCGTAACGGGAATATAAGCTTCGGGTTGGTAATAATCGTAATAGGAAACAAAATACTCTACCGCATTTTCTGGAAAAAATTGTTTGAACTCCGAATACAGCTGTGCCGCTAAGGTTTTGTTGTGGGCCAAGACCAGCGTGGGGCGTTGTAATTTTTCAACCACATTGGCCACTGTAAACGTTTTCCCAGAACCTGTCACCCCTTGCAGGGTCATGAATTTCTCATCGGATTCAAACCCTTTAACAAGTTGTTTAATGGCCTCGGGTTGGTCGCCCGTGGGCGAAAATTCTGAAATAACTTTAAACGGCATAGTAGTGGTCGAGAATAGGTCGTATAAAAATAGGTATAATTCAAGATAATACTTCTTTTTAATGGAGTAATAAAAAGACATTACCTTTGAGAAAAACGCGTTTTATGGAAGAAAAGCTCATTTCGCAGAAAAAACCCTTTTATCCGATAACTTCTACCCTCAAGACCTATCTTAAAAAATACAACCGCTGGGTGTTTACTCCTGTTTTTTATGAGGATTTGTTACGCTTTTCTGGTTCGGTCGTGGTGTACGATGAAAACGACGAAGACACCCTATGGGTGCGGGTTTACTATACCGATAGCGAACGTGAAGACATCGATGCCAATCTAAAAAAGGTCTATGCATTGTTGCATTCCGACGGGAATGAATCTTCAATGCACTATTTAAATGTGGATTGCATCGACTATTGCACCTTCGGAAATTCCAAGCCTTTTCGTATTAAGATCAGGAACATATTGAACGACAATTTCACTTATTTCTATGTGAAAAGAACCGATGCTTCTCGGGTCTATGGATTGGAATTTGAGCATATGCTTTCTCCCTATAATTTGAATTTTTTGGTGAACGAAACCACCTTGATAGAGGAGCACATTGCGGGTATTTCCGGAGATGTATTTATCAATGAGTTTTTAGACCAATGCACAGCGGCTCAACAAGCTCAAATTGCCAAGGAGTACGTCAAATTTAACGAGCGATGTATGATTCGCCTTTTAGGGGATATGCGTGCCTATAACTACGTCATTATACCCATTCACGATTTTGATCAAGTGATTTATAAAATCCGTGCTATTGATTTTGATCAGCAATGTTATGAAGGTAAATTTCAAGTGTATCGCCCGCAGTTTTTTAAAGAAAATTACCCCATGATTAAAGTGGTAAAAGAAAAATTAAACACCAATTCAATCGATCAATATAAAATCGAAGAACGCTCCATTGTTGCACGTAGAATAATTAGTTCAGGTGCACGCTTAGAAAATTTGGTGGCCATAATGAAACTCGAAGAACTTTCTAAAACGGCTTATTTGGAAAATCTTAAAAATGAGATATACAACTTCACCAAAGATGAAGATTTTCTCACTGTAAAAAGTGCTGGGGGAATTATGGAGGTCGCTTTTGCGTATGTTCGACGCCACTATGAAAAACTCAATATGACTAAACTCATTCAATCGTCCTAATAGAAATCGGCGTCGTCGTAGTCGAGTAGTCCATCTTCCTCTTCTTCATCGGAAAAAGATTCATTTTCATCAGCCTCGAAGTTCTGCTCAGGGGGAGTTTCTGGCACTTCACCTTGTGCAAAAATAAGCTGTGGATAAAGAGCGGTCGCTTCTTTTTCGGCCACTTCCATCAATTCGACAAAAAAGGTCCACATAAATAAAAAATCGTACACATAAATCATATGGTGATTTTCCGCATTAAAAAAATCTTCCAAGGGCTTTTGTCCAGAAGCGGGTACACCTTCTCCCATATCAATTAAAGGGATTTCTTCTCCTTGTTCCCACTGGGCGTTAGAAGTATAAAAAGAGGCCATTTCTGAACCGCCAAATCCAAAGGCCTGTGCAATGGCGTAGTGAAAATCTTCAAGACTGGCCGATTGCTCAATCTCAAGGTCACGAAAAACATCCTCTTTGGTGTCTAAAATGATACGAAAACGAAATATCATGGGGTGGAATTTTTAAAAGGTTGATAAAGGTATAAAAGCAAATAAAATTGTGCCCCAAACAAAAGTGAGGCAAGCAATAGGTGAAGGGGTTGACTGCTGAACGGAAAATCGAAATAGTACATTAGAATTCCTGTAAAAACTTCAGCCCCAATGCAAAGTAAAACCCAAAGCGGGAGTTTAGAATGAAATCCGATCTTTTTTAAACGCACAAACAAATACACATTCAGTGCAGTAACTAAAAGGGAAAAACTTCGATGGATATAAAAAAGAATAGGGGCGGGGTCGAGCCATTTGTCTTTTGCACTTTCGCCAAAACGATCAATTTGGGTGTCGACAAATTGGCGTACTTGTGTGCCCATTCCAATTTGGTACAATGTCATAACCACCGCAAGACTCAGTAATATTTTTACTCGCCGGTCGTTTGTACCTGCTGGTTTTTCACTTTTACTTACAAAATACAGATACAACAGCAAGGCCACAATAACAAGGGCCATGATCATGTGTACCGTAATTTTAAAAGGCTGTAGGTTGGAATCAACTACGGTTTTTCCTAGCCATGCTTGAAATCCCATTCCGAATAGGATGAGCCAAGCGCTTAGGGTAATGATTTTATTTTTCTTCCATTGCCAAAGCGAGAGGAACGCCACAACTAAAGTGGCAAGTCCTCCAAGGGCACCCAATAATCGGTTGAGGAATTCAATCCAAGTATGCCAAGGGTTAAACTCGGCGTAATCGTGTTGGGTATAGGGAAGCCAATTTTCTTCGTTGTACACCTTTGATGAAGTAAAAGAAGATTGGGCTACGCGAAAACTTTCTTCCACAATAATAACTTCACCTTCGGCATATTCATGAATGGGTTGCCAGTCCAGTTCCGTACGGTCGGTAGGGGGAATGAGGTAACCAAAGCATTTTGGCCAATCGGGACAACCCATTCCGCTTCCCGTCATACGCACTATAGCTCCAGCAGCAATAACGGCATACACCAGCACCAAAGACAATCCCACCCAAAACCGAAATCTACTTTTCATCTTCTTTTATCGTTAATCCCAACTTGATACCTTCTTTTTTCACTCTTTCAAAAGCAGCTTCAAATTCATTGGGAATTTCTCCTTCTAAAATGGCTTCTTTAATTTTTTCTTTCAGCACACCAATTTCTCGACAAGGGGTTAAACCAAAGGTTTTCATTATCAAATCTCCACTTACGGGAGGTTGAAAGTTACGAATTTGGTCGCGTTCCTCCACTTCGATGATTTTCTCACGAACGATTTTAAAGTTATTGTGATACTTTTCAAATCGCTTTGGATTTTTGGTGGTTATGTCTGCTTCACAAAGCGTGAGCAGGTCGTCGACATACTCCCCAGCATCAAACACCATGCGTCTAACGGCAGAGTCCGTGGCGATATCTTGTGCCAAAACTATGGGACGCGAACTCATGAAAACCATTTTTTGAACAAACTTCATTTTGTCGTTCAAAGGAAGTTTTAAGCGTTTAAAAATGGAGTAGGTCATTTTTGCCCCAACATATTCATGTCCGTGAAAGGTCCACCCATTTTTCGGGTGAAACTTTTTGGTAGGCGCTTTTCCGATATCGTGAAGCAAGGCTGCCCACCGCAACCATAAATTATCGGTGTTTTGACTGATGTTGTCTACCACTTCCAAGGTGTGGTAAAAATTGTCTTTATGTGTTTGTCCTTCCACTTCTTCCACCCCTTTTAGGGCAATCAATTCGGGAAGAATAAATTCCAACAACCCCAATTCTTCAAGCAAGAGAAAACCGAGAGAAGGCTGATCTGCTAAAAGGATTTTATTCAATTCTTCTACAATGCGTTCCTTGCTAATAATGCTTAAACGATGACGCTCTTGAAAGATGGCCGCTTTGGATTTTTTTTCGATCGAAAAATTCAATTGCGTGGCAAAACGAATGGCCCTTAGCATACGAAGTGGATCATCCGAGTAAGTAATAACAGGGTCAAGAGGGGTGCGTAAACAGCCAGCGATTAAATCCTCTTGTCCTTCGAAGGGGTCAACCAATTCGCCAAGCGAATTTTTATTTAAACTCACCGCCATAGCATTGATTGTGAAGTCACGTCTGTTTTGATCGTCGGATAGCGTTCCTGTTTCCACTATGGGATTTCTGCTTTCTTTGCTGTACGACTCCTTTCGGGCGCCAACAAATTCCAAGTCCATTCCGCGATAGCTCAGCATAGCGGTGCCGTAATTTTTAAACACACTCACTTTACTGGATTGCGGAAGTCGCTTTTGCACTTCTTTTGCCAAAGCAATACCCGAGCCGATAGCTACAAAATCGATGTCTTTTTTCTGTTGCTTTCTTCCAATAAGATGATCGCGGACAAAGCCCCCAACAATATAGGTTGCTATCCCCAAGCTTTCTGCTGCCTCACGAACAGCAATTCCAATGGGGGTTTCGAGTACCTCGCTAAAATCCAGATTTAATTTCATTAAGGTCGAATTATTTCGAGGGTTCCTTTTTTATCTAAACGAATAATGCGCGAAGCCGCTTGCATTTGTTCTTTTTGTCGGTGATTGACCACATGAGTAACCCCTAATTTTATTTTTTCGTCTATGGCTTCGAAAGCAAGCGGGCTTGACTGGCCACTGATGTTGGCCGAGGTAGAAACCAAAGGCGCTCCCAAGGCAGAAATCAATTTTTGACAAAAAGAGTCTTTGGGAATTCGAATCCCCACACTTCCATCTTCAGCCCCTAGGGCAGGACTAATTCCGTCCGCTTGGGGATAAATAATGGTGGTTGGGCGTGCATCCTTCAAATAGGGTAGCAAACGTTCATCGATTTTTCCAACAACACTTTTCAACATTACTTCATTGGCCACCAAACAAATTAAAGCTTTGGTATCGGCTCTTTCTTTTAACGCATAAATGGAATTTACGGCAGCAGTATCACGTGCATCGCAGCCTATACCCCAAAGTGTATCGGTAGGGTACAAGAGGGTGCCTCCACCCTGCAAACACGATAAAGCTGATGCAATAATGCGATCCATAAAGGTCAATTTATACTGCTACATTGTGCTCACGTAGCGCATCGTTTAACGATGTTTTCTTGTCGGTACTTTCTTTTCTTTGTCCAATAATCAAAGCGCAGGGCACTTGATAGTCTCCTGCTGAAAACGATTTGGTGTAGCTTCCAGGAATAACCACAGAGCGAGAAGGAATACGTCCTTTGTACTCTACTGGCTCATTGCCTGTAACGTCGATGATTTTAGTGGATGCAGTCAAAACCACATTGGCCCCTAAAACCGCTTCTTTTTCTACGCGTACGCCTTCAACCACAATACAACGCGATCCTACAAATGCATTGTCTTCGATGATTACCGGTGCGGCTTGCAGGGGTTCAAGAACGCCTCCAATGCCGACTCCACCGCTGAGGTGTACGTTTTTACCAATTTGAGCACAGCTACCTACCGTTGCCCAAGTGTCTACCATGGTGCCCTCGTCTACGTAAGCGCCAATGTTGACATAACTCGGCATTAAAATTACTCCCGAGGAAATGTAAGCACCCTGACGCGCAACGGCATGAGGGACTACACGGATTCCTTTCTCTGCGTAATTTGTTTTTAAAGGCATTTTGTCGTGAAACTCCATAGGTCCTGCTGTGAAAGTTTCCATTTTTTGGATAGGGAAATAAAGCACAACAGCCTTTTTTACCCATTCATTCACTTGCCATCCTTCCGCTGTGGGTTCTGCCACACGAAGTTTTCCCGCATCAATTTGGTTAATTACCTCGCGGATGGTGTCTTGTGTTTCTTTTTGCTCTAAAAGGGAACGGTCTTCCCAAGCAGCTTCTATAATTGCTCTCATTGTTTTCTTTTAAAACACAAATTTAAGGTTTATCCCTCATTTTTAGGATACGTTTTGCCAAGAAGAAATACCATAACGTATATTTGTGTATGGGCATTTTAATTGCAATCGATTTTGGACTCAAAAGAACGGGGATTGCCGTAACCGATCCTTTTCAAATGATTGCATCTGGATTAACCACCTTGCCTACCCAAGAAGTCATTTCTTTTTTAATGGATTACGTTCAAAAAAACGAAGTGGAAAAATGCATTGTTGGCCTTCCTAAACAACGCGACAATTCCCCTGCTCAAGTAGAAGCGAACATCCAGATTTTTATTGAGGAGCTGACTAAAACTTTACCCCAACTGGCTATTGATCGATACGATGAGCGGTTTACGTCTAAAATGGCCATGCAAACCCTCCTTATGGGAGGCGCAAAAAAAGAAAAGCGAAAAAATAAAGTCTTAATCGATAAGATTAGTGCAACCCTTTTGTTGCAATCGTATTTAGATGCATCTTTGCACTCAAAGAATAAAAAATGATTTTACCCATTGTTGCTTACGGATCGCCAGTGCTAAAAAAGAAAGCGGTAGACGTTGCTTTTTCTGAGGAACAATTGCCTACCCTTATCGAAAACATGTGGGAAACCATGTATGCGGCAAGCGGCGTAGGTTTGGCCGCCCCTCAAGTTGGAATCTCCAAGCGGGTGTTTGTTATCGACGCTAGCCCTTTTGCCGATGACGAAAGTCTTTCTCCCGAAGAAAAAGCACAATTAGAGGGCTTTAAAAAAGTATTTATCAACCCCTATATTGAAGAAGAGAGCGGCGAGGAATGGGCGTTTACAGAAGGCTGCTTAAGTATTCCCGATGTACGCGAAGATGTTTTTAGACCAGAAAACCTTACCATTCGCTATCAAGATGAAAAGGGGAAAGAAATTGTGGAAGAATACAGCGGATTAGCGGCGCGTGTCATTCAGCACGAATACGATCATATCGAAGGCATATTGTTTACAGATAAACTTTCGCCTTTAAAAAAGACGTTACTAAAGAAACGATTAACCAATATCAGCAAAGGAAAAATTGCTATCGATTATAAAATGAAATTTCCTTTGCAATCCAAAAAAAGATAAAATGGAATTAGATAAAATTATTTCAGTGGGCGGTCGCCCAGGATTATTTACCGTGAATACCCAAACGCGAACCGGACTGGTGGCGACGTCTTTGGTCGATGGAAAGCGCATCAATGCAAGTGCAAGAGATCAAGTGAGTTTACTTTCTGAAATCAACATTTATGGTTTGGATCGCGAAGTTCCCCTTCGAGAAGTATTGAAAATGATTTTTGATAATGAAGAAGGAAAGCAATGTTCTGTAAAACCCAAAGCTCCAGCAGCCGATTTGGAAGCCTTTTTCTTTGATGTCTTTCAAGATTATGACGAAGACCGAGTCTATCCCTCTGACATTAAAAAAATCATTCAGTGGTACAATATTTTGGCTGAAAAAGCACCCGAAATTTTTACGGCCACCCCTCCTGAAAAAGAAGAAGAAGCCGTTCAAGAAGATGAATAGTAGAAAAGACCAATTGGCTGCTGTAGATCGCTTGCTCACCATTATGGAAGAGCTGCGCGAACAGTGCCCTTGGGATAAAAAACAAACCTTCGAATCGCTGCGACACCTCACCATTGAAGAGACCTACGAGTTGGGCGACGCTATTTTGGAACGCAACCTGGAGGAAATTAAAAACGAATTGGGCGACCTCCTCCTTCATATCGCTTTTTACGCCCGTTTGGGAAGCGAAGAAAAGGCTTTTGATATGGCCGATATAGCCCATGCCATTTCAGAAAAATTGATTTACCGACATCCGCACATCTATGGCGATGTTAAAGTGGAAAACGAGGAAGAAGTAAAAAAGAATTGGGAAGCCCTTAAACTGAAAGAAGGTAAAGGAAAGAAAACCGTGCTTGAAGGGGTCCCAAAGGGTTTACCTGCCCTTGTAAAAGCACAGCGCATTCAAGACAAAGTAGCGGGTGTGGGTTTTGACTGGGAAAAGCCCGAGCAGGTTTGGGAAAAGGTACAAGAAGAGCTTTCCGAATTGAATGCCGAAGTGGCCAAGGGCAACAAAGCGCGTATGGAAGCCGAATTTGGCGATGTGTTGTTTTCCATGATAAACTATGCACGTTTCCTAAAAATTAATCCCGATACAGCCCTGGAGCGCACCAACCAAAAGTTTACTCAGCGCTTTAATTATTTAGAGAAAAAAGCCGCCTCTCTGGGCAAGTCGTTACACGAAATGACGCTTGTCGAAATGGATGTCTATTGGGAAGAGGCAAAGAAGCAGTAAAGTTTAATCTGCTACATTTAATTCTTCTTGGTCATTTTCTTCATCAGCTTCCTCTCGCTTTTTAAGGCTTCTTTTTAACGATTTAACCGCGTTGGCTTTCTCTTGCAAACCTTCTTTTTGGGTGGAGAGTTTTTCTATTTTGGAGGTGACTTCCACCACTACAGGATTGTCATTGCTACTGCTACTAAAAAACTGCAGGTTGTTTTGCAATTGTATCAATTCTGTATTGATTTCATCGATTTTTTTCTTGAGGAAGGTATGTTCTTTATTCAGCCCATCGGCATCGTTTTTAATCAACGCCAGTTGGGTATTGAACTTTTGCACTGCTTTTTCTTTTGCCGATAGGGAAGTGGCCTCCCATAACTTCACCAAATGTTGGATGAGTTTTCTTTGCGCAGGAGAATTAGGCTGGGGTTGAAGACTAAGCCATGCTTCCGCTTGATCGTCGATAAACTGTTCTAATTTTTTGGGCGTGGTCGGTGCTTCTTTGGCAATAACTTCTTCTACCTATGCCACAGCTTGCTGTTGTTTTTCTTTTTCTTCTTGACTTAAAGCAGTGGCTTTGTTTATATACCGATCAAAATACAAATTGGTGAGCGATTGAAATTCCTCCCATAATTTTTTGGACATGCGTCTAGAAATACGTCCTGTGCTTTTCCACTCCGACTGCATTTTTTTGACCTGTTGTACTTGCTCGCGCCAGTTGGGTTGTTCTAAAATCGCTTTTACTTGATTAATCAGCGCTTTTTTATTTTCAATAAGTTGCTTTTCTTCTACTTTTTTGGATTTGTAAAATTGATTTTTAGCATGATTAAAACTCCTTCCAGCTTCTCTAAACTGATTCCAAATGCGTTTGCTTTCTTGTTTGGGAACTCGTCCAGCCGAATAAAAACTTGCTTTTAAATCTTCTACTTTTTTCAAGGCATTTTGCCAAGCATTGTGGTTTTTGGGCGGGTTGTCTACAAAGGCCATTATGTTATTGAGAATGGCTTCTTTTGCAGCCAAATTCTCAACTTGGACACTGTCGATGTTTTTATTGTATTCGTTTTTGCGCTGGTGAATTTGCTTGGTCGCTTTTTGAAAACGCTCCCAAAGTTCTTCACGATGAATTTTGGCTACTGGACCAAGGTCATTTTTCCACATCCGGTGCAAACTATTGAGTTCTCGTGTGGCCGCTATTACATCGGGCAAATCGACCAGCACCTCCGCACGTTCTATGATTTTTAGTTTTTCTTCATAGTTGTGTTTAAAGTCGGCCTCTCTTAAATCTCGGTTCAGATGCAAGAAATCATAAAAGCGCTCTACGTGAAATTTATAGGTTTCCCAAATGTTATTGCTTTCATTGCGCGGTACTTGCCCGGTACTGTGAAAAGCTTCTTGAAGATGCTTAAAATGCTTGTAAGTGGAGCTGTCTTGTGGGTTATTATCAACCAATTCTTTTATCCCCTCGATGATTTCTCTTTTCCGATTCAGATTGGCTTTTTGTGAGGCTTCAATGTCTTTGTAATATTGATGCTTTTTAGCGCGATATTCTTTAAAGTGGAGGTCAAATTGTTTTTTGTATTCGGGTAAAAAATAAAAATCGATTTCATTTCCTCCTTCTTCAATAAAAGCAGCTTTTTTCTCTTGTAATTCTTTTTTAAAAAGGTTCGAAAAAGCACTCTCGAGTGTCTTTATTTCCTGTCCCAGCTTCATCCAGTTCGATTTGCCTAGCAGTTCTTTTAAGGAGTTTGGAAAATCTGTTAAGGCCATTTTTTCGTAATCGACCTTTGGGGAAGCGTCTTTAGCCTCCTCGTTTCCTTTTACCGTTTCAGAAGTAGTTTGCGCCTCTGACTTTTCCTCTTGAGCAGGAGTCGCGGCTTCATTACTCGGTTGCTCAGCATAGTTGAGATGCTCTTCGGGTAATTGTGTTGATTCCATTTGCATAAGGAGACTTCTGAATTGATTTCATTGAAATTTACGAAAAATATTTCAGCTATTCCAAATGTCCCAAGATGCCTCTGCTTGATACACCAACATATTGGCGCCATTTGCCCCATGGGCGCCAAATTTTTTTCCCAATTGAAGAAAACGTGTTTCTGCTGGGTTGTATATTAAATCGAATAGAAAGTGGTCTTTTGTCAACGCCTCATAGGGCAGTGCAGGAGCTTCTTCTACATTGGGATGTGTTCCCAAGGGGTGCAGTTCACAATCAATTGATGCTCCTTAATGTGTTGTTCCGTTAGTTCTTCATAGCGCAAGCTATTGTTCTTACCCTATCTAGAAAAAATTGTACCTCAAGGCCATGTTGTTCCAAAACATAGTGTACTGCTTTTGACGCACCACCAGTGCCTAGAATCAAAGCCTTCGCGGCGTTTTTTTTCCAATGCTCCAATAGGGCTTTTTCAAATCCGTAGGCATCGGTATTGTGGCCCGTTGTTTTTCCGTTTGTCTCAAAAACAATGGTATTGACGGCACCAATGGCTAGGGCTTGTTCCGAATGTCCATCGACTGCTTCAAACGCAACTTCTTTGTACGGAATGGTCACATTCAATCCGCTGAGGTCATACCTTTCAAGGGTTTTTCTAACCTCTTTATCCGTGGCGCAATCGTAGTTGTCGTAGACACAATTTGCAATGCCTTCTTTTTTGAATTTCGAAGCAAAATAGTTTCTCGAAAAAGAGTAATCGATGTTTTTCCCGATCAACCCAAACTTACGTGCGTTTTTTTGTTCCATAGTATTCTAGTAGTGTGACTAACAGTGCACCCAAAAATATAAAAATCAAAATGCTTGTCGTGGTTGAACTCCATTCTTTTGGAAGGTAAAATGTACTGTGTTGGGTCGTGAGCATTGTATTGAGTTGGTCATTTTCTTGCAAGGTTTTATGGGTCCATGGCCAAACCGCTCCTAGTGAACCTATAATGAAGCCCATCAAAAGAGAAATTAATTTTCTGCGGTAATGCTTCATAAGGTAGTTCAAAAGTTTAGAAAACACCACCAAGCCAAAAGCGGATCCTATGGTAAAAAACACAAAAACACCCAATAGGCGTCTGCGTTCTTCATCGGCTAATCCCAAGCCGTTGCCTTGTACCATATCGGTAAGTGTAAAAAAAAGCCCATTGACCGAATCGACCAGCAAGAGGTTGTAATTTCCTAAAATAAGAATGAGTAGAGAACCCGACAGCCCAGGTAATGTCATTCCTGTAATGCTAATCATACCACAGAAAAAAACAAACAGCCAATGGTCGTTTTCTGTTCCCGGGTTAATCCATAACAAAAGAAACCCGAAGAGGATTCCGAGTGTCAAGTTGATGGCATGAGAGGCTTGGAATTTTTCTTCTTTTTTTCCGATAAAATATACCGAAGCGAGAATCATTCCTAAAAATCCACCCATTACTTGTTTGGGATGGGTTTGAAGGACCACATCCAACAACAGAGAAATGCTAAAAAAACTGATCCCTACTCCACTGAATAAAAAAAGCAAAAAACGCCCGTTGACGTGTCGATAAAACGCGGTAAAACCTTGTTTTCGCAATGCATTAAATGCTTGACCATCAAAACGCGAAAAGGAGTAAATGAGTTCTTCATAAAATCCCGCTGCTAAAGCAATTATTCCACCAGAAACACCAGGGATTTTATTGGCCATACCCATGGCAATTCCTTTACAAACCAGTAAAAGGGAAGAAATGAATGACGATGAAGACTTACTTTTTTGCAGCATAACGGTTGATCAAGATAAGAAGGATTCCTCCTAAAATCATGGTAAGCAACGCAAATAAAAGCTGTGATTCGCCTTGTAAGTTAAGTGGGTTGATGTTTTCAAACTGATCTGGACCGATTTCCTTTTTCCAAGGCCATATTTTAGGAAGGGCGCCCGTCATGAATCCAATCAGTACAGCAAGTGTGTTTTGTCTGTGGTGATTGAACAACCATTTCAATACTTTGGAGAAAATTTTGAGTCCGGTAACGATCCCCAATCCAATTACGATGACTTTCAAATAAACCGTTTTGATTGCTTCCCAATCGGAACTAAAAAGAACTTTGGGTGCCATGCGAACGGTCGTGAGGACTTCCTCATATACGCCAAAAAGAATAAATAAAAAGGCACCAGAAATCCCTTGTAAAATCATTGCCATAATAGCAATGGTGCTACAAAAAAAGAGATAGAGGATGGAGCTGCTTGTCCCTGCTGGACTGATTTTTGTAATTCCAAACGCAATGATGAACCCGAGCAGTAAAAAGAGATAAGCCTTAAAATTTCGTTCTTCTAATTGTGAAAAAAGCAGCAAAATACTGGCGATGATCAAACCAAAAAAGAACGACCACAGCAAAATAGGGTGGTGGTTAAGCATATAATCGATGGCCCTCGACATAAAAACAATGCTGCTGCCAATTCCTAAAAAAAGGGGCAATAGAAAATGGCCGTTTGCGGCTTTCAAAAAGCAGCAAAACCTTCTTTTATTCCAATTGAAAGTAAGCTGAGGTTTAAACGATCGATGCTTTCGATGAGTTCTTCATAAATCCCTGTAATTAGCGCCATGGTCCCGCCAGAAACACCGGGGATGATATCTGCAGCCCCCATAAGGAATCCTTTTAAAAAAATGGAGATGTTTTTTTTCATTTTTTCATTTAAGGGGTTAGCCTTATTTTAAATAGGGGAGTAGGTAGGGAAACAAGGTGCTGAGCTCTTTGGCCAATGCATTATCTAAGTCAGCAACATTTTGAAGGTAATATTCTGCTTCGATTGTTTTTCCGACATGCAGGTAAAATCCCGCCAAACGCACATCAATCCCTGTTTCGTTCGAATAAAACTCTTTTGCTTGTTGCCCTATGGTATATCCTTTTTCCCATTCGTTCAAAAAGGCAAGTGTATCCAACCAAGCTTCCCAAATCGCCAATTCGTAATTACCTAATTCAATTGTGTTTTGAAAGGCAATTTCGGCTTCGGCATATTTGCCTAGGGTTTTGTTTAAAAGCGCACTCCTTTTCCAGTAAGCGATATAATTATCGTTAATGTTCAGCGCTTTGTCGGTGTAGTAAAGTGCCTTCTCTGGATCCGTGTTTTCGATATAAAAATCTATGATACCCGTCCACGCTTTTTCGTAGGAGGGGTCTTGATTAATGCTCTGTTTATAGTGTTGAACCGCCAAGGCATTGTTGCCTAAGGCAGCATGACAGTCAGCAATGCGAAGGTGAAGGAAAGAGCTAGGATCGTCCAATTGCAAGGCGATTTCATAGTGTTCAATGGCAAGGTTGATTCTCCCCAATTGCTCTAGTAACTTCCCTTTTTCAATGTAGGCGCCTGTAAAGCTATCCTCACTTATGATAGCAAAATCAAAAGCGCCAAGGGCTTCTTCCTTGAGGTCTAAATGGAGGTATTGTTTTCCAATTTCGACCCAAGCAATTTCGTTGTAGGGGTCTTTGGCTAAAATTACATTGAGTACCTCAACTGCTTCTTGATGGGCTTTTAGATAGTCCAAACATAGCAGCAGGTTAAACATAACTTGCAAATCGTTGATGTCTTCTAAGATGCATTTTTTAAAGGCCTCTTTCGCTTCCGTGTAATTTTCGAGCACCATATATTCCATGCCGAGTAAACACCATATTTCGTAAGGGTCGTCGGTAAATTCGATGACCTTATTGAGTAGTGCAATGGCATTTTTATGCTTTTTATTTTTGGAACAAATGGTTGCTTTTTGAATGTAAATTTCTTGATTGCTGGGTTCTAATTCTTCCACAAAATTAAGCACCTCTTCAGCAGTTTTGTATTCGTTGTCGAAGATCAATAATTCCGACTTCAGCAGCAATAAATCGATGTGGTAGGGGTGCTGGTTAAGGGCCATTTCTAAAGCCTTTTTAGCCAGATTTTGTTCTCCACTATCGATGTAAAATTGGACAATGGTTTCGAATTCAATGGCATCGAAAAAATAGACGTCATTGGTTTTTAGCATTTGTTCAAAACGAGTGATGGGTGCGTCAGAATCTTGAGAAAAACCTCGAAACATAGAAATGTTTTCTTTTTATTAAATGTAGTAAACTATGTTGCTGAGGGAGAAAAAAGGGGCGCTTTGTTTTTAACAAAGTAATTAACAGACCTAGATTTCATCAAGCGCTTGACAAAGGATACGACACCCTTTGATGATTTCTTTTTTACTTATGTTAAGGGGTGGAGAGATGCGAACTCCTTTTTTTCCCACAAAAGGAAGAAGAGAATAAGTCCTTTTTCGAGGCTTTTTTCGACTACTTTTTGAACGGTTTCAGCATCTTCTAATATGGGAGCTAACATAAGTCCTCGCCCGTGAATTTTTTTGATTTTTGGATGTTTTAACTCCACCCGAAATAAAGCCTCTTTTTCTTCAATTTCTCCCATTAAGCTAGAATTCAAGAGGGTATAAAGCGTGGCATGTGCTCCTGCTGAAATCACCGGATTCCCTCCGAAAGTTGTGATGTGACCGAGACTAGGGAATGCGTCAGTTTTTCCATGAATTTGGCAGAACTGCAAAACGCCCCAATGGGCATTCCTCCGCCCAAGCCTTTTCCGATTACCAAAATATCGGGTGTAATACCGTAGTGCTCAAAAGCAAATAATTTCCCCGTTCGCCCAATTCCAGGTTGAATTTCATCTAAAATAAGCAACGCACCCACTTCTTCACAACGTTGTTTAACCGCCTTGAGGTATTCGTTTTCTGGTAGAATAAACCCTGCACCACCTTGTATGGTTTCTAGAACGACAGCCGCTGTGGAAGAAGTTATTTTCGCTAGTTCTTCGCTTGCGTTAAAATTGATAAATTGTATTTCGGGGAGTAGGGGTTGGTAGCCTTTCTTTTGCGCTTCCACCCCGAGCAAACTCAATGCCCCTTGAGTACTGCCGTGGTAGGCGTTGTTTGCTGCGATGATTTCTGTTCTGCCAGTGACTCGTTTTGCCAGTTTCATAGCCCCTTCAATGGCCTCGGTACCTGAATTGGTGAGGTAGGTTACCTCTAAGGATTTTGGAAGTTCGCTCGCCAAAAGCTTGCAAAGTTCAACCGCTGGCGATTGCGCATATTCTCCATAGACCATAACATGCAAATAGCGGTTGAGCTGCCGTTTAATGGCACGTACCACTTTCGGATGCCGATGCCCTAGGCTACAGGCCGAAACCCCAGCGACAAAGTCGAGGTATTTTTTTCCATTGGCATCAACAATATAACTCCCTTTGGCCTTGTGCACATGCATCCCCATGGGGTAAGGAGTGGTTTTGGCTTGGTATTTATAGAAATCCTCAAGTACCATAGTTTAGTCTTTTCGGAATAAGTCTTCAATGGAGGTTGGGCGCTCTTCTTCTCGCCATATAAATCCCTCTAATTTACGCAGATTTTTATCTAAATCTTTGTCGGGAAATACATCGCCGTCTGGGGTGACATAAAACGAGATTTCATCGATTTCATTTTCAGCAAATTTAATGTTCAAGGCGCTGCAAATGGTTTTGTCAATTCCTACCAATTCCTCTTTGTCATTGTAAATGTAATAGAATACTTGCGTGTTTTTAATCACATCGATTTCGTTGAGGTTTCCTTCTTTAAAATCTCCATAGAGCTCTTTGCCCACAATTTGGTTGTAACCGTCATTGCTAATGCTGTCTTTTTCTATGACAAACGCATTTCCAAAAATAAAAAGGGAATCGAGTTTTTTTGTGTTCAAATCGGTTTTAAGGTAAATGGTTTCTCCACTCATCTGACTTTGATTGAACCACATTACGGGGTTGCGGCGATTTTTTTCGTCATCCGATAAGATTTGAATTTCCTTTCTTGTAAAGGGTTTTTTATGCAGTTCGATTCGGCCAATGGTTTCATCCAAATAAAGGGAATCGGCTTTGCCACGCATGTCCGATTTTAGAATTTTCACCCCATAATAGCCTTTTAAAATTCGCGCTTCAGAAGGACCTGTGCCCACTAGTGTATCCGCATGAATGTAAAGAGAATCATTTTCGATGATATTGATGGCTAGGGCTTTTTTGGTGATTATAACCGAATCTCTTTCTTTAAAAACCTCGGCATAATTTCCACGGATAATCGATTGGTTAATGGTATCGGTTACTTCCACATTTTGAGAGGCTGCGGCATAGTTGCGTTCATCTTCAAAATAAAGGCTGTCGCCTTCGATGATTTTGTTGTTGTAAAGAATTTTAGCTTCGTTTTTAAAATAGCCTTTTTGGGCATTGGTGTCATAATAGCCCTGCTGACAAAAAATATCATATTCTTCTCCCTCAATATGTGTTTTCCCAAATAAGTACGCTTTATTGGATTCGGTATAGTAATCCAATTGTCTCGAATTTACGCGATATTCAGGATGTTCAATATTGACATTGGAAATGAACCGATACATTTTATCCTCCATGAAATAGCGACCCTGGTTGCTTTTTAAAACGCTGGCACTATCAACAATGGTACCTGGGGTTTCGTAATAGGCAATATTGGCGTTGCGATCTAGAAAAAGCGTATCTGTTTCTAGGGTCATGTCGGGTTGTTTTAGAAAAACGTCTCCCCAAGCCTTGGCCTTTCCTGTTTCACCGTCATATTCCATGTGTCGGCTGGTCATTCTGAGGGTGTCGCCTTGCGTAAATATTACTTCTCCCTCTGCTGTAAATGCATTCTTTTTGGTGTAAAAAATGGATTGATCGGACTCGATTAAAGCACCTTTGTGAAATAGCTTGACACGGACATTGTCTTTTTTCAATAAAATACTTGCCCCAGGCAGATTTACTTCATCTTTGCCAAAAGAGCCAGCCTGTTGGATTTGAACAATTCGCTTTTCTTGAGCGTTTATAGAAGCAAGTCCAAGGAAGAGAAAAAGAAATGCGATATGGACATGTTTATTCACACCTGTAAATTAGCGAAAAATAGTTTGTTTCCGATCGGGTCCTACGGAAACAATTTTAATGGGAGTTTCGAGTTCTTTTTCCAAAAAGTCGATATAGGCTTTAAATGTGTCGGGAAATTCACTTTCCTCGGTAAGCGAAGTTAAGTCCTCTTTCCACCCAGGGATTTCTTTATAAACTGGAGTTACATCTTCAGGTTCGATGGAAAAGGGGAGGTGTTCTATCTGCCCTTCTTTGGTTTGGTAATGCGTGCATACTTTTATGGTGGGAAAGCCCGATAATACATCGCCTTTCATCATCATTAATTGGGTGACGCCATTGACGCGAATAGCATATTTTAAGGCAACCAAGTCTAACCATCCACATCGTCTTGCTCGCCCGGTGGTAGCGCCAAATTCATGTCCAACACGTCCCATTGTTTCGCCATCTTCATCGAATAATTCGGTTGGGAATGGGCCGCTTCCTACACGAGTGGTGTAGGCTTTAAAGATGCCAAAAACATCTCCTACTGTGTTGGGTGCAATTCCCAATCCTGTACACGCTCCTGCAGCAGTTGTGGTGGAAGAAGTAACAAAGGGATAGGTGCCAAAGTCGACATCCAATAAAGACCCTTGGGCTCCTTCTGCTAATATTTTTTGTCCTTTTTTCTGCGCTTGATGCAAAAAGTCTTCGCTATCGATTAGTGGAAGACTTTTTAAAGTTTCTAGACTTTCGAAAAAGGTTTTTTCCAGCTGATCAATATCAAATTCAATTTCACTATTGTAATTTTCAAGCATATTGAGATGCTTGTTTCTCAAGCGTTCATAGCGGTCTTTCCAATTGGTTTGTAAGATATCTCCCACACGAATTCCATTGCGCCCCGTTTTATCCATATAGGTAGGCCCAATTCCTTTTAGAGTAGAACCTATTTTTGCTTTGCCTTTGGCAGCTTCCGAAGCGGCATCCAATAAACGGTGGGTTGGTAAAATTAAATGTGCTTTTTTAGAGACATATAATTTTGATCTGAAATCGATACCAAAAGGTTCCAATTGATCGAGCTCATTTTTAAAAATGACAGGATCAATAACCACTCCATTGCCAATAATATTGAGTGCAGAAGGATGAAAAATTCCAGAGGGAATGGTGTGAAGTACATGAGAAACGCCATCAAATTTTAACGTATGTCCTGCATTGGGTCCCCCTTGAAAACGAGCGATAATATCATAATTTTGAGTAAGTACATCGACAATTTTTCCTTTGCCTTCGTCTCCCCATTGAAGACCGAGTAGTAAGTCAACCGACATAAGTGGGTGGGTGTTTAAGATTCTTTTTTAGTGCCGTAAAAGTATAAAGAATGGTGATGAATATCAACATTAAATACTTCTTCGATCGTTTTTTTTATGTTTTGAATTCGAGGGTCGCAAAACTCTTTTACCTCTCCAGTATCCGTCAGAATGATATGGTCGTGTTGCTTGTCAAAATACGATTTTTCGTATTGTGCTTGGGTACCAAATTGATGTTTGCGAATTAGTCCCGATTCGATTAATAAGTCGACCGTATTGTAAAGGGTTGCTCTACTGACACGGTAATTCTTATTTTTCATCATTATATAGAGCGATTCAATATCAAAATGGTCATCGTGTTCATAAATTTCATGAAGAATAGCAAACCTTTCAGGTGTTTTCCTGTGCTTGTGCTGGTCAAGAAAATTGATAAAAACTTCTTTTACAGTTTCTTGTTGGGATTTGTTGTCTGCCATGATCAACCATTTAGATTTTACAAAAATAGCCTTTCTTTTTTACTTTCTCCCTACTTTTTCAATTCCAGGAATTTTAAGCAAGCGATCTTTCAATCTTTTCAAAGAAGATTTATTGGCTACTTTAAGCGTTAGCACCCCTTTAAAGAGTTCTTGGTCCGTGTAAAAATTGATTTTTTTAATGTCAACTTTTTCATTGCTTGAAATCACACGTGTCACTTGGTTTACTAAGCCTTTTTGATCGATGCCTGAAAGGACCATTTCAGCTGTGAATTCTTGCTCGGTAGAATCTACCCACCAAGCGGGCACTATACGATACGCATAGTTGGACTGAAGACTTATGGCATTGGGGCAATTGTTTTGGTGTACTTTTATGCCTTCATTAATGGTGACAAAACCAAATACCTTGTCCCCTGCAATGGGATTACAACATGGAGAAAGGGTATAGGAAAGTTCCTCCCGATCTTTTCCAAAAACCAATTTATCGAAGCGTGAAACAAATTCGTTGGTCTCTGTAATGGGTTTTTTGTTTTGATAATTTTTTAGTCGTGACTTAAAGAAATTAAGGAAAGTGTTGTTGTAGCTGTTAGCAAACTCTTTGAGTTTTCTGTTGTCGATGGTGCCCAACCCTACACGATAGTACAAATCCAGACTGGTTGTTACTTTGAAAAAAGCCACCATCTGATTGATGTTTTTTTCATTCATCGAAATGCGCATGGGTTTCAGCTTTCGACGTAAGATTTCTTTCCCTTCTTCTGCAATTTTCTTTTTTTCTTCTTTTAAGGCCGACTTAATGCTGTTTCGAGCGCGGGCCGTTACCACATAGTCGAGCCAATTGGCAGTTGGTTTAGAAGAAGCAGAGGTAATGATTTCAACGGAATCACCACTTTTTAATTTACGCGACAGCGGTACTAGTTTTCCGTTCAACCTTGCACCTCTTGTTTGACTTCCTATTTCGGTGTGGATGGAATAGGCAAAATCGAGTGTACTCGCGCCTTGCGGAAGCGACTTTAATTCTCCCTGGGGAGTGAAAACAAAAATCTCATCGGCATACAAATTGAGTTTGAAGTTTTCGACAAAGTCAACAGCACTAGAATCTTTGGATTCTAGAACTTCAGAAAGACGATTCAGCCAGTCGTCTAAGCCTTTGTTTTGATTTTCTTCCCCTTGTTTATAGCGGTAATGAGCTGCATAGCCTTTTTCGGCAATCTCATGCATTCGTTCAGAGCGTATCTGTACTTCCACCCATTTGTTGTTAGGACCCATTACGGTAATGTGAAGGGATTCATACCCATTCGATTTTGGGGACGAAATCCAATCCCGCAACCGAGTAGGGTTAGGCGTAAAGTGATCCGTGACAATGGAATAGATTTTCCATGCTAGGAATTTTTCATCTTTAGGTTGAGATTGAAAAACCACACGAATCGCGAATTTGTCGAATACTTGATCATAAGAAATACTCTGCCGTTGCATTTTCTTATGAATCGAATAAATGGATTTACTTCTCCCTTTGATGAAATAATCTATTTTTTCTTTATCGATGGAATCTTTTAAGAAATTGGAGAAGGCTTTGATGTAATTATTTTGCTCTTCTTGACTTTCTTCAATCCTGTTTTTTATTGACTCAAAGCGCTCGGGTTCGGTGTACTTTAAACTGAGGTCTTCTAATTCCGTTTTGATGTTGTACATTCCTATGCGGTGCTCAAGAGGGGCGTAAATGTATAAGGTTTCAGAGGCAATTTTGACCTGTTTATAATCGGGCATTGCATCCATCGTTTGCATGTTGTGCAAACGATCGGCTATTTTGATGATAATGACTCGGATGTCGTCGTTTAGCGTCAGTAGCATTTTCCTAAAATTCTCTGCTTGTAAAGAAATATTGGTGTCTTTTTTTAAGCGAGAAATTTTAGTTAATCCATCTACAATTTTAGCCACCGTAGTTCCAAACAACCGTTCAATGTCATCTAGGGTAAACGAAGTGTCTTCCACGGTGTCATGAAGAAGTGCCGCAGCAATGGAGGTGGCGTCCAACCCGATTTCTGATGCAACAATTTTGGCAACAGCTATGGGATGAAAAATATAGGCTTCTCCCGATTTTCTTCTTTGGTCTTTGTGCGCGTCGACTGCAGTATTGAAAGCCAGACGAATGAGTTTTTTATCCTCAGCACTCAGCTGAAGATAACTGATTCGAAGCAATTCCTTGTATTGCTTTGCAATCTCTTTATTTTCTTTTTCAAGGTCAATCTGCATACTACAAATTAAGCAATTATAATTTTATAGCTCTAGGATCCTAATTTTTTTTGACGTTGTACTTCGGACAATAAAATGGCTGCTGCAACGGATACATTGAGCGAGTCGTTTTGCCCTTGCATGGGAATGATAATGCTTTTTGAAAAATGTGTTAACCACTCTGGACTCAAGCCGGTATCTTCGGTGCCTACCGCAATCGCGATTTTCCCTTTGTATTTTTCTTGGCTGTAGTTTAGGGCTTCTTTGTTGAAAGCAGTGCTAAAAACAGCAATCTGATGGGAAGTACAAAAGGCCTTTAATTCTTCTGTGTTGGTGATTGCAATAGGAACCGAAAACAAGCACCCCACACTCGATCGAATAACATTGGGATTGTAGAGTTCTGTTTTTGGGTTGACTAAAATAAAAGCGTCTACCCCAAGGGCATCACAACTGCGCAACATTGCGCCAATGTTCCCTGGCTTTTCTGGTGCTTCTGCAATCAAATAGGTTGCCTCTGCTTTTGGTTTTTTAAGGTCTGCAAGTTGGTGGTCTTGCTCTTCTACCAAAGCCAAGAAGGCACTGCTCGATTTTCGGTAACACAAACCTTCAAACAAATTTTCCTCAACCTCAAAGCCTTCTTCCAAGGATAGCGTTTTAATCCAAGAGGCTAAGGGAATTCCTTCTTTACAAAAAAGATTTTTGATGGAATATCCTCCGTGCAGGGCATGAAGAATTTCTTTTTCTCCCTCAATGCAAAATAAACGCGTTTCTTTTCTTTTGCGCTTCTTGTCTTGAACCGCTTTGAGTAACTTTATTTTTGAATTTTGTTCGCTCGATATGAATGTAAAATTACTCTCTAGCATATTTTTCCATGTAGCGCTTCCAAAGTTCGGTTTGGTGTGTTTCTAATGAAATTGTTCTTCCTTGAATAAAAGCATGCGAAAGTTGGTTGGTACGCATATCTAAAGCGTCTCCTATAGAAACAAATAGCGTTGCTTCTTTTCCCACGGTTAAACTCCCAAGACGCTCATCGATTTGTAAAATTTTTGCTGCGTCTAACGTAATCATTTGAACCGCTTTTTCTTTCGCTACTCCGTAGGCGGCAAATGTGCCTGCGTAAAAAGGAAGGTTACGCGTGTTCATTCTTTCCATTCTTCCACTTACATCAATGGTTGTAAGCACTCCATTGTCGGTAAGGATTTTTCCCAATTTAAAAGGTTGTTTTACATCTTGGTCTTCGGTGTTGGGTAATCGATGGGGTCTAGAAACAATCACCGGGATTTGATGTTCTTTCAACAGATCAACGGTTAGGTGAGCTTCATCGCCACCGACGAGTACAATTTTCTCTATTCCAAGTTTTTTGAGTTCATCAATACCATCGATAATTTGTCGTTTTTCTTTGGCGTGCAAATACACTTGTTGCGAGCCGTCAAAAACGCCTTGCAATGCGGTGTAGGGGAGGTGTTTTATTTTCCCCGTTTTTGCATAAGCCTTCGCATCGGTGATGTATTGTTTCAGCTCTGTGGTGGCTTTGGTATATCGCTTTTGGTCAAAAATAACTGGGTCTTCCCCTTTGCTAGAATTTCCTCTTCGGTAGGTATTGGGCCAATACACATGAATTCCTTCGTCACTAACCAAAGCGGCATCTTCCCAATTCCAAGCATCGAGTTGCACGACCGAAGAACTCCCGGCAATTCTTCCTCTACGCGGAACAATTTGCGCGGTAAGAATGCCATTAGGGCGAAGCGATTCCACTACTTTGGATTCCGCATTGTAAGCAATAATGGTTCGGATATTTGGTAAATAGGTTCCGATTTCGTTGAGGTCGTTGGTAGGACGTACTGCGTCAATTTCCACCATTCCTACGGTGCTGTTTACAGCAATAAAACCTGGATAAATATGTTTTCCGGTGGCCTCAATTACTTGGTCATAGGCGGAGTTAATCGCCTCGTTTTTTCCTACTTCAACGATTTTTCCATCGGAAAAAGCAATGCTTCCATTTTCGATTACTGTTCCGTCTCCAATATGCAGGGTAGCATTTTTTATGAGAATGGAACGAGATTGTTTGGCTGCTGGTGTTTGTTGGGCGGTAGCGAGTTGAAAACTCAATAGTCCCAGTAAAAGTGTGATGTATTTTTTCATGCTATATTTTTTTTAGTCAAGAGTTTCACAATGGAACTCACGGGCTTTTTTCATTGAAGGTTTACGTGTTTTTGCACCTCCTTTTTTCGCGCTAATCATCTGTTGAATTAAATGGTTACGTTCTTTTTCTATGACTGAAACTTGTGCAGTGGCTCGGTCGAGTTCGTAATAGAAAATACCATCGACCATTGTTTTTTCAGCAACAGCATAAATTGACATAGGGTGATCTGTCCAAAGCACTAAATCGGCAGATTTCCCCACCTTTATGCTTCCTACTTTGTCGTCGATATGAAGAAGTTTAGCAGGGTTGAGCGTAACAAACTTCCAAGCGTCTTCTTCAGAGACTCCTCCGTATTTTACTGCTTTTGCAGCTTCTTGGTTTAGTCTTCTCGACATCTCAGAATCGTCGGAGTTGAAAGCGACTGTTACCCCCTCACTGTGCATAATTGCTCCATTGTACGGGATGGCATCGTTTACTTCAAATTTATAAGCCCACCAATCGGAGAAGGTAGATCCGCCTACGCCGTGTTCTTTCATCTTATCAGCTACTTTGTACCCTTCTAAAATATGGGTAAACGTATTGATGTTGAAATTAAATCGTTCTGCTACTTTCATCAGCATATTGATTTCACTTTGAACGTAAGAGTGACAAGAAATAAAGCGATCACGGGCTAAAATTTCCCCTAGAACTTCCATTTCGATATCGTATCGTGGTGCTTTTGTTTTTGCTTTCACTTTGCGCGAAAGGCTGTTGTAGGCCTCCCATTCTGTTTTGTATTCTTTAGCGCGTTGAAAATAATCTACAAAAACCTGTTCCACTCCCATTCGCGTTTGAGGGAAACGGTCGTAACTCGACCAGTTGGATTGTTTTACATTTTCACCTAAAGCAAATTTGATGAATGGATCGGCACCTTCAAAGAGGAGCTCGTCGGCAGTTTTTCCCCATCTAGGTTTGATTACCGCAGAGCGACCCCCAATAGGATTTGCAGAACCGTGAAGGATTTGAAGCGTGGTTACTCCTCCCGATAAATTTCGATAGAGGTTAATATCGTCTGGGTCTATAACATCTTCAATGGTTACTTCTGCAGAAGAGTTTTGCCCTCCTTCGTTTATGCTAGAAGCACCAATGTGCGAGTGCTCATCTATGATTCCGCTAGTCAAATGTTTTCCAGTAGCGTCGATGGTAGTTACTCCCTCTGCGGCTAAATTTTTCCCAATCGCTTTGATTTTTCCATCGGAAACCCACACATCTGTTTGGGATACAATTCCCTCAGCCTCATTGGTCCATACGGTGGCATTTTTAAAAATCACGTTTTGTGAAGTCGGAAGTGTTTTAAATCCAAATCCATTGTTGGGATAAGTCACAGGAACAGCTTCAGGAAGATTGATTTTTGATTCCTTTTTCCCTTTTTCTTTAACGTCTAAATCCCCTACACGTTTCGCACTCCAGTTTAAGCGTTGCCCTTCAAAGCCAACTCCATCTCCTGCAATTTCTTTTTCAGAAATGGCTTTTGCAGAAATGATCGAATACGTTTTTTCGTCCTTGGATTGTATTTGAAAATTCATCCAACCGTCTTTGTAAGTGGCGGTAGTTTTGAATTGGGTAGAATCTTGTTTGACTACTGCAGCTAGTTTTGTCGCACTATTTTTAAGTTCTAGTTCAAAGCTATCTTCTCCCAACGATAAAGAATATTTCCCATCGAGGTTAACCGCTTGGCTATGGATTACTTTATGGCGATTTCCTTGTACCCAGTTTTCGTGAATTTTACTTCCTTCGTCAAAAAGGGGATTGTCAGTCACAATAAAATTGGCGAGAGCATTCTTTTTCAATTCCCCGAGTTGATCAGATTTACCAATCATTTTTGCTGGAACGGTTGTCAATGCAGCCAAGGCTTTTTGGGGCGCTAAGCCCGCTTTTATGGCCTTGCGAACCTGAGTAAGGAACATTTGGGGTTTAGCCAATCCGTTTGTCGTCAGCGCAAAAGAGATACCGCTTTTTGCAATGGCAGAAGGGTTACTTGGCGCTTGATTCCAGTACCTTAAATCGTGCAGTGCAATGCGTTGTGTGCTTACCGGGTCACTGACATCAAAGGCTTTTGGAAAATTTACAGGAACCAATAATTGGGCATTGTTCTTTTTTAGTGCTTCCAGGTGTTCGTATTCTTTTCCTGTTGCGGTAATGACAAAAGGCATGTTGAACTCTTTTCCAATTTTTGCAGCTCTGGCAACATCCAATTTTCTGCGCGTCTCAAAAAAAGCAGGGAGGGTTTTAATTTCATTAAAAGCGACTAATGAAAGGTCTTTTGTTTTACTTGATCCCCCAGCATACCATTTTGCATCGTGAAAGAATTGACGCAATAGCGCCATGGCTCCCATAATTGAGCCTGGGTAATATTGTTGCGAAAGCGAGCTTTTTGTAAAGGATAGCTGCTGTGCCGCTTTTTCGTCCAGCAATCGTGTGGCGCTGTTTGCCTTATCGTTTAAAGCAACCAAAACACTTGTTCCACGGTGGATTCCCTCTCCACGGTGGGTATTCACTGTTCCAAACCCAGCATTGCGTAAACTTTCCGCTTTTTTTGCATCGTATTTAAAATCTGAAATACTGTTGTAGTCACTCAAAATATGATCATTCCAATAATACCCCTCGCGTTTTCCATCGTATTGAACGCTTCTGCGGTTGTACCTACTGTTGCTTTTCGAACTGAAACCATAGTTGCTGTGCAGTTCAATAAACGAAGGATAAATGTGTTTTCCATCAGCATTAATGACTACGGTGTTTTCTGGTAAAGCAATCCCTTGTCCCAATTGAACAATGATGCCGTCTTTAAATAAAAGCGTTCCGTTTTCAATCACCTTTCCTGGAGCGGGGTGAAGTGTAGCTCCTGTAACGGCTTGATAATGGGTTGAAGTTGTTTTTACACCACTGTTGGTAGGGAAATAATCTTGCCCCCAAACCCAACTACTCAGGCATAAACATAGGATTAGAATCTGTTTTTTCATTCAAAAATTTTTACCCAAAATACAAATAATAATCTATTCTAAGTGAATTGATGCACAGCTATAATTGCTGCTGGCTTTCTTGTTTTAAAAGTGATTTACCCCGTTTTTACTCTTTCTTAGCGGGTTGGGTTTTAAATGCTTTGCTTTCAGCATTGAAAGAAGAGATTAGTAAAGCGACTACCTGACTGTATGACTGAATTCCTTTTTTTGGGTCATTGGCCTTTAAGTAGCGGTCATACGATTTTTTAAAAAAGGGCTCTAAGGGGTTTTTATAAGACTTCCAAAACTGAGAAGTAATTCGAATGTTGCCGATAATACCAGGTCTTAATTCATCCCGAATACAGCGGGCTTTTTCAGGAAAAGCCCGATAGAGTTCTGAATAACAATAACGGAAAGCAAAAAGATGTGCTGCGTAACGAATGGCAGGGTCATGGTGTTGGTAGATGCGCATAAAAGCAATAAAATTTGCTTCTTGTTCTGCCGCGTAGCCTTGCTGATGCGCCATTTCGTGGGCAATGGTAATGGGCATTGAAAGGGAAGGAATGTTCCCGTTGATTTGTGCTTCTAGCGTAAATGGATTTAAATATCCCGAAAAGCCCATATAGGTTAGGGGTAAGCTAAAAAGGGAAACCTTGGCCTTTCCACGGATGCTGTGGTCGTGCTTTTCATTAACAATCTGAGCAATCAATTCATCTGTTGAATAGGGCAGTTCTATTGGCTTTTCTTGGTCCGTTTCTATAACGGAATGCAAGTGGTTGACTTGCTCAGCAAAATAAGCGGTGATTTGATGCAGTTGCTCCTCGGAGTATTGAGAAGCGGGATCAAACAACTGCGTTGCATGGTAATTCAATCCCCAAGACAATTGAAACCAAATCCACACCACCATAGCGGTGTTGAGTATTCCGAACACATATTGTTTTCTTTTCCTCCAACGAAATAGAAGGATGCTTCTGAGGATTAAAAAAAGGGCAAAGGCGTACAAAATATCGCCAACAGAAAAAGGAATACGATCAAAAAACCAACTGCGGGCAAAATAGAGATACGGGTATGTTTTTTGGGTGTAAAGCGCAAGTACTGCATCCGGGAATTTTTTAATCCAAGAAACGACGCCCAACAGGAGTAAAAAGAGGAATGGTAAAATGAATTTTCTTTTGTTTTTCATGACAAAAAAACCCACCGTGGATGCGGTGGGTTTGCTTCTTTGTTACCCTTTTTTTATTCGATTACATCGACCACCTTAATTTCGAAAATAAGATTCGATTTTGCAGGTATACCTCGGTTGTCTTTGTCGCCATAAGCTAAATCGTAGGGGAGAAATAAGGTTGCTTCGTCGCCCGCATTTAAGAGGCGAACACCTTCTTTAAATCCTTCAATCATCGCTGCTCCTGGACTAACATCTACGGTGAGTGGTTGGTAGCCATCGGCCGCTTTTCGTTGTGGATTTACAATGCCAAGGGCTTCGGCAGTTTCTAACATGGAAGTTTCTAGGAGTGTTCCATCTTCAAAATAAACCGCATAATGCGTAATGGCTTGGTTGGTGGAGGTTACGGCTTTCCCTTCTCCTTTTTTTGTAATGAGGTATTTTAGCCCAGAATCGGTCGCAGTTGCTTCTCCACGCTGACGTTCAAACTTTTCATTTGTTTTTAGTCGGGCTAAGGCTTTATTTTCCTCGAGTTCTGCTTTTCTTTTTTCTTGATTGGTATAAAAATCAGAGAAAACAGCAGGCGCATCAAACGCTTTGGCTTCTGAGCCTTTACGAATGATTTTCACGGTTTTTATGGTATCGTTTTGCGCGATAGAGTCAACAATATTTTGTCCTTCAACTACATGGCCAAATACAGTGTGCTTTCCGTCGAGCCAAGGTGTGGCTTTGTGGGTAATAAAAAACTGGCTTCCATTGGTGCTTGGTCCGGCATTGGCCATAGAAAGTATACCGGGGCCGCTATGGGTAAGTTCTGTAATTTCTACATCGAAACGGTAACCGGGTCCTCCAGAGCCTGAAGCAGTTGGATCACCACCTTGATTCATAAAATCACTGATGACGCGATGAAAATATTAATCCATCATAGTATTTTTTACCGCTAAAATTTTCGCTTACATAGTTGTTTTCGCCTTCTGCCAAAGAAACAAAGTTGGCTACTGTAGCAGGAGTTTTTTCATGTTCGAGTACGACAACGATATTTCCTTTATTGGTTTGAATATCGGCATATAAACCATTTTCAAGGTTGGGGTATTGTGAACTACAGCTTACTGCTAAAATTGTAAGTGCGATTAATTTGCTTATTTTTTTCATCGGGATGTGTTTTATCGGATTCAAATGTAGGATATTATTCTCAAATTATAGGCTTGACTTTTTTTTGATTTTTTTGATTTCAATGGTGAATCTCAAGGGTTGGTTGATCTCAATTTTATCCTCATCCCCTTGATACCCGTAACCTAGGAAAGAAGGCATTAAGAATACTCCAATTTCTGTGGCTCTTAACTCTTTTACTCCATACCGAAGTGCGGGTAATAAATCTTCTTTATCTACCAAATAATTGACTAGCCCAAGTTCAATTTCGTCATAAATGATGGTGCCGTCTAATTTTTCTATGCGGTATAAAAATTCGATTTCATCTCCAGCGGTTACTTGTGTAGCTTTTGGTGCTGACCGTTTTAAGGCGAACCAATAGCCCGCTTCTGCGGGTTGAAAAGATAAAATACTATCGGCATTTACAATGCTTTGAATTTGTTCTTGCTGTCTTTTGTTGATGCGTTTATTTCGCTCAACCGAAGCTTGAATTTGCTTGCTTTTACTTTTAAAAATGGGTTTTCTCGGTTGAGGTTCTTGGCAGGCAATAAAAAAGGTGCTGACAACTAAAAAGGTAAAAAGGAATCTCATTCAAAAGAAGATTTGGATTTGACAACGGCCGATTTAAGTTTCTCCATGGTGTCGTGAATGGTGAGGGTCGATTTTCCACCAGCAGCATTTTTATGTCCCCCTCCACTAAAATGTTCTCGAGCAAATGCGTTGACGTCAAAGCTCCCTTTAGAACGGAAAGACATTTTAATGATGCCTTCGGCTTTGTATTCGATTAAAATGACAGAGAGTTGAATGCCATCAATGCTAAGTCCATAATTGACAAAGCCCTCGGTGTCTCCTTTTTGAAAATTGAACTCGTCCAGGTTTTCTTGACTTAAATAAGTATAAAGAGCTGGTAGGTTTTCAATGGGCGTCAAATGGTTTAAGCAACATCCCAAAAGTTGTAAACGGTCGTAACTCGAACTGTCGTGTACATTTTGATGAATAAAGCTATGTTGTACTCCTCGATCAAATAAATCTGCTACAATACGATGTGTTTTTGCGGTTGTGCTTGGATATCGGAAAGAGCCAGAGTCCGTCATTATTCCTGTGTAGAGGCAGGTGGCAATGGCACTATCGATGCATTCGGCATCCCATTGGTGGAGAACATTGTACACCATTTCGCAAGTCGATCCAATGGTGGTGTCTGAGTACCTTAAGGTCGCATAATCTTCCGGTTCTTGGTGATGATCAATCATAACCTTTGGTGCAGGGTGCTTTCTCAAATGATCGTCGATGGGAGAAATACGTCCTAAGGCATTAAAATCGAGGGTGAAAATTACTTCCGCTTCAGCGATGATTTCCTTACAACGCGTTTCTTGTTGGTCGAAACAAAGGATGTGTTCCTGGCTGGTCATCCATTTTAGAAAATCAGGAAATTCATTGGGAGAAATCACAAGGGATTGATGTCCTTTTTTGATTAAAAATTGACTCAATGCAAGGGTACTTCCCAAGGCATCACCATCAGGGTTTTTATGTGGAAAAATCACACATTTTTTAGGTGAGGAAAGCAAAGCTTGAAGTTCGGGTAGAAATATCTTTTCCATAGTGGTACAAATATACCAAAGTTCGTGGCATCTCGGGTAGATGAGTTCAATCCGATTTAAAATCGACAGCACTTTTTTTAAATGAATGCCTTGCTTTTTTTCTTTAAAACAGGATACTTTTCGATTTTGCTGGCGGGTTCGTGTTGTATTTAATTTTCATTACCTTCGCAGCACAAAAAAAATGTTTATGAAAACAAACCGTACCTTTACGATGATTAAGCCCGATGCGGTCGAAAATGGCCATACAGGCGCTATTTTAGAGAAAATCGCTGCAGCAGGTTTTCGCATAGTTGCGCTTAAAAAACACAACTTACCGTAGCCGATGCTGAAGCTTTTTACAGTGTTCACAGCGAACGTCCCTTTTTTGGAGAATTGGTTGCCTTTATGACGCGAGGCCCAATTGTAGCTGCTGTTCTTGAAAAAGAAAACGCTGTTCATGATTTTAGAACACTCATCGGAGCGACCAACCCAGCTGAAGCTGCAGAAGGAACAATCCGAAAACTATACGCCACTTCTATGGGCGAAAACGCGGTTCACGGTTCCGATAGTGACGAGAATGCAGAAATAGAAAGTACTTTTCATTTCTCTCAACGCGAAATGTTTTAACGAAATATAAGCGTTTCAACTGCTTCAAATCCTAAAGTCTCATTCAGATGCTTTAGGATTTTTTCTTTTCCATACCCAAGTTCTTCTTTTAAAGCGGATGAGCTTAGGGTAATGTATAAGCTTTTCCCTCTTAGTTTAATTTCTTGAGTGTAAGAGGCAACGTGTTCTCCCATGGTTGCCTTCCAGGCTTCTTTTACTTTTACTTGGTTTAATCCTGACGCTATTTTGGGTTGACTGGTAAGTTGGTTTAAAACGTCTTGCAGCGCTTTAGGTTCGAAAGAACGTTTTTTATTCGACATTTGAAGTAGATTTTAGGTGGCGTTTGTAAACGTATTTTTTTCCCCTGTGAAATACAATTAATTCTTCTGAGGTGAGTTTAATGATTTTTTCACGCCAGGGAAGTAAGGCTTCTTGGTAATCGATATAGTAGGTGTTTTCTTCCAAAACAATGCTAAAGGCAAATTGATCGTTAGAACTTTGGTAGTTTCCACTAAAATGAGGAGTCATTTTTTCTTAATTCCTTTTCTTTGGTTATCCATAAAATAAGCATCTACACTTGGTGCTATCCCTTGGGGTTGAAATACTTCTCCATGTGATTCTACTCTTGTAATTTCCCAATATCCATTTAGGTATTGTAAATCACTTTCGGTGACCTTCTCACAGGCGACCAAGCATATTAATAGACTGAAAAAGGAATAATAGATGAGTTTCATTCGGATTTAATTTCAAAAAGGCAATGTTCTAATCGGGTCGATTTAAGGGCTTCTAACGTTCGTTCTGGGTGGGTATCGGAAAGGAAAAGCTGGCCAAAATGCCCTTGTTCTACCAACTGCATAATGAGCTCAACACGTTCTTGATCGAGTTTGTCGAACACATCGTCGAGGAGCACAATGGGCGGAACACCCAATTCTTTTTTAAGGAAATCATATTGAGCGAGTTTTAAAGCGATTAAAAATGATTTTTGTTGTCCCTGACTTCCAAATTTTTTGATGGGCTGTTCATGAATTTGAAAACTGAGATCTTCTTTATGAATGCCTACTGTGGTGTACTGTACCACTCGGTCTTTAGCAATCGTTTCCTTTAGTAAAGTCTCGAAATCCGAATGGGTTAAAGCACTTTCGTATTGGATAATTACTTGTTCATCTCCGCTCGATATTTTTTGGTAGTATTCTTGAAAAAGAGGCACAAAATCCGCTAAAAAGGCTGTTCTTTTTTGGTGCAAATCCAGCCCCAAGGGCACAATTTGAGTATCGTAAATTGCTAAAGTCTCTGCGTCAAAGGTTTGGTTTGCGGCAAAATATTTTAGCAGAGCGTTGCGCTGAGCGATGAGTTTATTGTAGTGCAAGAGCGATTGGAGGTAGGCTTTGTCGGCTTGCCCAATGACGCCATCCATAAACTTTCGTCTCACGCCACTTCCTTCGGCAATTAAATCTCGATCGGAGGGGGAAATCATCACCAGCGGAAGCAGTCCAATATGATCTGAAAAACGTTCGTAGGCTTTGCCATTTCGTTTAATTACTTTTTTATTTCCTTTTTTAAGGCTACAGAAAATGTGCTCTTCCATCTCCTTTTTTTGAAAAGTACCTTCAATGACAAAAAACTCCTCTCCAAAACGAATGTTCTGTACGGCAGAGGGATTGAAATAACCTTTTCCAAAACAGAGATGATAAATGGCGTCTAGAAGGTTGGATTTACCAACCCCATTTTTCCCAACAAAGCACACTATAGGCGCATCGAAGGAGTACGAAGCGGCATCTAAATTCTTGTAATTGGTCAGCGAAAGCGAACGAAGTTTCATTAGGCTAAGATAAGAAACCCGATGAGGCTTTTGCGATTGCAATAAAAAGATTATTTTTGGGCACTTTATTCAACCAAATTATGGCGACTTATAAAAAACGTGGAGCAAAAAAATCCATTAGCAAAGCAGAAAACCAAGAGCAACAAGTTGAAAGCACAACAGCTGAAGTATTTGAAACTTTAGACGTAAGTGCTTCAAAAACAGAGGCTTTTGTAGCTAAATACCAAAACGTGATTTTGACACTAATTGGTGTGGTATCTGCATTTGTTCTGGGGTATATGGCTTATGATGCTTATGTACAGGCTCCCCAACGTGAGCAAGCAGTATCTGATTTAAATCAGGCGCAGTACTATTTTAATCTTGCAAATAGTTCGGAAGACAACCAAACTTTATACAATTTAGCCATCAACGGTGGGCAAGGGAAATACGGATTTTTAGATATCATTGAAAATTACAGTGGCACTCCTGCCGCTGAATTGGCAACCTACAGTACTGGAATGGCCTATTTGAATTTGAAAGAATACGAGAAAGCCATCACCTACTTAAGCGATTTTAGCGCGGATGATATTATGTTGTCTGCCCTTGCAAATGGCGCAACAGGCGATGCCTACGCAGCTTTGAATCAGCCCGACCAAGCCTTGAAGTTTTACAAAGCAGCTATTGATGCAAGTGATAATAGCTTTACTTCCCCAAAATATTTGTTTAAAGCGGGAATGATCAGTGCTGAACTCAATAAGAAAAGCGAGGCTTTGGCTTACTTCAAACGAATTGAAATTGATTTTCCTGAAGCACAGGAAGCCAATCAAATTCAAATTCAAATCGGAAGATTGGAAGTACAATAACCATGGCTACCTCTGCGGTTAATTTATCTGATTTTCAACCCGAAGATGTTCCTTCTGGAGAGGGACTTAAAATTGCTTTGGTGGTTGCAGAATGGAATGCTTCTATTACAGAAAGCCTTTTTCTGGGTGCCAAGGAAACTTTATTAGCTTGTGGTGTTGAAAAGAAAGCTATTCTCCGCTATGATGTACCTGGGAGTTTCGAATTGGTTTTTGGTGCTAAAAAGGCTTTAGAAAATAAAGCAGACGCAGTTATTGTAATTGGGAGTGTCATTCAAGGGGAAACCAAGCATTTCGATTTCGTTTGTCAAGGAGTAACCCAAGGCATTGTAGCACTTAATTTATCTTCTCCTCAACCTGTTATCTTTTGTTTACTTACAGACAATACCTTACAGCAAGCAATCGACCGAAGCGGAGGAAAGCACGGAAATAAGGGAGTAGAAGCGGCCGTGGCTGCTTTAAAGATGATTGATTTGGCGAAAAAGTAAACACAAGAATCTTACTTTTTCATCAAAAAAAAATGCTAATTTGTGGGAAAGTTGCGCTATGCTAAAAACCAATCTTTTCAAGCTGAATAAAAATAAGAGGTACAACTACACTCCTAGGTATTACGATGGGAAAGAAATCGAAAACCCTTATGATTTTGTCTCTAAGTTTGCCAAATATAGGGATACCTACAACGCCAATGATTTTGGAAAAAAATGGCAAGAAGCACGCCTAGAGAGTAGAACAAGAAACAACCGTTCTGTGTCCCCCTTTTGTTGGGTATTATTGCGGTGTTGACCTTGATTTTCTTATTCATTATCGATTTTGACTTAACTATTTTTAGCGCACCTTAAGAGCACCATGCAGGATGTTATAGCTTTATTGCCGGACCATGTGGCAAACCAGATTGCAGCAGGAGAAGTAGTGCAACGCCCTGCTTCTGTGGTGAAGGAGTTGCTGGAAAATGCCATCGATGCCAAAGCCACTTCCATCCAATTGATTGTAGGCGAAGCGGGGAAACAACGTATTCAAGTGGTCGATAACGGAATGGGAATGAGTGCAACCGATGCTCGAATGGCTTTTGAACGCCACGCCACTTCTAAAATAAATAATGCCAACGATTTGTTTGCGTTGCACACCAAGGGTTTTCGCGGAGAGGCACTTGCCTCCATCGCAGCTGTAGCTCATGTGGAAATGCATAGCCGAAGGGCCCAAGACGATTTGGCCACCAAAATTACGATGGCGGGTAGTGAGGTGGTAGATCAATCTTTTGTGGTTTCCCCCGTGGGGACGTCCCTCTCAGTAACCAACTTGTTTTACAATGTGCCTGCGCGGCGCAATTTTTTAAAATCCAATCAAGTAGAGCTTCGCCATATTATTGATGAATTTCATCGAGTGGCCTTAGCACATCCCGATATTGCATTTCAATTAATCAACGGAGGTAACGAATTATTCGATTTACCTGCTGAAAACTTAAAGCGAAGAATTTTTCATGTTTTTGGTCGAAAAATAGAAGATAAATTGGTCCCGATTGACGAACAAACCCTTGTTGCTAATATCCGTGGATTTGTGCTAAAACCCGATGCCGCCAAGCGGACTAGGGGAATGCAGTTTTTCTTTGTGAATCAGCGTTTTGTTAAAAGTCCTTTTTTGCATCATGCCATTAAATCTGCTTTCGAGGGATTGATGCATGAAGGAATGCACCCCGGTTACTTTTTGTTTATTGATTTAGATCCCAACAGCATTGATATTAATATTCACCCCACAAAAACGGAAATAAAATTTGAGAACGAACAGAGCATTTTTGCCATTTTAAAATCGACCGTAAAACACAGTTTGGGTGTTTTTCAAATTGCGCCAACGTTGGATTTTGATCATCGCGTCGATCTCGAGGTTCCTCATTCCGAACAAACAAAAAGCGTAGCCCCTCCACAGATACAGGTTGACCGCGATTTTAATCCTTTTTCTTCTGAAAAACAGCATACGTTTCAATCTCAAATTCAACCGAAATGGGAAGCTCTTTATCAAGAAATTGGGTCGACTGAAGGTCATCAAGAATCTTTGTTGCCAGATGATGCCGCGAAAGAAACACTGGCCCAGCAAAAATTCTTTCAGCTGATGCGTCGGTATGTGGTTACTGCTACAGGAAACAGCCTTTTGCTTCTCGATCAAGAGCGTGCCCACCAGCGAATTTTGTACGAACAGTTTTTGGCAACCATTACCCAATCCAATTCTGCCAGTCAACAACTTTTATTTCCTCTCGAGGTGGAGATGTCCCCTTTGCAAAGTCAGCAATTGAATACCTACACTTCTTTGTTAGAGGAAGTAGGTTTCAAATGGAATAATGAAAAGGGAAATACCATTTCTATTGTCGGTATTCCCAACAGCTGTTCGGAGCCCCAAGCGCTTCAAGTGTTTGATGACTTATTTTCTAGCCTTACAGACGATGCGCCTAAAGACACGTTTGAGCAAACGGATCATTTGGCAAAAATTTTATGCAAGACACTTGGTATAAAAAGTGGAAAGGAATTGAAAGAAGAAGAGCAGCAACGATTAATAGACGACCTTTTTGCTTGTAAAGACAGCCAGGTTTCCCCTTTTAATCGTCAAATTTTTATTACTTTAACCCAAGAAGAATTGCAGAAAAAGTTTTACTAATGCGCGGGATTACAGAGACGGTTAAACACCTAATTATTATTAATGGGATTCTCTTTTTTGCGACGAATTTATTCGGAGATTCGCTCTATGATTTATTTGCCTTGCATTTTTATCTCAATCCCTCTTTTCAGCCATGGCAGCCTGTTACGCATATGTTTATGCATGGGAATTTGTACCATTTATTTTTTAATATGCTGGGTTTATGGATGTTTGGTTCTCCTTTAGAGCAATTTTGGGGTAGGAAAAAATTTCTTTTCTTTTATTTTTCTACCGGTCTGGGTGCGGCATCCCTTCAACTTCTTGCCTACTCCTATGAATTTCACAGTGCAATGAACGCTTTGGAAGCGGCAGGTTATAGCCCTACTTCCATTATCGATAATATTTCTTTAGGGAAATACAATACGGGCTGGCTTACCGTTGTTTCCCAAGGAGCAGTTGACGGACTTTATAGCAGTTATATGGCTTCCATGGTGGGAGCCTCTGGAGCCCTCTATGGGGTTTTAGTTGCTTTTGCAATGATGTTTCCCAATGTGCCTTTAATGCTTATGTTTATTCCCTATCCCATCAAGGCTAAATACTTTGTTCCTCTTCTTCTTGTAGGGGATCTGTTTTTTGGTTTTTCGTCCGTTTCGGTAGGACCTATCGCGCATTTTGCTCATGTAGGAGGTGCCGTTACCGGATTTTTAATGATGTATTATTGGAAGAAAAATAAGTTTAACAAAAATCGTTGGGACTAAATGCAACAGTGGAATTCTTTAATGCAACGTTTTGAGCGGTTCAATGCTGCAGAAAAAATTATCGTAATCAATGTGGTGTTTTTTGTGGTTCCCTTCTTTTTGAATACGCTCCTCTTTTTATTTAAGATTCCAATAGATAACATTTTTGGTTGGTTTGAACTTTCTCCAGAGCTTTCCCGCTTGTTGTTTCAACCTTGGAGTTTGCTCACCTATGGTTTTTTACATGGAAGTTTTGGTCATATTCTGTGGAACATGCTTCTGTTGTATTATTCCTCACAGTTTTTCTTCACACTTTTTAACGCGGAGCGTTTTCTCAATATTTACCTCACAGGAATTTTACTCGGGGGGCTTGTGTTTGTTGTCAGTTATGCTGTTTTTCCTGTTTTTCAAGGCAGATTTCCGCCCATGGTGGGGTCGTCAGCTGGGGTAATGGCAGTCTTAATTTTTTGTAGCACCTATATGCCCGATATGGAAGTACGTCTTTTGTTTTTTAATGTGAAATTAAAATACTTGGGAATCGCGTTAGTGGTATTGGATATTATTCAAATTCCTGCAGGAAATGCAGGGGGGCACCTCGCTCATTTAGGAGGGGCTGGATTGGGGTTTTTATCTGCCCGTGGATTGATGCAAGGCAACGAATATGCATTATCTTTTGTAAGCTGGGGACGGCAAATCAGCGCTTGGTTTTCTCCAAAAAAGAAATCTCCGCTCACCACGGTGCATCGAAAAACCAAAACTAAAGCTACTTCCGCTTCAGCAGATCAGGCGCAAATAGACCGAATTTTAGATAAGATAAGTGCGTCGGGCTACGATAGTCTTTCTAAGGAAGAAAAAGAAATTTTATTTAATTCAGGAAAAAATTAACAGCGCTCGATGAAACTCTCAATCTTCGAAACCTTTATGCTTTATTTGCACGCCCTAGCTTTGGTGTTTCAGTTGATGCTTATGGGAAGCATTCCTTCCCTTTTTAACTTTTCGATGCTCAATCTTTTTGTTCCTCTCGTAGTGCTCTTCAATTTATTGTTTTTTCTGTATTATCTCTTGCAAATGAAATGGCCCTTTCTATTGTTTATGGGGGCATTTCTGATTGGCTACTCGGAATGGAATTTACTTTATCAGTTTCCAAAGACTTCGCACCACAAAAGCAGTACCACTTTATCGGTTATGAGTTACAATGTGCGACTATTTAATCAATACCGTTGGATTGATGGGCCGGAGGTTCCTAACCAAATTGAGGCGTTGATTTTAAACCAGAATCCGGATGTGATTTGTTTTCAAGAGTATTCTAAATCAGAGGCCCCTCGTTTGGAAGGGTATGATTATAAGTACATTCAACCCAGCAGATCAATGGGTAAATCGCCTATGGCCATCTATTCTAAATTTCCTATTCTCGATCAAGGCTATATCGATTTTGAGGCTTCTACCAACAGCGGGGCGTATGTCGACATCAATTTTAGAAGAAAGCGATTACGCATCTATAATTTGCATTTCGAATCTTTTCGAATCGAGGAAAAGGACAGTCTTTTTACCAATCCCGATACCGATTATATTCGTGTAAAATTTGATGAGGTGTTTAAAAAACAATTGCTTCAAATTGAAACGTTTGAAGAAGTGGAAAAAATGAACGACCATCCTGCTATTTTGTGTACTGATTTGAACAATACCCAATTTTCAAAAACCTACAAAACCTTATCTAAAAACAGAAATGATGCCTTTGTTGAAGCGGGGAAAGGCTTGGGAGAAACCTTTTTCTTTTCTTCATTTCCCATTCGTATTGACTTTATTTTTACCGATAAAACCTTCAAGGTAAATGAGTTCAAAGTGATCAAAAAGTATACTCCGATCACTACCCTGTAATTACGAAAGTGGGGTGGGATTAGCCAGCCATTGATTAAGGTATATCTTGCTTTCTGGGCCCAAATTAAAGATTAAATCTATACAGCTCATGTTGGACAAAAATCCGTATTTATTAGCAAATACTTGAGTGTAGGGGGGGAATGCTACCTCAGTTTTCTTTTTTGCATTAATCAATTGCATTTCTTCCTCAGTTAAAGCTTCATAGCTTTTTGTATATTTTTTAGGCATTTCAATAGACAGCCAAGTTGTCAAGAGTTTGAGTAAGCCTAAGTTGTATTCCATGAGCGAAATTGGTTTTTCGAAAAAAGCCGATTTGAATTCATCTTCGTAAAATTCAAAATAGGGAGAAGATCGGTAGGCAGAGGTAATGGATTTCCAGTGTTGAGTTTGCCAATTTTCTTCCCATTTAATGGCTACATCTCCGTCTTTTTGATGCCCATTGGTTTGAGTGTGGTGTATAGGAATGCTGAGGTTGAGCACTCCATTTGCTCCGTAGATTTTGCAACGATTGCGGTAGGTTTGCTTTTGATAATGCAATACTAAACTGAATTGAGAATCAGCTTCACGCATTAAGGTAGCCATGTAATGGAGGGAAGGCAAGTAAGCGGGAATCAGTTGCATTTAGGCATTCTTCTTTTTTCGGCGACGCAGAAAACTTACGATTTGCCATAAAGCAACCCCTCCTAGGAAGTGAGGGAAAAACGAAGTGGGTTTTCCTTCTCCCTTTACCGTAGTCATGATTCTGTCCCAGCGGATACGCCAGTTTCGAATCCCGTCATTGATGCCTTCAATACTGAACCAAATCAGAACGGGTTTTCCAACAATGTGGTCTTCAGGTACAAATCCCCAATAGCGACTGTCTTCTGACTTGTGACGGTTGTCCCCCATCATCCAATAATAATCTTGTTGGAAAGTGTAGCTATCCGTTGCTTGTTGGTTAATGTAAAACGTTCCGTCTTTAACTTCCAAGCTATTGCTTTCGTATTCCCTGATGATGCGTTTATAGAGCGGAAGGTTTTGTTCTGTTAATTTTATTTGAGCCCCTTTTTTAGGGAGGGTAATCGGACCAAAATTATCTTCATTCCAAGCGTAGGGTAGGGCATTTGGAAAAAGGGAAGTATTTGGTGTCTTTTGTCGATTCACTTTTCGAATGAGGCTGTCAAAAACACCTTTTCCACACAAAATTTCTGCTTCTTTTATGGTGAGGGTGAGCTCTTTTGTAGGTTCTAAGAGTTCGCTTACACGGAGGCGAAGCTGATTGACCAATTGAAGTGGTAAGCCCGCAGGGGAGTTAAAACAATGAAATTTTCAATGTCATTGGTAAGCCTACCGTAAATGTAGGGTGAAAGGGCATTATAACTTTCTTGGGTTATGTTTTCAATTCTGTATTTTCGGTTGAAATCTTTGATGCCCTCTTGTTTGAGTTGGCGTGAAGAAACCCCTTTGGCTTTGTATGCAAAGTGAGTGTATTGTGTTTTTGTTCGCTCGGGTAATTGGGTTTGTTTTCCGTTGATATAAACAAAGCCATCGATGATTTTTAGTGTATCACCAGGAAGTGCCACACATCGCTTCACGTAGTTTGATTTTTTATCAATGGGTTTGCGCACCCCTTTTTCTTTCTTAAAAAACTGTCTAACCGTATCCGCAGGCCAACTAAAAACTACGATTTCATTGCGCTCAATGTCTTTAAATCCGGGTAAGCGAAAATAGGGGAGTTGAGGAAAATCGACATAGGATTTGGTTTTCACAATCGGTAGCGTATCGTGCACCATTGGAAAGGCGACAGCCGTGGTGGGGGTTCGTGCACCGTAATGAAATTTACTCACAAACAGAAAATCTCCGATTAAAAGGGTTTTTTCTAGAGATCCAGTTGGAATAATATAGGGTTGAATAAAATAATTATGAACCAAAGTAGCAGCTGTAATGGCAAAGAGGAGGGCGCTTATCCATTCTCCAAACCATGTTCTCGGCAATAGATTTCGGTCTGGTATGTATTGGGTGTCGCTCGAATAATTAATTGTATAAGTGTAAAGGCCTAAAGTGAGTATGCCCAATGCAGTATCTTTCGCCGAGTTTTTCCCAAAGCTTCGAAGGGTTTCTACCCATATTACAGGAAATAGCATGAGGTTAATCACGGGAATAAAAAGAAGCACAACCCACCATTTGGGTCTTCTTATGATTTCCATAAGCACTATGGCATTGTAAACGGGCACAAGTGCTTGCCAAGCTTTTTTACCTGCTTTTACGTAAAGCTTCCACGTTCCTGCAAAGTGAATGATTTGAATACCGATAAAAAAAAGAAACCATTGGGTAAGTGTCATGGGAATGTATTTTAAAGATTTAGAACATCGTTCATTGTAAAGATACCTTCTTTTCCATTAATCCATTCTGCTGCAATTACTGCACCCAACGCGAAGCCTTCTCTTGAATGTGCTTTATGTTCAATTTGTATTTGATCGATTTCTGAAGTATAAGTGATGCTGTGGGTTCCCGGAACTTCTCCTTCTCGGTAAGCTTTTATTGGAAGTCCTTCTTCCTTTGGATTCATCGTCCATTTGCGGTAATGAGGATTTTCTTCCCCTATTCCCTCGGCGAGGGTTATGGCGGTTCCACTGGGTTCGTCGAGTTTGTGGACATGATGCGTTTCTTCCAATAAAGCGGAATATTCCTTTTCGTGCCCTTGCATCAATTGCGCTAAAACGCGATTCAATTTGAAAAAGAGATTAACGCCTATACTAAAATTGGAAGCGTACAAGAAAGCACTCTTTTTTTGTTTGCATAACGCGTAAATTTTTTCAATCTGATCCAACCAGCCCGTCGTTCCACAAACTACAGGAACTCCTGCTTCAAAGGCTTTAGTGATGTTTTCTACCGCTGCAGAAGGAATACTGAAAGTGATAGCTACATCGGCATGGGAAAGTTCCCCTTCGGTCTGATTTTTATCGAGAATACAAACAATTTCGTGTTTGCGATTGATGGCAATTTTTTCAATCGCTTTTCCCATTCTACCGTAGCCAATTAATGCAATTTTCATACTTAGAATTTGATTTGAAATGCAAGGCCAACATTGGGTTCGGCCAACATGTTTTGTTGATTAAAATAGGGTTTTAAGGTCAGATTATCATCCACATTAAATTGCAAAAGATGCGCTCCTACGTTGGCATCTAAAATGTTTAATAAGTAAATACCTACCATCCACATCACTGCCAAGTCTCTATAATTTTCATGAAATTCCATTCCTTTCACCAATTGACTTTCCAGTGGAATTTTCCTTGTCCATTCATCGGTATAATCACCACGAATGCGTTGTTTGTAGGCATCCCTATACTTGTTCATTTCGGTGCTTTGAAAGATGTAGTAATAGGTAGAAACACCCAAGCCTCCGTAAATAAGAGGAAGTGTCCAATACCTCCCCGTATGGATTTGACCTAAACCGGGAATTACTGCCGAATAAAAAGCTGCGCGTGAGGGGGTAAGTGGATCGATTTTAATGCGTTCTTTCCGCGATAGCATTGACCACTCTTCTTCCTCTTCTTGGGCAGAAAGAGAAAAAGAAAAAAAGAGGAGAGATACAATGAGAAAACGGTTAAACGTCACGCTTTAAGAGTTTTTTCATTCGGCTAAAATCTTGCTGAGAGTCGAATGGAATATGAATGACTCCTTTTCCTTCTTTGTTGAAAGTAATCGATACCTCGGCGTCAAAGAAGGTATTGAAATCAGATTTCCCTTCGTTGATAAAAGGTGGCGTGTGTACGGTTTCTTTAGGCTGAGCAGGTGTTTTTAAACTTTTCACTAAGGCTTCAGTTTTCCGAACACTGAGGTCCCCCTTGATTACTTTTTGATATAAATCCAGTTGATCCTCTCGGTCGTCTACATTAATGAGTGCTCTTCCATGCCCCATGGACAGAAAACCATCACGGATTCCTGTTTGAACAATTGGGTCGAGTTTCAATAGCCGCATATAGTTGGCAATCGTTGAGCGTTTTTTTCCTACGCGCTGGCTCAATTGTTCTTGTGTTAATTCAATTTCGTCGATTAGGCGCTGGTAGGATAAACCAATTTCAATAGGGTCTAGGTCTTGGCGTTGGATGTTTTCTACCAATGCCATTTCCAAAGACTCTTGGTCGTTGGCAATGCGAACATAGGCAGGGACAGTGGACAAACCGATCATTTTGGCTGCTCTAAAACGACGCTCACCTGAAACCAATTGAAATTCGTTGAACCCTTTTTTACGTACGGTAATGGGTTGAATAATTCCCAATTCTTGAATCGACCCTGCCAACTCTTTGAGCGCTTCTTCGTTGAATTGAGTACGAGGCTGAAAAGGATTTACTTCAACTTGTTCTATTGGAAGTTCCAAGACGTTTCCCACCACTTGATCTGCGTTTTTGTCTTGTGCCGATTGAATGTCGTTATTAGGGTCTTGCAGTAATGCAGATAGGCCTCGTCCTAAGGCGGGCTTTTTTCCTGATTTTGCCATATTAGTTGTTTTTCTTTAGTACTTCTTCAGCCAAGCTGAGGTAGTTTTGAGCGCCCTTACTGGTGGCATCATATTGAATTATATTTTCTCCATAACTCGGAGCTTCACTCAAACGAATGTTGCGTTGTATGATGGTTGAAAAAACCATGCTGCCAAAATGTTTCTTTACTTCTTCTACCACTTGGTTGGACAAGCGGAGTCGCGCATCGTACATCGTCAGTAAAAGCCCTTCAATATCGAGATTGGCATTGTGTAGTTTTTGAACACTTTTAATCGTGTTTAAAAGTTTTCCTAGCCCTTCTAAGGCAAAATATTCACATTGAATAGGAATAACAATGGAATTGGAAGCCGTGAGTGCGTTTAGGGTAATTAACCCCAAAGAGGGGGCACAATCGATCAGGATATAATCGTATTGATCCAAAATGGGCGCGAGTGCTTTTTTGAGCATGTACTCCCTTTGTTCACGATCGACCAGTTCGATTTCGATAGCGACCAAATCAATATGCGAAGGGATAAGGTCCAAATGTGGAACAGTGGTGGCTACAATGGTTTCTTGAATCGGTTGGGTATGTTCCAAGAGTTCGTAAGTGCCTGCTTTTTGCTCTTCTACAACAATCCCTAATCCGGAGGTTGCATTGGCTTGTGGATCCGCATCGATAAGCAATACCTTTTTTTCCAGAACAGCGAGTGCTGATGCTAGGTTAACAGCAGTTGTAGTTTTCCCAACTCCTCCTTTTTGATTGGCTATTGCTATGACTTTACCCATGTGTTATAAATATCGATTAAAAATACGATTTATTCATGCTCAAACGCAAGTATTTATATTTGGTTTTTTATTATTTAACGAATTTTTAGTCTTCGTTTTTTATGATAAAAAGGGTTTCATTTTCTTTTTTATGTCCAAAGGTTTCTCGGGCAAAATGTTCCAGACTGTCTTCGTCTTGAAGTTGTTCGATAATTCTTTTGTCTTTTTTTATGGACTCTCTCAATTCCTTTTTTCTGTTCTCAAGCTGTTCTATTTCTTGATTCAATTCTCTGTGTGTCAGCCAAGAATGAGAGTCTAAAAACAAAATCCAAATGATGAATAAAAGGCCAATGGTGAAATACGCAATTTGGTAGGAGTTTTTCAATTTTAAAAAACGAAACAGATTTTTCATAGGTTTAATTTTGAATTTCTGCCACCTGTTCTGTGGTAATAATTGCTGTGGTTTGATTTCCCCATTCCCTCAGTATATAATTGAGTACATCGGCTACTTCCTCGTCATCTAGGCCTTGGTAGGCCATTCGGTTGTTGTAGCGTACCCCGTTGACCTCAATTTCCCCTTGAAGCCCGTATTTAATTGCTTTAATGCTCTGTTCGATGTTCTTTAGGTAGTCAGCTTTTGCCAAAGGAGGGTAAACTCCTTCAACTCCTTGACCATTGGGGAGGTGGCATTGCACACAAAAATCTTGATAAATTGCTTTACCTTCTTCAATACTCTGGGCTAAGGGTTTATGCTGATAGAGTTGAAAGGCGGTGGCGAAGGCACTAAATATCAAGAGTAGAAAGGTTTGTTTCATTGTGTTTTTTCAGGGATAATTTTAAGAATTCCTTTTCCTTCAACCGCTACATACAAATATCCATTAGGACCTTGTTTCACGTTTCTAACCCTCCCGATGGAATCCAATATTTTTTCGCGTTGGGTCACTTTGTTGTTTTTAATTACTAGCCGTTCGAGGTATTGAAATCGCAAGGACCCAACAAATAAATTCCCCTTCCATGCAGGGTAAATATCGGAGGTTAAAAAGGTCATTCCTGAGGGAGCAATAGAGGGAACCCAATAGTAAAAAGGGTCTTCCATATTCTCATCCGAAGTTTTATTTGTGATTGGGGTGCCACTGTAGTTTATTCCATAAGTGACTAAAGGCCAACCGTAATTTTTTCCTTTTTTAATTAGGTTGATTTCATCGCCTCCTTTTGGTCCGTGTTCGTGCACCCAAATTTGCCCTGTGGTGGGGTGAGTTAACATTCCTTGGGGTTTGCGATGTCCATAACTGAAAATGGCTTTTCTGCTGTCCTTTTGTGCTACAAAAGGGTTGTCTTCGGGCACGCTTCCGTCCAAGTTCAATCGGTATATTTTTCCTCCATCTCTACGAAGGTCTTGTGGATTGACTTCTCTATTGCCTCGATCTCCGATAGAAAAATACACGTGCCCATTTTTATCAAAAGCAATTCGAGATCCCCAATGCTGCCCTTTTTTTGTGTTGTAGTCTCCTTTGTACAAAAGGGAAACGGCTTCCAATTGAGTTCCTTCTAGTCGAGCACTATATAAAGCAGTATTGCCGCCTTTTCCTTCTCCTAATGGGGAACTGGTGGTGAAGTAGATTTTTTTGAGGTTTGAAAATCGGGAGCGACAGCAACGTCTAAAAGTCCACCTTGACCTCTTACATAGATAGGGGTAAGCCTTCAATGGATTTTTTTCTCCGTTGGTCACTCGGTATAATGTCCCCGATTTTTCGGTGACGAGCAGCTCTTTTTCCGAGATAAAATCCATTCCCCACGGAATCGCTAGTTGATCTACTATGGTTTCGAAGGTGTATTTTATTTGGTTGTAGGCTTTTAGCGGAGGCCCATTTTCTTGGGCATCACATTGTGTAAAAAGCATTCCAAAAAGGATAAAAAAAGGGGGGCTAAAAAAGCGTTTTATGTTGTTCATGATTGGGTCAAATATAAGATAATGTACAAAAAAAACCGCTTGGGTTACAAGCGGTTAAATATGAGGTTAAATTTAAGTCGGGATGACAGGATTTGAACCTGCGACCCCACGCACCCCATGCGTGTGCGCTACCAGGCTGCGCCACATCCCGTGGTCCATTTTTTGTCGGGGTGGCAGGATTCGAACCTGCGACCTCCTGCTCCCAAAGCAGGCGCGATGACCGGGCTACGCTACACCCCGAAAATGGTAGGCAAATATAGTATTAAATCTCGGAGTGGAAAGTGTTTTTTAAAAAGACTTAATGAATTCTTTTCTGCTTAATCTTCCGTAGAATCGGTGCTGATATTGACCCCTTTTTCGTCTACATTGATTTTCAATCTTTTCCTATTGCTGCTCATGTTGAGTTGAAAACCGTCTTTATCTTCTGTACTACAATCTTGGCAGACCAAAAGGTTATTTTCAACTTTCCACAAGTGTCCTGCTATTTTTTGGCGATAATAATCTTGGTCATTATCAATACCTCGATCTAGATATTGCGCCACATTATCATCAATTTGAACGTATTTTCCTTCAGGTAAAAAGAGGGTAGTGGTTATTTTGTTTCCAATCACATTAGATTTGGATAACGATTTCCAATAGGGGTTCAGTAAAAGCTGATTGTTGAAATAATCCATTTGGTAATCGAGGGCATGTGCATTTTGCTGTGCTTTCTTTTGCGTCCAACCTTTCCCTGTTTTTTTAATGCTCATTTTTACTTCAGGATGGTTATGTGTTTTCAAATCCAACTTCACATCTTCTCCTAAACGGTATTGTTTTCCCTCGCCGTCTTCAACCAATGTTTTTTGGTTAAAAATGGTAATTGAATTTTCAAAACGATCTTCTTCATTCATCATTATTCTTAGCGTGTCCTTGGATGGTGTCACAAGGTTTTTTTCAGAGGTATGGGAGGAGGTAATGGCTAAGGACTTAGATTCAAAAAAGGCCACCCCCAGCAGGGTGAGGATGGACAAAAACCACAAGCCAACTAGAACCAAACGCATAGTTTTTCCCATGATTGCTTTGTTTTTTGAAAGTAATCTGAGCCCAAGCGTAAAGAGTAATATCATGGGAATGGCCATGGTGAAAATCACCGCAATTCCAGAGATAAAGAAGTGGAGCTCTGTCGATAGTCCAAATTGAATAAATTCTAACGGTAGAAGCGTAGAAAACAGCGTGCCCAATAGCGAACTAATTGTGACGCCTAAGAGGATTAAAGAGGAAATTATAATTAGGAAAACCCCAACAATGACAACGATTATTCGAAAAATGACGTTAAATACTTTTCCCAGAAAACCGGAAAGTTCTTTTGATTTTGTTTTTAATTGATTCGTTGCATTTTTATAATCGACATCTTTTACATTTTTGCCGACTTCCTCAATTTCTTCTTTGATTTTGTTTTTAATGGTCGATACATTGATAGGCTCACCTTTCATTTTCAATTTATCGGCTGTTGTTTTTGCTTCGGGTACCAGAATCCATAAAAGAATATAGACTAATCCTCCTACAGAACTAAAAATCAACAAAATCATAATCAATCTAATCCAAACACTGTCCACTCCCAAATAATGGCCGAGCCCTCCTGCAACTCCACCAATGTAGCGGTCGTCGGGATCGCGGAACAAACTTTTAGGATGTTTTTCTGTTTTGGTAGATTGCGGGTCCGCATCGTCCTCGTCGAGCATTAATTCTTCAGGTTTCCCTAAAATCGCAATGACAGCTTCAACATCGTCCTGCGTAATGGCATCTGTAGGTCTGATTTGCTGTTCAGCAAACAGTTCTGCGATACGAAGCTCAATGTCTTCAATGATTTCATTTTTTCCTTCCGTTTTATCAAACAATCGATTAAGTTCATAGAGATAATTTTTAAGAACGCCATAGGCTAGTTCCTCAATGGTGAATGATATTTTAGCCAAGTGTATGTTGATCGTTTTGTTCATGGTGTTTTAGTTTGTTAAATGTTCAACCGCAGTAGAAAGTGTTTTCCAAGAAGCGGTTAGTTCTTCCAAAGTATCTTTTCCTTTTTCGGTAATGGTAAAGTATTTTCTAGGGGGTCCACTTTTCGATTCCTCCCACCGATAAGCTAGCAATTCTGCGTTTTTAAGTCGGGTCAAAAGCGGGTAAAGTGTGCCCTCTACTACCAGTAGTTGTGAGGCTTTCAATTGGTTTAGGATCTCAGAAGAGTATTGCGCCTTTTTATTGATGGTCGATAAAATACACAGCTCAAGGATCCCTTTTCGCATTTGCGCTTTGGTGTTGTCAATATTCATTAATGTCAAGTTTTAAGTATAAGATGGTACTTTATATTGCAAATATATAAATAAAAAATAGTATTATGCAATGCATAGTAATGAATTAACTTTTCTACAACATTTTTTTGAAGATTTTTATTTTAGGTTTGCTTTAATATTGAAACCCATGAATAAACTTAAATTTCACAAAACAGTTTTGTCCAAAGTGAGCTTTAGTCAGTCTTTGTTTCGTAAAGAATATGAAAAGGCAATGGGGGAGTTGTCACGAGATGAGCAACGACTATTGACACGTTGGGTACGTCGTTTTTATCAAGAAAAAGCGCCTTTGCTTCTTAGGCTTCAGGACTAATGATGTTGACATTTTCGATAGCGATAGCGCCACGTATAACGCTTTCTATCGAATTTTTTAAGGCGTCAATGATCTGAATTTTCAACTGGCTTTTTGAATAGACTAAGCTGATTTCCCTCGCAGGTGAAGGGCTTTCAAAATGCCTAAGGTTGCTTTTATTTTCTTCAGACATTTGGCGGGTATTTAAATAAGGGATTAGTGTCATGCCCAAACCTTCATTAGCTAAATGCACTAGGGTTTCAAAACTTCCACTTTTTAATTCAAAGGATTTTTCTATCAAGCTTTTTTCTCTGCTGCACAGAGAGAGGGCTTGGTTTCTAAAACAATGACCGTCTTTTAAGACCAATATTTTTTCATCCATAAGGTCTTCTTGCTCAAGCGTTTCATTTTTTTCTAAGCGATGATTTTTTGGAATATAGGCTACAAAAGGTTCGTAATACAAAGGGCGTTCTTCGAGCTTTTCATTTTTTAATGGAGTCGCTGCAATGCCAGCGTCAAGTTTTCCTTCACTTAGGTTTTGAATGATGGTGGCTGTATTCATTTCCTCAATGCTCAAATTCACTTTAGGGTATTTTTTAATGAATGCATTTAAAAACATTGGAAGAAGTGTGGGCATCACGGTCGGAATAATTCCCAGTTTGAAAGCGCCGCCAATAAACCCTTTTTCTTGCGCCACAATATCTTCCATTCTTTTAGACTCTGCAATGATGTTTCTTGCTTGGATAAGAATTTGCTCGCCAACTTTGGTTAGTCGAATGGGTTTTTTTGAACGATTAAAAATTTTGACACCCAATTCGTCTTCTAATTTTTGTATTTGCATACTTAAAGTGGGTTGGGTCACAAAAACGCGTTCTGCGGCAACGGTAAAGTTTCCTGCCTCTGCGACAGCAATCATGTATGAGAGTTGGGTGAGTGTCATATTTGAAATACTTATTGTTTTCCAAATATAATAAGAAAAAATGATTATTTAATTATTTTCACCTTCATTCGAATGTTTTCTATGGGTGCTTCGCGGTTATCTATTGGTTGTGAACAAATCAAATCAACTACTTCCATGCCTTCAATTACCCGTCCAAAAGGGGTGTAGTTTCCATCCAAATGATAGGCCCCTTCTTTTTTTTGCACTATAAAAAACTCAAAGGGTGAGGCCAGGCGGTGTGGGTTGTCCATTTCACTGCTTGGCATTGAAACGATTCCTCGGTCGTGTTTTATTCCTTTTTTTACATCGGGAGGGAGCAGGTAGCGGCCAATTCTTCTTCGTTTTTTTGACGTATTAGGGTGATCGGAATTTCCACCTTGAATGATGAAATCAGGAACCACTCGGTGAAAGAATGTACCGTTGAAGTACCCTAGTCGGGTGAGGTAAATAAAATTGGCTTTGTGGTAGGGGGCCTCGTCCAATAATTCGATCGCGATGTTACCAAAGCGAGTGCTTATTTCCACTCGGTTTGGCAAGGCTTGTTTTTGGTATTCAAACAAAAAAGGAATGGCATTTTTTTCATCCAAAAATACAGTTGGCTCTTCCAGTAGGAGCGGCTCTTTTTTCTTTTTGGTAACGGTTTTGATTTGTTTTAGTTTCTCCTTTGGTCGCTTATTTTTTGGAGTAGATTCACAGCCTAAACTAAAAAAAAGTACTATTATTAGTGAAAAGAAGGAAGGCGTTTTCATATGAGACAGAATTCAGTAAAGACTATTTTTTCAAAATTAACAGAAATTCCAAAACCAGGTTGGTCGGCACAACAAAATATGGCCCCTGCCCATCGTTTGTCTTTATATAAATATTTCACTATTCCTTCCTCTGCCAAACAAGCAGCCGTAATGATGTTGCTCTACCCAAACAAAAAGAATGAGATTCATTTTTGTTTGATTCAACGTCCCGATTATCAGGGGACCCATGCTAAACAAATTAGTTTCCCGGGAGGGAAACAAGATCCAACAGATGGTAGTTTATGGAGCACAGCCTTGAGGGAAACCCAAGAAGAAGTGGGGTGCCTAAAAAGCACATAGAGTTGATTACTTCTTTGTCACCAACCTACATTCCACCGAGCAATTTTATTGTACACCCTTTTATGGCTTTTTTAGACCATGCCCCCAATTTTATTCTTCAGACAAGGGAGGTAGAGGGGGTCATTGAAGTTCCTCTTCATCAGTTGGTTAATGAGGCATCGGTAAAAGTCCGCCCTGTAAAAACAAGTTACGCGCCCACTATGGATGTTCCCATGTTTGTATTTGATAAGCAAGAGGTTTGGGGGGCCACAGCAATGATTTTAGCCGAGGCTAAAGAATTAATTTTATCTTTACCCGATTTTAGAAGAAAATGAAGCTTTTTGCAAAAAATCCATTTGGACAGTATCTTTTTTTAAAAAAGATGTTAATCCGTTACTTAGGAGTGCTTACGCACCGAAGGTATCGCGGCTTTAATGAATTGAATATCGAAGGTTCAGAAATCATTAAACAGCTTCCGAAAGAAAACGTGTTGTTTGTGTCCAACCATCAAACTTATTTTGCGGATGTGGTGGCTATGTTTCATGTGTTCAATGCCAGCTTGCACGGTCGCATCGATTCCATCAAAAATGTGGGTTATTTATGGAGGCCTAAACTGAACATCTATTTTATTGCAGCCAAGGAAACGATGCGCGCTGGACTGCTACCTCGTATTTTGGCTTATGCCGGTTCTGTTTCTATTGAAAGAACCTGGAGAGCGGATGGAAAAGATGTCAATAGAAATGTCAAAATGAGCGATGTTTCTAATATCGGAAAGGCGCTAGATGATGGTTGGGTGATTACTTTTCCCCAAGGCACAACCACACCTTTTAAACCGCTGAGAAGGGGAACAGCACATTTAATAAAGCAACACAAACCCATTGTTGTACCCATTGTTATTGACGGTTTTCGACGCTCTTTTGATAAAAAGGGGTTGATGATTAAAAAGAAAGGAATTCTTCAATCCATGATCATAAAGCCCCTGTGGAAATTGATTATGAAAATGAAACTACCGATGACATTATTGCGAAATTAGAATTTGCCATTGAGCAGCACCCTTCTTTTTTAAAGGTACTTTCCCAGAAGAAATTGAAGAGCAGGAGCGACTTAACAAAGAACGCGAGTGGTAATCTTTTACTCGGAATAATTTTCGATCAACTCGTTTTCGTTTTCTTTCAAGGCCTTCAAAAAACGGCCATATACGAGGTAATAGATAAGGCCAAATATTAAAAAAATAAGTGCCACAATTACCACGAGAACTGCAATTAGGGTGACCAATGTGTTGCCGTTGTTGGAAACGGTTGCTAAACTTTCGTCATATTCCATTGCCGACATAAGCACGACAACACTAAAAACAATGAGTATTCCAATGTTGATGAAGAAATACTGATTGACTGTTTTTCGTGCATTGAGAATATCTTTTAAATGGGAACTTACCGAGGTACTAAAAGAAATTTTCTTGTAATTTTTGTAGAAGCGATACATGAAATAGATCAGTACGGCATAGCCTAAAGCAGTAGTAAGGATGCTAAATCGATAGAGGTGGAGCTTTTTGTAATAGCTAAAAGAGTCGATGTAATTGGGCAGAAAGACGGGGAGTATTAAATACAAGGCAAATTCGATGACACTCAAATAGAAAATCCATTTGACCGAACGCGCTGATTTTTTTTGCAAAAGGGAATAGAGTTCTTCTTTCGAAAATTGCTTTTCAAAAGTCTGGTTTTCCCATGCCTTTTTTAAGTGATCCAGTTCTTTCATTTTATTTTGTCTTCAGCATTTTACTCAATTTTTGTTTAATCCGATTCATTTTCACCCGAGCATTGCCAGGACTTATCCCTAGGGTTTCAGCAATTTCGTCATACTTTTTATTATCTAAATACAACAAAACAAGGGCTTTGTCGATTTTAGAAAAATCATTGATCTGTTTGAATAGCCATTCCAATTGTTGGTCTTTTTCGTCATCGTATTCCTCCTGATAGCGCACCACTTGGTTTTCATTTATCGAGAGGGTATCGATGCTTCTTTTTTGCTTTCTAAAAAGGGTAATCGCTGTGTTGATTCCCACACGATACATCCAAGTGGTGAATTTGGATTTTCCTTTAAATCGATGATAAGATTGCCATAGTTGAATGGAGATTTCTTGGAATAAATCTTGGTGTTCTTCCTCTGTTTGGGTATAGATTCGACAAATTTTATGAAGAATATTTTGATGCTTTTCTAGAAGGGCAAAAAAATCATCTTCGCTTTTGATTTCGGGCATCAGTAAGGGTAAAAAACGTTATTCAATAATTCCAACGCAACTAATGCGTGCACCCGCAGCTCCAGAAGGCTGAGAGGTTAAATCATCTTCTCCTTGATGAACAATAATTGCTTTTCCAAGAATATTTTTTGTTTGGTCTTCACATCCAAGACACCACAAATCGGTTTTGAACATAACCATTCCATGTCCTGTTTCATCGGCAGTGAAATTTCCAATGTCTCCACGATGAAAACCTGATTCTGCACCCCAAGCCCCGTGGGGTTCAAAGGTAGGGTTCCAGTGTCCACCTGTCGACTTTCCGTCGGCAGAAGAGCAATCCGCTTTTTCATGGATATGTATCGCATGAGTGCCTGGAGTAAGCCCGTTGATATGTGCTTCTAATGCAACAGTTCCATTTTCTTCTGTAAAATGGACCATTCCAGAAACCGTGCTGCTGCTTTTTGCAGTTAATGAAAACTGAAGTGCTTTTACTTCTTCGGTCTTCCCTTCTTTTTCATGATTTTCTCCATGAGGTGTTTCCCCTTGGGTCAAAAAAGTCTCTTCCTTTAATTGTGCTATTTGCGCATTGACCTCCTCAGAACGTCCTTCGATTACTTTGACCTCTTGGGTTTGTGTTTTCCCTTCTTGATAGGTAATGTTGACCGTAGCTCTAACCAGGGAGTCATTAACTTTCTTTTTTTCAATGTTAATTTCTTTAATGACTTTTGACTCTGAACAGCCAACAAAAAAGATACTGAATACGACGAGAAAGGAGAGAAAATTTATTTTCATGATGCAAAATTTATGGTCCAATTTACTAAAAAATATCCATGTGTTGGTTTTGTGTTCCCAAACTGTTGTGGCTGTCCATCAATGAAATTTGATGTATCTTTACATAAAAAAATTGAAGAAAAGTGCACTTGTAATCATGGCCCTGTCCCTACTGCCTTCCTGTAAGTCTACTTATACCACTGCAAGCTTTGAGGAGACTCCCATTCCCCCAACTCCTTCTTATTCTGATGAACGCTATTGGGCTGTTCTTCCAGGAAAGTATCCTCAAGATTTGAAAGCGATCACAGGAGAATTTGAACCGAAGAAAGCCGATGTGTTTTTTATCTATCCTACTCTTTTGACAGAAAAGAAGGATCCGTCTTGGAATGCAGATGTTCACAAAGAAAACTTCCGTAATCAAGTGATTTCACAATCGGTAAAATACCAAGCTTCTGCTTTTGCAAAAGCAGGAAATTTATATGTCCCTTTTTATCGGCAATCCCACTACAAAGTTTATGTTCCTCCTCATGATAAGTACGAAGAAGTTTCTAGAGGCATTGCTTATTCGGATGTAAAAGCTGCATTTACGTATTACCTAGAGCATTATAATGAGGGTCGTCCAATTATCATTGCATCGCACAGTCAAGGAAGCATCATGGCAGGAATGCTAATCAAGGAGTTTTTTGACAATCAACCTTTGCAACAACAATTGGTTGCTGCTTACCTCCCTGGTATTCGAATTACTAAGGAAGATTTTTCTTCTCTACCTCCATTGAATCATCCTACTGATATTGGTGGGTTTGTAACTTGGAATACGGTCAAACAAAAGCACTATCCCGAGAACTACGAAAAATGGTACAAAGGTGGGGTAACCACTAACCCGATTACATGGACAGATTCCAAAAAAGCTGCTATGTCACAACATAGGGGGTACTCAATTCAGACGGTGCCATTTATTCAAACGCCCTGTCGATTGAAATTATCGATGGCTTAATTTGGTCTTCTTTGCCAAGAATTCCAAAACGATTTTTAATGTCCTTCATTAAAAGTTATCATTTTGCCGACATCAATCTTTTTTGGAAAGACATCGAAAAAAATGCAGTAGATCGTGTAGCAGCTTATTTACAAAACAAAGAGAACAGTGCTAGATAAGATTTTAAAAAGCTGCGAAACGGAGTGGATTAAAACCAAATCAAAAAAAAATCATCCTTTTCGTTGGTTTACTTTATCGACGGTAGGAACCAACGGATTACCCCAAGCGCGTATTGTTGTTCTGCGTCATTTCGATGCTGCTTCCTATACTTTCACCCTCTATACAGATCAAAGAACCCCCAAGGTGAAAGCCTTGCAACATCAACAGAAAGTAGAATTGCTTTTTTTTGATGCAAAAAAATGGGTTCAAATTCGGGTAGGGGCAACGTTAAAGGAGATGAAAAAGAATGAAGAGAAATACCAGCAGCAACACGAAAAAGCCCAAAAAGACTATACAACAAAGGTCGCTCCTGGAACCAAAATAAAAAGCATGGACGCGATTGAATATGGAGATGAAAATCATTTTTATGAATTGATTTTTGAGGCGGATACCATCGATTATTTAAAGTTGAAACGCCCCAACCACCAACGGGCTTATTTTGAAAGAAAGGATCAAAAATGGGAAGGATCTTTTGTTGCTCCCTAGCCGTTTCGTATTTTTTTTATAGCTTTAGAGGAAACAGTTTTTTGTATGAAAAAAATACCTCACGCAATTCAAGAAGATCTTTTATTAAGAAAAGCCTTTTGGCCAGTTCAAATGTTATTGTCCCCCGACACGTTTTGGGCGGTACAGGCTATATTGCTCCAAGTGACCAACTCAACATTGCTTCTGTTGGGTGTGGTGGAAAAGGAAGAACAGACATCATTAATGCTTCTGTAGGAGGGAGAGAGCGTGTTATTGCGTTGTGTGATATTGACCCCAATGGGAATCATGGAGTGACAGCAGCACGAAAAAAATTCCCCAAAGCCAAATTCTATACCGATTTCCGACAGCTTTTTTCAGAAGAAAAAGACTTGGATGCCGTTACAATTTCAACGCCCGACCACACCCACGCTAACATTGCCATGGCAGCGATGGAGAATGGAGTGCATGTTTACGTTCAAAAACCACTAACCCACAATATTAAAGAAGCACGCCTTTTGACAGAGACCGCACGCGAAAACAAAATTGTTTCGCAAATGGGAAATCAAGGCGCTTCTAATCCCGCACAGCTGCAAGTGCAATCTTGGATCAATTCAGGTAAAATAGGAAAGGTACATACGGTAAAAGTGTGGACCAACCGCCCTGTTTGGCCCCAAGGCATTCCGATGCCAAAACCTGATCCTGAAAATATTCCACAAGGATTGAATTGGGATTTATGGTTAGGGCCCGCCAAAACAACCCCTTATTCTTCTTCTATGCACCCCTTCAACTGGCGAGGCTGGTGGGAGTATGGAACAGGAGCGCTTGGCGATATGGGTTGTCATCTTATCGACATTCCCTTTAAAGCATTAGGTCTAAAATACCCTACCGCAGTAGAATGTAGTGTAGGAAGTGTGTTCAAACAAATGTGGACCCCGAATACTTACCCGAAGGATGCCCACCTTCCTCTTTTGTTTCCATCAAATTTGATGCTACAGAAATTAACCAAAGTCCTTTAACCATGGAGTGGTCCGATGGGCTAATACGCCCTGCACATCCAGATCTTATTCCGGCAGACGATTTCTTGGGCGACCCCGGGAATGGCAATGGCGTAATGATGATTGGTGAAGAGGGAATCATAACTACTGGCGTGTATGGATATAATCCTCGTTTATATCGAAAAGGAGAAGCTGTGGTCACTTACGATCAACCCAAAGATAGTGAAGCTGAAAACGGACATCAAAGAAAATGGATCGATGCGATAAAAGCTGGTTTCAATAGCGAAGCGCACAAAGCATTAACTTCCTCCTTTGACTATTCAGGCCCTTTAACAGAAACGGTTCTTATGGGTAATATTGCCATTCGATCTTATATGCTTCGCAAAAAAGCAGGCCGCGGATTTGACTATTACGGGCAGCAAAAACTTCTTTGGGATGGAAATAACATGAAGATTACCAACCTAAAAGAAGCCAATCAATTTGTAGGACGCGACTACAGAAAAGGATGGGAATTATAAAAAAGCACCCATGTCAAAAAACGTAATTTGGATCACAGGAGCCTCCTCAGGGATAGGTGAAGAATTGGCTAAACAATATTCCGAACGAGGGGCATATTTAATTTTATCTGCCCGACGCGAAAAGAACTTCTTCGGGTAAAAGCAAGTTGCCAACAACCCGAACGTATTGAAGTTCTCCCTCTAGATTTGACCGAACTAAAGTCGCTAGAAGGAGCAGTAAAAAAAGCGATAGCATGCTTTGGCCATGTCGATTTGCTCATCAACAATGGGGGTATTAGTCAGCGTTCTCTAATTATAGAAACTCAAATTGAAGTATACCAACGCTTAATGGAAGTGAATTACCTTGGAACAGTGGCTTTGACCCGTGCGTTACTTCCACATTTTATTCAACGACAGCAAGGTCATTTTGCTGTAGTTACAAGCGTAATGGGGAAATATGCTTCTCCCTATCGATCGGGTTATGCAGGCGCAAAACACGCCCTGCATGGTTTTTTCGATGCTCTGCGGCTAGAACATCAAAAAGATGGTGTTTTTGTAACCTTATTGTGCCCTGGTTTTGTTCAAACCAACGTGACCATAAATGCACTCACAGGTAATGGAGAAGCCTTGGGGCATGACGACCCAGCCACTAAAAATGGCTTGGCAGTCGATTCATTTTGTAAAAAAGCCATTCGCGCCATTGAGAGAAAAGATTGGGAAACCTATTTTGGAAAGAAAGAAAAATTAGGTGTTTATTTAAAACGTATTTCATTGAAAGCATTGCACGCTGTGGTGCTTCGTTCAAATGTCAGATAAGTACTTATGGAAAAAAAGAAATGGGGCCGAAGGGAGGTCATAAAACAAGTTGTGGTAGGGACGCCTGCCTTTCTTTATTGTCTCAACAAATGAATGGACAGCCATTACCCAAAACAGAAACTAAAGAGCGTAAAGGAAACATCAATCAAGCCGTTTGTGGATGGTGTTATCCTGATCTCTCTCTAGAAGAGTTATGTGTCGTAGCAAATGATTTAGGATTGGTAGGGATCGATTTAGTAGGCCCTGAAGGATGGAGCACCTTAAAAAAACACAACTTAATTTCTACCATGTGTAACGGAGCAGAAATTAGTTTGACCCAAGGATTTAACAATCCTGTTTATCACCAAACACTTTTTGATAATTATTCTAAACACATCGACTTAGTGGCTGATGCCGGGTATAAAAACCTGATTTGTTTTTCTGGAAATAGAGAGGGAATGGATGACGAAGAAGGACTTCAAAACGCTGTTAAAGGACTGCAACCCTTGCTAGCAAAAGCAGAAAAGCGCGGCGTGGTTTTGCAAATGGAGCTCTTCAATTCCAAAGTAGATCATCCCGATTATATGTGCGACAACTCTGCTTGGGGAATTGAATTGTGTAAGCGTTTGGATTCGCCCAATTTTAAATTGCTTTTCGATATTTATCACATGCAAATTTCGGAGGGGGATATTATTAGAACCATTCGTGACAATCATCCATATTTTGGACATTACCACACTGCTGGGGTACCGGGTAGGCACGAAATAGATGCCACACAAGAGCTGTTTTATCCTGCGATTATGAAAGCGATTTTAGAAACGGGTTTTAAGGGGTACGTAGCACAGGAGTTTATTCCTACCAACAAAAACCCCTTGGTTTCTTTAGAGCAGGCCGTTAACCTTTGTGATATCTAGTTTAAGGGATTTGTTTTTGTTATAGTGACAGTTTGTTTGTAGTTTCGTACAAACAACTATTCTATGTCTTTCTCTCATTCAAAAGCACTGCGCTTTCTTCCCTTATTTTTCGTTTTTATCCTTTTTTCTTGCGGATCAAATACGGGTACCGATCCTCATTTATCTCAAGAAGAAGTGATCGAAATAACGGAGATTAACCTTGTGGGAAAATGGAAAATACGTCGCCCATCCTCTTCCTCAAAACAGAGTGAACAAGCCAAGCAATTCTATGCTGATTGTACCATCAATGAAATTGAATTTTTTGAAGATGGAAGTTATTTATTTCATGTAAGTACTTCGGAAGCGCAAAAAATTTATAGAGGAAATTACGGCATTGATTATATTGAAGAGAATGATGAATATACCATTCAGCGTATTGTTTTAATGGAAAGTACGTTTGAAGCCGGCTCGGCCATTCCTACACAGGGAAGTATTGCCACTTTAACAGAAATTGATTTGTCTTCTACAAACATCGCATTCAACGCTGCTTTGGGTAGTGAAACTAGTGCGTTTTGTTCAACAGGAACACCCATTGAGCTCAGTGGAGAAAAGGCCGAGGAAATTGCTCCAGAAGCTGATGAAAACTCTAATCATTTCAAGATTACAAAAGAGTGGAGACTTTTTGAAGTGTCTGCGGAAATAGAAGGCCAAACCGATCCTGATGGGACCTCACAAAACATCTGTAACTTTTTGGAGCAGGAAAGAGAAGATAGGTGTTCAGAAAATGAAGGTGAATCTTCAACTGACGACTGTCCATATGCATCTACATTAACCTTAATCATGAGTGAATATGGAACTTACTTATTTACTTATTACGATGCTGAGGGAAATCCCTTGACAGAAGAATTAGGCGATTGGCGCTGGAGAACAGATTCTGAGCAAGCCTATACTGTTTTTGAAGTGAAAGGCCAAGATGAAACCTATGCAGAATCGGATACTTCTATCTCTGTTTCTTCGCTAACCGAATCGACCATGTCCTTGAGAGAGACGCTCGAAGATACGGATGAAGAAGGGAATACTTTCACCATACATGTGGATTATCGATTTCAGTTGGCTAGCTTAGCCTTTCAAAATTTAAATTGCTCCGATGCGAATTAATGACATAAAACATTTCCTTTTTCTTTTTGTTTCTCTGTCTTTTTTGTGGGTTGGGTGTTCACCATCAGAAACCCGTTTACTTACAGAAATTCAGCAATTTTCAAAAGTGAATCGTGTGCTCTATGCCTACAATAAAAAGCCTTTTACAGGAATAATACGAGACAAAAAAGGCACCTATTTGCACCGTGAATTGAAAGTGAATAAAGGGTATTTGGATGGAACTTCATTTACTTATTTCTTTGATGGATCTGTGGCAGAGAGTAAAACCTATAAGAATGGAATTCTCAATGGCCCCTCAAAAAAGTATTCTTCAAGCAAATCGCTAAGGGAAGATCTTTATTTTCTAAACGGATTCAGAGAGGGGAAGCAAGTCATTTATTATCCCACTGGGGAAATCAGTAAGGAGTTAAACTACAAGCAAGGTCAACTTTTTGGTTATAACAAATTATACTATTTACAAGGGGGTTTAAAGCACACTTTTTTTATGAATGAAAAAGGACAGCGAGACAGTCTTTGGATAAAATACCATCCCAACGGAAAGCTGCGAGAACGCAGTAAATATAAAAACGGGATTTTAGTTGAACCTACGGAACGTTTCGATTTAGAGGGAAACCTAATCGATTAATTACACGTTCCTGAGCTGAGTAATGTGTAGCTTCCAGAAACGATATTGATGCTTCCATCGAGATGACAGAATGTGTAAGCTCGTCCTTTAGGAACATAAACGCGAATGGTTTTGCAGTTGCAATCGGTATAACTAAATGAAACGCCATTTGCTCCCGCTTCAATAAAGCTTTCTGTGCAAGGAGAACAACTTAAGTTGATATCTACTGTAGCATTTCCACTGTCTAATGTGCCGTCGCTTACCTTGTACGTAAAGGAATCACTTCCTGCGGTTCCACCCTGAACATAGCTGAATGTTCCATTGGGGTTTAACGTCAGCGTTCCGTTAGTGGGGGAGCTTACTAGGGTTACTGTGAGCGAATCTCCGTCAGGATCGGTGTCGTTATCAGTTACAGAAGTATTTCCATTATCTAGGGTAGTGGCTGTTCCATTTAAGGCAACAACAATGGTGTCGTTATTGGCCACTGGAGCATCGTTGGTGTTGGTTACAGTAATGGTGACACTTATCGGTGATCCTGAAATTTTTCCATCATTAGCTCGATAAGTGAAACTGTCATTTGCATTGCTGTTTCCATTGTGAATGTAAGTGAAACTTCCATCTGAATTTAAAGTCAATGCTCCGTCGCTAGGTTGTGTCACCAATTCCGCAGTTAAAGGATCCCCTTCTGCATCGGTGTCGTTATCTAAGAGGGAAGTTACCCCAGCAGTTGTCGTTGTGGCGGTACCGCCTTCAAACACCGCTATTGTTTCGGTAACAGCAACAGGTGGATTGTTGATGTAAATTTGAACAGTAACCGTATTCCCATTTGCATTGCTATCAGTGGCATAATAAGTGAAATTATCTGAAGTGGTCGCAGAACCGTCATGAGTATAAGAGAACGTTCCATTGCTGTTGAGCGTTAATGATCCGTTAGAAGTTGTGCTTACTAAAACCGCTGTTATTGAATCTCCATCTACATCATTGTCATTCGCCAATACGGAGGTGGTTGACCCATCGTTGAGGGTGCTCACTGTTGCTCCACTAAGTAAACTAATGGTTTCCGAAACGGTATCGGGTGCATCGTTAATTCCTGTTACTGTTAAAACAAAACTATCGTCAATGGTACAGTTAATGTCTCCATCGGTAGTGGTTAACACGACATTGGCTGTTCCAAATTGATCTTCCTCAAAATCAATGACCAAGTTGGTTCCTGAAATGGTATAGGATGCCAGACTAGAATTATCTGAAACGACAGAGTAATTGAGTGTAGAACTTTCAATATCGGTAAAGGTATTGGAAATATCAATCACGAGATTCGCATCGTCTTCATTTGCGGTTTGATCTGGAATTGGGTTAATTACGGTTGGACAGTCGTTGACAGGGTTAACTGTGATGGTGATAGGAATGTCGTAGGAGCAGATTCCGTCTGATGCTGTTATTGTTCCTGTTGAGCTTCCAAATTGGTCAGCATTGGGGTTAAAACCAATATCACCAAAACGAGAGGGTTGTTGATTGTTTAAGACAAGAGAACCAAGGACGCTATTGGTGTGGGTCGATGTGTAGGTGAGCACAGGATGGTCATCATCAATAAGATCTAATCTTAAATTCCAAGTCCCATAATTTACATCTTCGTTGGTGACCATTGGGAAGGGTAAAGTATATCCAGCGGGTAGAGAAGGACAATCGTTGATAGGATTGATGGTAATAGCTACTGTTACTGTATTTCCATCGGAATTTCCATCGTTGGCTTTATAGGTAAAACTATCTGTAGTGGTTTCAGACCCATTATGTACATATTCAAATGTACCTGACGATTGCAAGGTAAGAGTTCCATTAACTGTTGTGGCAACCACAATAGCAATAATAGCGTCTCCTTCAACATCACTATCATTATCCAAAACGCTGGTAAGTGTATTGGTAGTGCTTGTTGCGGTTCCTCCTTCATCAACATTAATCGTATTCGGATTGGAAACAGGAGAATCATTTACCGCACTTACAGTAATTAAGAAAACGTCGTCTACAGTACATCCAGCATTATCATCAGCAGTAAGTGTTACTGTGGTAGATCCATTTTGATCGTCCAAATAATCAATCGTTAGTGTTGCATTTGATAGTGTAATGGAAGCAAGACTACTGTTAGAATATGTTACCGTATAACTCAGGCTATTGGGCATAGGATTGATGTCGACATCATCGAATATCGTACTGACATCCATTACAACATCCGGGTCATCTTCGGTTGCGCTAATGTCAGCCGTAGGCGAAACTACTGTAGGACAATCATTGTCAGGAGTAATAGTAATGTTCACCGTTGCCGTTGATGTTGAAGTGGCATCCGCAAGGGTATAGGTAAAACTATCGGTTGTGGTTTCTGAATTGTCATGTACGTAAGTAAATGTTCCACTTGACTGCAGACTAAAAGACCCTACGTGATAAAGCGGTGGAGAAAGTAGTGTTACTGTCAGCGGATCGTTTTCTGTATCTGTATCATTAGAAATAACCGAGGTTGCCCCCTGTTGTAGTGATTGCTGTTCCTCCCTCTGTTAAAGAGACAGTATCGTTTACTGCTACTGGAGGGTCATTTTGTGCTACCACTGTTATGAGGAAAGATTCATCAGTAATTGAACCACATCCCGAGTCATTAGCACTGAGTGTAACTGTTGCAGTCCCAACTTCATCGTCTACATAATCAATAACGATTGTAGTTCCACTTATGGTTGCAGAAAGTAAAGTCGTGTTTGTATTACTCACTGTGTAAGAAAGCATGGCTCCCTCTGCATCAAAAAATACATTTGAAAAGTCGACTATGTCATCGGGGTCGTCTTCCATCGCGGTTATATTCGACAATGAATTTTGAACTATAGGACAATCGTTGGTAGGGGTAACACTAATGGATACCGTTACAATATTTCCATTACTAGTTCCGTCGTATGCTCTATAAGTAAACGAATCTGTGGTTGTTTCTGAACCATCGTGCACATAGGTAAAAGACCCTGTTCCACTTGGAGCTAGGGTTAATGTTCCGTTAGTAACCCCACTAACTAATACAGTAGAAAGGGAATCGCCGTCTGCATCACTATCGTTAGACAATAAAGATGTGGCGTTATTGGTTGTTGTTGTTGCTGTCCCGTTTTCAAATACATTTATATAATCAGCAGCTGTTGTGGGTGGGGTATTGGTGCTATTTACTTGAAAGTTTCTGCTATTGATTGCAAAAAAGATATTGCCAATGGGTTCTACTTTTACACGACAATTAGAGCTTGTTATTCCGTTAGGTACCGCAAAGGTAGCCGAACCATTGTTTGCTGTGCTCGAAACTAAGGTAGTAGGGTAGGTATATCCACCATCGGTGGAGAGTAAAAGTTTCACGTTACTTACATTTATAGGCGCTGAATTCGTTTGCGCTACATCCCAGTTTACAGTGACATTACTTCCTCCGTTCCATACTACACCAGCACCAGATTGGGAGGTAATTGAAAAAGGAGTAGAGGTGGGTACAACTGTAATGGTTAAATCATCTTGTACCAATTGCCCATCTTGACTTACAGAAGCATTGCTTCTATCCCGTACGGTAACTCCCCAGGTTAAAGTTCTACTCACTGTAGCAACCGTTTCCCAGTCATCGGAAGCTGCGGGAAAACTGGTATCGTTTGTAGGGTTTGTTTTTGTTAATTCTCCTGCAATTACACGATCCATATTTGGAATGACTCGGACGTTGGTCGTCGTCGGAACCAATGATCTTGCCATCGGTCCAGAAGTTTGTGTAGGACCAAAATTACTTTGGATAATTTGCATTCCCGTATCCAACTGTTCCCAGCAAAAATAAAGGTTTGCGTCACTATCCGTAGCATTGGCATTTAAAAAATAGGCTGTTCCTTGTGGAATGGCTACATCGCTTCCAGCATTTACTGTAGGAACAACATTGACAATGGATGAGGTTACATTACATGTAGCTACAGTGGTGATGTAGGTATTGACCTGGTCTATGGTTAAGTAATGAAAATAAGGATCTGAATTTCCTTGTATATTACTTGGGCTTGCTACTCCGGCATACGCCATAATGGTAGACCCTCTTCCTGGCTCTGCACTTTTGCTGTTGGGAGAAGTTTGATAAGAAAATGTATGTTCTGCATTGAATTGGTGTCCTAGTTCGTGAGCGACATAATCAATATCATAAGAATCGGTTGTTCCCGACAAAAAAGACCGTGAAATTCCTCCTGCTTTAGCAGGGCCTTTTCCATTCCAATCGTTGTTACTACAAACAGAGGGTCTTAAGCCAAAGGAAGAAGAATAGCCAGCATTGTATTCCGATAATGATATTTTATGAAAGGTATGCCCCACATCATAATCATTCACATCAAGGGTACTAGAAATAACGTCCATTGATCCGTGGAGAACGTTTGTCGTTTCTCCCGCACCTGAATTATCACCAACGTTGAATTCATTTACCGTGGGATCATTTTTCATCAAACTTGAAGTAGAAACCAAAGAAAGCGTAACCCCAAAATCGGTTTCATACACTTCGTTTACTCTATTGATGGTGTTGACCACGGCATTGTAAGCGTCGGATTGCGAACCCCAATGCGCAGTATAGGTGGCGGTTCCTGCAACTGCAACTCTATAAGTACGTAATATTTGGTCGCTGGTTACCCTCGCCGCGATAGCAGGGTCATTTTTACTTTTTTTCTTTTCAACCACAGCGGCTCCGTCAATGTTTAAGCTTTCACAGCTAAGCATATCAAGAGGGTTCCTATCAATTTCATTGCGTTCATAATAAATATGTTCATTGGAGTCCTTTTGGTATTCCATGAACATAAATGCATTTCCATTGCGCATGATGTAATTGACCCCACGAGATGAAATCGTTACACGAATACTTACCCCATCTCTTTGAAGACTTACGCCACGATAGGTTTTGATATCTGGTGCCCATTTTGCAACATTAGAAGCAATGACATTGGTTTCTTTCAGTTGAAAGGGCTCTAGTACATCGGTTTCGTTAGGAAAATATAAGGTATTCTTAGTGTTTTTACTCCCTCTACCTGCCGGTGCTATTTCTTTGCGCAGGGCACTAACATCGAGGTAAATGGATTTAATTCCTTTTTTGAACTTATATTCGTGCCTCTTTTTTGGGCATCGATAGGGAATTGCCAGTAGTCTTGCGCTTTTACAGAAGAAAAGCACAATAAAAAAATAAAGACAATAAGAGGTCTTATAAATGATTTCAAAAAAATAAATAAACTAGTTTAATAAGCTAACGAAAAAAAAGATCATTTAGTGTTGAGTGGCTATAAATTTAGCTCATCAACGACTGCACTTTCATGGCGAGTCCCATATCTCCAGAAATTTTCACTTTTCCTCCCATTACGGCCATCATAGGATTTAGGTCACCGCTTTGAAGTTCCATTAGGGTGTCTGCAGAGGTGGCTATGGTACAATCGGCTTCTTCATCTGAAGAAGAGACGATGTTTTCGTTTCAGAACCATCTACAAAAACCACCAATTCGTCGATTACAAATTTTAAGGTTCCTCCGATGGCTTCAGATTCGTTTGCTTTTTTTTGCAGCTGTTCAAATATTGCGTTGCTCATTTTTTTTAATTTTAAGTTAAAGGATTTAATGCTTTTATCAAAAGTATAAAAAGATTTCGTTTAACGGCCTAAATAAAACCATCCTTCATTATCAATTTGCCCGTCACTTTCTTTATCAATACGATAAAAATAATTTCCTTCAGGTAAATCATTTCCATTCATAGTTCCGCTCCAATCGTTTTGATACGAATTCTAATTTAAAATAATCCTTCCACTACGGTTATAAATCCAAACTTGATTGTTGGGGTGTTTTAGTATATTGACAATAACCCAACTGTCATTTATTCCATCCCCATTGGGAGAAAAGAATGCATTTACAAATAAGGTATCGTCTGGGAAACCGTTATTTCCAACGTCATCGTCTAAAACGTCAGGAATACAGTCATTGTCAATATCTTCAGGGAAGTCACTAGCATCCAACGGATTTGTTCTAAATTCCTCTTCCAATTCATCCGAAAAACAATCATCATCATCATCCAAATCAAATTCGTCTTCCAAGCCGTCTCCATCATAATCGTTAAAACTGTGTTCCACGATAAGTGTAAAGGTGTTGAGCGTAGACTCATCTTGTGAGAGCACTTGATAAACCACTGGGCTCGACAAATTAACCACAGACTCTCCTGAAGTTTGGGTCCGTTGGTTGATGTAAACAGATGCCCCCTCACTTGTTCTAACAATGGGGACTAATGTTTCTTTAGAAATGATATTGGGAATATAATAGGTGAATTGAGGCAATTCGATGATGCTGTCATTCACAGGAACATCGACAAAGTCAAAGGAATGAATTTGTGCCTCAGTATTTAGTGCTGGAGCGGCGATACTAACCGATTGGAAAAAACTTCCTGTATGTTTATTTGCAACAAAATCGAGTGTTAAATCTACTTGTCGGACAGCGTTACTGCTTGAATCGTAAATACGAAAAGAAATATCTTCTCCTTGCTGATTAGAAAAAACGGTAACATAGGTGAAATATTTTTCTTGTGAGCTGATGTAGGAGGGAGAACTTACCCCCTTACTTCATTATTTACAAACGCCCCAACGAGATCATTTTCGCTAGTTAAAAACCTTCCATCAATGTTTAATCGACAAACCAAGGTCATGCTGTATTGGAAATCAGATTCGTTGACTGACCAATTGGGCTGCTGTCCCCATGCCATGGTAAGGACGGTCAAAAACCCTAACAAACTAAGAAGATTTTTTTTCACACTATTGTTTGATTATTTTTCTTGTAAAGGTTCGATTTCCTATATTCAGATGAAGGATATAAGTTCCTTGTGGTACATTATTCATTGGAATAGACACATAATTTTGACCCTCGCCCACCAAAATTCTTTCTTCATAAACCCGATTCATACCCGTAGTATAAACAATGAGTTGTGCTTTGGTTTGAATACTAGAAGTAAACGAAACTTGAGCTGTTGTTTTTACTGGGTTTGGATAGGTCACAAAACTATTTTCAATGGTGTTTAACTGATCAATTGTAAGAGGATCTTCTAAGGTTCCCAATAACGTGTCTTGTGCAAAATTAATTTGGGTTGAAGTTTCGATGTATTCTTCTCCGCATCCAATCTCAACACGAATAACATCCTCTTCATTGCTATAAACCGTTGCAAAAACAAGCGCATTACCCTCTATTGTTATTACATCGCCCTCTCCAACAATTTCTCCATTCGAATTAACAAATCTCAATTTATCGTAGTCCATTGGGAGTTTAGCAATTACATTCATTGTTTGTGAAAATTTACTAAACTGTGGGTTAAGTCTCTCTGTTTTTTCCTCTCTAAGACTTTCCTTATACTCTTTACTTGCAAAATAGCTCGGGTAGCTAAAGCTTTGTGCTTGACTTGCTCTAAGCATATAGCCCTCTCCGCTACTCAAATATTGCAATGTACCTTTCCATCCATTGGCACCATCGTAAATAGCAAACTCCGATTGGGATTTAATTAAATCTCCAGGTGCAGCATCAAAACGTGCCATAGCTTGGTTAATGGGCACTCTTGCATTGATGATAAAGGGCAACCAATTCCAGTTTTGATTGAGTTCAATCGACCACTCGGATGGATTTACTCTCGCTCCAGTGGTATACAAGGTCTGTGCCTCAGACAAACGTATTTTATACATCTTGTTGGCCGATAAGCCTCCATTCGCCGATAGGGTTCCATACCAACCTGTTGCTGATGGGTTATCAGCATCGATTTCATAGGCATCGAATCGGGCAGGACCGTTGGACATCACTATGTCTGAGGTCTGCAAGTTAAGGTTTTCAAACAAGGCATTTAGATCATCAAACTCATTGCCTTCCACGTTGAAAGATACCCAAGACCACCCTCTGTTGAGGTTAATGCGTTGGGTCTCTTGAACCGTGTTTTCAAAAATGGCTGGGTTTTGATAATCCCCGATTAACTCATTGGGTGTAAAAAAGAGCTCGTCTCTTCCTTCCACGTTGGCCACTTTGAGGCGCCCTTCTGAAGCATCCCAGATACGGAACTCGACTTCATCCGACTCATCCGTATTTCCATAAACAGTCAATAGAATAAAATATTCATCATAATCAGCATCGTAAGTCAGCTCTCCAACCCCTCTTACTTCATCACCGATGTAGGCAATTACTTTATCGTATAGGTCGTTGCTGATGGTGTTATCGAGTCTAATTTTCCCGATGATGTTCATGCTTTGCTCAAACGCATTAGGATCAAAATCCCAGTCGAGTTCTTGTGCAATCACTCTGAGTTTGAGTTGCAGTTTTTCATCAAAGCCATAATCTCCTCTTAGGATAATTTCCTCGTCATAGCTTCCCGGAGATATGTCTTCGCTGATTTGTGCCCTCACCACAATGGTGCTGTTGGGCGGTACCGTTCCGCTGTTGTCAGCGATGGTTAACCAACTCGGTCCTTGCAAGGTATAGGGTTGTGGGGTTCCACTTCGATTCACCAAGCTAATATCCAACTGCGTCTCCTCTTCCAAGGCTTTTACCATATTGATGGTTGCCCCGTATCCTTCCACATACCAACTCAACGGATTGCGATCGATAAATACCGACCAGGTAACCGGTGAGAGTTGTCGGTTGTCCGAAGTATCGTAGAGGTTGGCAATGGTTACATTGGCTACTTTTTTCTCTACACTTGCCCAATCCGTGATTTGAGGGACAAGGCACACTTCGTCTTGGTTAATGGATGCGTTGACCACCAAGCTTTCTGTAGGTCGCTTCGGTTTCACAGGCGGTGTAATTTCTGAATAGCTCACCGCTGCACTTCCCGATAATTCAGCCACTGTACTGGCCTTGGTGAGGCTGTTTACAGGGTAGTAGTAGCGAGGTCCATTTCCTGTGGTAACTTCAGGTGCATTGAAAGGCGCATAAAGCATTAAGCCTAGCGCTTCATAATTGGCTTCAAAGAACTGATCTTCGCTGATTTGCTCTGCCGATTTGGCCGAACTCCATATGCGAAGTTCATCCATATGCCCTTGGTAGTACTGATCGACTGCATCGCTGCCATCGAGCTGGATCTGTCCACGTGCTCCTAAGAAGATACGACTCCCCGAGAAGCCTCCTAACTCCCCGTTGGCAGCCGAAGATACCTGCTCCCCGTCGATGAACATATTGAGGTTTCCGTTGCGACGAAGTACCATAGCCACATGGTGCCACTGATCGTCGTTTACAGCAGTGGTTCCAAAAGCAAAGGTTTGCCCTTCAGCTTTAAGTTCCATTTGCCCGTTTTCGTTGAGCTCTACAGCCCAGCGGTTGCGGTAGTTGTTGTTGGTTACAAGATCCGTGGTGTCGCCCCGCCCATTGGATAGTAACGTTGCGCGTTGGGCTTGACTGGTTTTCATCCAGAAAGACAAGGTAGCATCCATGTCTTTGGTGATGATTACTCCTGAGGCCTCACTAAGGGTGAGGTAGTGGTTTCCATCAAAACGATACGAATTCCCGTTGGGGAAAATCTCCCAATCGACATTGGATAAAATAAGGTGTTTAAAACGAGAGATATCGTTGGCCAAGTTGCCATGACCTTCGTTCATTGGCCAATAGCCCACAAGGTCTGCTTCATTGCCGTTGAGCAACTCATTCTGGTAAGCCACCGCAGTTTCACGGGCGACAAACTTGGTCCAAAAACGCAAGTCATGAAGGTTGGCTCTAAAGTTATTTCCTCCCAACACAATGGGGTTGTTGTTACTAAAGCTTAAATCGGTATTGACCGCGCGGGAAGCAATTTCATTGTCGTTTTCAATCAAAACCAATTGCCCCGTTTGGTTGTTGTAAGACATGGCATAGTGGTTCCAAGAACCGTCGCTGGCAATTTGCCCCTGAAGGGTTTCTCCTCCAATACGGAAGGTCATCTGACTACTGCTGATCTCAATGCCCAACCCGTTTTCTTGTTCAAGCAAAGTGGCTTGCCCTTGGGTTTGGTTTTTCAACCAAAATTCAATGGCAAAATCCCCCGATTTGATGAAAGGACTCTCGATGGTTGCCCTATTGGAACTTCCATTGAAAGAAAGCGATACCTCATGATTGACAGGCAATTGATTCTTCTGCACCATAAACTCATAGCGCGTTAGGGTTCCGTTGGCTTTTACCGGTTCGTTGAAACGAGCAATCAAATCACTTCCGATGGATAAAATTCCGTTGGTTGGCTGTGGGGTTCCAAAGAGGGTGGGAGGCGTAAGGTCTACTTTCCCCGCGATGACCTTAGAGGTGTACTCGGTACCGTTTAAACAAAAACTACGTGCACGCAGCTCATAATCACCATCGGGAAGGCTTTGGGCAACAATGTCCCAAGCATAACTGATCTCTAACTGGTCTGCCGTTAGGGTAGAAACATTGGTGTCTCCATTTTCAACCAAAGCATCATAAATGGTTGAACTCACCACATAGGTGTGTAAACGCGTCCAATCCGCCGAACCTGCTTGGCGGTATTCCAGGGTGATGCGCTCAAAACTATCGAAACCTAAATCGAACTCATTAAGAACAATATTCAAAGGTGCATTGCGGTTTTCTAAGACCGTATTGAGATTGTTTTTTACCCAATTGGTATCCGGCTCAAGGAGATTGACCTTAGTACACGATTCAATGAAATAGGCCGAGAGATCTATGGTCATCGATAAATCATCGTCACAAAGGGATTCGAACACAATTTCAATGTCTTCATAATCGTATACATCGCGTGAACCTTTTTCTAGGGTAAGGGTGTATTCCACCGTTTCTGAACCGTCTAAGAAAAAGACCCTTCCGTTGTCCCCAAGGTTAACAATGGCGTTGTTGGGATTGGTGGTTTGGTTGACATACAAAATAAACTCCGAGTCTTCAGGACCAATAACAGAATCGTTGCGTAGGGTGAGTACAAACTCGGCTGCATCGCCTTCTGGAACGCCTGCAACAGAGGTGTTTTCCACTGCAATATAAGGGACTTCTACCCCAATGGTGCCCGCACTAAGCTCAAGTGACTCTGTGGCTTGAAGGGTACGCAGGTTCGAATCCACCGGACTAACCACCGGTTGGATTTCGTCGTGGTAGAAATACGAGTATTGCGCCTCCTCTACAGGACAAGAGGTTTCTCCTCCACGGGTGATAAAGACAGGACCGTTTCCGTCCATTACATTGATCACATCAATGCTGAGTTTGTTATAATCGTCGTTGTCTTGAAGGGTATAGCTAAAGACCAAATTGTCTTCTGCCGTTTCGTTTTGGTCATAACCATAACCAAAGGCACTTTCATTTTTGACACTTCCAGTGAATCCGGCTCCCCCAAAATCTACACCAATTTCTTCACCAACCGATGCCGATATCTCCGAGGCAAAGGTATGCTCCCATGCTTGAGCGTTTCCTGTTTCAATTGATTTTTCAATCGAACCGACCCCAGAATCAAACGAAATATTCTCAAAGAAGAAACTATCGATTAAATTCTTCAGACGTCTTCCTGCATTGGTGTCGTCTCCATTGACTTGGAAGCTCTCATTGATTTCTTGAATCACCGCGGCTTTTAAACTACCCTTGTCGGTAGAGGCCAAGTATTTGGTTTGCTCATTGAGCTGAATGGCACGACGCCAGAGTTGAATCTGGTTTTCATACCACACCAAGCTTTTAAAGCCATCTCCTTGAATGTCTAAAGGACAAGGAACCGGTGGGGTAGACTCATCACGGTTGCTTTCAATACAAGCATAATTTGCTACAATGGCTTCGTAATGCGGAATGATGTCGTTGATTAACTCCCGCTGAGAGTAGATAAAGGTGGTGCCCTCTTCCCCAGGACCAAAAGCAAGGATCTTTTTAAGACTAATGTATTTGGTACCCGTAGCCGTTGTGATGGGAATGGAAACCGTTTGACCATTGTTGTTGGTAACCGAGCCGCTGGTAACCGAAAGGTTATTCATCAGACCATAGAACATATTGCTCGATGAACCGATGTATAAATCGGCATCAGCACCTACCCAATCGGGATCGTCGCTTGTCGAAATGGCTGTGTTGAAGCTATAGGTTTTGGTGAGTTCATCTCCATTGGTGGTCGATAAGTCCAAACCAAAGCCTCCTAAGATGGAAACATAGTTTTCCTGCTCAATGGCTGGCCCTACTAATCCCCCTCCTAAACCAAAGGCAACTCCTACTTTGACCTCTAAATCTACTTCGGTGTTGTTGGCAAAACTGATGGAGTTTTTCTTCGCAATGGAATAGGTAGAACCCTCTTCGATGGTCGCAAAACTATTCGACCCTGGAGGATCGCGCAGAATCACATCGGGAACCTCTGGTCCTGCCGTTTGGAAGGTTTGCCCGCCATCGCCAATGGCACCTAAAATAATACCGTTGCCTTGATAGTCCGCAATCTGATAATCGTTTCCATTCAAACGGTAAATCAGCGATAGGGTTTTTAAGAACCCAGAAGAAACATCTGTGTTGGGATCCCCCGCTTTAAAGCTGTAATAAATAATACTAGGATCTTCTTCGTCTTCTACTATGGCTTCGGACTGTGCCCCGGCTGCTTTGAACTGATTGGTAACTATGAGTTCGCCATCGGTTACAGGCACATTGTCCACCACACCGTTTTCATCGGTTTGATAACTGATGTACTGCTCGGTACGCTGAAGCTCGATGTCGTAAACCCGCTCTTGAGAATACACATTAAAGCCCGATTCTGAAACCACATAGGAGGCTTCTCCAATGGTGATTTCAGTATCCGAGGTTTGCTCCAGTACATTAATCACTGGGGGTAACACGCTTGATGAAACTCTTCTTATAGTCGTAACCTTGACTGGTGGCAAGGGTGTCTCCTTGGTAGATGAAATACGAATTTTGCTCATTGCCGATGCGGGTAAAGTTCATCAGCTCTCCTTCTTCAAGAAGGGTTTGCTCGCTTATTAAACGTTGGCTAGGGATATAAACCCCATCGGTGCCAATCTCATAATTGAGTGGAAGAAGATCTACACGGTATTCTCCTGTTTCAATGTTGGTGCTAAAGGTTGTTTGGAACTCTGGGGTAATGCTAGTGGCTCCAGGGGAACGGTAACCCAAGGTAATCGAAGCAGTTCCGATATTGTTTACCGAAGTATAAATGACATCGGTAGGAGAGGCGGTATGTGTTTTGAGGCCGTCGAAACCAAAACCAATAGGTTTATCTGCCTCACGGGTTCCCCCAACCACACGGCCTACAACAGCCACCTTGGTCTGATCGATAAAGACAACTTCCTCGTCGTTGTCTTGGAAATAATCGATGGTGCCTTCGGCAGGATAACGCCCTTCGTATTTGAATTCGTGATTGAATTTTTTAACCGATACCGTATGCTCCCCAATGGGAACAGAGATGTCGAAACGCCCAAGGTTATCGGTAACCACCGCTTCGTTGTCTTCGTTTAAAACCAAGTTTCCGTCGATGTATACATTAGCACCTTCCAAAGGAATCGGTGCATAGCGCACTAACTTAGTAATAGTAGGAGTAGCGCCATCGCTGTATGCTGCCCAATATTCCGCTTTGGGATATTTAATACCATCAACCAAATAGGCATTGTAAGCCTCTCCGTCGATGATGTCGCCGCGCACTTCATCGGTAGAAGGCCCAGCAGGGAACACCCCACGGCTATCGTATAAAACACGCCCTCTAAAGGTGAAAGAAGAAACATCGATGAAATCCAAATTATTGATTACCGTACTGCGTTCCCCTAAATAAACCAACTCTCGGATAGGATCAAATTCGTGAACACCCATCGATGGGGTAATGATAAAGGTCTGACCCACGCCTTCATAAGGTATGGAAGGAATGATGTACGAACCGTTCTCATCGGTAATCCCAAAAATACCGAATTGGGAATTTGTAGGTCGCTCGTTGATGTTGGAAGTAAAACTTGGATAATTACTTGGATCTAGACCACTTGGAATGAGCGATAAATCATTTTTATTAAAATTAAATCCAACACTCGATAAATCATAAGCGTAGTTTCCGTAAACTTCATTTGCACGAATGTAGGTGTGGAAGTTTTTCTCATCCCCTTTCAGATAAAGTTTGTAATCACGGTATAGATCTTCATCGTCAACAATGTTACTCCAAATACGAATTTCGTCGATGAAGGCATCGTTTCCGCCACCAATGCGCACTCCAGTCCATGACTGATTGGTTCCTCCACCCGTAGTGTCGAAACGAACCGTTTGATTGTTGGTTTGTAAAGTAGCAGAAGCCGAAGAGGACGTTGCAGTATTGGTTTCTGCAATGCGTTGATTCATTATTCGAAGGTAGCTGTCATTGATTTTTCTACCGTTAATAAAGACATTAGGAACAGAATCGTTTACAAGAGTCACTCCAATATGAATAAACTGTGTATTTCTATCTGCAATTGGAATAAGTAAATCATTGCCTCTATTATCTTGTAATCCATTCGGAATTTTTTCTGTTAGGGAAAGTGAATAATTCCCCACATTGATATCCATTTGGTTTGCCCCTGACATTCCTATTTTTACGTCTAAACTATCGTTTTGGTTGCTGCGTAAAGAGAATAAGCGGATTTGCTGGCTGCCATAGGTAACTTGAGGTTTCACCCAAGCTTGAAGTGTGATGCTCGTGTTTAAACTTTCATTAAAACTTTCAATTTCAGCATATCCATTGGAAGGGATAGAGATTGCGCTTCCAAAATCGCCAAAACCGCCGTCGGGCACAGCAGAAATAAGCACATCTTTTACTGGGTTTCCACCTTCATAATTTACTGCTCCAGTAATCACCGCAGACGGATTGCGGAAACCGATACCAGTAATGAACGTATTGTATTCAATATCAGGGTCGTTATTGATGATCCCCAGTACTTTAATTTTGTATTTGAATAAGGTTCCGCCCGAAACATTTCGGTCTTCGAAACTGCGTTCATCTCCTGGCAAAACTGCAATAGGATCACCCCATACTGGGTTTTCATTTTCAATATCGTTTGTTCGATAGATTTCGATATTGTCAATTAATTCAAGGTTGTTGAGAATACGCCAATCAATTTGAACTCGGTCACTGTAATAACCTTTTGAAATCGTAATGGCTTCGTCAGAAAAAGTATCGTAAAAATAACTCACATTCCATGGAAACCCGATGTCTATTTGCTGGTTATATGTAATGGTTGAAGGGTTAATTACATTGGGTCGAAGGGTTTGTCCAAGTAAAGGCGCCCCAACAATAATATCGGTTTGTGCTATGGTAATGTTCTGACTAGCACCGTTGGAATTAGTTACCGATGTGGTATAGTTTAAGTTTGAATTTCTCTGAGCTGCAGCACCAAAGAAAGTTTTATTTTGGCTTTGTGCGTTAAGGCCAGAAACGGTGCCTAGTCCACAAAAAAGTAGAAGCGCGATGAAAAATCTGTAATTCATGCCTAAATTTTAATTATAAAGTTAACACCGTGATTGGGTGGGCGTGTTTCATGGCTTCCTACAACGCTTCCTCTAGGCTCTGTATCTCCTTCAAAATCATGGGTGTGGTCTGGAGCAAAACTCACAAATAATGCCAATTCAATTCCAAAAAATGGATCAACAAACCAACCATTTTCTTCATTGTAATTGGTGTTATTGGCACCGTTGCGTTTGGCTCCAATAAAATAATGTACTCCCCCGTTTCCATCATGCCATGTTGTGTTTTTTAAGAGGTGGGAATGTGTACCACCATTAAGCGCATTGATGTTTACTGGGTGATTATGGGAAGTGAAAGCATCTTCTTGAAATTCATTTAGTCGAGGCCCCGATTTACTACTATCATTGGTGTAGTTTCCTGTTCCTCTTAAAAACTGTCCTCGTAAATCAGGGAGGTTATTACCCCTAAATAATCTTTAAGTTGGGCATGAATTTCATCGTCAGGAAAACGACTTCCATCGCATAGCAACCAACCCGAAGGAAGATCATCTTCAGTACCTCTATAGGCTACAATAGAACCCGTAGGAACCCCGTTTTGTGCATAAAGCGCATAGGGAACGGTTTGAATCTTTTCATCACTGTATGTGGTTCCCCCATTGGCAACCCGCACATAGGTTTCAAATTTTGAAATCTCGTTGAATGCCGTTTTTGGAATATTTAACTCATAGCTAAAAACGCCAAAGTCATCGGTATCTACCGTTCCATTTTCCGAAACAAGAAACGTATAGCTGTTGTTGTTTTCATAATAAACGAAAAAACTTAAGGGTAAGTCACTTTCATTTGTTCTCGGTTGATTGTCAGTATCGCGAGCAACCCCTTGAATCTTTAGTACATTGTTTTCTACAAACGCTTGCGAAAAAAGGAGATTAGTGGATAAGAAAAGAAATAAAAATAAGTAACGCATTATTTAGATTTTAATAAGGTAAGCCACCCCATAATTTACGGGTCTGACGTTAAATATTGTTGAACTGTTCGAAGGTCCACTTTGAAATTCCGTATAGCCAATTAGCGCATGACTGTGCTCTCCGTTTTCTTCTAAATCATCTGGCCTCCAGGTCAATTGATTTCTGTGGTTATCAGTAATTATTCTAAAATCATCATCATTTCTTCCTTCAGGTTCATTACCGGTTGATTGCCAAAGATAAGTTCGAATACGGTGTGAATGTCTTCCGTCCGCTTGTGAAGTAATATCCAAAGAATGTTTATGCTCCTTAAACATACTCCCTTGAGTTGAGCCTAAATCGGGGCCTACATAATTTTCGTTTTCTCCACTTTCTCCTGTCCCGCGTAAAAACCATCCTCGTAAATCGGGTACGCTATTTCCGATCAGATCGCGAAGCGCTTGGTACCGTTCTCCAGAAGGGATGTTAGCGCCATTACAGTACAGCCAACCCTCAGGAATATCACCCGAAGTTGCTACCGAGCCGGTGTAGGCAACAATGGAACCTGTTATAAAACCGTTTTGCGCATAAAAGGCGTAGGGCGCTACACCTAGTCGTTCATTTACAAAAACTTCTCCACCACTGGAAACTTTTAAATAGGCCTGCGTATTTCCTATTTTGTGAAAAATTTCTTGGTTGATGGAAAGCACATATTGAAAGACCCCATAAGAGTCTGTCTTGACTTGATCGCGAACCGAAAGAAGGCTAATTTCCTGATTTCCCTCGCCTAGAAAATAAAGGTCAAAATCACAAGAAAGATTGTTGATGTTTGCAAGGGCAACGTTGGTTTCTGTTTTAGCAATTCCTTGCACAGAAATAGCCGAGGATGTGACATTGGCTTGTGAGAAAACAACAAAGGAAAGTAAGAAACACCCAAGGAATAAATGATATTTCATAAGTTAAATTTTAATGATGTAATTGACTCCATAATTTGTAGGTCGAGTTTCGTTATCTCCTATGCTTGTTGTATTTCCTTGCACAAGATGATTATGAGCACCTCCTGGGCGAATAAACTCATTGATTGTTGGGTAACCCTCTGGTCCAGAAAAATTTCGATTATCCCATTGAGGGTAATTAATAGTTCCATCATCACCATGACAACAAGCCCCCCGTTAACATCATGTGTATGTTCACCGTCTTCACTGGAAACAAGGTTCATTAAATGGGTGTGTTCCCAAAGCAAATCGTCTTGAAAAGCACCTTGCGCTGGACCTAGATTTGTGGTGTTTATATTACCAAAGCCGCGAAGGAAAACGCCTCTAAGGTCAGGCGTATTTGTACCTACAATCCCTCTTAAATCGTCATAAACAACCGAACTTGGAAGTGCGCTGCCATCGCAAAGCACCCAGCCTGGAGGCACGTCGTTAGTATTGCCTGTAAAGGGAAGAATAATTCCTGTAGGCGCTCCATTATGCGCATAAATGGCATAGGGAACTGCACTTAGTTTTTGATCAATAAAAACTTCTTGAGGATTTGTTACGCCACCTCGCCCCACTAAGATATAAAGCGAATGCTCTTCAAAATAACGGAAATAGGCAGAGGGCACGTCAAATACATAAGAGAACACCCCGTTTTGGTCGGTGTTTAGTGGCTCATCTATTCTTGAAATGGCACTTAAGGGGTTCTTAAATTATTGCTATCGATGTAGTAGAGATAGATGTTGACCAAAAAGTCGTCAATATTGGCAAACACATTGCCATTGCTGTCTCTTGCAACACCTTGTATGGAAATACCACCAGAAGCAACGCTAACTTGACCCTTAACAGTGATCGAAATTAGCAAGACAAAAAGGAACAGAAATTTCTTCAAAACTTGAAATTTTTAAATTTTCGATAAAAATAGTTAATAAATAAGAATTAACAATTAACAATAAACATATTAGTAAGACTTATTGGCTTTTAACTAAAAAAAGGGTGATGATTTAACCTTCGGTTTAAGGTCTATTTTTGGAGTAGGATTATTCTTTTTTGAATCAAGTTACTTTTGGTCGCTGTTGAGAATGTTTTGTGAATTCGGAATGAATAACGATCGCTTTCAATCGCTGTACGGTAAGGTAAACGTCTTCAAAACCAATGTATAGGGGAGCAATTCCAAACCGAATAAAATGGGGAGGTCTAAAGTCAGGTATAATTTTTATGCCCTTGTTGTTTCCTTCCAAAAGTGCTTTGCAAATTCGCCATCCTTCGGGGTGAGATAGGCTTAGGTGGGATCCTCTTTTTGAGTATCCCTAGGGCTTTCAATGGAATAATTGAGAGGAAGTAATTCTCGTTCAATTTCATCCAACATAAACTGACTCAATGCCTTGCTTTTTTCTTGAATTTCTTGGGTTCCCACTTTTAATGTTATGGTGAGACTATGTTCTAAAGCCACTAGAGAGAGAATACTGGGTGTTCCGGCTTTAAATTTTTCAATCCCCTCTGCTGCTTGGTATTCAGATGAAAATGCAAACGGATTGGCATGTCCAAACCAGCCTTGGATGGGAGAATTTAAATGAGAAATGATGGCCTTGTTGACATATAAAAAGGCGGGCGAGCCGGGGCCGCCATTCAAATATTTATAAGTACAGCCAACCGCAGCTAGGGTTTGCGTTTCTTCAAAGTCAATATGGACGGCACCCACGGCATGACTTAAATCCCAAACAATGATGCTGTTGTTTTTTTTAGCCCATTGATTGAGTCTTTTCATGGGATACAGATAGGCACTTTTGTAGGTAACCAAACTTAAACACAATATCCCAGGATTTTCTTCCAACGCTTTTTCTATTGTTTCAAGTTGGGCTTCTGTAGTATTGAGATACGCTAAACATAGGGTTTTGGGTGCCTTAAAATGCTTCTCTATCCCTTGGAGGATGTAATTGTCGGTTGGGAAATTCAATTCATCGGTCAGCAGTTGATTGGGGTATTTTCCACTGGCTATAAGTGAAAAAATAATTTTATAAAGGTTGACAGAGGTTGAATCTCCGATAAGAATTTCGTTTTCCTTTGCATTCAGCAGCCGTCCTAATTGAGTTGCTATTCGTTGGGTTAAACTAAGCCAATGGTCGTTCCAACTGCGGATAAGATTTTTACCCCATTGATTTCCGATGACATTGGTCAGTTCTTTTCCTGCGGCTTTTGGTAATTTCCCTAAGGAGTTACCATCAAAATAGATTTCATTTTCAGCGTGAACAAATTCCTTTTTAAAAAGCTGCAATGTGTCTTTTTTATCGAGGGCTATGGCCTTTTCCTTGCTATTCATCCACTGTGGTTTTTTTGAAAAAGGGGGCAATCAGATCGACCCATTCTCGGTACATTTTTTCACTAGGATGAAGTCCATCCTTTGCGACCAACTTAGGGTCTTCTTTTGCTTTTCTTGAAATGGGGTGATGTCAAAAAAAGCGATACCTCTTTTTTTACATTCTCTTTTTATAACCGCGTTAAATTGGTTTATTTCTTCAGTAATTTTCATGCGATCTCGATTTTCTGCAAAGGGCATAACACCCCAGTCGGGGAAAGAAAGTACCAAAACCCTCTCTGCATTTGCGTTGCTTAAGGCAATTGCTTTATCCAGTAAAATCGATAGTTCTGTTTTAAAATTGTCTAAACTTCGTCCTCGGTATTGATTGTTTACACCGATGAGAAGGGAAACAAAATCATAAGAAGATTGAAGTTTTTTATTTTCTATGCCCTCTAAAAGTTCATTGGTGGTCCACCCGGTTTTGGCAACAATTTCTAGGGAAGCAAAAAGGGGAGAGGTCAGATTGAGTTTTGCAATAAGTTGATTCGGCCACCGTCCTTCTTCTTCAACACTTTCTCCAATGGTATAACTGTCCCCTAGGGCTAAAAATGTGAGTTTATTTTGTTGTGCTTGCACAAAGGGTTGAAAAGCAATTACCCCAAAAAAGAGCGAAAGGGATAGAAATAATCTATGGAATTTCCTTTTAGAATTAGCGATAAACTGCCGATGTATTTTGTTCATTTTTGTTTAAAAAATTCTTCTTCCGTAATTTCAAAACCAATGATTTTTTTTGCTCCAGTGGAATAATAAAAATCCAACGTTTCTTCATAATTCAAATAAATTGGAATTCGGAAAGGCGATTCGAAATACGTTTTTAAATTAAAATATTGGTATACAAAATGCCCCACGGGAAGGTTTTCAAAAACAAAAGCATCGTGCGCCCGCACATAAACATGAGAGATGTAATGGTAACCTCCATCGCGTAAAACCACAATTAAATCATCGTCGATGGTGTTCGAAACAACAAGCGATGCATTGGAAACAAAATTCAGTTGTTCTTCTGGGAATTTATCTTTGAAAATCTGTTCACCTGTTGTAGGGCGTTGTGCCCAAACGGAAAATCCAATTCCCACCACTAAAAAAAACAGCCATTTCTTCATATCACACTTTCTCCGTCCCATAAAACTAAAAAAAGATACTGTTTTTAACAGCCTTTTTTTTAAAAACGTTTGTTTCTGGAGTAGGGGTTTAAAAATAAACCTCAAGCATTTCGGCTTGTTGTTTTGGTATTAAAGCAACATTGGAAGTAAGAGCAGGAAGCAACAAGGTTTCTCCTTTTTGAAGCGGATAGGTCAATCCATCGCATTTAATTTTCAGTTTCCCGGCGGTGCAGATGTAGATAACAAAAGAATCAAGGGGTGAGTAGTCCTTTTTGATTTCTTGATTCAATCGAAGGGTATTGGATTTAAAATAAGGAGTATGAATGAGTTGCTGGGTTTGATTTAATTCCGGTTTAGGGTGGATTTTCTGCTTTTTTGTAGATGAGAAATCAACCACATCTTTTGCTAAATCGTGATGGAGTGGTCGCTTTTCGTTTGTTTGTTTGTCAATTCTGTTGTAGTCGAAAATCCGATAGGTAATGTCAGAAGTCTGTTGTATTTCAGCTAATAAAATTCCTCCTCCAATGGCATGCACAAGCCCTGTAGGAATAAAAAAAGCATCTCCAGCAGTTACTTTTTCTTTGTTTAAAACCTGTTGCAAGGTTTCCTCATCTAAATGCGTAGAAAAAGAAGTTGGATTTAAAGAAGTGTTGAAGCCAAAGGTAATTTCAGCCTCTTTTTCAGCTTCTAATATGTACCACATTTCATTTTTCCCAAACGAATTATGTCGCCTTTTTGCTACTTCGTCGTTGGGGTGTACTTGAATGGAAAGAGGAGTTTTGGCATCGATGAACTTAATAAGAAGAGGAAACGCACTCCCAAAAGCATCGTATACTTTTTTTCCAACCAGGTCGGATTTGAAAAGTGTTATTAATTCCTGAAGGGTTTTTCCTTCCAAAGAACCGTTGGCTACACGTGTCGGTTTTTTTGTTACACCAGAAATTTCCCAAGATTCTCCAATTTGATCCCCATCAAAAGCCTTGTTTAAAATTGTATTTAGTTTGTTTCCACCCCAAATTTATTCGTTCTTGGGCAATGGGACTAAATTTAAATGGATAGGGTTTCATTGGTTTTCCAAAGTTGAGATGCAATAAAGATTGCATTTGTCGGAACAAAATTAGTGAAAATATTTTTGGAGCAATTCATTTTTACAATCAACTTAGAGCAAGAAGCGCTTGACTTTTTGAAGGATCTATATACCAATTGAGGCAATACCTTTCTTTTTTAATTGCCTAGTAACCGTAATACCAACTGTTCCTGCACCAATGACCAGAACGTTGTAATGTGATTTCATGTTTATTTTTTTGATTTTCTCATTTAAATCAAAAAAATAATGGCAAATGTGAAGTTGAGTAAGTTAATGAAGACGCTAAAAAAAGCATCACCCGTTAAGGATGATGCTTCTAACCATAAACCAATTCAACAGTGTAGAATTAGTTGTTGCCAATATACGTGATAATCGTTAAACAAAAAAAAAAATAAAAAAAACCGCCTAATAAAGACGGTTTAATTCGTGAATAACTCCTACGCATATTCGTGAAGTTGATTTATGGTTGTTTAAATATATAAAAATCACTTCCAAATTCAAAGTAATAATTGAAAAAAGAATATTCTCCTTCCATTAAGGAATTAGAAATGGTCGATTTTACTTTCAATCACATTGTAGAAAGAGAGAAAGAGCCAATCAATCCTTTTCTTAGCCTTTATTTTCTCTTCTTCGTCTAGAAAAGCGCATTAGAAACTAATTCAAAATTTCTGTGACGTCAACCTGGGCACGTAGGCGGTTCATCTTTCGTTTTAAATAAATCAGTTGATTCGTTTCCCCGTGTTTTTTCACTACTTCTACAAACACTTTAAACAAACTTGAAATGGCCCGCACCGACCCCTTGAAAGGATCCAACTGATACAAAAAACTGCTGATAAACTTCTTCCTTGCAAAACAAGAAGCTTCGGGATTGTTTAAGGCCTCTTGAATTTCTTTAGCAAAAAAATCAGGAGTTTGATGTGCAGCAACAAGCCGGTGGGGTGCTGCATTTTCATTGAGATAATAAGCCACACTAGCGGCTAGGGTTTCCTTATGGTCTTTGCGGTCGTAAAAGATATAAAAGCCTTTTTCGGTGTTGAACAAAAAGGGAGAATATCCTATTTGATTTTGGATGTGCATTTGCAATTTTTCTTGCAAACTTCGATCCAACAAAAGACCTTTTTGACGTTTTATCGGGAAAGCAGCGCAGATACAAATCATATTCAAAAAATGATACTCCAGGGGTAGGTTTGACCCCTGGAGTATTTTTTATTTTAAATCAAACCTATCCGCATTCATTACCTTATTCCAAGCGGCAATAAAGTCCATGACAAATTTGTCATTGTTATCGTTCTGAGCATACACTTCTACAATAGCTCTGAGTTCTGAATTTGACCCAAATACCAAATCTGTTCGGGATGCGGTTCGTTCTATCGCTCCTGTGGTTCTATTTCTCGCTTCGTAGCTATTGTAGCCTGTAGTTCTCCATGCAACCTCCATGGAGAGTAAGGTTTTAAACCAACTGTTGTCTAATTTTCCATCGGTCCAAAGCCCATCGCCACTTTGGGAAACGCCCATTGCTCTCATGCCACCAACCAATACGGTAAGTTCTACCGGATTGAGGTCGAGAAGCTGAGCTTTATCCAAAAGGATTTCTTCTGGACTTACAGCAAACTCTTTTTCAGAATAGTTTCTAAAACCACATGCACGAGGCTTTAACAGATTAAAGGAATCAACATCTGTATTTTCCTGAGTGGTATCACCGCGTCCTGTTGTTGTTGGAACATTTTTCCCACTGGCCATTTCGATACCCACTGCGCCACCTAATACGATAACGTCTGCAATGCTAGTGCTGTATTTTTCGGAAATGTTTTCATAGATGCCCAAGATGCCTTTTAATTCGTTGGGTTTATTGATTGGAGAGTCTTTTTGTGGGGCCAATCGTATACGTGCGCCATTGGCTCCACCTCGGTTGTCCGAAGCACGAATCGTGCTTGCACTGGCCCATGCTGTTTCCACCAATTGGGCTGAGCTAAGTCCCGATTTTTTAAGGGCTTCTCGCACCTCTTTTTCTACTGTCGGAGAAAGGCTTTCTCCTTGGGGTGTAGGGTCTTGCCATACATAGGTTGCATCATGATAATCTCCCGTAACATAATTGGTCTTAGGGCCCATATCGCGGTGCAACAGTTTGAACCATGCCCGTGCAAAAGCCTCTCCAAATTCTTCTGGATTGGCCTGAAAACGCTCACAAATTTCTCTATAAGCCGGATCTACTTTTAAAGACATATCTGCAGTAGTCATCATGGGAAGAACCTTGACATCACTCCCATCTACTTGAGGCACCATGTCTTCTTCTGCACAGTCAATTGGATGCCATTGCCATGCGCCAGCAGGGCTTTTTTTACATTCCCATTCATATTTTAGCAATAAATCTAAATACCCCATATCCCATTGAATTGGATTGGTGGTCCAAGGCCCTTCAATACCACTGGTAATGGTGTCTACGCCTTTTCCAGAACCATAGCTGTTGATCCAGCCAAGCCCCATTTCTTCAATCGCTGTTCCTTCCGGTTCTGCCCCTACGAGAGCGGCATCTCCAGCGCCATGTGCTTTTCCAAAAGTGTGTCCCCCTGCGGTTAACGCAACGGTTTCCTCATCATTCATGGCCATGCGTTTAAAAGTTTCCCGAACGTCTTGGGCAGAAAGTGCCGGATCTGGATTACCGTTGGGCCCTTCTGGATTTACATAGATGAGTCCCATTTGTACTGCTGCAAGAGGATTTTCTAATGACTGACGTGTCTCCCCATAACGGTTGTCTCCTAGCCACTCGTCTTCGGCGCCCCAATAGATGTCTTTCTCGGGATGCCAAATATCTTCACGCCCCATAACTGTTCCATGATTGGGACCCCCCATGTCTTCGATGGCAACATTGCCCGCAAGGACAAGTAGGTCTGCCCAAGACAATTTATTCCCATACTTCTCTTTGATGGGCCAAAGTAATCTTCGTGCCTTGTCCAAATTCCCATTATCGGGCCATGAATTCAGGGGTGCAAAACGTTGTGCACCAGTAGCGGCTCCGCCTCTTCCATCTCCATTTCTATAGGTCCCTGCCGCGTGCCATGTCATACGGATAAAGAAGGGGCCGTAGTGACCGTAATCTGCAGGCCACCACTCCTGACTGTCTTTTAAAACAGACTTAAGGTCTTCTTTTACTGCGTTTAAGTCTAATTTTTTTACCTCTTCTTTGTAATCAACGTCTGAAAGAGGGTTGCTTTTGCTGTCGTGTTGTCTTAGAATATCCAAGTTGAGTTGGTTGGGCCACCAATCTTTGTTTTGTGTTCCAAGGTTTGGCTGTGTTGTTGAACCGTGGAATGGGCATTTGCTTTCGTTCATTTCTCTTTAGTTTAATTCACAACAAATTCACCATTTTTTTGATGGGTTCAAAATTTTTGCTATAAATAATTATTATGTCATTATAAATAGCTGTGTTTTATTGCATTTATTTAATTTGGATAAGCAAGACATAGCCATCAACCACATTCAAAAAAATGGGTCAGAGAAACAGAAAATATCAGCGCACCTTGAGGTCGGAGATTTTGATTTCTAAAGCAAGGATTTTATGCTTTTTTGGGAAAAATGCCCCTTTAGGTGTTTTGGTCCAATCCTCCCAAGTGGCTTTTAATCCTCCTATTGGGATTATTTTTACCCAAAGCTGAAATGCAACGGGGCGTTTGTTGTTGTCTAAAAGCCATAAGTAGGAATCCCCCGGGGTATTTCCGCCACTTGTATAGGTCACCAATAGTGCATCCTGCCCATTTTTCTGCTCAACTAATCTTCTTTCTACACCAGCATCAAAAAGTTTATAGGGGGCAACTAGCCAGAAAGAATCGTTATTAAATCGGGCTTCGGCTAAATCAATGAACTCCTTTTCTTTCTCTCCTTTGTAGGGTTTTCCGTTGACTATAACCTCCGATTTGTGAGGAAATAAGGTGTTTAAATTCACAGACACACTGTCGATGGTTACCAAACAGCGGCCTTTCTTTTTATCCCATTGATAGCTGTGTTCTTTTCCAAGTCGGGAAAATTTCCACTCAATGTAATGTAGCTCTTTATACGCCTCGTAGTTTAAGGCACTTAAAAGGTCTTTGGCCAATGCATCCGCTTCTGCTCCTTGCTTTCCCTCTGGAAGTGCTTCATTGTAAAAAGTATAAAACCCAAAAAAGAGAAACAAATATGATAAGAAAGAAATACAGCAGGGTTTTAAAGACAATTTTTAGATACTTCATTTGTTTTGGTTGAGGGAAATTGGTTCGAAATGGAATATTAATAAGACAAAGTGTGGATCAAATTCATTCGCATGAGTGAACTTTTCCATCGAAAAGTAACTTAGTGGCGATAGTGGGTCAGCACAAACGCAAAACTGGACCCGAAAGTCCAGTATATACGCAAATACTAAGATTAGTAAGTGACCTCGGCAGGATTCAAACCTGCAACCTCTTGAGCCGTAATCAAGTGCACTATTCAGTTATGCTACGAGGCCATTTGTGGGTGCAAATATAATGTAATTTTACAATCTTCAAATGCAGATAAATAAAATTAAACGAAATAAAGCATCCCGAAGGATGCTTTTTTTATCTAAAAGAAGATAAGATTAAATCTTAGCTGTCTTTACCGTTTTAATGATACGAGCAGCAATCTTATATGGATCTCCGTTAGAAGCCGGACGACGATCTTCCAACCATCCTTTCCAACCTTTTTCTACTGTCATAATTGGAATACGGATAGAAGCACCACGGTCAGATACACCATAGCTAAACTCGTCGATTGATTGTGTTTCGTGTTCTCCAGTCAAGCGGTGGTCGTTGTCTGCACCGTAAACTTCGATATGTTCTTTAACTACAGGACGGAAAGCCTCACAAATTGTTTCGTAGGTTTCTTTTGAGCCGCATGTACGTAATACTTCGTTAGAGAAGTTAGCGTGCATACCAGACCCGTTCCAGTCAGTTGCCCCTAGTGGTTTTGGATGCCAGTTGATGGCTAATCCATATTTTTCACCAAGACGCTCAAGAAGGTAACGCGATACCCACATCTCGTCTCCTGCTTGTTTCGCTCCTTTAGCAAAACACTGGTATTCCCATTGTCCTGCTGCTACTTCAGCGTTGATTCCTTCTACATTAATTCCTGCTTCAAGGCAGATGTCTAAATGTTCTTCTACCATTTCACGACCAAAAGCATTTTTTGCTCCTGCAGAACAATAGAATTGTCCTTGTGGAGTTTGATCACGTGGGAAACCTAAAGGAAGGTTGGTTTCTGGATCCCACAAAAAGTATTCTTGCTCAAATCCAAACCAGAAATCGTTGTCATCATCGTCAATCGTTGCACGTCCATTAGAAACGTGTGCAGTACCATCGGCATTCAAAACTTCTGTCATTACTAAGTATCCATTATTACGATCGGGATCTTGGTAAATGGCTACTGGCTTTAATAAACAGTCAGAAGATCCTCCTTCTGCTTGTTGGGTTGATGAACCATCAAAAGACCACATTGGGCAGTCTTCTAATTTTCCTCTCAAATCGTCAACGATTTTTGTTTTACTACGTAGATTGGCAGTAGGTGTATAACCATCCAACCAAATGTACTCTAATTTAGATTTACTCATTTTAATTGTTTTTATTACGAACAAAGCAAAAATATAATTTTGACAAAGCCCTCCTATTTTTCAGGGGGTAAAAATATCAACATTCGTATAATTTTTGTTAATACGTCAATTTTTAGGGGTTAAAATTGCAAAAAAATAAAAAACAGCATCATAACCCTTCATGAATTTAATTTTATATTTGAAAATAACTAACAATGCCTCTCGATGAATAGCTTACGTTTTGATGCTTTAAAAGCCATTGCCCAACGTCCACAGAAAATCCATCAACATCTAGAAAATAGATTAAAACACTTTGGGGAACATCTGTTGGATGACAATAAACTGCAACATTATTTAAGTAAAAATGCCTTTAAGGATATGAGGCAAGCCATCGATAAAGGGGGAAATATCAATCGAAACTTGGCAGAGCAAATTGCACAAGCCATGAAGATATGGGCGTTGGAAAAGGGGGCAACCCACTACACGCATTGGTTTCAACCCCTAACAGGTTTAACAGCCGAAAAGCATGAGTCTTTTCTCTCTTTTTCTTCAGATGGAGTGCCTATTGCGGAATTAGATGCTGCTCAGCTCGTTCAACAAGAGCCCGATGCTTCTTCTTTTCCATCCGGGGGTATTCGAAATACTTTTGAGGCTCGCGGATATACGGCTTGGGACCCTACTTCCCCAGCGTTTTTATTTGGCAATACGCTCTGTATTCCTACTGTTTTTGTTTCTTACACAGGGGAAGCGCTAGATTATAAAACCCCACTTTTACGTTCAATACATGCCATAGACAAGGCAGCAACCGAAATCTGTAAATATTTTGATAAAAATATCTCCAAGGTAATTCCTACCATGGGGTGGGAGCAAGAATACTTTTTGGTCGATAAAATGCTGACGTCTTCTCGTCCCGATTTAACCCTTACAGGGCGAACGCTATTGGGGCATGGTTCTGCGAAAGACCAACAATTAGACGATCATTATTTCGGTGCCATTCCCTCCCGAAAACTTGCATTTATGAGTGAATTGGAAGACGCGTGTATCCTTTTAGGAATTCCTATAAAAACCAGGCATAATGAGGTAGCTCCGTCCCAATTTGAATTGGCTCCTCTTTTTGAAGAGGTCAACCTTTCTGTCGATCATAATGTGCTGATTATAGATATGATGAAGCGTATTGCTGAAAAACATCAGCTCGAAGTGCTTTTTCATGAAAAACCCTTTGCGGAAATCAGTGGGTCGGGTAAACACAACAATTGGTCTTTAATGACCAACAAAGGAGTCAATTTATTGAGTCCAGGAAAAACACCGATGAGTAATCTCCAGTTCCTCACTTTTTTTGTCAATACCATTGCTGCGGTTCAAGGCGCTCAAGATATTCTTTGTGCTTCAGTAATGAGCGCAAGTAATGACTTAAGGCTTGGGTCTAAGGAAGCTCCACCAACCATTATTTCTGTTTTTATTGGCGAACAATTGACCAAGGTGCTCAACGATCTTGAACAGGTGTCTGAAGGGAAACTGTCGCCAGAAGAAAAAACGGATTTAAAACTAAATGTCGTTGGGAAAATCCCAGAAATTTTACTTGATAATACCGATCGAAACCGCACTTCACCTTTCGCTTTTACAGGAAATAAATTTGAATTTAGAGCAGTAGGCTCAAAGGCTAATTGTGCCAAACCCATGACGGTGCTCAACACCATTGTTGCACAGCAGTTGACCCAATTTCAAATAGCGGTAGAGGCTCGTTTAGCTAAAAATGCTAAAATGAAAAAAGACGATGCCATTTTTAATGAATTGCGAGACATCATCAAATCCATTTCCCCCATTTTGTTTGAAGGCGACGGCTACAGCGAAGTGTGGATTAAAGAAGCTAAAAAGCGGGGGCTCTATTTTACGCCCAATACCCCCACGCACTGCAAGCCTATAGAAATGACAAGAACATCACTATTTTTGAACAGCAAAATGTATTGAGCAGTCGTGAGCTGGAGGCACGCTTTAATGTAGACCTGATTCAGTACATTTTAACCCTTCAAATTGAAGGGAGAGCTTTGGGAGATATCGCTCGGAATCACATCATTCCAACGGCCATTAAATACCTCAATACGCTTATTGAAAACGTAAAAGGATTAAAGGAAATTTATGGGCAAAAATACAGCGATCATGCCAAGGAACAAATGTTACTCATCGAACGGATTTCCTCCCATATTGCGGAAATAAATCTCGGGGTAAATGCCATGATAGAAGCGCGTAAAAAAGCCAATAAAATTGATGACGATTACAAAAAGGCAACCGAATATTGTGATAAAGTAAAACCCTTCTTCGATGAAATTCGCTATCACTGCGATAAATTGGAACTCTTGGTAGATAACTCGTTGTGGCCCCTAGCAAAATACAGGGAGCTGCTCTTTTCTCATTAGAATCCGCTCGAAGAGTTTTAAAAGCCATTTAATTCAATTATTTTTGTAAAAAATAACACATGCAAGAGGGTTCAGGGGATCGCTACAAGCTAAGAGGAGTATCTGCTCAAAAAGAAGATGTTCACAACGCCATTAAAAACATTGACAAAGGACTTTTTCCCAAAGCCTTTTGCAAAATTGTACCCGACTATTTAACAGGCAGTGAAGACCATTGTATTGTGATGCATGCCGATGGTGCTGGTACCAAATCTTCTTTGGCCTATGCCTATTGGAAAGAAACAGGAGATTTGTCGGTCTGGAAAGGCATTGCTCAAGACGCACTAATCATGAATATAGATGATTTGCTTTGTGTTGGAGCAACAGAAAATATTTTGCTTTCTTCCACCATTGGAAGAAATAAACAGCGCATCCCTGGGGAGGTGCTTGCCGCCATTATTAATGGAACGGAAGAACTAATCAATGACTTATCGCGTCATGGGGTAAGCATTAAAAGTACAGGAGGAGAAACCGCAGATGTAGGCGATTTGGTGCAAACCATCATTGTAGATTCTACAGTGGTTGCACGAATGAAACGTTCGGAGGTCATTGATAATGCCAACATTCAAGCCGGTGACGTAATTGTAGGCTTGTCCTCTTTTGGAAAGGCGAATTACGAAAGTGAATACAATGGGGGAATGGGAAGCAATGGTTTAACTTCTGCTCGCCACGATGTTTTTAATAAAGAGCTAAAAAAGAAGTTTCCAGAAACATTTGATGCCAATGTGCCCGAAGTCCTTATTTATTCAGGTTCAAAACAATTAACCGATTCGGTTGAAAATAGTCCTTTGGATGCAGGAAAATTAGTGTTGTCTCCTACAAGAACCTATGCGCCTATTGTGAAGGAAGTCTTTTCACAAATCGATCGAAATGAAATTCACGGCATGGTTCATTGCAGTGGAGGAGCGCAAACGAAAGTGCTTCACTTCATAGATAATTTGCATGTCATTAAAGACAACCTCTTTGCTGTTCCACCACTTTTTAAAATGATTCAAGAAGAATCAGGAACGGCTTGGAAAGAGATGTATGAAGTATTCAATATGGGGCATCGATTGGAGTTTTATATACCCAAAGAATATGCCCAACAATTGATTTCTATAAGTGCTTCTTTTGGTGTAGAGGCTCAAATTGTGGGGCGAGTTGAGGCTGCGGAAAAGAAACAACTCACCATTTCTTCCGAACACGGGCATTTCACGTATTAATTTTTCATTTTTCCGGTTGTTGGGTTTTCATCGATAAGATGATTACCTTTAAGGAAAAAAGAAAAATGAAAAATAAAACCTTACCCTTAAAGGCATTTTCCTGTTGGCTTTTTTAGCCCTGCATTGCAGTAAGGAAAGTGGGGAGATTATTCTCCTGACCCACCTGCCACAACAGAAACCCCTACTTTAACAGCCAACAATTTTTCTGGCGCGTTGAACGAGAACTCCGCCACAGGAACTTCTATTGGCACCATACAAGCGACGGCCAGTAGTGGTGCGATCTCTTATTCTTTGGTTTCACAATCTGTTGAAAACGCAATTTCAATTAACCCGTCTACTGGAGAAATCACAGTAAATGAAGCTGCAGTATTCGATTACGAAACCCATATGGTGGTCAATGCAGTCGTTCGGGTAACTTCGGGATCATTGACAGAAGATGTCACCATTTCCATAGCAATAAACGATGTTGAAGAAGTTGATGTTTCTGCATTTACTTTATGGGAAGGCCCTATTATGACCTTTACCAAAGAAGACGGTGCGGATGAAAACGCAGCTGAAAATCAAGATCGGATTACAGAGAATGTCATTATAACGAGAGCTTCTGCAGGACAGCTATTTAATATTGCTGTAGAAAGTTCCGCCGATCAAAATTCTAGTCCAGTAGGAACAGAATGGGCAAGGGGCACGTTTGATGATCTTACCACTCTAGAATTCACTCCCTTTAGAGCGGCTTGTCCTAGCAATAAACCCAAAAATGCGGTTGGGATTCCAATGGTGGTTCACCTAATAGATGATGATATTTATATCCAAATCAAACTCGTTTCTTGGGGACAAGGCAAAGCAGGAGGATTTTCTTACGAGCGAACAACTCAATTATAGATTTAAGAAAAAATAGCTACATTTAAACGAAATAATATGATAGAACCCAAATCAAATCATAAAATCAAGAAGCTCCAAAAGGCCATTTTTGCCCTACTGTTATTGTTTCCGCTATTGGCGTTTTCGCAAGTTTGGCAAAGCAATTGGGAGCAAAGCAAATCGCTTTCAGAAGAAGCGGATAAAAAATTGGTTTTGGTTTTTTCAGGCTCCGACTGGTGCATTCCTTGCATTCGTTTAGAAAAGGAAATATGGGAAAATAAAACCTTTATCAACTATGCTTCTGATCATTTGATACTTTACCGGGCAGACTTTCCAAAGCGAAAGAAAAACCAACTCCCAGAAGATCTTCAACATCAACATAATCGTTTAGCGGAAGCCTACAACCCCAACGGATATTTTCCCTATGTGATTGTTTTTTCTTCAGAGCTTAAAATTTTAGATGCTTTTGCTTACGAGAAAAAAGAAGTGGACTACTACATTAATCGAATCGATGCCTTGTGAAACAAAAAACCTCCTTTTTTGTTGTTTTCTTCAGTGCAGTTATCGGCTATAGTCAGCACGTATACCAAAAGCAATTTGTCAAAATGGGTTCTGATTTTGAATTGACAGTTGTGGCTGAAAATGAAAAAGAAGCAAGGGGTTTTTTCGCTCTTGGAATGAATGAAATTGACCGTATTGAAGCGTTGATTTCTTCATGGCAACCCCAATCGGAAACATCTAAGGTGAACCAAAATGCAGGGAAGAAAGGCACAGTGGTTTCTAGGGAACTTTTTGAATTGGTGAAACGCGCAAAAGCAATATCCAAACTTACCGACGGTGCATTCGATATTACCTATGCCAGTGTAGATAAATTGTGGAAATTTGATGGGCGAGCTATAAAAAAGCCTTCTTCTGAAAAGCTTAATGCTTCAGTAAGAAACATTGGATTTGAAAAAATCGAATTAGAGGAAGAAAAATCCACTCTATTTCTGACGCAATCCGGAATGAAAATGGGATTCGGAGCCATTGGAAAAGGTTATGCTGCCGATGCGGTAAAGCGTTTACTTCAAGCGAAGGGAGTAAAAGCAGGTATTGTTAATGCCTCGGGGGATATGTCGGCCTGGGGTAAAAATCCGAACGGGGAAGATTGGCAAATTGGCTTGGTCAATCCAATGAATAAAAATAAAGTGTTTTCATGGTTTTCTTTGAATGAAAAATCGGTAGTGACTTCTGGCGATTATGAACGCTTTGTAATGATAGACGGAGAGCGCTATGGACATATTATCAATCCAAAAACAGGAATGCCCAGCAAAGGTATTGTCAGCGCTACGGTCTTCGCTCCAAAAGCGGAACTGGCCGATGCGCTAGCCACTGCTCTTTTTGTAATGGGAGTAGAAACGGGAATGAATATGATCGATCAACTGCCGCAAATTGAAGCCTTGGTTATTACAACAGCAGGTGAAATTGTCACTTCAAAAAACATAGAGCAAGATGCGTTACTGTAAGGCCCTTTTATTGTCGATTTCTCTCTGTTTTGTCACAAGTTGCACGGTGGTAAAAGAGTACAATAAAATTGCAATTAACGATGAAGACATGAAGTTGCAATCGGCGCTTTGCGAGCGTTTCGAAACAAATTTTCAAATCTATCGCGAGGCTGCTGCTGGTGCCAATGGCGGAAAAACAGGTGGAGGTTGTGGGTGTAACTAGTCGTTTTTTTTGCGCTTTTTTTCTGTTGTTTAGCATGGGCTTGCTAGCACAATCTAAAGATTCATTATCTCAGTTCAAGAAAAAGGTACTGGAAAATATCGAAATCGATATGTTGATGAGTTATTATGAGCAGGAAGGAACGCATGCGGCTGTAACCGGGGGAATTGGAAATGAATACCTCACCGACTACACGCCAACCATTGTGGTGCGTATGCCCATGGGAGAAAACGGAATTCTCACTGCTGATGTCGGACTTTCCGCCTATACTTCCGCAAGTTCGAGTAACGGAAACCCCTTCAATAAATCGGGTGCCTCCGCCAATGGAGAGTATGAAGATGACGATGATGACGATGATGAAGAGGATGACGACGACGACGAATATCCAAGAGGAAACGGGGGAGATCCTAAAGGTTCTCCTTGGGTGGCTTCAACAGGAGCCTCGGCAAAAGACGTATTGACTACCCTAAATGTGAACTACCAACACGCAAGTGAAGATCGAAATACTTATTGGAGTGTAGCCCTAGGAGGATCAACGGAATACGATTATGAATCTTTTTCCACAGCCTTTTCTTTAGCAAAGCTTTGGAACGAAAAAAACACAGAATTTTCGGTAAAAGGGCAATTGTTTTTCGATCGATGGAAACCCATAATTCCTACTGAAATGCACGAATATGAAGCGTTTCAAGAAACTTTTTTGTATAATGAAGACAGCTATTTTAGCGGGGTGCCTATTATCAATAATCAAGGAACCATTGTAGCCAGTTACCTGCCCAATCAATTTGAATCCTATACCTACACTCATCGTAACTCTTATTCCATTTCAATGAGTTTATCGCAAATCCTACATCCTAAGCTCCAAGGGGCTTTGTTTGTCGATTTGGTAAAACAAGAAGGGTTCCTTTCCAATCCTTTACAAAGGGTTTATTTTCAAGATCGTCCCGATTATTATATTGGCAATCAACAAACCCTAGGGGCCTACACCTCACCTTCCAATACCGATCTTTTTCATCTGGCAGATGATGTTGAGCGTTTACCCAGTAGCCGTATAAAAATTCCCTTTGGGGCACGATTAAATTATTACCTCAATGAATATGTCGTGTTTCGTTCCTATGCACGAATGTATCAAGACGATTGGGGGATTCAATCCAAAACCTTTCAGGTTGAACTTCCTGTTCGCGTGGGCTTGTCGTGGAAAATTACACCAGTATATCGCTTTTACGACCAAACGGCTGCCGATTATTTCCAACCCTACAACCAGCACCTCTCAGCAAATCCTTTCTATACCTCCGATTACGATTTATCCGGTTTTCACAGTCATCAATGGGGGATAGGGATCAATTATCGTACTGTATTTAGTACCCCACAAATTTTTTCTTTTGGCTTAAATTCCTTTCAATTGCGGGCGCAAAAGTACAATCGAAGCGATGGATTATCTGCTTTTATTGTTTCTACAGGATTGCAATTTGTTTTGGATAACTAATCCAAGTCTTTTAGGAGATTTTAAGTAAATTTGTATTACATATTATCACCATGCAAGAGAAGTTACAGATCATACAACAACGTTTTGATGAGGTTTCCGATTTAATCATACAACCCGATATCATTGCTGACCAAAAGCGCTATGTGCAGCTCAATAAGGAGTACAAAGACTTGAGTAAATTGGTTGAAAAAGGGAAAGTGTACAGTGCTTTACTTTCAAATCAGGAAGAAGCGCTAGAATTGATTAAAGACGGGAGCGACGAAGAAATGGTGGAAATGGCCAAGTTGCAATTGGAAGAAGCCAAAGAACAACTTCCTACACTTGAAGAAGAAATTCGATTTCTTTTAATTCCCAAAGACCCCGAAGATGCAAAAAACGTGGTGGTCGAAATTCGAGCGGGAACAGGAGGAGACGAAGCCAGTATTTTTGCTGGAGATTTATATCGAATGTACACTAAATATTGTTCCGATCGTGGATGGTCTACCAGTTTAGTGGACAGTAGCGAAGGAACAGCCGGGGGTTTTAAAGAAATCATTTTTGAAGTATCGGGAGAAGATGTGTACGGAACCATGAAGTTTGAGTCGGGGGTGCATCGCGTACAGCGTGTACCACAAACCGAAACGCAAGGAAGGGTGCATACTTCTGCTGCCACGGTAATGGTGTTACCTGAAGCTGAAGAATTCGATGTGGAAATTGACATGAACGAAGTGCGTATCGATTATTTTTGTTCCTCGGGGCCTGGGGGGCAATCTGTTAATACGACCTATTCGGCTGTTCGACTCACGCACGAGCCTACAGGAATTGTTGCCCAATGTCAAGATCAAAAGTCGCAGCATAAGAACAAAGACAAAGCCCTTAAAGTATTGCGTTCGCGTTTATACGAACTCGAACTGTCTAAAAAACTAGAAGCTGATGCCGCTAAACGAAATTCGTTGGTTTCTTCCGGAGATCGATCTGCAAAAATTCGGACCTATAATTACCCTCAAGGGCGTGTTACCGATCACCGTATTGGACTTACGTTATATGATCTTCAAAACATTATCAATGGAGATATAAGCAAGTTGATTGATGAACTACAACTTTTCCAAAATACGGAAAAGCTGAAAGAAGCAGGGGAGGTATTTTAAACAATGACATTAGAAACACTAAAGGCTGAAATCATAAAAAAGGAATCTTTCCTTTGTGTAGGTCTGGACATCGATTTAGAGAAACTTCCTTCGAAGTTTCAAAATTCACCTTCGGCCTTGGTCGATTTTTCAAAAGAAATTATTGATGCTACCGCTCATGTTGCAGTTGCTTATAAACCCAATATTGCTTTTTTTGAAACCTATGGTGTAGCAGGAATGCAAGCCTTAAAAGAGGTGATCGATTATCTCAATGAAAATTATCCCTCCGTGTTTACCATTGCCGATGCAAAACGCGGTGATATTGGAAACACGTCTACCCGATATGCCAAAGCATATTACGAAACCTTTGGTTTTGATTCCATCACCGTGGCTCCTTATATGGGAGAGGATTCGGTTGCCCCATTTTTAGATTTCGAAGGGAAATACGCCATTATGCTTGCCCTCACTTCCAATGCAGGATCACAAGATTTTCAGCATTTAAAAAGTGATGAAAAAGCCCTTTTCCAGCAGGTCTTAGAAACCTCTAAAACGTGGCAGAATTCCGATCGATTGATGTATGTGGTTGGCGCTACCCAAGCCAATGCTTTAAAAGAAGTAAGAGCCATTGTTCCAGATTCCTTTTTATTGGTTCCTGGCGTTGGGGCGCAAGGAGGTCAATTGGATGAAGTGGCTCGTTTCGGTTTGAATGATAAGGTAGGACTTCTAGTAAATTCTTCTCGAAGTATTCTTTACGCAAGTCAAGGGGAAGATTATGCTCAAGCGGCTCAAAAAGAAGCAGAACGACTGCAAAGTGACATGAAAGTGGAATTAAAGAAAAAAGGAATTGTATAAATGTTAAGCTACTCTGTTTTCCGAAATAAAGCCAACTCACCTTGGGTGACTTTTATTCATGGGGCAGGAGGGAGTTCATCCATTTGGTATAAGCAAATCAAAACTTTTTCCAATAATTTTAATCTTTTATTGGTTGATCTCAGAGGACACGGAAAGTCAAAACATCATTTGACAGATTTAACAAAAGTAGAATATACCTTTGACGCCATTACCCAAGAAGTGGTGGAGGTGCTCAATCATGAAAAAATTAAATCTTCTCACTTTGTTGGGATTTCGCTAGGAACAATTTTGATTAGAACCCTAGCCGAACAAGCACCCGACCGTGTGCAAAGTATGATTTTAGGTGGGGCTATTTTAAAACTTAATTTCAGATCCAAACTTTTAATGCGCTTTGGTAATACAGCTAAATCCATCATCCCCTATATGTGGTTGTATAAAATTTTGGCATTTATTATCATGCCGAACAAAAACCACAAAGAGTCCAGGCTTCTTTTTGTGAATGAAGCCAAGAAGTTGTATCAAAAAGAATTTATCCGTTGGTTTAAGCTTACCACTGATTTGATTCCTTTGCTAAAAATTTTTCGTCAAAAGCAATTGAAAATTCCCACCTTATATGTAATGGGAGATGAAGATTATATGTTTTTACCTGCAGTGCGTCAGGTTGTGCAGCAGCATTGCTTTTCAGAATTGTCGGTGATCGATAATTGTGGGCATGTTGTTAACGTAGAGCATCCTCTTGATTTTAATGCCATAAGCCTACGTTTTTTACATTCGATTACGAAAAAATAACCGTTTTGTTTTTGTAGACCATCACTTTTCTGTTAATATGTAGTTGTATCGCTTTGGAAAGAACAATGCGTTCTAAATCCCTTCCCTTATCTATAAAATCGTTGACAGAATGCAAGTGCGATACTTCGGTAATGTCTTGTGCAATGATGGGGCCTGCATCCAATTCTTCGGTTACATAATGACTGGTTGCGCCAATAATTTTGACTCCTCTTTCGTAGGCCGAGTGATAGGGTTTTGCTCCTGGAAAGGCAGGAAGGAAAGAGTGGTGAATATTGATGATTTTATTGGGAAAGTGTTCGATAAACGGTTTAGAAACAATTTGCATATAGCGCGCTAAAACCACAGTTTCAACCTTGTGTTCTTTGAGAATTTCGAGCTGTTTATTTTCAGCTTCAGCTTTGTTGTCTCTTGTTACTTCAATGTGGTAAAAGGGGATGTTAAACCGCTCTGCGATGGGTTTTAAATCGTTGTGATTGCTAATGATTAGTGGAATATGAACCGCTAACTCATTGGAGGTATAGCGGGCAAGAATGTCATAAAGGCAATGCGCGTATTTGGATACCAAAAGCGCCATTATTGGTTTCTCTTCTTGGTTGAATAATTCGTAGGTAAGGTTGAATTTTTTAACCACCGCTTCTTCGAAAGAGGAGCGAAAGTGTTCCTCAGTAAAATCATTGTGAATGAATTCACATTCGAGTCGCATAAAAAATAATTTATTATCTCGGTCGACATACTGGTCAATGTAAAGGATGTTTCCAGCGTTGAGATGAATAAAATTGGTAACTGTCGCAATAATTCCTTTTTGATCGGGACAGTTAATGTTGAGTATGAATTTAGACATGCGAATCGTTGAACTTAATTTTTTTAAAAAAATAACCCTGATTAGTCATTCCACTAATCAGGGTTAAAGATAAAAAACCGAAAACTAATTTTTCAATTAAAAGCTATAAATAGCCGCTACTACAAAAGAAGATAAATTATCTGCTGCTTCAGTAGCGCTAGCAGAATAGATTTCTGCGTTTGCAGAGTCTATTCTAAATTCTGGTTTAATGGTTAAGTTACCAGAAACATAGCTTCCTGTAATGGTGAATGAAGTGTTGTCTGCATCTTCAGTTCCAGCTGAAATGGCACCTACACCACCGTCAGTTTCGTTGAAAATTTCACCACGTAAACCGATAGTGAAGGTTTCAGAAAGCGCTAACTGAGGGTATAAAGCAACTCCAGAAAAGCCAGCGTCACCTGCTAGGGAAGTTGTAGTTGCATTTACACCTAGGAAAAACGAATCGCTAAGATCTAAACCTCCAGTGAAATCGATTTGTGTGTAATCTTCACCAGCAAGAAGGTTGATGTATTGTCCGTAAAGGCCTAACTGAACTCCGTACATAAAAGAATCAAAAGCAACAGCGTCTCCTTCATCATTGATGTAGAAATTTCCTTCAGTATAATCTGTCTGATTGAAAACTCCTAGCATTAAAGAAGTGTTTTCAGAAAGGGTAAAGTCCGCTTTAATCCCAGTATGAGAGAAAGGACCGTAAGAAAACATATACGAAGTAGAATAGTTGAAGTTAGCTGCGGGAGAAATTACTTCATATCCTAAGAAAGTGTTGAAGTTACCTAATGTTAGTGTAAAGCTATCGCTAAGGTTGTAGTAAGCGTAAAGTTGATTTACGATATTAGAAGATCCTTCTGAGTTGAAAACAGCTTCTGTTCCACGAGGTCCGTAAACAAAATCAGCAACAAATCCAGACTTTTCTCCTTCGTAAGAAAGAACAACGTTAGCCATTCCTAATGCAAAACCTGGAATGTTTGCGAATGAAGTATAAGGAGCGAAGTCGTTACTTCTGTAATAAGTGTCAATAGATCCTGAGATAGAAAGTTTAGGTTCTTCTGTTGCAGTTACTTCTTCTTGTGCAGCTAGGTTTAAAGTTAAGCCGAGTGTAATTGCAGTTAAAATTGTTTTGAAATTTTTCATAATTGATTGTTTAAATAATTTTTTTTAGTGTTGGTTCATTCTAAAGTCTGCGTAAGCATCCATTCCGTGCTCAGCAATGTCAAGACCTTTAAGTTCTTCTTCTTTATCGACACGAAGACCTATTGTTGACTTGATGATTAAAAGGATAATTGCTGAGGTAGCGATACAGAAAAGTCCTACAATACCTACACCAGCCAATTGGATTAAGAATTGGTCTAGGCCAGCCATGGCTCCAAAGATACCTACAGCGAGTGTACCCCAAATTCCACAGATAAGGTGAACGGCAACTGCTCCAACAGGATCATCGAGTTTTAATTTGTCGATAAGTGCAACACCAAGTACGATAATCACACCCGCGATAAGACCAATAATAACTGCATCCAATGGACCCATTTGGTCAGCTCCAGCTGTAATACCAACTAAACCACCTAACACCCCGTTCATGAACATGGTAAGGTCGTAGTTTTTGTATAAAATGTTTGAAAAAATAGCAGATGAAACCCCACCAGCAGCAGCGGCAAGACAAGTAGTTACAAGTGTAAGTGACGTTAATTCTGGATCAGCAGAAAGTACAGAACCTCCGTTGAATCCAAACCATCCTAACCATAAGATGAGTACCCCTGCAGCAGCAAGTGGCAAGTTGTGTCCTGGGATAGCCATTGGCTTTCCGTTCGCGTCAAATTTACCAATACGAGCACCTAAGAGGTAAATTGCAACTAAGGCTGCCCATCCACCAACAGAGTGAACTAAAGTAGAACCTGCGAAGTCGTAAAAACCGAGACCGTCTAAGAAACCACCACCCCATTTCCATGAGCCTACAATAGGATATACAAGACCCACATAAACAATTGAAAACAACATGAATGCGCTCAATTTAATACGTTCAGCAACCGCTCCAGAAACGATAGTAGCTGCTGTAGCAGCAAACATTCCTTGGAAAAGGAAGTCTGTCCACCAAGTATAACCACCGTCTGCGTAAGCTGTTGTCATTCCTCCTTCTGGGGAAGCGATTCCAAAGCCAGCAAATTTGAAAAAGCCAAGTGCGCCGTCTTCAAATCCAGGATACATTAAGTTAAAACCACCAATAGCATATAATAGTAAGCCAACAGTGATTACGAAAAAGTTTTTAAATAAGATGTTAATGGTGTTTTTTTGACGCGTAAGTCCGATCTCTAAGAAAGAGAAACCAAGGTGCATAAAAAAGACCAATGCTGTACAGATCATCATCCATACGTTGTTTGCAGTAAATAGTGCAGTAGATTCCATAATAAATATTTTGTAATTGTATCGTTTAGTTTAATGTTTCGCCACCTCTTTCTCCAGTACGGATTCTAATGGCCTCTTCAACAGGAAGAACGAAGATTTTTCCATCCCCAACATTGTCAGTTGCTCCAGCGTCAACTATGGCTTTAATGGTTCTTTCTAAAAAATCATCGTTGACAACGATAGATATGTAACGACGCTGAATATCTGAGGTACTGTAACTAATACCGCGATAAACATGTCCTTGTTTTTCATTTCCAATACCGGTTACATCCCAGTAACTGAAAAAGTTTACTTCAACAGCGTGCAATGCATCACGTACTTCAGTAAATTTTGATTTTCGAATGATAGCTTCGACTTTTTTCATAATGAAATTGTTTTATGATTACGGAAGCAAATATATGTAGGTAATAAAAAGTTACCCCCTATTTTTTAGGGGGTGTTTTTTATTTTTATGTATTAATCAATAACCACCCCTAAAATTTTAGAGGTACATAATTTTATCAACCTAAAAAATGAGATTATGAAAAAATAGAGGGAAAAGCTGTCGATTTATCAACGCATGATCCAAAGTCCTACTAAAACGGAAGAAATTCCTATTACAACAGAGCTAATTAGGTAGATGCCTAGGTGGATTAAAGAAGATTGTTTTGCCAATTGAACGATATCCAAAGCAAAACTTGAAAAAGTGGTAAGGCCTCCACAAAAGCCAATGATTAAAAAAAGGTCATTTCAGTTTTTAAATAGCCAACACGGTTTAGCCAACCTACAAGCATTCCGATAAGGAGGCATCCCAACGCGTTGGTTAAAAAGGTGCCTAAGGGAAAAGTAGCTGCAAAGGGTTTTGAAAGTATTCCTATACCATAACGAAGACAGCTTCCCAATCCGCCTCCTAAGAAGATCCATAACAGTGATTTTAATTCCATAGTGATGCGTATTTATCTTTGCTTATTGGTTTGAAAAAAAGCAACCTCTTTTTTGCTTAAATCAAAAAGGCGAAGGTTTAGCTTCTGATTCACCAATTCATTTGCTCTTTCTTCAAAACTTGGGGTATACTTATATTGTAGTCCGATTTTCTTTTGCAGGGTGTCTAATGTCACTTTTCGAAAAAACGTCCCGCCTTGCGCAGTTTTTAACTCCCATTCCAAAGGGTTAGTGTTCGCTTTCTTATTTAAAGAAAAAGCCTCAATTACTAAACTTGATTCAATATTCAAAGTGTCTAAGGTTGAAAAATGGGATGCTAAAGGCGCGCTCAAATTTAATTCATAGGCATCAGGTCCGTTTTTGACTAAAAGGGTGATTCCAAAAAGAGAGAGAAATACAAACAAAAAGACGCCACGCAGAATGTAGAACATAAAGAAGAAAAGTTAGTGGACAAAAACCTTGATCAAGAAGAGGGCGATAATAGCAAGGATAAAGCCAATGAGTATTTTATAGGTTCCTTTATAATATACTTTACTCGTTTTGGTGTCCTTTCGATACATGAGAACAATAATGATTGTAAAACTTATCACAAAAAAAATGGCAAAAGCGATTTGACCTGTAGAAAACATTGTTTAATTTTTCACTAAAATAGAAAACCCACACCAAATCAGAGACAAATGATTGAAAAAGAGTTAAAAGCTGTAGAGGAATTTCACAACGCATTTAAAATTCCTTGCGAAAATAAGCCCACAGTCGCACTAACAGATCAAATCAAAACCTTGCGTTTTCATTTGATGCAAGAAGAAAATGAAGAATATTATGAAGCGGCAAAAAACAACGATCTGGTTGAGGTAGCCGACGCCTTAGGCGATATGCTATATATTCTGTGCGGTACCATTTTAAGCCACGGTATGCAACATGTTATTGAAGAAGTGTTTGAAGAAATTCAACGTTCCAACATGAGTAAATTGGGCGCCGATGGAAAACCGATTTATAGAGAAGATGGCAAAGTGATGAAAGGGCCACATTACTTTAAACCCGATATCGCTTCTATTCTGGCTAAGAAAGTTTAACTTCTGTGGTCCACCCATGCGGATCGGCTTCAATATTGTATTGAATATGAAGTATTTTTTCTTTTAAGACATCGGCATAACCGTCGGTGGTAACAGGTAGGTTATATCGCTTACCTTTGTAGCCAATACTATTTATCTTATTTACCACTACAGCGGTTCCTGCGCCAAACAATTCTTTGAGTTCACCTGTTTGATGTGCTTGGATGATTTCATCAATTTTAATGGGACGAATCTCAATGGAAATTCCCATGTCTTTCGCCAATTGAATAATACTCTTACGCGTAATTCCGTCCAAAATGGTGTCTGTTGTTGGAGCAGTAATTAAAGTGTCTCCGATACGCACAAAGATATTCATTGTTCCTGCTTCCTCTAGGTATTCGTGGGTGTTAGCGTCGGTCCACACAATTTGTTGGTAGCCTTCTTTTCGCGCCAATTCAGCAGGGTAGAAAGAAGCCGCATAATTTCCTGCCGCTTTAGCAAAACCTACACCTCCGCTTGCAGCACGCGAATATTTTTCAGCAACCAATACATTGACCTCCCCTGAGTAATACGCTTTTACTGGCGCACATATGATAAGGAATTTGTATTGATTGGATTTGTTTGCAGAAACGCCCGGTTGACTTGCAAATACTACTGGACGGATGTACAATGAATTTCCAATCCCAGGTTTTATCCACTCAGCATCTAAAGCAAGCAATTGATGCAGTCCTTGGTGAAAATACTCAGCTGGAAATTCAGGAATGGCCAGTCGTTCTGAAGAGCGATTGATGCGTTTTTGATTTTCATCTGGGCGAAACAACCACACTTTCCCATCGTCATCTTTGTAGGCTTTCATCCCTTCAAAAACAGCTTGCCCATAATGGAAAACACTGCAAGAAGGATCGAGCTGTAAAGATTGATAGGGCATAATTTGAGGCTCTTGCCATTCTCCATCTCTATAATCGCAGACAAACATATGATCGGTGAAAATTTCCCCGAAGGTTAATTTTTCAAAGTCAATCGTATCGATTTTAGAGTTTTTTGTTTGTTCAATTTCCATGGCATGCATAATTATTAAAACTAAATTAGTGCTAATTTTAATTTCAAAATTAAATTATCTGCATTTATTTTACTCGCTAATGAATTCGCAACATTTTTGAGAAAATATTTTGATTTTTAAACATACAGCTGTGAAAAAAGTAAAAAAATCATTTTTTGAAACTGCCGATGGAAGCCCAACGCTTTACATGGAAACTTTGAATGAGTATTACCATTCCAAACACGGGGCGCTGCAAGAAGCGGAACACGTTTATATTCAAAGTGGACTCAATGCATGGCTTCAAAATAATATCGATGCGCAAAAATGCACAGTGTATGAACTTGGATTTGGAACAGGACTCAATGCCTTTTTAGCGGCGCAATTTGCCTCGAAAAACAAGCTTCAACTGGAGTACCACAGTATTGAGGCTTTTCCACTTAGCCCATCAGAGATAACCACAGTAAATTATACGGCACAATTTTCTTTAGAAGCAGCCTCTCTTTATAGTGCCATTATCAACGCGCCTTGGGAAAACACAGAAGAAATAAATACCTATTTTCATTTGAGAAAAATTCTTAGCCGCATCGAAGCATGCGCTCATTTCCCTTCTTATGATGTGTTGTTTTTTGATGCCTTTGGTGCGCGCACCCAACCCGAACTATGGGAAGATGTTATTTTTGAAAAGCTCCTCCCTTTTCTCAACCCAAATGGGGTTTTTGTAACCTACTCCGCCAAGGGGAGTGTTCAGCGTGTTTTACGAAAATTAGGTTTGGAAGTAGCCCTTATTCCTGGTCCTCCAGGAAAACGAGAAATGATACAAGCCAAACGCATCAAAATATAGTATCTTCACAAAAAAAAAATGCGAATCTTAGTTTCAGGTGCAACCGGTCTAGTTGGCCAGTCTCTTCTTGAAAAAGCGATGCAACAAGGGCATCAAATTCATTATTTAACAACACGAAAAAATCAATTAAATGCCATTGCCAAAGCGCAAGGTTTTTATTGGAATCCTGGCAAAGGAGAAATCGATACCCAATGTTTTGATGGGGTCGATGCCATCATTCATCTAGCGGGGGCAAGCATTGCACAACGTTGGACAAAGAAAAATAAAAAGGCCATTTTAGATAGTAGGGTAGAAGGCACTTCTCTTTTAGCGAAAAGCTTAAATGAGTTAAGCGGGAAGCATAACATCAAGCAAGTGGTTTCGGCCTCTGCAATTGGAATTTATCCTTCCTCCGCTAATGCTGTCTACACGGAAGATTATATTGCACATCCCAAAACATTTTTAGAAAAAGTCGTGATTCAATGGGAACAGGCTGCCGATGCTTTTCAAACAGCAGGGGTAGGGCTATGTAAATTGAGAATAGGTCTTGTTTTAACCAAAGAAGGTGGGGTTTTAGGTCCTATGAAAATTCCTACATCCTTTGGACTAGGAGCTGCTTTTGGAACGGGAAAGCAAATGCAGTCGTGGATTCATGTCGATGATTTGGTAGCTCTTTTTTTGCAAGCTACTGCCAAGGGGTGGGAAGGAATTTATAATGCGGTAAGTCCTCAACCCATAAGCCAAAATGATTTTGCAAAAACCCTTTCCAAAGCCATGCGTCGCCCCTATTTTTTACCTGCGGTACCCAGTGCCTTAATTCGCCTCGTGGCGGGAGAAATGAGTGTGCTGGTTTTTAATAGCCAGCAGGTTAGCGCCAAAAAATTCAGCAAAAGGGGTTTGAGTTTACGTACCCCGATCTATTGCCCGCCATGCAATCTTTACTTTAACCTAAAAAAAGAGTGACATTTTGACAAGTTTTTCAAAATGGCAGTACTTTTGCAAACATTGATTAAAACCCATACCCATGGCTAAGAAAGAAACAGATAAAACCGCTCCAAAAAAAGCAAAGGCTACTCCTAAAAAGGAAAAGCCAAAGAAAAAAGACACTGTACTAGAAGAAGCGAACAACGCTTTGGCCGCAGAAAAAGAAAGGTACTTGCGCTTATATGCCGAGTTTGAGAACTATAAAAAAAGAACCTCCAAAGAGCGAATTGAAATGTTTAAAACGGCAGGTCAAGAAGTAATTACAAGTTTACTGCCTGTCATTGACGACTTTGAGCGTGCTCTTAAAGAAGTAGATAAATCAGATAACGGTTCCGATTTTGAAGGTTTTGTGCTCATTAACAACAAACTGAATGAAACGTTAAAAAGCAAAGGGCTCACCGTTGTTGAGGTAGCTCCTGGTGATGCTTTTAACGCGGACATTCACGAAGCCATTACACAAATTCCGGCCGGTGAAGATCAATCGGGAAAAATCATTGATATTACCGAACGCGGTTTTCAATTAGGAGAAAAAATAATTCGATATCCCAAAGTTGTTGTAGGGCAATAATTCAAACACATGAAAGAAGATTTTTACACTATTTTAGGATTGAGCAAAGGCGCTACTGCTGCAGAAATCAAAAAGGCTTACCGTAAAAAAGCAATCCAATATCATCCAGATAAAAACCCTGGTGATGCTACTGCGGAAGCCAATTTTAAAAAAGCTGCGGAGGCATATGAAATTCTGAGTGATCCTAACAAAAAAGCGCAATACGATCAATACGGACATGCTGCTTTTGAAGGCAATCAAGGTTTTGGTGGTGGCGGCATGAACATGGACGATATCTTTAGTCAGTTTGGAGATATTTTTGGTGGCGCTTTCGGTGGCGGCGGCTTTGGTGGTTTTGGCGGGGGTCAGCGCAGAGCCAAAGGGAGCAACCTGCGTATTCGTGTGAAATTGTCATTGGATGAAGTAATGAACGGGGTAGAGAAGAAAGTCAAGGTGAGAAGGAAAGTCCAGGCCCAAGGAGTTTCTTATTCAAACTGTAGTCAATGTGGGGGTTCTGGACAAACTGTGCGTGTTACCAACACCATATTGGGAAGAATGCAAACTGCGGTTACTTGTCCCACCTGCCAAGGAAGCGGGCAAAGCATTGCCAATCGACCCAAGGGAAGTGATGCCCATGGAATGATTGCTGAAGAGGAAACCGTAAGCATAAAAATACCTGGAGGAGTAGAAGAAGGCATGCAATTGAAAGTTTCTGGAAAAGGAAACGCAGCGCCAGGAAATGGTATTTCGGGCGATTTAATTGTACTTATTGAAGAGGAAGGTCACGATGCCTTTATCCGTGAAGGAAGTCATCTGCACCACGATTTATACATTTCCATTTCTGAAGCCGCCCTTGGGGTAGCCAAAGAAGTAGATTTGTTAGAAGGAAAAGTGCGTATTAAACTGGAATCGGGAATTCAATCTGGAAAAACCCTCCGTTTAAGAGGGAAAGGCTTGCCCAACCTTAATGGGTATGGCAATGGCGACCTTTTGATTCATGTGAATGTTTGGACGCCAAAAACACTGAACAGAGAGCAAAAACAATTTTTCCAGCGCATGGCAGAAGATGAAAATTTTATCCCAAAGCCAGAAAAATCAGATAAGTCATTTTTTGAAAAAGTTAAAGATATGTTTGCTTAGGGTTTGCAGATAAAAAAAATAATGTATATTTGTTATGCACTCTAAGTGCAATTTTTCTTTTTCATAGCAATTTTTTCCCATCCTTGTTTCGATAAGGGTGGGTTTTGTTTTTTAGACTATCTTTATAAGCGAAACCGCCTCTAACGAATGGAAAAAATAATCGACTTTTTTAATTATCCCATTTCCCTTGGGCCTGAAATAAGTTTTTCAGTAAAGTCAATTTTCATTCTCCTTCTGGTCTTTATCCTGACCCGATATTTTTTAAAACTCATCCGCCGTATTACGTTAAGTCGACTAGATGACCAAACCAAATATAAATTCGAAAGCGTATTTAATTTTTTTAATTACTCCATTTACATCATTGTAATTCTAATCACCTTTGATAATATTGGAATCAATGTGACCACGATTTTTGCAGCTTCAGCGGCCCTGTTGGTAGGAGTGGGACTTGCCCTGCAAACCTTTATTCAAGATATCATTTCAGGGATTTTTATTATTGCCGATCAAGCGGTTCATGTAGGTGATGTGATTGAAATTGAAGGGCAAACTGGAAAGGTAGAAAACATTACCTTGAGAACAACACGGGTTGTTACCATCAATAATAAGGTACTTATCATACCCAACCATAAGTTTTTAACTTCTATTCTGTACAATTGGACGGAAAACGGAGTGGTCACTCGCGAATTTATTCAAGTTGGTGTTGCCTATGACAGTGATGTGGAGCTTGTAAAGCAAGTTCTTTTGAAAACCGCCCAATCGCATAAAGACGTGATTAAGAAAACGGAGGCCAAAGTGATGCTCACCGATTTTGGGGATTATGCACTCATTTTTCGTCTTTATTTTTCGGTGAAAAAGAGTTTTCAATCGGAATTGATAAAAAGCGATTTGCGTTTTGAAATTTGGAATCAATTTCAAGAAAAATCCATCTCGATTCCCTATCCACAGCAAACACTTTGGGTAAATAATGAAAATCAAAAGAATGAGTAGGATTTTAATTATTGAAGACGAGGAACCAATTCGTCGTGTTTTAAAACGGATTTTATTGGAAGAAAATGAGTCTTTTTCTATCGATGAAGCTGTGGATGGCGATATGGGTGTCAAAACCCTAGCCCAAAAAGACTATGATTTGGTGCTCTGCGATATTAAAATGCCCAAGAAAGATGGCCTTGAGGTTTTAAAACAAGCTCAGAATGATGGGTATAGTGTTCCCTTTATTATGCTTACCGGTCATGGCAACATCCAAACCGCTGTAGAAGCGATGAAGTTAGGCGCGTTTGATTTTATTCCAAAACCTCCAGATCTCAATCGCTTATTGATCGCCGTTCGCAACGCTTTGGAAAACAAATCACTTTCCGTTGAAAACAAGCGATTGAAAAAACGCATTGCCAAGTCCTATCAAATTATTGGGGCATCTTCTGGTATAAAATCGGTACTCGAAATGATAGAGAAAGTAGCACCAACGGATGCGCGGGTGCTGATTACAGGGCCCAATGGAACGGGTAAAGAGTTGGTGGCCCATCATATTCATCAAAAAAGCGATCGAAATTCAGCTGCTATGGTGGAGGTTAATTGCGCAGCAATTCCCTCTGAACTCATCGAGAGTGAACTCTTTGGTCATTTAAAAGGATCGTTTACTTCGGCTGTAAAAGACCGGAAAGGGAAATTTGAAACCGCCCAAGGTGGAACTCTTTTTTTAGATGAAATTGGCGATTTAAGTTTAAGCGCTCAAGCCAAAGTTTTGAGAGCATTACAAGAAAATAAAATTCAGCGCGTAGGTAGCGATAAAGACGTTAAAGTAGATGTGCGTATTCTTGCCGCTACGAACAAAAATCTAAAAGAAGAAATTGCCGAAGGGCGTTTTCGAGAAGATTTGTATCACCGACTTGCAGTGATTTTAATTGATGTTCCGTCCTTAAGTGAACGCAAAAATGATATTCCATTACTCTGTTCACATTTTATTGCCCAAATATCGAAGAAAGAAGGTGTGCTTTTAAAAACAATAAGCAAAGAAGCACTTACAATTTTGCAAGACTATCCATGGACAGGGAACATCAGAGAACTACGCAATGTGATGGAGCGTTTAATGATTTTGGGAGATAATCCCATCACAGCAAAAAATATTATTCAATATGCACCTAAATAAAATGAAGAAAAATTTAATCATCGCCCTTTTCGCTTTTTTATGCAGCCTTCAAGCGCAAGAAAAAGAAATTGAAACCACTTTAGCCAACCTCTATAGCACCGCCCTTTTAGAAGGTAAAAGTTACCCTTGGCTAGCGCATTTGTCCAATCAAATTGGAGGGCGCTTATCGGGTTCTTTAAACGCCCAGCGCGCTGTAGAATGGGGGGAAGAAGAATTGAACGAAATGGGATTAGATCGCGTTTGGTTGCAACCCGTTATGGTACCCAAATGGATACGTGGCACTTTTGAATACGCCAATATTGAAACCAGTCCTGGGAATACCATCAATGTTCCGGTTTGTGCTTTGGGAGGTTCTATAGCGACCCCTTTGGGAGGCACACGTGCTGAGGTTATTGAAGTGAAAAATTTTGAAGAACTATCCGCTTTGGGAGCAGAAGAAGTACGTGGGAAGTTTGTGTTTTTTAACCGTCCTATGCAAGCCGATTTAATCAATACATTTTCGTCCTATTCGGGTTGTGTAGACCAGCGGTATAGTGGAGCAGAAAAAGCAGCAGAATTGGGTGCTGTGGGCGTAATTGTTCGCTCGATGAATCTTCGGTTAGACGACCTGCCCCATACGGGTTCTATGAGCTACGGGAAACTGCCCCTTCGCAAACGGATTCCCGCAGCGGCTATCAGTACAAATGGAGCTGAGTTATTGAGTTCGATGTTAGCGCTAAATCCAAAACTGAAATTTTATTTAAAGCAAAACTGTAAAAATCTTCCCGATGTAAAATCTTATAACGTCATCGGCTAAATCAAAGGTTCTACTCATCCCGATGAAATTATGTTGGTGGGGGGGCATTTGGATTCTTGGGACTTGGGTGACGGATCTCATGACGACGGGGCTGGCGTGGTTCAGTCCATGGAGGTGTTGCGTTTGTTCAAAAAAATTGGGTATCAACCCAAACGCACCTTGCGGGTTGTTCTTTTTATGAATGAAGAAAATGGCCAACGAGGGGCTATTAAATACAATGATGTTGCTCGTTCTAAGAACGAAAAGCACGTGCTTGCAATCGAATCGGATAGTGGTGGGTTTACCCCCGAGGTTTTTCTTTCGATACTACGGAAGAGAAATTAGCACAAATCAAAACTTGGGAAAAATATTTTATGCCCTACCTCATTCATTTGTTTATTCAAGGGGGGAGCGGTGCCGATGTTTCTCGATTGAAAACAGAGGATAATATTTTGGCGGGGCTTCGTCCCGATTCGCAGCGCTATTTTGATTACCATCATGCTTCCAACGATACCTTTGACGCAATCAACAAGCGCGAGTTAGAATTGGGAGCAGCTACCATGGCCGCTATGGTATATTTAATTGATCATTTCAGACTCTAGTTTTTTGAACTACCTTCGAAAATACACCCAAGAATTTGGGTATAACATTCGTCTTTCCATTCCTGTAATTACAGGACTATTAGGGCATACCATTGTTCAGCTGGTCGATAACATCATGGTAGGGCAACTTGGTACTGCAGAGTTAGCATCGGTTTCTTTAGGCAATAGTTTTGTCTTTATAGCCATGTCGCTAGGGATAGGATTTTCAACTGCACTAACCCCTTTAGTTGCTCAAGCCGATGGAGAAAAAAACATTAGCAAAGCGCAACAACTATTTTCACATGGGTTAATCGTTTGCACCCTCTTGGGCGTAGTGCTTTTTAGCGCTGTTTTTGCCTCCAGGCAATTCATGTTTAACATGGGCCAGCCAGAAGAGGTGGTTTATTTTGCGTTCCCTTACCTAAAATGGGTAGCCGCTTCTTTAGTTCCATTAATTATTTTTCAGGCGTTTAAGCAATTTGCGGATGGACTTTCGTTTACACGTCCAGCCATGTACGCCACTATTTTTTCGAATGGGGTAAATATTTTCCTCAATTATGTGCTCATTTTTGGGCATTGGGGTTTTCCAAAAATGGGTGTTGAAGGTGCTGCAGTAGGTACTTTTATTGCCCGAAGCACTGCGGTTTTATTTATTGTTTTGTATGTTCAATTTCACACCGTTTTTAAAGCCTATACCGTTTTTTTTCGATGGAGTAATTTACGTGTTTCTTTGTTTAAAAAAATCTTTCAACTTGGAATGCCTTCTGCTTTACAAATGTTTTTTGAAGTTTTGTTTTTTACGATGGCCATTTGGATGTCGGGCATGCTAGGAAAAAATGAACAGGCAGCCAATCAGATTGCTTTGAACCTATCTTCCATGACTTTTATGTTTGCTATGGGGCTTGGAGTAGTCGCTATGATACGTGTTGGAAATCAACTTGGGAAAAAGGCCTATGCCGATTTGAGAAGAGTGGCACAATCTTTATTTCTTTTAATTATTTTACTCGATATTTTCTTTTGCGCGTTTTATATTTTATTTAATGATCAGTTGCCCTGGATTTATTTGGATTTTAAAGGGAATTTAACCGATGCCGATACTTTGGAGGTGGTGAAAATTGCTGCTAGCCTGTTGTTAGTCTCTGGTTTTTTTCAAATTACCGATGGTTTGCAAGCTGTTATTTTAGGGGCCCTACGCGGAATTCAAGATGTGAATATACCTACGGGCCTTATTTTTATTTCTTATATGTTGGTGGGCTTACCCGTCTCTTATTATTTAGGTTTTTACACCGACTTTGGTGCCACAGGAATTTGGATCGGTTTGCTTACAGGCCTCACAACTTCGGCCTTTTTACTATTTTTACGTTTTGAACGACAAACCAAACACCTTAACTCTTAATTTATGGACGTACCAAAATTTTTAATTGCAGATAATTCTTCTTTGGAAGAATCGCTTTTTGTTCTTCATACCGAGTACCCTCGTTTTTTGCTTAACATTGCCAATGACGATATTCTATGGTTAGAAGAATTTGGTCAAAACGACGAAAAAGAGCTTGAGGAAGTGACCCAGTCATTAATAGAAGAAGCCCTTGCTTTTTTTGACAAGGAGGTCGAAAATTTAGAATAATGTTGGAACAGCTTCTCGCTTGGGATACTGCTTTGTTTTTAACCCTAAACAATTGGGGAGTCCTGCTTACGATTTCATTTGGCTTCTCTTAAGTGAAAAGGCTACCAATGTGGTTGTTTATCTTGTTTTTATTGTTGCATATGGTAGAAAGTTTGGTTGGAAATATGCCCTTCGCCTTTTCCTATTTTCAGCGGTTTTAGTTGGGATTACAGATCAAATTACCAACGGTTTTAAATATGGTTTTATGCGGCTTCGTCCATGCCATACCCCATCTTTAGACGGCAGTATGCGATTGGTTAAACTCTATTGTGGAGGAAAATACAGTTTCTTTTCTGGGCATGCTTCAAATTCATTTGCATTGGCCACTTTGTTTGCCTTTTTATTTAAAGCAAAAAAGGGCATTCCCTATTTCTTTTTCCTACTCGCTGGGCTAATCGCCTACAGCAGGGTTTACATAGGCGTTCATTTTCCACTTGATATTTTGTGCGGTGCTGTTGCGGGAATTGGAATTGCTTCTCTTTTGTATTCCCTCCTCAAGAAAAGATTCGCACCTCTTTTTCCTGTTTATTAGTGCTTCTCTTTCAGCAATTCGGGATAGCGGTTTTGAAATTTTCTTAAGCGGGGAATAGATACACTTTTCACATACGGATTGTTTGGGTTTAAACGCTCGTAATTTTGATGGTATTCCTCTGCAAAATAGAATTTTTCCAAGGGTTTTACTTCCGTAACAATTTCCTTATCAAAACTATTTTCTTTTTCTAAAAGTGCAATGTAGTCTTGAATCAGTTCTCTTTCCTGATCGCTTGTATAAAAAGCAATGGATCGGTATTGGCTTCCATAATCGGGGCCTTGTCGGTTGGGCGTAGTAGGGTCGTGCGAACCAAAAAACACTTGTAAAAGGGTGCCAAAGCTCACTAGTTCAGGGTCATAATGCACTTCTACCGCTTCAGCATGCCCAGTGCGACCTGTTCCTATCTGATTGTAGTTTGGGTTTTTGGTAAATCCACCTGCATAGCCAGAATAAACTTCGTTTACTCCCTTTACACTTTCAAAAATTGCTTCCACACACCAAAAACAACCGGCTGCAAAATAGGCTTTTTTAGGTCCTTGTACACTTTGGGTTGGTGGTTCCCATACGGCTTGGGTGTTGTTAATAGGAGCAGTGCTCGATATACAGGTTTGTAAACTAAAAGCACTGATAAAGGTGATTAGAATTTTCATTTTTCTTTTATTTAAGCTTAGGCAATTTACCAATTCTTAACCAAAAGGAAAACGGAATTTAGTGATGATCGCAGTTCATCATCCAATGGATACCAAATTGATCAGTCAATTGTCCATAGGTGGCATTCCAAAATTGTTTTTCTAAGGGCCTATTTATTTTTCCTCCTTTGCTCAAACGGTCAAAGGCAATCTTCATTTTGTCCAAATCTTTATAATTTAGACTAATGTGCACATTGTTGTTTTTCTCTAAAGGGAAATCGGGACCATCTGACATCATAAATAAAACCTGATCTTCAAACATAACATCCACGTGCATAATCCAGTCTTTTTGTGCGGGCACATGTGGGATGGGGCTTTTTTCGTAGGTGTTAAATTCTCCATGGGTTAAGCCAATGCTTTCACAGTAAAAGCGAAGTGCCGATTGGGCTTGTCCGTTAAAAATAAGGTAAGGGTGTAGTTTCATGGTTTTTGGGTTTTAAGATTTGCGTTTAGGTCGTTTTTGGAATTCTCCTCCACAGTTGGGTCATGTATGCTCCAATTTGTTTTCTGCACAGTCTTTACAAAAGGTGCATTCATAAGAACAGATATAAACATCATCACTCTCATGGGTAAAAGTGGTGTGACAGTTTTCGCAAAGGTTGCGCATTTCCAACATTGGTTATTTCTTTGGGGAGCTTGTTCTAAAATATTGTTTTCCAATCCAGGCATTGTGAACGGAATCCCAAGTGGAGTAGTGCTCTTTATCGCTGATACCAGAGGCTGTTACTCCCCAAGTGGCTGCCGAGATTAAAAAGTCTTCTTCCGATACGTTATTTTTCTTTTTTGAGGTGGCGTAGTTTTGATAATGATAGAAAACTATATTTTCGAAATGGGAGCCAACTTCCTGAATGATTTTAGAAGAAGTTTGATGGTCGGAATGATCATCGGGGTTGATGGTTGTGTCGGTGTCGGCCAAGTGAATTTCAGTATTTGCGTATCCTTTCTTTTCCATTTGCATTAATTCATGTAGGGTGTTTTTTAAGTCTTGCAAACTTCGATAAGTAGTGGTGTCATCAATAGTCGAAATGATGGATACTTCTTGGTTATATAAGCGCTCAAGCGACTCATGATTGTGCAGTGGATAGCCTACCCCAGTTCCATTTCCGTCGGGTAATCGTAGAAAATAGGCTACTGTGTTTTGAAATTCATGCCGTAGAACAGCATGCTGGTTAATTTGCATTTTCGACGAACGCATTTTAACTTTTCCTTCGGTGTCCTGCGAAGCATGCACCAAAAAACGCAGGGCGCGAAGACTCCCTTCCTCTCGTGCTTTGTAATATTCGTTTTTCCCTAATCCTTCTCCCGCATCGCCTGCGGTGGTATGTAGAATAACGGTTTTATCGGTTGTGTTTTTTATGCTGTTTGCAACATTGGGGTTCATGAAAAGTTGCCAATCATCTTGATGGGCAGAAACAAAAAAACGGATGCTTTGCCCTTTTACTGAAAAAGAGAAAAGCACAATCAAAACGAAAAAGATTCTTTTTAACATACGACCTTATTTATAGGTCAATATATTCAATTTTTTTTTGAAACTTTTTAGTGCTTTATTTTATTGAACGTTAGGGCTACATCAATTAACGCTAAATGAGAATAGGCTTGAGGGAAATTTCCCAAAAGGCGCTTTGATTTAAAATCTAAATCTTCACTAAATAATCCCAGGTGATTGCTGTAACTCAGTAATTGATCAAACAAGGCTTTTGCTTTATCTACTTCTCCAATTTTATATAAACTATTAATAAACCAAAAGGTACACACTGTAAAAGAAGAAGTTGGGGTTCCAAAATCATCTTCGTTTTTATAACGAAAAAGTAAGCCTTCATGAGCCAATTCTTTTTCAGTGGCTTTAACGGTTTTAATGTACCGTTCGTCCAGTGCATCAATAAAGCCGTATTGTTCCATGAGTAAAACAGAGGCGTCTAGGGCGTCACTTCCATAAAATTGGGTGTAGGCTTCTACTGCTGGGTTCCATGCTTTTTCATGGATGTCGTTTTTGATTTCCTCTCTAAGGGCAAACCATTTGTCTTTGTTCTTTCCTAAAAAGTCTGCAATTTTAATGGCGCGGTCTATGGCCACCCAACACAATACTTTTGAAAAAGTAAAATGCTTTTCTTCTTCCCGTATTTCCCAAATCCCTTTATCGGGTAAAAACCAGTTATTGTTTACAATCCAGACAATGTTTTTGACAATGGACCAGAGTTCTTCTTTTTTTTTCAAAGAGTAAAGGAAATTCGACTAACTCCACATGTATTGCATCCATAAGAATGCCATAGATGTCATTTTGTTTTTGCTTGTAAGCGGCATTGCCTATTCTAACGGGACTCGAATTTTCATAACCACTTAAATGATCTAAGAGGGTTTCTGTTAATTTCTTTTCCTTGTTGATGCCGTACATGATTTGGATTTTCTCGTCCTTTTCAGGTATCAAATCAATGATGTAGTCAATAAAATCTTTAACCACTTTTTTATGTCCCAGTTTTGAAATTACCCGAATAACCATAGAGGAATCGCGTATCCAACAAAAACGATAGTCCCAATTGCGTACTTCTCCTATCGACTCAGGAAGGGAGGTTGTTGCAGCTGCTAATATGGCTCCTGTTTTTCCGTAGGTAAGGAGCTTTAATGTCATGGCACTACGCAAAATAGCATCGTTGTAGTGTTCATAAGCAGGTGTTTTGTCACACCAATTTAACCAGTACAGTTTTGTTCTTTCAAACTCGAGTAAACAACTTTCGAGGTTGGGGATCTGTAGTTTTTCGTTATAAGAAATGGTGAAGAAAGCGTCATTTGTCAGCTCAATTGGATTTCCTTCAATGATATCTTTTTTGGATAAATTGGAATACAAATAGAGCGTGTCGTAGTTGTCGTGGTCATAAACGCTAACCATGAAGTCTTTCTTTAAATAGGTGTTTGTTTTGGCTGCCGCATATTCAAGCGCAGGGGAGTAGTCAATGGAAAGGGTAGGTGTTCCGTAAAGTGGGCGAATAATTCGGATAACTTCCGGGGGAGTATAATAGAGATTAATTTCATTTTTATATCTTGGCATAAAGTCAATCACCTCAAATCCTTCGTTTTCATTGCGAAATTCTGTTCGCAAGATGTTTGTGTTTTCAATGTAAGCTTGTTGGATGGTGTATTTTGCCAGATTTTTGATTAAAAAATGACCTCCTTTTTGATCATCTAAGAGTTTTGCGAAAACAGAAGGAGAGTCAAATTGTGGAAGACAGAGCCAGTCAATTGAAGTATCCTCATTTATCAATACTGCAGATTTACAATTTCCTATTATTCCATAATTTAAGTTATCACGCATAAAAATTCATTTATTAAAAATTTACTTTAGGGTATCATTATAACTAAAATCAACCTACACTAAGTTATGTCAAAATACATCATCGTATCAAATAGACTTCCGGTAAAAATTGAAAAACTCAATAATCAATGGAATTTTAGCCCAACTTCTGGAGGATTAGCAACAGGACTAAAGACCGTTCACGAAAATGGCAAATCTTTGTGGATTGGGTGGGCTGGGATAAGCGCAGAAGAAATTGAAGAGAATGACTACAAAGTTCTTTCCAAAGAATTAAGTCATCAAAATTATAAACCCATCTCCTTATCTGAAAATGAGATTGATGACTTCTACCTGGGGTTATCGAACAAATGCATTTGGCCTTTATTTCACTACTTCAAGCAGTATGTAGAATTTGATGAAACGCAATGGGCCTCTTACGTCGAGGTCAACCAAAAGTTTGCCGATGCCATTTTGGAAGAAATTGAAGCGGGAGATAATGTATGGATTCATGACTACCAATTGTTGCTGGTTCCTGAAATGGTGAAATCGGTTCGAAAAGATGTAACCATCGGCTTTTTCTTACACATCCCATTTCCTTCTTTTGAAATTTTTAGAATTTTCCCAAAACGTGACGAACTCCTCAATGGAATGCTTGGCGCCGATTTAATAGGCTTTCATACTTACGACTATCAACGGCATTTTATAAGTTCCGTAAAGCGCCATTTGCATCTCCAAGTGAATTATAATATTGTCAAACAAGCCGAGCGTGAAATCATTATTGATACCTTCCCAATGGGAATCGATTTTGAAAAGTTTGAAAATACCGCAATTAAGCACCAAGCTGAAAAAGAAGAGGACTTCTCTTCTTTTCGAAAAGAATTAGAACACCATAAAGCCACCAATGAAGGAAAAATTATTCTTTCCATTGACCGTTTGGATTACTCAAAGGGAATTGTAAATCGCATCAAATCTTTTGAGCATTTTTTAGAACACTATCCTGAATATCAAGAGAAAGTAAGGTTGGTTATGGTTTGTGTTCCCTCTAGAACAAACGTTTCCCACTACAAAAAACTCAAAAGGGATACCGATGAAATTATTGGACGTGTAAATGGAAAATTTGCCACGGTCAACTGGACCCCATTTGGTATTACTATCGTTCTTTTGATTTTGATGATTTAATTGATTTTTATTGCTTGTCCGATATCGCTATGGTAACTCCTTTACGCGATGGGATGAACTTGGTCGCAAAAGAATACCTCGCCACACGAGTTGACAATAAAGGGGTTTTGATTTTAAGCGAGTTGGCTGGGGCGTCTAAAGAGTTGCATCAGTCTTTGACCGTCAACCCTTTTGATATTAGAGGGTTGTCAGCCTCCATTCATGAAGCCATAAATATGCCCGAAGAAGAGCAACAAGAACGCAATGTTGAACTCCGTGAGCGTATTCGAAGGTACAATGTGACTTTTTGGTCGGACAATTTTTTAGAAAGACTTTCTGCGATAGACATCAATAATCAGCACCACAAAAGCGTTCGCATCACCCCCAAATCACCAAGGATATTGTTGAGCAATACACCACAGCCAAAAAGCGATTGTTGCTTTTGGATTACGACGGAACCCTTGTGAAGTTTCATAAAATGCGCAATAAAGCTTTGCCAACTAAAACGGTAAACCATTTAATTCATGAATTGGGAGAAAATGCTTCTAACCATCTTGTCATTATAAGTGGCCGTCCCATGTCTTTTTTAGAAAAAGTAGTCTCGAATAAGAAAATTACCTTAGTGGCAGAACACGGCCATTTTGTAAAGTATGCTCATTCTAATGCATGGATAGATAAGCACCCAACAAACAACGATTGGATGTCTCATATTTTACCTGTACTTCAACAATTTACCGATAATACACCTGGAACACTCATAGAGAAAAAGAAAAATTCTTTGGTGTGGCATTATCGAAAAACCGACCCAGAATTGGGGGTAAACAAAGCAGAAGAATTGAAAACAGTTCTTTCCAGTATGATTTCAAATGAAATTAGCATCATGGAAGGCAATAAAATCATTGAGGTTATTCCTGCAGGAATCAACAAAGGGATTGCTGCTTTTGATATCTTTTCCAGTGCTGACTACGATTTTGTGTTGGTTGCAGGTGATGATGTAACGGATGAAGATATGTTTGAAAAACTGCCAGAGGATATACATTCAATTAAAATAGGTCATAAACAAACTGCTGCTAAATACACTGTGAGCAGTTCAGAACAATTCATTGATATTTTAAGTAACTTTAAAAACTAATTCAACTATGAAAAAAGGATTTACAGCAGGGAATTTTGATATCCTCCACCCAGGATACATACAATTGTTTAAAGAGTGTAAAGCAAATTGTGATCACTTCACCATTTTGTTGCAAACCGATCCTACAATAGAGCGTCCAGAAAAACTCAAGCCCATTCTTTCTACAGAAGAACGCATCGAACAATTGATGTCGAATGTAAATGTGGATGAAGTTTTGGTGTATACCTATGAAAAAGACTTATTGGATTAGATTCAAGACACCAATTTTGCCATTCGTTTTTTGGGAGCCGATTATGTTGGAAAATCGTATACCGGAGACGAATTTGGTATTCCTGTCTACTTTGTAAGCAGGGATCACGGTTGGAGCACTACAAAATTTAAAAACATCATTGCCGAGAGTTTGAAAAACAGAGATAATCAATCCTAATCAAACTCGTCTTTATATTTTATTAAAGAAAAACTTCTTCTAAAAACAAAGCCACCCCATCCTCGATGTTGGTTTTGCCTACTTTGTCTGCTAATTGAAGCACTTCCCCTTTAGCGTTGGCTACAGCAACACCTAGGCCTACTTGTTCCAACAGCGTGCTGTCGTTATAATTGTCCCCAAAGGCCACAACATTTTCCATTTTTATTTTGGGGTAGTTTTGCTGCAAAAGCAACGAAAGCGCAGAAGCTTTATCTTGTTCAATATGACTCACCTCGATGTAGGTGTTTTTAGAGCGATAGGCATTGATTTCACCACGGTGCAGTTGCAATTTCTGATAGAGAACGTCAATCTCATTTTCGTCTCCCATACACATCACTTTATGCGCGCTAATTTCACGTGCTTTCCAGTTGGCAAGGGTGTCTTTTAGTGGGGCTACTTCTGGATTGACCTTGGTGTTGCGCGCCTCTCTTTTTGCCCAGTAATCTTGAGCAGGAACCACCCATTCATCTTTGTGATAAAAGCTTAAATGAATTGAGGTGCCTTCAACATAGTCTGCCATTTTTTCCAATAAATGAAATGGCATTTCCTGACTAAACAGCGTCGTTTGTTTGGATTGAATTAAGCTGCCATTATACGCAATAATAGGGTCACTCTCAATGCCCAATTCCCCTTGTAACTGGCGAAGTGATTTTGGCATGCGTGAAGAAATTAAAATAACAGGATACGTTGCTTTTAATTGCTTTATTACGACAATGGTTTTGGGCGATAGTTCGCGGTCTTTATTTAAAAGCGTCCCGTCGATGTCGGAACAAATAAGGTGTATGTTCTTCATGTATTAAAAAAGTTCAGCCACGATTTTGTAAAGGTATTCCAGTGGTAACGCCCTTTATTTTTGACCGTATTTTTTTCCATTTCGTTTTTGTGTTCGGGTTGACAAACATAAGCAATTCCCTCCGCAATTTTTTTTTGGGGATAGCTCTACCACACGCCCGGTCTTGTCTGCCACCACGGGAGAACTTAGTCCTTTGTGATTAGTAACTACAACCGGTGTTTCGAAATGATACGCCAAAGACAAAACACCACTTTGTGTGGCGGTTTTATAAGGGAGCACTAGGGCATCGCTCGCCGAAAAGCACAATGCAGTTTCTTTTTCTGAAGCAAATTGAAGGTGCAAATGAATGCGATTTTCAAGTTTGAGTTCGGAAATAATTTGCGTGTATTTTGCGCTATTCTCATAACTTTCACCCACCACCAATAAATGGATATCTGGTAAAAATGTCATCGCCTTCAGCAGCAGATCAAGACCTTTGTAGGGACGTATTAATCCGTAAAAAAGCACATGGTTTTTTGTGGCGTCTAATCCAAGTGCCGCGCAGGCTTCCTCTCGATTTATCTTTTGTTCCACCGCCGTAGGAATGGGGTGTTGCATTTGCCAAATGGGTTTGTTACTTTCTTTTTTGATTTGCTCACTTACTCCTTCAGATAGGCAACTGAAGGCATCCATATAGGTGATGAATTTCTTTCGAAAATAAGTGTCCCAAGGTTTTGGCTCGTGAGCAATCCAATTATCGACAAAGGCTATTTTTTTAATCGAAGAGGGGAGCTTTTTTGCAAGGCTATTCCAACAAGGAATTAAAAAGGGCGTCCACAAACGAAAAACCACCTTTTTAGGGTGCAATTGAACGATTTCTTCCGCCAACTTATTCCATTTCCATGGCGCATAAGCATGTATTTTTTGTTCTACTTCAATTGGAAGTGATTTGCTTTCTGTAGAAAAAGGGGTTGTACCAGGAAAAAGAAAAGAAGGATATAGATGTGAAAAGGACCAAGCCACTACTTTTTGTTCTTGCAAACAAAGGGCTTTTAAGAATTCTTCTTGTGTATTTGCAATCCCACCTCGGTAAGGATATGTAGGGCCTAAAAGTAAAACATCGGGGTTTTCATTTTTCATTCATGCATTAATTTTGGACGAATGAGCGCTTGGTTTTGCATCATATAAAGAGTACCTACAAATTGCAGAACCAAAGAAAATAACACCACAGAAATAAAAACAGGAGCAGTTTGCCAAATGGAGTAAAACATGGGGAAAAACAATAGAACGATACCGAAGCTGCTTCGAAGCAGCTCAAAGTAGGGTGCCCAATGAAAACCGTCCATCAAAGCAGTAAAACCAAAAATACTAATGAAAATCCAAAAGCTAAATATTCCTAATTCTTGAGTATTTAAGTCGCCAATTTGGGATAAAAAAACAAACAACAAAACATTGATGATAAAGAAATGAAAAAAGGCGAAATACCGTTGAAATGGGGTGTAGTCCAATTGGTATTTTTGTCGCTTAAACACATCGTTTACCGAGGGTCGCTTATTCTTTTCAGCCACGTCTTTTGGGCGCCAACCCGTGGGCATGAACCACAAACGAATTTTGTCCCATTTGTTTTTGGTGTGCCAAGCATCGTGAAATAATCCCCAATTGTGTTGAAAATTAATTAAAATAGGATTCCATGTGTTCACGGGCTTTAGTGTTCCATAGACACAGGGAACATCGTCAAGTTCTTCTTGAAAGGTGCCAAAAAGCCGATCCCATACGCTAAAGATGGCACCTAAATTTTTATCGATATACTCTGGATTAATTGCGTGATGTACACGATGTTGTGAGGGGGTGACAATGATGTATTCCAACCAGCCAAGCTTTTTAATGTGGCGGGTGTGGTACCAAAATTGTCCAAAAAGGTGCAGGGGAAACAAAACCGTAATGATGTTTTGCGGAACGCCTAAAAGGGCAGCTGGGAGAAGGAAAAGCGCACCAAAACCAATCAGATTCGAAATGCTTTGCCGTAGGGCACAGGCCAAATTGAATTCTTCACTGCTGTGGTGAATGACATGCCTGTTCCAAAAAACGTTAATCCCATGATTGAGTCGATGGTTCCAATAACTGGCAAAGTCGATGCATACAAAAGCGATAAAATACAGCCAAGCGGTTTCTTCTAATGTAATCATTGCCAGCTGCGATTTAATGAAGGGGTAGGAAATCACAATTATTCCAATCCCCATCACGTCTTTGATCAGATTGGTCATCCCCGAGCTTAAGCTCGAGAGGGTATCCATGAAAGTATAGGTTTGATTTTTTTTCCAATATCCGTACCCAATTTCCAGCAGCATTAACCCCAAAAACCCAGGAATAGCAATCAACAGTATGTTGGCATATGTTTCCATAGATTAACAATTTGTACTAAAAATACAAATTATTTTTTTCCGATGAGCGTCCACTTACCACTCTTAAGCAAAGGTTCTGCTTGTTTGAATTTCACAACCTTACTTTCTCCGCTTAGGGCATTTTTAATTTCAACCCTGTCGTTTCGTCCTATTTTTGGAAGTTCTCGGGTAATGGTTTCCACGGTTTTTTGTTGTGGAGCACTGGCTCCAGCTCCAATGGCACGTTGTTTTGCAGCGAGTTCCTCGGTGTTTAGTACTTCGTCTTTAGAGGTATTTAAACGCTGTTTGCTTTTGGTTTGTTTGGCTTCTTGAATGGTGTTGTTTCCAGAAGGGATACTCCCCTTGAGCAAAAACGAAATCACCTCTCGGTTGAGGTTGGCCATCATGTGTTTAAACAGCTCAAAAGCTTCGAATTTATAAATCAACAGAGGATCTTTTTGCTCATGCACCGCTAGCTGAACCGATTGTTTTAGTTCATCCATTTTACGTAAATGGTTTTTCCAGGTTTCGTCGATTAAAGCTAGGGTAATGTTGCGTTCAAAATCTTCGATAAGGTGTTTCCCTTTGGTCTCGTATGCTTTTTCGAGATGGGTAACCACATTCAAGGTTTTGGACCCATCGCTAAAAGGAACTACTATTTTTTCATATTTGTTGCCGGGGCGTTCAAATACATCTTTAATCACTGGAAAGGTGAGTGTGGCGTTGATTTCTCCTTTTTGTTTGTAATAGTCAAAAGTGGTTTGATACAGTTTATCGATCAATTCACCTTCGCTTGTTTCCTCAAATTCATCTTCCAGAACGGGAGAGGTAATTGAAAACGTACTGATGATTTGAAACTCAAAATTCTTAAAATCGTTTGTCGCTTTGTTTTCCAATACGATTTCTTCGCAGGTTTCAAAAAGCATGTTGGCAATGTCAACTTTCAAACGATCGCCTTGCAATGCGTGTTTTCTACGTTTGTAGATCACCTCGCGTTGCGCATTCATTACATCGTCATATTCGAGCAAGCGTTTTCGAATACCAAAATTATTTTCTTCTACTTTTTTCTGAGCCCGCTCAATGGATTTGGTCATCATAGAATGCTGAATCACTTCTCCCTCTTCGAGGCCCATTCGATCCATTACTTTGGCTACTCGATCAGATCCGAATAGACGCATAAGGTTGTCTTCCAGGGAAACAAAAAACTGCGAACTTCCAGGGTCTCCTTGTCGTCCAGAACGTCCTCTCAACTGTCGATCGACACGACGAGAATCGTGTCGCTCGGTTCCTATGATGGCTAAGCCACCGGCAGCTTTTACTTGATCAGAAAGCTTGATGTCTGTTCCACGACCTGCCATATTGGTTGCAATGGTTACCACTCCAGGGTTTCCAGCCTCTGCTACAATATCCGCTTCTTTTTTATGCAGTTTTGCATTCAGTACATTGTGCTTCACTTTTCGAATATGAAGCATTTTGCTCAAGAGTTCCGAAATTTCTACTGAAGTCGTCCCTATCAGCACAGGTCTGCCTTGCTGAGAAAGTGCCGTTACTTCCTCAATCACGGCATTGTATTTTTCGCGTTTTGTTTTGTAAATTAAATCTTCCTCGTCTTTACGCGCAATAGGGCGATTGGTAGGAATTTCTACAACATCCAATTCATAAATTTCCCAAAACTCTCCAGCTTCAGTTACCGCCGTTCCCGTCATTCCCGATAACTTGTGGTACATGCGGAAGTAATTTTGAAGGGTAATGGTGGCGAAGGTTTGTGTTGCCGCTTCGATTTTCACATTTTCTTTTGCTTCAATCGCTTGGTGAAGCCCATCAGAATAACGGCGACCATCCATGATACGTCCCGTTTGTTCATCGACAATCATTACTTTATTGTCCATGACCACATATTCCGTGTCTTTTTCAAAGAGGGTATAGGCTTTAAAAAGTTGATTCATCGTGTGGATGCGTTCACTCTTAACGCTAAAATCTTTGAATAGGATTTCTTTTTTTGCCGCTTCTTCTTCTGGCGAAAGGCCTTCAGCTTCTATTTTCGCAATGTTAGTACCAATGTCTGGCAATACAAAAAACCCTTTGTCTTGAACGCTTTCCGATAGATAACTGACTCCTTTTTCTGTAAGTTCCACCGAGTTGTTTTTTTCATCAATTACAAAGTAAAGTGCTTCATCAATCACATGCATTTCACGGTTGTTGTCTTGCATGTAAAAATTTTCTGTTTTCTGAAGTAATTGTTTTACTCCTTCCTCACTTAAAAATTTGATGAGCGCTTTGTTTTTGGGCAATCCACGGTAAACCCTTAACAGTTGTTTCCCGCCTTCCTCAGTTTCTCCAGCGCTTATTTTCTTTTTCGCTTCAGCGAGTAGTGCAGTCAAAAGTGACCGTTGTTTGGTAAACAAATCAGCAACCTTGGGTTTGAGTTGGTCAAATTCATGACGGTCTCCTTCTGGAATAGGCCCAGAAATAATTAAGGGGGTTCGTGCATCATCGACCAATACAGAATCGACTTCATCCACAATGGCAAAATGATGCTTTCGTTGTACCAAATCTTGGGTGGTGTGCGACATATTATCGCGGAGGTAATCAAAACCAAATTCATTGTTGGTGCCATAGGTAATGTCTGCCAAATAGGCTTTTCTACGCGCTTCGCTATTGGGTTGATGCAAATCAATGCAATCGACACTAAGCCCATGAAACTCAAAAATAGGCGCCATCCAAGTGCTATCTCTTTTTGCCAAATAATCGTTTACAGTTACCAAGTGCACTCCTTTTTCAGGAAGTGCATTCAAGTAAACAGGTAGGGTGGCAACAAGGGTTTTTCCTTCCCCGGTTTGCATTTCGGCAATTTTCCCCTGATGCATTGCAATTCCACCAATGAGCTGAACGTCGTAATGCACCATGTCCCAAGTGATTTCTTTTCCAGCAGCATCCCAGTGATTTGCCCAAAGGGCTTGCTCTCCTTTGATTTGCACATAGTTTTTGGTTTGTGCGATGGTATGGTCAAAAGGACTGGCGGTTACTTCTACATGTTCATTTTCTACAAAACGACGTGCAGTTTCTTTCACTACTGCAAAAGCTTCAGGTAAAATTTCAAGAAGTACCTTTTCTGTGATTTCTAACGCTTCTTTCTCCAAACGATCAATGGTATTGTACCATTCTTCCCGCTGGTCGATGTTTTCTTCTCCTTCTATACGTGCCTTAATTGATGTAATATCCTCGTCAATGTGCTTTCTTGCCTGCTTTATTTTTGTTTTAAAAGCGATGGTTTTTTGGCGCAATTCATCATGGCTAAGCTGTTCAAAAGCCTGTTGGTGTGCTTTTGTTTTCTCCACCAAAGGAAGGATTGATTTTAAATCTTTCTTGGTTTTATCTCCAACAAAAACTTTAAGTATATTATTAACAAAACTCATATGTAGTCAACATTAAGGAGGTTAAAAGTAATCAAAAAAAAAGCCTCTAACAGAGACTTTTTTGACTTTGAGCGTATTTCTTTAATATTCGTCTTCATTCCAAAGATAATCTTCGTCAGAAGGGAAGTCGGGCCATATTTCTTCTATGGATTCATAAACGTCACCCTCGTCTTCCATAGACTGCAGGTTTTCTACTACTTCCAATGGTGCTCCAGTGCGAATTGAAAAGTCGATTAATTCGTCTTTTGTCGCTGGCCAAGGTGCGTCACTGAGGTAAGAAGCTAATTCGAGTGTCCAATACATATTACTTTTTTTTGCAAAAATAGATGTTTCAATCAATTATGCAAGGAAAAGATCATTTTCGAGTGGGTTCCCATTTTACTTCCTCCACTTCAAAATCGTGGGTCAGCTTCCTAGAAAGTGTAAATAGATAGTCCGATAGTCGGTTAATAAACACAATAATTTCTTCTTCCACTTTTACATTTTCGTTGAGTTCGGTAATGTATCGTTCTGCTCTTCGGCATACTGATCGTGCCAAATGAGTGTAAGAAATAGCAGGGTGTCCCCCAGGAATCACAAAGTTTCTAAGCGGTGGTAAATCGGCTGTCATGGTATCGATGTTTTGTTCGAGTAAGGCTACATCATCGATTTTTATTTTCTCAATGGGAAAATCTTCTTTATCGTTGGCCAATTGTGAGCCAATGGTCATTAAGTTTTTTTGAATGCGAATAATGTCTTGCGGACTGTTTTTTACTGAATCTCGGATAATTCCCATCCTACTGTTGAGTTCGTCGATGGTTCCGTAGGCCTTAATTCGAATGTCGTGTTTTGGCACTCTTTTTCCAGAAAACAAACTGGTTGTTCCGTCATCTCCTGACCTTGTGTAAACTTTTCTCTCTAGCATCTTTTTCTTTTTTTCTAGCTTCATATCCCTTTCTAAATCCTTTTTTGTTTTTCTTGGGCGGGAGAAAGAGATATTTTCGAATAAAAACAAAACCTACAATAAGCCCGAATACTAAAACAATGGATTCGTTCATGTTGCTAAATTACAGTAAATTGTTGTATTGAGCGTTTGCTTTGCCTTAAAAAGCAGCTTGTGATTTACTGCGTCCACTGAGGGCAATGAGAAAAAGCAAACCAAAAATAAGAAAACTCCACCGGGCTAAATAATCGCCATAAACAGTATAGAAAGTAAGTTTTTTAGTCAATTCATTGGAGTGAATAAGCGCCCCTTGTGCTTCGTATGCAAGCGATTTTTCAATTTCTCCCCTGCTGTTGATGAACGCAGAAATGCCCGTGTTTGCAGATCGGGCTACTGCACGTCTATTTTCAATTGCGCGCAAACGCGCATAACTTAAAAGTTGTTGGTGCCCTTGGGTGTTCCCCCACCAAGCATCATTGGTTATGATGCTTAAAAATTGAGCCCCATTTCTCACATATTCAGTGACGTAACTTCCATAAATGGATTCATAGCAAATAATGGGGGCGGTACTAATGCCTTTGCTGGAGGTGAAAACCGATCTCTTTTTTTGTATTCCACGGGTTGCAATAGTGCCACCAAAGTCCAACAGAAATTCTCCCATAATGGGCTTTAGTAAATGTTTATAAGGCATGTATTCTACTCCAACCACTAGTTTCGATTTATGATAATACTGGTCTTCAATGTTGTTTTCAAACTGAAATGCTGAGTTGTATATGTCATACCAAACGCCATTTTGGGTCTGGTTAGCCGTGCGAGTGGGAGCTTTTTTTGCTTGAGCATAAATACGATAGGACTGCGCTCCTGTTAGCAATGCTGTTTTGGGGTATGTTGTGTTAAAAGACCCAATAACTTCTCGAATTGGGGTGGTTTTATAGGCGAGTAAATCCAACCCAAATCCTTCGTCTAAGTAGCCCTCAGGGGTGAGAAGAAATTTGGGGTTTTGCTTTAATTCTGTCTTGGCAATTTCTGTAATTTTCTCAAGAAGTTGCACATTGGTAGTGGTGAATTTTTTTTGATAAGGATCAATATTGGGTTGAAGAACGGTCACCAAAACCTTTTCTTCCGAAAGTGGGCGTTGAGTATAAATGAGGAGGGAAATGGCAATGGGAATCGCAATCCAAAAAAGCACAGGGATGGCTTTTCGAAGGCTGCTTTTTATTTTTCGCGTTTTTAGGTAATGTTGAACACCTCCCAAGGCGATTATGTTCACGATGAGTACCCATAAGGTTCCCCCAAAGCTTCCTGTAAATTCGTACCATTGAATCCATTGTGTGGTGTTTGCAAATGCATTACCTAAATTGAGCCAAGGCCAAGAAAATTCCCAGTCAAGATGAAATTTTTCAAAAGCCATCCAAAGGGCTACCAAAAAGAGATAAGCGCTTTTTTTTGCCATTCTTGTTTGCACCCAGCTGTAAAGCGTTATAAGAAGCGTATAAAACAAGCTGTTGCAAGCAATGGCAAAGGTTGCACCAAAGACAGAAGCCTCTTTGATCCAAAGGGTGGAAATGCAGTTCCAAATTAAAAAAGTGAGATAGGAGAACAAAAATATACGTCCTCTCTTTTTTCCCATTTGATCTTCTTGAATGCTTTCAACCAAGAGCAAAAGCGGGACGAGCGAAAAAAATATCAAAAAAGAAAAACCATAAGTGGGCCACGAAAAAGCGAGGAGGAGGCCTGCGCAAATTGCTCTTAAACTATTTTGTTTCACCTTGGGTTCGTTAGTTACAAGCAAAGAAAGTAAAACTTGAGGGTTTGATACAAATCATGGAGTTAAAAAAGATAAAATTCCTTTACTTTGCTGCATGATCAAAAAAGCGGTTCCACACTTTTTTACCTTCTCCAATTTGTTTTGTGGTTGTTTTGCCACTTATTTTGCTTTTCAGCACCAATTCAATCTGGCCTTGTTTTTTGTTTTATTGGGCGTTTTTTTTGATTTTTTTGATGGTTTTTTTGCCCGACTTTTAGAGGTGGAGAGCCCGCTAGGGGTGCAGTTGGACTCGATGGCAGATTTGGTTACTAGCGGAATGGCTCCAGGGATGGTGATGCACCAGTTGTTTTTGTTTTCTGGGGTTAAAAAAATCGATTACACCTTTTTTTACAATACCGATTTTCATTTCACCCTTTCTTTCGCTCCCATCGCTTTGGTCGCCTTTTTGATTCCTATGGGAACAGCGTTACGATTGGCAAGATTTAATTTAATAAAAGAGCCCCTTCCTTATTTTAGGGGGTTGCCAGCACCTGCCTCGGCCTTGTTTTTAATGGGAATTCCTGTGCTTGCTAAACACGATTTTGTCCACCCTTTTCAATCGTACTTATTGAATCCGATTGCACTGAGTTTGATTTGCTTTATTTCTGTATTCCTGATGAACATGCATTGGAAAATGTTTAATCTAAAGCTAAAAGGTGGAATGGATGAAATGCTTTTCCCTGTTCTATTATTGATTGGAGCAACGGTCCTTTTCTTGCTTTTTAAAGTGGCCGCTCTTTCAGGAATTATCTTATTGTATATCCTGCTTAGCAGTATCAAATTTGTATTTAAAAAGTAATTTTCTTTTTACGAAGTTCAAAGTTCTGTCCTAAATATACCTTTCTCACCATTTCGTCTTGTGCCAATTCTTCGGGGGTTCCGGCTTTTAAAATTTTCCCTTCAAACATCAAATAGGTTTTGTCGGTAATGGCTAGCGTTTCTTGAACGTTGTGATCCGTGATAAGGATGCCGATGTTTTTATTTTTTAAATGCGCTACAATCCGCTGTATGTCCTCAACTGCTACAGGATCTACTCCAGCAAAAGGCTCATCTAGAAGAACAAATTTAGGGTCGGTGGCCAAAGCTCTTGCAATTTCTGTTCGCCTGCGTTCTCCCCCAGAGAGTAAATCGCCTCTATTTTTTCGAATGTGATTTAATCCAAATTCTTCAATCAAGGCTTCCATTTTTTCGATTTGCGCTTCCTTGCTCAAATCGGTCAATTGCAAAACGCTTAAAATGTTGTCTTCCACACTCATTTTTCGAAAAACGGAGGCTTCCTGCGCTAGATATCCAATCCCGTTTTGTGCCCGTTGATACATGGGGTAATTAGTGATTTCGTTATCTTCTAAAAAGATTTTCCCTCCATTGGGCTTAACCAAACCTACAATCATATAAAAAGAGGTGGTTTTTCCTGCACCATTGGGACCTAGTAAGCCTACAATTTCTCCTTGATTGACCTCCAGAGAAATACCACTTACCACCTTTCTACCTCGATAAGACTTTTCGATATGGTCTGCTCTTAACTGCATATTAATTGTTTTGATTTTCTAATGCTTCCCAATACTCAAAAGCACGTCTTAGGTGAGGAATTACAATTGTTCCTCCGATTAAGGTAGCAATTTCAAGGCTTTCTACCACCGCTGCTTTTTCAACTTTGTTTTTGTGGCATTGTTCCAGATGATAACGCACACAATCGTCGCACCGAAGCACCGTTGATGCTACAAGCCCTAAAAGCTCCTTTGTGGCTACGTCAAGGGTTCCTGCTTGATAGGTATTGGGATCTAAATTGAAAATGCGTTTAATTATTTTTGAATTTTCATTCAAAAGCTTTTCGTTCATTTTTGAACGGTAGGCATTAAATTCTTCAACGATTTGACTCATTTTTCAGTTGGCGTTTATGAACAATTTTTGAAATAAAAATACTTAGCTCGTAAAGAATAAGTATTGGAATGGTTACAATGATTTGACTCGCAATATCGGGTGGGGTAATGATTGCTGAAATGCTCAAAACAATGATGATAGCAAATTTCCGATTCTTTTTTAAGAACTGTGGGGTTACCAATCCGATTTTCGTAAAGAAGTACATTAAAATGGGCAATTCAAAGATAAAACCTGCCGAAAGGGTAGCGGCCCGTAAAAGGCTGATATAACTGGAAAGATCAAAGTCATTGAAAACCTGCTCACTAACACTATAGCTTCCAAGGAAATTAATGGAAAGGGGTGTAACGATATAATAGCCAAAAAGAACACCAAGAAAAAACAAAAAAGAGGCAATAAAAATGAACCCTCTTGCATTTTTTCGTTCTTGTGCTAGAAGTCCTGGGCTAATGAATTTCCAAAATTCATATAATATGTAGGGAAAAGCTAAAATAAATCCTGCAGTGATGGACGTCCACAGGTGAGCTGAAAATTGCCCTGAAACCGCTCTACTCTGTATTCGAAAGGGAAGTTCTTTGATGCACAACGCATCTCCATTTCCCATCCAATGCGAAAAATTACAAAACAGTTCATAGGTAAAAAAATCAGTGCGTTTAGGGCCAAAAATAAGTTGATTGAAAATGAAATCTTTGGCGATAAAGGCACAAGTACCCACAATAACCACGGCTAGGGTAGCACGAATGAGGTGCCAGCGTAGCTCCTCAAGATGATCGAGAAATGACATTTCGTTTGCCTCACTCATGATTGTATTCCTTCATTAATAAGATCCAAAAGATGCAGAATTCCAGTGTATTTTTTTTCTTTATCAAGCACAATAAGATGACTAATCGATTTCTTTTTCATCAAGCGAAGAGCCACTACCGCTAGGGTACTTCCCTCAATGGAAATAGGAGATTTTGTCATGATGTCTTTTGCCGCGAGTTGTTGTAGGTTCATCTCATTTCGAAGCATTCGTCTAAGGTCCCCATCGGTAATGATTCCTACAATTTCATCTTGCTCCATCACCGCGGTAGCACCTAAGCGTTGGGTCGTTATTTCATGGATTACTTCAGCGATTGAAGTATTTGTTTTTACCAGCGGTTGTATGTCTTGCGGAATAATTTGATTGACCGTTAGCGTCAATTGTTTTCCAAGGGCACCTCCAGGGTGATGCCTTGCAAAATCCTCCACTTGGAATTTGTTTTCATGTAAAAGACAAACCGTAAGGGCATCTCCAAGCGCCAATTGAGCGGTGGTGCTTGTGGTGGGAGCTAAGTTATTGGGGTCGGCTTCGCTTTCCACTTGGGTTTTAAGCACATAGGTAGCACCTTTAGCCAAGGGACTGTTTTCATTGGCTGTCATTCCAATAAGCAAATTTCCACGTTGATGAATATGAGGAATCAAAGCCACAATCTCTGGAGAAGTTCCACTTTTTGAAATACACAGCACCACATCGTCTTTCTGTATAATGCCTAAATCGCCATGAATAGCATCGGCTGCATGAAGAAAAACGGAGGGTGTTCCGGTGGAATTTAACGAAGAGACAATCTTGTTTGCAATAATGGCACTCTTGCCAATTCCGCTAATTATAAGTTTCCCGTTGGCTGATTTTATGGCTTCTACTGCTGCGACAAAATCCTCATTGAGCTGGTCAATTAATCCATGAATTGCGTCTGCTTCTTTTGTCAGTGTTGCTTTTGCAATATGAAGTATTTCTTTGCTTGTTCCCTATTGTTTTTTTTTTTTGCTTTGAAGAATTATAATCTAAATTGTATATTTAAGCTACAAATGTAAAATATTTGATTTAAGGAACCTTCCTTGCTATGTATTTAGAAAAAGAATTAAAAAAATATTTTGGATTCTCTTCTTTTAAGGGACTTCAAGAAAAGGTAATAGAAAGTATTCTGGAAAGAATAAACACTTTCGTTATCATGCCTACGGGCGGGGGGAAGTCACTTTGTTATCAACTTCCTGCCCTGATGAGCGAGGGAACCGCCATTGTGGTTTCCCCTTTGATTGCTTTAATGAAAAATCAAGTGGATGCCATTCGCGGTATTTCAGAGGAAGAAGGAATCGCACATGTCTTAAATTCTTCCTTGACAAAAACCGCTACAGAACAGGTGAAGCGGGACATTCAAAACGGAATTACCAAGTTGTTGTTAGTAGCACCAGAGTCGCTTGCCAAAAAGGAGACTTTGGCTTTTCTTCAAAAAACACGCATATCTTTTTTGGCCGTTGGCGAGGCTCATTGTATTTCGGAATGGGGGCATGATTTTAGACCCGACTATCGCAATTTGAGGCATATGCTTCAGCAAATTGACGACGACCTACCCATCATTGCCCTAACAGCAACGGCTACACCTAAGGTGCAAGAAGATATTTTAAAAAACCTAAAAATCAGCAATGCGGAGGTGTTTAAAGCCTCGTTTAACCGTCCCAATCTTTATTACGAAGTACAGCCCAAAACGGAGCAAGTAGAAATAGACATTATTAAATTCATCAAAGCGCGTAAAGGGAAATCAGGGATTATTTATTGCCTTTCTAGAAAAAAAGTGGAAGAACTAGCCCAAGCTTTGCAAGTTAACGCTATCAATGCTTTACCCTATCATGCGGGCTTAGATGCCAAAACGAGGGTAGCTCACCAAGATGCTTTTTTAAAGGAAACCTGTGACGTTATTGTAGCTACAATTGCATTTGGAATGGGCATTGATAAACCGGATGTGCGTTTTGTTATACATCACGATATTCCCAAAAGTATAGAAAGTTACTATCAAGAAACCGGTCGGGCGGGTCGCGATGGGGGAGAAGGGCATTGTATTGCTTATTATGAGTATAAAGACATTGAAAAATTAGAAAAATTCATGTCGGGAAAACCCGTTGCGGAACAAGAAATCGGCTTGGCACTTTTAAATGAAATGGTGGCTTATGCTGAAACGTCAATTTCTAGAAGAAAATTCATTCTTCATTATTTTGGAGAGACCTTCGACGAAACCACCAATGATCCGCTTAAAATGGACGATAACGTCCGATTTCCTAAATCGAAAGCGGAAGCTAAAGAGGAACTTCAATTGCTATTAGAAGCCATTCTAGAAACCAGAGAGCAATTGAAAGCAAAGGAGCTTGTAAAAACCCTTACCGGAAAGCAAAACGCAATCATTATTAGTCATCATATTGCTGATTTACCCGTTTTTGCAAAAGGAAAACATAAACCCAGTGCTTATTGGATGGCACTAATTCGCCAATCGCATGTGGCTGGATTAATTAAGAAGGACATCGAATCTTATGGAATCATTCGCTTAACCAAAGAAGGTAAAACCTTCTTAAAAGCTCCAACTTCCTTCATGATGACGGAAGATCATAGCTACACTGATCTAATTAAAAACAACACAGCCGCTGTGAAAAATGGCGTGAGTGACGAAAATTTAAAAAAGCTTTTGGTGCAATTAAGGAAAAAAATTGCCGACCGAACACAAATTCCTCCTTATACTGTTTTTCAAGAGTATTCTTTGGATGATATGACCTTAAAGTACCCCATTACCCAGGAAGAATTAGTTAATATTCACGGGGTAGGCGAGGGGAAGGCTAAAAAATTTGGGAAAGAATTTCTGGAGTTGATTAAAAATTACATCGAAGAAAATCAAATTACTCGACCCGACGATTTGGTGGTGAAAAGCACGGGAGCCAATTCAGCACTTAAATTATACATGATACAAAGTGTAGATCGAAAACTGCCTTTAGACGACATCGCTTCTGCAAAAGGAATGGAGATGGGTACCTTTATTCAAGAAATGGAAACCATTGTTTTTGCCGGTACAAAACTCAATATTGATTACTGGATCGATGAAATTCTTGACGAGGAGCTGCAAGAAGAACTCCATGAATATTTTATGGAAGCTGAAAGTGATGACTTAGCCGATGCTGTCCTGGAATTTGAAGGGGATTTAGAAGAAGAAGACATTCGGCTGTATCGAATAAAATTTATGAGTGAAGTGGCCAATTAAACGGATGTTCTTATTTGAACGACTTCTTCAATAATAAATTTTTTTAATCCAAAATTTCGTCCTTAGTTTGCAAAAAATATAAAGATGAAGAACGGACTATACGCCAAATTTTCAACAACAAAGGGAGAAATCCTTGTTGCGCTTACCTTTGAAGAAACACCTGGTACGGTGGGTAATTTTGTTGCTCTTGCCGAAGGGAAAAAACAAAACGAGGAAAAAGCTTTAGGAACTCCTTATTACGACGGATTAAAATTTCATCGTGTAATTCCTGATTTTATGATTCAAGGCGGTTGTCCACAAGGCTCTGGTATGGGAGGCCCTGGTTATCAGTTTGACGATGAATTTCATCCCGCATTAAAACATGATCGCCCTGGTGTATTGTCGATGGCCAATGCAGGACCCGCAACCAATGGAAGCCAGTTTTTTATTACCCATTTACCCACTCCATGGTTGGACGGAAAGCACACTGTTTTTGGTCATGTTGTAGAAGGTCAAGAAGTAGTTAACGCCATTGCGCAAGACGATACCATTGAAAAACTAACAATAGAACGAGTAGGGTAAGAAGCGGAAGCTTTTGATGCACTTGCAGCTTTTGAAAACTTTGAAGCGAGCAAACTTAAGCGCATCGAAGAAGCGCGTGCGGCCCAGGCTGCCGCTCTTGCTGAGGTAACAAAAGGTTTCACCCAAACCGAATCGGATTTATTTTATAAAATAGAAGAAAAGGGAAATGGTGAGCAACCACAAAAAGGCGCTACTGTAAAAGTGCACTATAAAGGAGAACTTTTAGACGGTACTGTATTCGATTCTTCTTTCAAACGCAATCAACCCATCGAATTTTCTTTGGGAGTTGGACAAGTAATTCCCGGCTGGGACGAAGGAATTGCCCTTTTAGAAAAAGGAGCCAAAGCCGAATTTATTATTCCTTCCGATTTGGCTTATGGAAGTGCTGGAGCAGGCGGAGTAATTCCTCCAAATGCTACGTTGAAGTTTACGGTAGAATTAGTGGATTTTAAATAGATTTCTCCTTATTCCTTTTTCCATTTGATGTTGCATCCCATACTTGGGTACTGCATTTTGGAATAGACCCCACCGCTAAGTAATAAATCAATGGCCTCTCTGAGGTCATTGCCGCTTAAAGGGGTGTCGTTTCCTGGACGAGAAGCGTCGTATCTACCGCGGTAAAATAATGCCTTGTTGTGGTCTAACAAATAAAAGTCGGGGGTGCATGCGGCATCATAGGCTTTTGCTGCTGCTTGCGATTCGTCGTAAAAATAAGGAAAGTCAAATGCGTATTGCTCGGCAAGAATTTTCATCTTTTCGGGCCCATCATCGGGGTAGTTCGCCACATCATTGCTAGAAATGGCAATGGTTGTTATTCCTTGCTTTTTAGCTTCATTTGAAAACGTCACCAAATGCTCCAACAAGTGAATGACATAAGGACAGTGGTTGCACATAAATACGATGAGGGTTCCCTTTTCTCCAACATAGTCGCTCATCTTTTCCAATTGATTGTTCCGCGTATTTAAAAGCTCAAAATCCTTAAGATGGGTTTGTAAAGGGAGCATGTTGGAGGGGGTAAGTGCCATATTATTTTTTTTTGTTTTACAAAATTATGTATTTTAGAAGAAATTGAAATTGAATTTATGAATACTATGCAAGATTGGCTCGATGCTTACGCAGTGAGCCACCAAAACAAAACCAACAAAGCAATACATTTTATTTGTGTCCCCTTGATCGTTTTCTCTGTCGTTGGGCTTTTAATGGCAATCCCCAATGCCCCTTTAAAAAGTGTGAGCGGAATTCAAAACGATGGCATTGCCAACTGGGCAATGGTCACCCTCATTCCTGTTTTGTTTTTTTATCTCCGTCTTTCGGTTAAAATGGGAATCTTGATTTTGTCATTTTTACTTCTCTGTATTTTTGGAAACACCCTAATATCACCTTATATGCCCTTATGGCAATCTTCGCTCATTATTTTTATAGCAGCTTGGATAGGCCAGTTTTACGGTCATAAACTGGAGGGCGCTAAACCTTCGTTTTTTGATGACCTCAAATTTTTGCTAATAGGTCCTGCTTGGATTTTAGATGACATCTTTTTTAAAAAATAAGCGTGGTAGAATTTGATAATTTTGAACAAGTTGATTTTAGAATTGGGACTATCCTTGAGGTGAACAATTTTCCAAAGGCTAAAAAGCCCGCTTTTCAGCTCACCATTGATTTTGGTCCCCTGGGTATTCTAAAGTCTTCTGCTCAACTAACCACTCAATATTCTGCCAAAGAACTGCAAGGCCGTCAAGTGGTTGCGGTGGTCAACTTCCCTGAAAAAAGAATTGCTGATTTTTCGAGTCAGTGCCTCGTACTAGGAGCAGCAAAAGACAATGATGTGTTTTTACTTTCTCCACGATCAAAAGTGAAAAATGGGCAAATTGTTCGCTAAAAAACGATTACATAAAGTTGGCGTAGAAAATCATATTGGCCAATAGTTGTTGTGTCCCTAACCAAAACGCTCTGAAGTTAGTGTTGTCTGTCATTAACAAATAACTTCCCTTTCCCTTTTTTAGTTGTTTAAAGGGCACGCTACCCTTCAATAGATCAAGTTGCTCTTCCGAGATATAGCCACTTAACAAGGGATTGTCTGTGTATTGAAGCGGGTTGTTATAACTCTCTTTATCGGGCGACATATAGATTCGCGTATTTCTAAAAAGGGCTAATTCATCGTTTTCAATTCCAAAATTCAGGGGATGTGAGCGGTCTATTTTAGCATTAAAGATACTCCCGCCAAGGGCTTGTGCGCCTCTGAATTGATCCCTTTGATCGAAACGAATGTCTTTGGCAATAATTTCTTTGGTTAAAAACGTTTCTTCGATAAGTTCTTTTTCATTCAACCATTCGATGGCATTTCGGTAGGCGATGAGGTGACCTCCAGCCTGCACCCATTGTTGAATTTTTTGGTGGCCTGGTTGAGTTGACTCCCGCCATAGGAGGGCAGAACAATATGTGTGTAGCGCGATAAATCGGCTCTGCCTATATTTTTAACATCGAGTTTGGTAATGGGAATTTGATATTGTGTATCCATTACATACCAAATTTCTCCAGCATCGTAACTGCGAACACCATCACCTACAATCACCGCAATTTCTGGTTGAGTAATGGTTTTGAAATTCCTAGACCCTAAATCAATTCCTTGGGTAAGACCAGTGGAAACCGAACGAATTTCAATTTCATCCTCTTTAGCAATGGTTTCCATAAGGCTAAAAATCTCATTCTTATTCTTTGTTTGGTTGGCTACAGGAACCATTAATGTTCCATAGTCGTATTTTTTTCCGTCCATGCCAAAAGGGAGCATACCTACTTTGACTCGAATTCCTTCTGAAATAAGTCGATAAATAGCACGTGGGGTATAATAGCCGTGTCCTTCAAACAAATAGGCATAATCGGCTTTGGTTACTTTTTTAGGAGTAGTGGCCGTTCCTTGCACAGGGGCAGCGGCAGCGGAAAGGTCTTTTAAATAGGTGGAGTTTACATCAAAAGCATGCGACAATGTCCATGCCGATACGTCGTAAAATAAACTGTCTGTAAATTTTGTTTGCTCACTAAAAATCCCTCTCACTAAACGTTGTTTCTTTTGTGTTAGGGGAATGATATAGCTACTTTCTTGTGGATATTGTTTTCCTTCTTTTTGAATTGTTTTGTTGGTTGCGTGGACTTTAATATCGTGTCGTAAACGCACCTCTACCAGTCTACGCACAGCAGTTGCATCTTTCTTATTTCCAATTAAAAGGGCTTTTTCTTTTAAGCGTTCTCCTTCTTTTCTTGAATTTTCAAAAAAACTACGTTGGTAATTTAGGAGTTCTTTACGCATGGCGTTGGCTGCCTCTAGGGTTGTAAGTCCGGCTGTAAGTTGATTTCGAATGGAAAAGGGAAAGGTTAAAATACCATTTTCTGTTTCTTGCGCGTGTCCTCTGGAACTCGCTTGCTCAAAAAGAATACCAATTGCTCCATTTACATCGGGATAGGTCGATCCTTTTCCATAATAAAAATCGTCATAGCTCTCTTCGGTGTAGTAAAGAGAGCCGATTTTATTAAGTCCTTTGGCGTGAAATTTTCCAATCGCTTGGGTAAGCTCTTGGTTTTTGGCCGGAGTAAGGGGGTTTACCCTTGAAGGAATTCCGGGTTGAAAGAAAAAAGTTGCATTCGATCCCATCTCATGATGATCCGTTAAAACGTTTGGAAGCCATTCTGTAAACGTTTTAATGCGTGCTTTCGATTCGTTTAATTGCACGGGTAGCCAATCGCGATTCATATCAAACCAGTAGTGATTTGTTCTCCCGCGTGGCCAAACCTCGTTGTATTCCCGATCGTTTGGATCTGTAGATAGTTGGATTGATTTGTGGGTATTTACCCATTGAGCGAAGCGTTGTAAACCGTCAGGGTTAAAGCTGGGATCGAACAGAATAATGGTGTTCTCCAGCATTTCAATGACCTCAGGCGCTTCTGAGGCTGCAAGATGATAGGCCAACAGCAACCCAGCATTGGCACCACTGGGTTCATTGCCATGAATGGAAAAACCTTGATATACAACCACGGGTAATTCTGAGGTGTCGATCTGTGCCCCTTGTTTTTCGGTTAGCAGCACATGCTTTTGTTGAATTTCTTCAATGTTCTCATGATTTTGTGGACTGGTAATGGTGAGTAATAACATAGGGCGATCTTCATAAGTCGTTCCCCTATTTTCAATAGAAATACGATCGGAACTGCTTGCCAGTTTCCGCATGTATTCCACCAGTTTATCATGACTCACATGCCATTTTCCAACTTGAAAACCAAGAATTTCTTCGGGAGTAGGAATTTCACTATTGTAATTCTTGTGATCGGGGAGGTAGTAACTTAAATCGACTTGGGCTGCTGAAAATTGAAACAGAAGCAATAATAAGATAGAAACAAATTTCTTCATGGAAATGGAACTTTTTTTCAAGATAAAAAAAAATCCATTTCAACAATGAAATGGATAAATATTAAGCTTAATAAACTTTTCTAAATATCATCAAAATCGACATCTACAAAAGAATTGCTGCTGTTGCTTTGCATCATTTCTCCTTGGTCTTTACCGTTGTAGTTTTTTTGATGTCTTTCGCTAATTACTTCATTTCCGCGTTCTTGGATAATAAAATCCATCATGCTTCCAAGAATTTCTTTGAATTCAATGAAGTCTTCTTTGTATAAATATATTTTGTGCTTTTTGTAGTAAAAACTACCATCTTCGTTCGTGAATTTTTTACTTTCTGTGATGGTTAGATAATAATCGCTTGCTTTTGTTTCTCTAACATCAAAAAAATAAGTGCGTCTTCCTGCGCGAAGAACCTTCGAGTTTATTTCTTCTTGTGATGGTTCCATAAGTTGTTCAATTTGTTCCTTAACAGACGTTATCCGTTTATTAAATTAGTCAATTCTTAGTAAAATTCGATAAAAAAATTAAACAAAACAAATCTAAAGAGAGTTTATGACTGCTTTTTTGCTAATTCTTGATAAAGGCCTTCTTCTTGAATGAGGGATTTATGATCCCCTATTTGGATCATTTTTCCTTCAGAGAGGACAATAATTTTATCTGCATTTTTAACGGAAGAAATTCGATGACTTACAATGCAAGTGGTTTTGTGTTGGCTTACTGCTTTAATGTTGGCAATAATTTGCTCTTCTGTATCTGCGTCTACAGCCGATAAACAGTCATCCAGTAAAAGGACTTTGGCATCTTTAATAAAAGCCCTTGCAATGGAAACACGCTGTATTTGCCCACCAGAAAGGGTTACTCCCCTTTCTCCCAAAAGGGTGGCATACCCTTCATTAAATGCAATGATGTTTTTATGAACTACAGCATTTTTTGCAGCTTGTTGAATTTCTTCTAAAGAAGCGTTTTGATTTCCAAAGCGAATGTTGTCTTCTATGGTTTCCGAAAACAAAAACGGATTTTGAGGCACATAGCCAATGGCATCGCGTAAGTTTCTAAGGGTATAGGATTTTACGTTTTTATTATCAATCATTATTATCCCACTGCTGGGGTCGTAAAGCCGGGCAATCAATTCTAATAGAGTCGATTTTCCTGCTCCTGTTTTCCCAACGATACCTAGCGTTTCCCCTTCGTGTAGGGTAAAGGAAATGTTGTCTAGTGCTCTAATACCAGTATCGGGATAGGTAAATGAAACATTTTCAAATTCAATTTTCCCCATGTTGATCGGCGTGTCGAGCTCTCCGTTGACAATACTTGGTTTTTCTTTTTTAAAAAGGCATTAATTCTTTTTTGCGATGCTTCAGCTTGTTGCACAATCGAGGTTACCCACCCCACTGTGGCTACTGGCCAAGTAAGCATATTGACATAAATAATGAATTCGGCCAATACCCCAATTTCGATTTCGCCTGCAATGTATTGGTTTCCTCCTATATAGATAACCAATAGATTACTGCATCCAATCAACAAAATCATCAAAGGAAAAAACAAGGCTTGTGTTTTTGCTAAAGACACATTTTGATTTTTACTTTCTAGCGACAAAGTTGAAAATTGAGATGTAATTGTAGGTTGAATCGAAAAGGATTTGATGATTCCAATTCCACTAAATGTCTCCTGAGAAAAACTCGAAAGTTTTGCTAAGGTTTCTTGGACAAGGGTACTCCTGTGATTGATGGCTCGACTCAATTTATAAATGGTAACCGATAGCAATGGAAGTGGGAGGAGGGTGTAGGCAGTTAAACTGGGAGCTATGTTGACCATGTAGGAAATAACAATTACAAACAACGCAATGGTGTTGATGCTGTACATGATCGCAGGACCGAAATACATCCTCACTTTGCTGACATCTTCGCTTATCCGACTCATTAAATCTCCTGTTCGGTTGCGTTTATAAAACGTACTGCAGAGTAGCTGGTAATGCTGATAAACTTCATTTTTTAAATCAAACTCAATATAGCGCGATACATTGATAATGGTTTGCCGCATGAGAAAGGTGAAAAATCCTGAAATCAAAGAGGCTCCGATTATAAAGATAATATTGAGGAGTAGAAGGGTTTCGATGTCCTTTTCTAATGTATTTGGAGCTTTTAGATAGGTTTCAATCGCATTCATTGAATTTCCTACCAATCGAGGAGTAAACAATGAAAAAATACGTGCGACTATGGTAATAAAAATACCGATGAATAATTTCCCTTGGTATTTTTTTAGGTAACGATTTAAATATTGGAGTTCTTTCATGCCTTTAATCAGCACCAAAGTTAACGAATTGTAAAAGGCTTTCACGAAATACTAGTCAAAATCAAACCGAAGGCTTATTTTTGTACCCGATAAAAGTTCTTATTACATGTTAACACGTCGTCAGATCCGAGTAAAAGCCATGCAGTTCATTTATGCGCATTACAATGGCAATCAGCAATCCCTTAAGAACACCACCAAGGGATATACCGAAAGTTGTTTGAATATGTCGCGTTTGCATACTACGCTTTTGGCTTTGTTTTCTGCGCTTTGGCACTATGCCGAAGAAAAAGATGCGCTTCAAAAAAGCAATCGACGTAGCGATTTACCCCTGAATCCAAATTTTGGGGAAATTATTTCTCTAGCCCCTCTAAAGTTAATTGCCAAGCACCCCTTTCTTCAAAAGCAAATTGAACAACACAAGATTACCCTGTGGGATATGGAGTTTAAATTTGTTGGTAAATTAATAGATGAAATTGTAGAAACGGAGGTCTATAGGAGTATTTGAGTTCCGAAAACAAAACGTTTAAGCAACAACAAAAACTTTTGATAGCGCTTTTTAAAAACACCATTGCACCCAACGAACAATTGTATAACTACATCGAAGATTTGCAAATGCAGTGGGTAGACGACTTGCCTGTGGTAAACACCTATTTACTCAAGCAATTGCGTAAACTGAAAGAGCAAGACATGTCTTCCCTCAGTTTTCCTGATTTTTCACAAAAACAAGAAGACATTGATTTTGGAAAAGAATTGATTGAAAAAGTAATTGCCAATGAAGAAGAACTTCAAAAAGAACTCGATGGAAAAACACCCAATTGGGATCCTGAAAGAATTGCTTTTTTAGACAGTCTGCTTATTAAAATAGCCATTGCCGAATTGATTTATTTTGAAGAAATCCCTCTCAAAGTAACGCTAAACGAGTATCTCGAACTTGCAAAAGAATATTCCACCCCAAAGAGCAATTTCTTTATCAATGGTGTTCTCGACAACTTGGTTAAAGAGTATAAAGAAAACAACCGAATACATAAGTCGGGAAGAGGTTTATTAGAATAATTTTTATTAATTTGGTGCCTTTAAAAATATACTATCATGAAAAAATATTTAGTCTTATCCCTTTCTGTTTTAGCTTTGGCTTTTACAGCTTGTGGAGGAAACGCTGAAAAAAAGGAAGCTGCTGCTTCTGCTGTTGAGGCATCTACTGCAAAAGCAGTATCCAATGCACCTGTAATGTCTTTTGACAAGAACATTCACGACTTTGGAACAATCAACGAGGGAGAGCGTGTAGAAACCTTATTTACTTTTACCAATACTGGAAAGTCTGATCTTGTCATTTCAGATGCTCGTGGAAGCTGTGGATGTACTGTGCCAGAATACCCAAAGAACACTCCGATTGCTCCTGGTGCTACAGGTCAAATCCGTGTTAACTTTGATTCTAGCAACAAGCCAAACCTTCAGCAAAAAACAGTTACGATTTCTGCTAACACAGAATCAGGTCGTGAAACCATCCGTATCAAAGCTATGGTTTCTGCAGATCCAGTTAAACAACAACAACGTGACGCTGCAGCAGCTGCTCGTTTACAACAAAATAAATAACAGCCCTTATGGATCAGCTCCCCTTTTTACTACTCATGGTAGTGGTGTTTGTGTTTTTTATCATCCTACCACAGCAACGTAGACAAAAAAAAGAACGCAATTTTATGAGCTCCTTAAAAAAAGGAGATCGGGTGATTACCAAAAGCGGTATCCACGGGAAAATTGCAGAGCTGAATGATAAAGACAACACTTGTGTGGTCGAAACATTGGCTGGGAAAATCAAAATGGAACGTACTGCGATCTCCCTCGACTTAAGCGATAAGCTTAATTCAAAAGACAAGAAGTAACCCCCTTTGGTTTCAAAACTTTTTTAAAACCAACCCTCATGCGGGTTGGTTTTTTTATTTTTGTAAAAACAATTCAATGTACCAACGCCTGATAAAGCCCTTTTTGTTTCTTTTTGATCCTGAAAAAGTACATTACTTTTCCTTTTTCATGATCAAAACCTTTTCTGCCATTCCTGGAGTAGGAGCGTTGATAAGGAGTATTTATCAAGTCAATCATCCTTCTTTAGAACGCGAAGTTTTTGGTTTAAAATTCCCTAACCCTGTTGGCTTAGCCGCTGGATTTGACAAAAATGCTGCCTTGTTTCAAGAATTATCCAACTTCGGATTTGGTTTCATTGAAATTGGAACGCTAACGCCTAAAGGACAACCGGGAAATCCTAAAAAAGATTATTTCGTCTAAAAGCAGACGAAGCCATCATCAATCGGATGGGCTTTAACAACGAAGGGGTCGACGATGCTGTTCGTCGTTTAAAAAACAATAAAAACGTCCTTATTGGAGGAAACATTGGAAAAAATAAAGTGACTCCTAACGAAGAAGCAGTCAACGATTACATCTACTGTTTTGAAGCCCTTTTTGATCATGTCGATTATTTTGTAGTGAACGTAAGTTCCCCAAACACTCCCAATTTAAGAGCGCTGCAAGACAAAGCGCCTCTTACACATTTGCTGTCTACATTAAAGGGACTCAATGATAAAAAGGAGAATCCCAAACCCATTTTACTTAAAATCGCACCCGATTTAAGTGACGACCAATTGCTCGATATTATCGAAATTGTAACCAGTGTTAAAATTCATGGTGTAATAGCCACCAACACCACCTTGAGTAGAGAGGGATTACAATCTTCCGATAAAAATGAAATGGGCGGTTTAAGCGGAAAACCCTTAACCCAACGCAGTACCGAGGTCATCCGCTTTTTAGTTGAAAAAGCAAAAATGCCTTCCCTATTATCGGGGTAGGAGGAATCCATAAGCCCGAAGATGCCATTGAAAAATTAGAAGCAGGAGCCGCTTTAGTACAACTCTATACCGGCTTTGTTTATGAAGGTCCTGCGGCGGTGAAGAATATTAATAAGGCTTTGATTAAAAAATAACTCTGCATAGAAAGCTACACAGGGTCAATGTTTTTTTAGTCAAAATAACTAAACGAATCCTTTTCAGGTTGAATGGTTAGTAGTGTTTCGTATATCAAACTAATTACATTTTCCACATCTTCTTTGTGTACCGTTTCCACTGTGGTGTGCATATAGCGCAGTGGAAGGGAAATGAGTGCGGAAGCAACACCACCATTGCTATATGCAAAGGCATCGGTATCGGTTCCTGTATAACGGGAAGAGGCCAAACGCTGGAAAGGAATTTCCTTGGCTTTAGCCGTTTCAATGATGCGTTCACGTAGTTTATTGTGTACTGCTGGTGCGTACGAAATCACCGGTCCTAATCCCATTTTGGTGTACCCTTGTTCCTTTTGGTTAATCATAGGGGTAGTGGTGTCATGACAAACGTCAGTCACAATAGCCAAATCAGGGTTTAGTGTTTCAGTAATCATTTCTGCTCCACGAAGCCCCACTTCCTCCTGAACGGAATTGGTGATGTATAGTCCAAAGGGGAGTGATTTTTTATTTTCTTTCAATAAACGGGCTACTTGTGCAATCATAAATCCACCTGCGCGGTTGTCAATGGCGCGACACACATATTTATCTTTGTTTAGAATTTGGAACTGATCTGGGTAGGTAATTACACAACCTACATGCACGCCCAATTCTTCGACACCCTTTTTATCTTTAGCGCCCACATCGATAAAAATATTATCCAATTTTGGAGTTTCTTCTTTTCCTGCTTTACGTGTATGAATAGCGGGCCACCCAAATACTCCCTTTACAATGCCTTTTTTGGTATGAATATTTACCCATTTCGAAGGCGCAATCTGATGGTCGCTCCCTCCATTTCGAATGACATAAATCAACCCGTCATCTGTAATGTAATTCACATACCAAGAGATTTCATCGGAATGTCCTTCTATTACCACGCGAAAAGGGGCATCGGGATTAATAACGCCTACCGCTGTGCCATAGGTGTCCGTAATAAAGGTATCCACATACGGTTTTAAATAATCCATCCAAAGTTTTTGTCCTTCAGCTTCATAGCCTGTTGGCGATGCATTGTTCAAATAACGTTCAAAAAATTGTTCAGCTTCTTTATTTAATATTTCCATATTGTTTTTTTTGATGAGCTAATTTAACATTATATCCTTTACAATTCATTTTCTAAACAGCTTTATCTTGTTACCTTTGCAGCATGAAAAAGCAGTTCTTCTTTTTTGTTTTTTTACTCCTGTTCACAAGGATTTTTGCCCAAGAAACAAATGCAGATAATGCATTAATGATGGTAGAGGGTGATAGCATTCCCGTTTACAGTATTCCTCTAAAAGAAGTAGTTGTTTTTCAGCCCCTTACTTTTAAAAATCAAGAAGAATTAAAGCGTTATATCCTTTTAAGACGGCGTGTATTTCGCGTATACCCCTATGCCAAACTAGCCGCAGAACGCCTTTTGGTTTTAAATGAACGTATTGAAAACATTGAAACCAAACGCGGGCGAAAAAAATATTTAAAGCGCCTCGAAAAATTCATCTACAATGAGTTTGAAGCCGAGTTAAAAAAACTCTCTAAATCGCAAGGGCGAATTCTTATTCGTCTCGTACACCGCCAAACCGGAAGTACTACCTTTGATCTTGTCAAAGATCTCCGCAATGGATGGCGCGCTTTCGTCTACCAAACAACCGCATCGCTTTTTAAGCTATCTTTAAAAGACGAATACAATCCCGAAACCAATTACGAAGACTATCTCATTGAAGATATTTTGTACCGTGCTTTTGCCGAGGGGTACTTGGTAGAACAGCCCCCCGCCGTTACTTTCGATTTTGATGCCCTCTACAATAAGTGGCAAAAGAAAAAATAGTCTGGAATTTTTTCGAATAGAATTTAGTTTGTATCTTGTTGGTTCTCATCTGTTTTCGCGGGGTATTTTTCATGGTTTTATTTTTTTTAAAAATTTATTGAAAAAGGTTTTGTTGGGGGAGAAAAAGGGTTTTATATTTGCACCCGCTAACAGGGATAATATATGTTAGCCACGTTCATTGAAAGATTGAAAATGACAGCGCGTATCGAGAGATACGAACGAACAAACCATTTTGAGACTTCGAAAATTACTTTAAGTTGTAAGACTAAAATTAAGAACTACAACGAAGAGTTTGATCCTGGCTCAGGATGAACGCTAGCGGCAGGCCTAACACATGCAAGTCGAGGGGTAACAGGGAGTGCTTGCACTCTGCTGACGACCGGCGCACGGGTGCGTAACGCGTATGCAACCTACCTTCTACAGGGGGATAGCCCAGAGAAATTTGGAATAATACCCCATACGATCTTCGATTGGCATCGATTGAAGAGGAAAACTTCGGTGGTAGAAGATGGGCATGCGTCCTATTAGTTAGTTGGTGAGGTAACGGCTCACCAAGACATCGATAGGTAGGGGCCCTGAGAGGGGATCCCCCACACTGGTACTGAGACACGGACCAGACTCCTACGGGAGGCAGCAGTGAGGAATATTGGACAATGGAGGCAACTCTGATCCAGCCATGCCGCGTGCAGGAAGACTGCCCTATGGGTTGTAAACTGCTTTTATACAGGAAGAAACCTACTTACGTGTAAGTAGCTGACGGTACTGTAAGAATAAGGATCGGCTAACTCCGTGCCAGCAGCCGCGGTAATACGGAGGATCCAAGCGTTATCCGGAATCATTGGGTTTAAAGGGTCCGTAGGTGGTTAATTAAGTCAGAGGTGAAAGCCTATCGCTCAACGATAGAACTGCCTTTGATACTGATTAACTTGAGTTATTGTGAAGTAGTTAGAATATGTAGTGTAGCGGTGAAATGCATAGATATTACATAGAATACCGATTGGGAAGGCAGATTACTAACAATACACTGACACTGAGGGACGAAAGCGTGGGTAGCGAACAGGATTAGATACCCTGGTAGTCCACGCCGTAAACGATGGTCACTAGCTGTTCGATCAACATTGGTACGTTGAGTGGCTAAGCGAAAGTGATAAGTGACCCACCTGGGGAGTACGCTCGCAAGAGTGAAACTCAAAGGAATTGACGGGGGCCCGCACAAGCGGTGGAGCATGTGGTTTAATTCGATGATACGCGAGGAACCTTACCAGGGCTTAAATGTAAGTTGCATAGATCAGAGATGGTCTTTTCTTCGGACTACTTACAAGGTGCTGCATGGTTGTCGTCAGCTCGTGCCGTGAGGTGTCAGGTTAAGTCCTATAACGAGCGCAACCCCTATCGTTAGTTGCCAACAGGTAATGTTGGGAACTCTAGCGAGACTGCCGGTGCAAACCGAGAGGAAGGTGGGGATGACGTCAAATCA